>NZ_JBSGBE010000001.1:0-863798 GCF_053601075.1 Lentzea sp. NPDC004789 | reverse complement strand
GTGCTACCGTGCTCGGATCGGCCGGGCTCTTTTCAGCCCGGCTTTTGAAGGCCGACCAGCACCTCGCAAGGGCCCCGAAGTCAAGCCCCAATCGCTATCGTCGCGAAGCGGCGATGACGCAACCAAAGCTCGTCATCGACCCTGAAACGCAACCACGCTGGAACCGGAAACGAGGAAGGCCCCGACGGTGCGCCGCCGGGGCCTTCAGGCATACCAGCCAGAGCTGTCAGGCGACCGCGATCTCCACCGCGTGGATGCCGGGCCCGTCAGCCGAAACGGCGGCCTGCCCGTTGCCACTGCGGTGCAGGGCGCGAACGGTCCAGCTGCCAGGCGCGGCGAAGAAGCGGAAGTCGCCCTCGGGTGAGGAGACGACCTCGGCGGTGAACTCGCCGGACGAGTCGAGCAGGCGGACGTAGGCGCCGCCGACGGGGGAACCGTCGGCCACGACCTTGCCCTGCAGCACGGTCTCGGTGGTCGCTGCGTCGATGGAGCCGCCCTGCACGGGCGCGCCGCATGAGTCGGACATGGGAATCAGGCCTCCTTGCCGGAACCGAGTTCGATCGGCACGCCGACGAGCGAGCCGTACTCCGTCCAAGAACCGTCGTAGTTCTTGACGTCTTCGTGGCCGAGCAGCTCGCGCAGGGCGAACCAGGTGTGCGAGGAACGCTCGCCGATGCGGCAGTACGCGATGGTCTTGCGGGAGCCGTCGAAGCCCGCCTCGGCGTAGATCTCGCGCAGTTCCTCGTCGGACTTGAAGGTGCCGTCCTCGTTGGCCGCCTTCGACCAGGGCACGTTCACGGCCGACGGGATGTGGCCCGCGCGCTGGGCCTGTTCCTGCGGGAGGTGGGCCGGCGCGAGCAGCTTGCCGGAGAACTCGTCGGGGGAGCGGACGTCGACGAGGTTCTTGTTGCCGATGGCGTCCACGACCTCGTCGCGGAAGGCGCGGATCGAGAGGTCCTGTTCCTGGGCCTTGTACGAAGTCGCCGCGCGGGAGACCTCTTCCTTGTCCAGGGGACGGCCGTCGAGCTCCCACTTCTTGCGGCCGCCGTCCAGCAGCTTCACATCGGTGTGCCCGTAGAGCTTGAAGTACCAGTAGGCGTAGGCGGCGAACCAGTTGTTGTTGCCGCCGTAGAGGATCACGGTGTCGTCGTTGGAGATGCCCTTGGCCGAGAGCAGCTTCTCGAAGCCCTCGCGGTCGACGAAGTCGCGGCGGATCGGGTCCTGGAGTTCGGTCTTCCAGTCGATGCGCACGGCGCCGGGGATGTGCCCGCCTTCGTACGCGGTGGTGTCCTCGTCGACCTCCACGAACACCACGCCGGGCGTCTGGAGGTTCTCCTCGGACCAGGCGGCCGAGACCAGCACGTTCTCACGGCTCATGGGACGTTGCTCCTGTAGTAGTACTGGGCTTATTGCGATTGCGGACGGGCGAGGGCGGGTGCGAACCGGCGCAGCAGCAGGTACATCTCGCACCCGAGGCACAGGCCCAGCGCGGCGTTGAGCAGCGCTGCCACCAGTGCGAGGGCGGTGGCCACGACCCCGAGCGTCGTCAGACCCGTGGCGTAGCCGAGGGTGCCGATCAGCGCGAACACGAAGCCGACTCCCTGGGCGAAGCGCAGCGGGGCCGCTTCCTCGCGTTCGGTGGTCGGGGTGAGGCGTGGCTGGATCGCGAAGCGGTAGACGTGACCCCACGGGTTGAGCTTCAGCGAGATGAACGCGCACATCGCGAAGAGCACCGTCTGGGCGGCGAGCAGGCGCCACCAGCCGGTGAGCAGTACGACGGCCAGGACGACGGTGGTCATCCAGGCGGAGAAGCGCGGTCCGCGCGGGTCTACTGGGGCATCTTTGGGCACGACGACCTCCGGACATTCGGACGAGGAGAAATTCAGTCCGTCAGAGGTAGCTGGTGGGCGTCAAGCGGCCCAATCAGCTCGTCGTGCGACACAGGCTGCTGCGCACGCGGCACAGGTCAACCGCGCGTCGCTTCGTGAGCAGCATGGTCATGCCAGCGAGGGTAGCCCTCAATCCCTCGGTCCGGGAGGTATGTCCACTTGGTGGAACAACGCAGGTTCACTCGACCGGATTAGGGCAAATGCGGGCGCAGGGCGGCGAGCAACGAGTCGCGTTTCGGCACGCCACCGACTCGCAACACCTCGGTGCCGTCCGCGGTGAGGGCCAACGTCGTCGGTGTGCGCATCACGCCCAACTGGGCGGCCACGTCCGGCAGGTTCGTGACGTCGAGCTCGGCGTGCGTGAGGCCGTCGGTGCGGTCGGCGAGGTCGCGCAGGATCACCTTCGCGTGGCGGCACGGCGCGCAGAACGTGGTGGAGAGCTGGACCAGCGTCACTCCCGGCGCGAGCAGGTCGCGCACGGGAGCGGGCAGATCAACGGATGCCTCGCGGTGGGAGATGCGGCCCTCCCGGATCTTGAGCAGCACTCCGACCGCGCCGGCCACGGCCAGCGCGCCCAGGAGCGCCCACACACCGGTCATCGTTGGACCAACGGTACATCCGTGATCCGGCCGGTCAGCTTGAACGCACCGCTCTCCACCTCGACGGCGGTCGGGGTCGCGCCGAACGGCAGCTTGCCCGGGTCGATCTTGAGCGCGAGCGCCTGGCGCAGCTGCGGGATGATCTGCTTGAGCGAGGTGTCGTCCAGCTCGATGTCGTCGATGTTGATCTGAATGGCACCGCTGACCAGCGCGATCTGACCGTAGGCGCTCAGCGTGACGACCTTGCCCGCGACGTTGGTCTGGCCGGAGAGCTTGATCGCCGCGGTGGTCTTGGGCGCCTTCGGGTCCGCGGGCGTGGGCGTCGTGACGCGGTTGTCGGGCTCGATCGAGAGCTTGTCGAACGGCGTGACCTGGTTCGCGAGGCGGTTCAGGTCCAGCGCCTTGATCTTCACGCTGCCCTCGACCTCGTCGATGGTCGCCTTGGAGACGTTGCCGGCGAGCAGGTCGGACAGCTCGACGCGGGTGTGGTGCAGGTTGGCCTCGACGTCGAGGTCGCGCAGGTCGACGCCCGACTGCTCGTTCTTGATCGGCACGCCGGACGCGCGGATCTCCACGCTCTTGTAGTCGCCGCGGATCGCCTGCAGGACGAACGGGAAGCCGTTGATGCGCACCGACGGGTCCTCGTTGAGCTGCAGCTTCTCCCGCATCCGCTGGGCGATCTGGTACTCGCCGGCGGCGGCGAGCGCGAAGTCGGCGGCCACGAGCAGCACGCCCAGCACGATCACCGTGATGATGAGGAACTTCCCGCGTCGGGACTTCTTCTTCCGCGGCCGTGCAGGGGTGTGCGCAGTCATTCCTCGTCCTCGACGTTGCCGGCGATCCATGCCGCCATTCGGTCTACCAGGTCCGGAGTCGCGGCTGATTCCGCGTGCCGCATGCCGGGCTCGATCCACAGCTCGGCATGCCCTGAGGACGCGCGGTGCAGTGACCTGGCGTGTTCCACACCGAAATAGTGATCCAGGTCACCGTGCACGATCAGCAGTGGGGTGGGCGTGATGCGGTGCACCACCTCCAGCGGACTCTCGGGCGGTTGTACCCAGCTGTCGCCGAGCCGAACCCCGATCGCCCGCGCCGCCAGCTTCCCGTGCGGCTGTTCCAGCAACCAGTGCACCCGCCGCATCGGAGCCGTCTCCCGTGACCACCACCTGGCCGGGGCGCTCACCGAGACGACGGCGTCCGGCCTGGTCTCGCCCAGCGCGGCGTGCCGCAGCACGACGGAGGCTCCCATCGAGAACCCCACCGTGGCGATCTTGCGGTACCCGAGCTCGCGGGCCGTCCGCACGGCCGCCTCGATGTCGTGGACCTCGTCCGCGCCGACCGTGGAGCGTCCCTCGGACCGTCCGTGACCCCGGAAGTCGAACGCGACGACACCTGCGTGCGTGGCCAAACGACCGAGCACCCGTGCCACGTACGGCTTGCTCACGTTGTTCGTGAACCCATGTCCCACAACGAAAGCGAGCTCGTTTTCACCCTTGTAGTGGACGCCGTGCAGACGTACGCCGTCGTGTGACATGGATGTAACAGGCGTGACGCTTGTGGAAACAAGTGTGAGCACGGCTTCTCTACCTGGGACTTTCTCGGGTTGCACCGGTATCGTCTCCGTCATCCGCAGGCAACGGGGCCCGGTCACCGTACGCCGCTGGTCTGGTCGAGGTGGCCGACCACGGCCGATTTTGGAGGGCGCCGCGATGAGCATCGACGTGCTTCTGCTGACGACAGACCCGGACCCGGAGGCCGTGCTGCCCGCGCTGGCGCTGCTCCCGCACGCCGTGCGTCCACTGCGTCCCGAGGTCTCCGCGCTGCTCGAGGCCGGGCCGCACGACATCGTGTTGATCGACGCCCGCACCGATCTGGTCGGCGCCCGCTCGCTGTGCCGCCTGCTCGACTCGTCCGGCGTGGACGTGCCCGTGGTGGCCGTGGTCACCGAGGGCGGTCTGGTCGCGGTCAACTCCGACTGGTCGGTCGACGAGATCCTGCTGCCGACCTCCGGCCCGGCCGAGGTCGACGCCCGCCTGCGCCTGGTCCGCTCGCGCCGCGGCACCTCCCAGCCCGGCGGTGACGGCGCCCTGCAGCTCGGCGACCTCGTGATCGACGAGGCCACCTACACCGCGCGCCTCAAGGGCCGCCCGCTCGACCTCACCTACAAGGAGTTCGAGCTGCTCAAGTACCTCGCGCAGCACGCGGGCCGGGTGTTCACCCGCGCGCAGCTGCTGCAGGAGGTCTGGGGCTACGACTTCTTCGGCGGCACGCGCACTGTGGACGTCCACGTGCGACGGTTGCGCGCCAAGCTCGGCCCCGAGCACGAGGCGTTGATCGGCACGGTCCGCAACGTGGGCTACAAGTTCGTCCGCCCTCCGCGTCCCGGCTCGACCCGTCGTCCGGCTGAGCTGGCCGAGGTCGACGAGATCGGTGACTCGGTCCACGTTCTGGATGAGCGTTTGATCGCGCGGTAGGTTCGCCTGTGTGGCGCAACTGAGCTGGTTCGACGAGCTGACGACCGACCAGGCCGCCGAGGTGCGGCAGCTGCTGGAGGCTGCCGAGGACACCGACGGCGTGGCACCGGTCGGCGAGGCCGTGCGGCTGCGGATGCGCCCCGGCGCGACCGGCAGCAAGCACCTCCTCGCGCACCTGAACGGCGAACTGGCCGGGTACGCGCACGTCGACATGATCGGTGACTCCGGCGGCCACAAGGTCGCCGAGTTCGCCGTGCACCCGAAGTACCGCCATCAGGGCGTGGGCGAGGCGTTGGTGAAGGCGCTGCCACAGGACTCCCTGCGGGTCTGGGCGCACGGCGGCCACCCGGACGCGGAGAAGCTCGCGGCGAAACTCGGCTACCGCAAGGTGCGCGAGCTGCTGCGGATGCGGCTGCGGGTCGAGAACGACCTGCCGGAGCCCGAGCTGCCCGAGGGCATCACCATCCGGCCGTTCGTGCCCGGCAAGGACGAGGCCGCGGTCGTCTACGTGAACCACCGCGCGTTCGACTGGCACCCAGAGCAGGGCTCGATGTCCATCGAGGACGTTCGCGCCAAGGAGGACGAGGACTGGTTCGACCCGGCCGGCTTCCTGCTCGCGTTCGACGCCGACGGCCGGCTGGCGGGTTTCCACTGGACCAAGGTGCACACGCCCGAGCTGGGTGAGGTGTACGTGGTGGGCGTCGACCCCGACCGCCAGGGCGGTGGGCTCGGCAAGGCCCTGACGCTGGCCGGTCTCCGGCACCTGCGGGAACAGCAGGTCAAGGAGGTCATGCTGTACGTCGAGTCGGACAACGCGGCGGCCGTGCGGGTCTACACCAAGCTGGGCTTCACCCTCTGGGACGCCGACGTCCAGTACGCCAGGTAGTCAACGGACCGTCACAAAACGCATACGCGCTGGTCACGCCCTCACTCATTTGGCCGTGTGACCCGTCACTTCCCGTTCGGTGTTCACCTGTCGTTCACCCTGTCTAGGTGGGCTGTCCACCATGGATACCTACCTTCCGAGCGAGCGGCGACGTCCGTCGCGAAACCGCGAATGCTTCCGCAAGGTGGAGGACCAAGGTGAAGATCCAGCGGCACGGCGCCGTGCTCGGCCTCGTCGCGGCCAGCGCGCTTCTGCTCGGTGCGTGTGGCAGTGACAACAACACGGCGGCGGGTGGCCAGGCCACCTCGGACGCTCCGTCCGTGCCGATCGCGTGCGGTGGCAAGTCCAAGCTGAACGCCGAGGGTTCCTCCGCGCAGAAGAACGCCATCGACGCGTTCGTGCAGGCGTACAAGGCGCAGTGCTCCGGCGCCGACCTCGCGTACAACCCCTCGGGTTCCGGTGCGGGTGTCAAGAACTTCAACGCGGGCCAGGTCGACTTCGGCGGCTCGGACTCCGCGCTCAAGGCCGGTGCAGAGGTCGAGGCCGCCACCAAGCGCTGCCAGGGCAACCCGGCGTGGAACCTGCCGCTGGTCTTCGGCCCGGTCGCGATCGGCTACAAGCTCTCCGGCGTCGACAGCCTCGTGCTGGACGGCAAGACCACCGCCGCGATCTTCTCCGGTGCGGTCAAGAAGTGGAACGACCCGGCCATCAAGGCGCTGAACGGCTCCGCGAACCTGCCGGACAAGGACATCGCGGTCATCTACCGCTCGGACGAGTCGGGCACCACCGACAACTTCCAGAAGTACCTGACCACCGCCGGTGGCTGGACCAAGGGCGACGGCAAGCAGTTCAAGGGCGGTGTCGGCGAGGGCAAGGAGAAGTCCGCCGGTGTCGCGCAGGCCGTCGGCTCCATCGACGGTGCGGTCACCTACGTCGAGTGGTCGTTCGCGCAGGACAACAAGCTGTCGGTCGCCAAGATCGACACGGGTTCCGGCGCGGTCGAGCTGAACGCCGAGTCCGCCGGCAAGGCCATCGACGGCGCCAAGGTCAAGGGTGAGGGCAACGACCTGGTCCTCGACCTCAACTCGATCTACGGCACCAAGACCGCCGGTGCGTACCCGCTGCTGCTGGCGACCTACGAGATCGTCTGCTCGAAGGGTTACGACGCCGACACCGCGACGGCCGTCAAGGCGTTCCTGACCACCGCCGCCACCAAGGGCCAGAGCGCGCTGCCGGACGCCGGCTACGTGCCGCTGCCCAAGGCGTTCCAGGACAAGCTGCTCACCGCCATCAAGGCGATCGCCTGAGGTTGATGTCAAACTGCGACTGACGCTGACGCGATGAACGATCCAGTCGTGGCCAAGCGCCCCGCCGGCTCCGGTGAACCCGGAGCCGAGCGGGGCGTTGCGGCTGCTCCCACCGCCTCGGAGGCTCCGATTCCCCCGACACCGGAAGCTCCAGTAACCACCAAGGCACCGCACGTTCGGCCCGGCGACCGCATCTTCCGCGGCCTGGCGACGGGGTCCGGTGTCTTCATCGTCGTGCTCATCGGCGCGATCGGCCTCTTCCTGATCGTGCAGGCGATCCCGTCCCTGGGGCTGGACCAGATCAACTTCCTGACCAGCCGCGAGTGGAACACGACCGATCCCGCGAACCTGCGGTTCGGCATCCTCGACCTGCTGCTCGTCACGGTGATCGTCTCGATCGTCGCGCTGCTGATCGCGATGCCGGTCGCGCTGGGCATCGCGCTCTTCCTCACCCAGTACGCGCCGCGCAACCTCGCCCGGCCGTTCGCCTACGTCGTGGACCTGCTCGCCGCGGTTCCCTCGATCGTCTTCGGTCTGTGGGGCCTGTTCGTGCTCGGTCCGGTGCTGTTCCCGTTCTCCGAGTGGCTGATCGACCACCTCGGCTGGTTCCCGCTGTTCGCCAAGGGCAACGTGAACGTGCAGCTCGGCGGCACCATCTTCACCGCGGGCATCGTCGTCGCGGTGATGATCCTGCCGATCATCACGGCCGTCAGCCGCGAGGTCTTCGACCGCACGCCGCGGATGCACGTCGAGGGCGCCATCGCGCTCGGCGCGACCAAGTGGGAGGTCGTGCGCACGACCGTCCTCCCGTTCGGCAAGGCCGGTTACGTCAGCGCCTCGATGCTCGGTCTCGGCCGCGCACTCGGCGAGACCATCGCCGTCATGATCATCCTGAGCACCACGTCGTCGGCGTTCGGCTGGTCGCTCTTCGACGGTGGCGCCACGTTCGCCTCGAAGATCGCGCTGGCCGCACCCGAGTTCAACGACACGCGCTCGGCCGGCGCCTACATCGCGGCCGGTCTGGTGCTCTTCGTGCTGACCTTCGTCGTGAACGCCATCGCGCGCTCGATCGTCGCCGGCCACAAGGAGTACGAGTGAGCACGAACCTCGCGGACCCCACGCGCCTCGCGACGCCGCCGACGTTCCAGGCGGTCAGCCTCGCTCGCCGGATCAAGAACGGTCTGGCCACCGCGCTCGTGTGGGGCGCCTTCCTGATCGCGATCGTGCCGCTGGTGTGGGTGCTCTACACCGTGATCCAGCGCGGTTTCCCGGTCATCCTCGACGGGGACTGGTGGCAGAAGTCGCTGTCCGGCCTGCTCGCCCGCCAGCAGGGTGGCGGTGCGTACCACGCGATCTACGGCACCCTGGTGCAGGGCCTGGTGTGCGGCGTCATCTCCGTGCCCATCGGCATCATGATCGCGATCTACCTCGTGGAGTACGGCGGCCGTTCGAAGCTCGCGAAGGCCACGACGTTCATGGTCGACATCCTCACCGGTGTCCCCTCGATCGTCGCGGCGCTGTTCGTCTACACGGTGTGGATCACCTACGCCGGCATGGGCCGCAGCGCGTTCGCGGTGTCGATCGCACTGGTGCTGCTGATGGTTCCGGTCGTGGTGCGCACGACCGAGGAGATGCTGAAGATCGTTCCGGACGAGCTGCGCGAGGCCTCCTACGCGCTCGGCATTCCCAAGTGGAAGACGATCGTCAAGATCGTCATTCCGACGGCCCTCTCCGGCATCCTCACCGGCATCATGCTCGCCCTCGCCCGCGTCATGGGTGAGACCGCGCCGGTGCTCGTGCTCGCGGCGTACGCGCCGTTCATCAACTACAACCTGTTCAGCGGCCCGATGGCCTCGCTGCCGTTGATGATGGTGAACGAGCGCAACAACCCGACGCAGGCGGGCTTCGAGCGACTGTGGGGCGCGGCGATCACGCTCGTGCTGATCATCACCCTGTTCAACCTGCTGGCGACCGTGATCTCGCGGGCGCTGGCGCCGAAGACGAAGTGAGCGGGCGGACATGGCCAAGCGAATCGACATCAAGGACCTGAACCTCTACTACGGCAAGTTCCACGCCGTGGAGAACGTCTCGCTCGCGGTGCCGCCGAAGAACGTCACCGCGTTCATCGGCCCCTCCGGTTGCGGCAAGTCGACCGTGCTGCGGTCGCTCAACCGCATGCACGAGGTCGCGATCGGCGCCCGCGTCGAGGGCAAGGTGCTGCTCGACGGCGAGGACATCTACGCGTCCACTGTGGACCCGGTCGAGGTGCGCCGCACCATCGGCATGGTGTTCCAGCGGCCGAACCCGTTCCCCACGATGTCCATCCGCGACAACGTGGTGGCGGGCCTGAAGCTCGCGGGCGTGAAGAACAAGAAGGAGCTCGACGAGGTCGCCGAGCGCTCGCTGCGCGGCGCCAACCTCTGGAACGAGGTCAAGGACCGCCTCGACCGTCCCGGCGGTGGCCTCTCCGGTGGTCAGCAGCAGCGTCTGTGCATCGCCCGCGCCATCGCGGTGCAGCCCGACGTCCTGCTGATGGACGAGCCCTGCTCCGCCCTGGACCCGATCTCCACGCTGGCGATCGAGGACCTGATCACGGAGCTGAAGAAGGAGTACACGATCGTCATCGTGACTCACAACATGCAGCAGGCCGCGCGCGTGTCCGACCAGACCGCGTTCTTCAACCTGCTGGGTGTCGGTCAGCCGGGACAGCTGATCGAGGTGGACGACACGGAGAAGATCTTCTCCAACCCCGGCCAGAAGGCGACCGAGGACTACATCTCCGGCCGGTTCGGCTAGATTTCTGCGGGTGAGCCCGCAGAGCAAGAGCCGCAAGAAGAAACAAGGCAAGGCACCCGGCCGCCGGCCGCAGCAGCAGTCGCCCTACGCACCGCTGCTGGAGTCGGCGGCCGCGTTGCGTTCCGAGTCGTGGTTGCTGGCCGAGTCGTGGGCGAGCGAGCTGTTCGGCACGCTGTGGCTCGGCGCCTGGCGGTTCGAGGACTGGTCGGACGCGTTCGCGTCCGAGTACGGCCGGATGATCGAAGCCCTGGGCGGGATCGAGCAGCCGGAGGCGCTCACCGCGTTGCGGGCGTTGTCCGGCGTGGGCGACGGCGACCTCAGGGCTCTGGTCACGGGCGTGGCGAACGAACTGGCGGCACGCGGTGTCGCCGAGCCGGACTGGTACTCGGCGGGTGCCGTGCCGGTGTTCCGGGACGCCTTCCTCGTCACGAACCTGTTGGGAGACGTGGAAGTCATCGCGTTCACCCAGGACCGCGCGGGTGTTGCCGAGACGATGATGTTCATGCGGCAGCCGGTGCTGGGCGCCACCTCGATCGAGCTGTTCTCCACGCCGGACGAGGGCACCTCGGCGTTGCTGGAGGACATGATCTCCTCGACGCCGCAGGCGTTCCGGAACGTGATCACGCCGCTCACCGCGGAGCAGGTGTTCGACCGCCTGTGGCCGGACGTCGAGCAGTTCTGGACCGACGGGCCGGACGAGGAGGCGGAGGAGGGGCTGCTCGGCGACGAGGAGGCGCTGCACCCCGTTCAGCTGATGGCACTCGCCGAGACGCGGGTGAGCCTGCTCGTGCCCGACGACTACGAGATCCCGGCCATCAGTCCGAAGAGGACGGACGAGGTGGTCGAGGCGTTTCTGGCTTCAGCGCACGGGATCGCGGACGTCGAGGCCGCGCGTGCGTTCGCCCGCGTCGTCGCTTCCGCGGCGGTGGAGCAGAACCGCGATCCCGTCGAGTACGGGCCGGCCTCGCTGACCGCTGTGCTGATCATGAACCTGGCCGCGCGCCTGCACCTCTCGGACGAGGACCTGGCGCTGCTGCCGGAGCTCGCGCGGGCGTGGGCGCACTTCACCGTCGAGGCGCGGGACCTGCCGCGGGCGGAAGCCCTGCAGGAGTGGGACGAGGAACTGCCCACCGTGCTCGCCGAGTTCTCCGAGGCCTACGCCGATCCGGAGCTCGCGGCCGAACGCGATGGGCAGTTTCGCGAGTGACTACAGGTTGTCGTCGCCACCGTAGCCGGGCATCCGGCCGGTGACGACGAAGACCGTGCGCTTGGCGACCGACACGGCGTGGTCGCCGTAGCGCTCGTAGAAGCGGCCGAGCAGCGTCGTGTCCACTGCGGACGCGACGCCGTGCTGCCACTCCTTGTCCATGATCACCGAGAAGAGGTGGCGGTGGATGTCGTCCATCGCGTCGTCCTCTTCCTCGAGGCTGCGCGCGCGTTCGACGTCCTTGTGCCGGATGATCTCGGCGGCCTCCCTGGCGAGCTTGACCGCGATGCGGCCCATCTCGGCGAAGTAGGGCTGGACGTCCTCGGGCACGGCCGACGCCGGGTGCCGGCGCCGCGCGGCCTTCGCCACGTGCAGGGCCAGGTCGCCCATGCGTTCGACGCTCTCGGCGGCGTGGATCACCGCGAGCACGGTGCGCAGGTCGGTGGCGACCGGTGCCTGCAGCGCGAGCAGCGCGTACGACTGCTCCTCGATGCTGGAGCGGACGTCGTCGACCTTCCGGTCGCCGCTGATGACCTGTTCCGCGAGGCCGAGGTCGGCCTGCAGCAGGGCGGCGGTCGCGTTCTGCATCGCCTCGGCGACCATGCCGGTCATGTCGGCCAGTCGGTCGGCGAGCTGTTCTAGCTGGTCGTGGTAGGCCTCGCGCATGGCGCTCAGCCTACGTCCCGACCATCGCGGCAGCGACATGCCAGGATGAACCGCAGGTGAACCCCAGGCGAATCACTTCGCGCAGGGGTCCTGCGCCGCGTTCACAATGGACAGATCGTTGCTCTTCTGCCCCTGGTTGCCGGCCTGCTGCTGGGTGCCCTGCTGCGGTGCCACGACCTTGTCGTCGAAGTTCCTGCCGATCGTCAGCACGATCGCCCCGCCCATCCCGGGCGTCTCCACGAGCTCCGCGCTGGGGACCGCGGCCTTGAGCGTCGCCGCCTTGTTCTCCTGGCCCTTCGAGTACGCGATGGTGGTCTTGTTCGCGTTCTCCGGTGCGTTGTCCCGCCGGGCGACCTTGAAACCCTTCTGCTCCAAGGCGTTCGACGTCCTGGCGACGGCGCCGCCGTTCGACGGGTCGCCGTTCAGCACCTGGATGGTGACCTCCTTGGGGTCGATCACCGTGCCGGGCTGGGCGGGAGTGTTGGGGTCGCCGGGCTTCGGGTCGACGGGCTTCTCCTGCGGCAGCGGCGTTCCGTCGATGATCGTCTGGAACAGCGCCTTGACGTCGTCGTTCTTCAGCCGCTCGATGTTGTCGTCGTTCGACTTCGTCGGGCCCTCGTCGGTCCAGTGCGGCATCGTCACGAACGACACGCGGCCCGCGTCGAGGCTCTGCAGCGAGTTCGCGAGCTCCAGCAGCGACGCCACGTCGATGTTGTCGCCGACGGTGGACTTGGTCAGCGCGTTGATGAAGTTGTTGAGCTTGGTGGGGCTCAGCAGCACCTCGTTCGACAGCACCTGGCGCAGCATCGCCGACAGGAAGCCCTGCTGCCGCTTGATGCGGTCGTAGTCCCCGCCGATGTCGCCGGCGACCTTGCGGGCGCGCACGTACTGCAGCGCCTGGTCGCCCTTCAGCGTGTACTTGCCGGGCTTGTCGATGACGACGCCGAGCTCGTCGTCCTTGATCGCCTTGGGGATGCAGAGCTCCACGCCACCGATCGCCGCCGACATCTCGCGGAAGCCGATGAAGTCGATGCTCATGAAGTGGTTGATCTTGAGGCCGGACAGCTGGGTCATCATGTTGGCCACGCACTCGGGCCCGCCGTCGGCGTACACGGAGTTGGCCATGACCTCCTTCTCGGGAGCGAGAGGTCCGCCGTACTGGCCGTTGTCCGAGTTCCACTTGCGGCACGCGGGCCGGTCGACCCGCACGTCACGCGGCAGCGACACGATGACCATGCGCTTCCGGTCCGCGGGGATGTGCGCGAGCATGATCACGTCCGACCGCGCGCCACCCTCCTCGGCCTGGGTGCCGACGTTGTCCTGCGGCTTCGCGCCCGCACGGGTGTCCGAGCCCACGAGCAGGAAGTTCTCGTCACCGAGCTGCTTCTCGGCCTGCTGCACGGCCTGCGAGTTGCCGCCGAGCGCGTCGATCTTCTGGATCTTGGAGTCGGCCCACTGCATGGCGGCCCAGCCGATGCCGGTCGACGCGAACACCACGGCCGCGGCGGCGATCGCCCCGACCTTGGCGCCGCGCATCAACCTGCGCTGCTGCGGCGTGCGGCCGGCGATCTTCAGCTCGCCGTCCTCTTCGCTCTCGCCGAGCGTGACCGGATCGGCGAACTGGGTCGCCTCCTCCAGGTCGTCCTCGTCCTTGACCCACGGCATGAGCTTGGCGCGGCGCTCCTTGCGCAGGCGCTCCTGCTCCAGGAGCTCGTCGTGGACCGCCGAGAACCGCGCGAGCGTGTGGTCGACCTCGCGGCGCTTCTTGACGTCCTCGCCGATGGCCTCCATCTCGGTGGTGAGGCAGGTCGGGTCCATCTCCTCGCGGGTCTCGACCTTGGCCACGCCGGCCGCGGAGGCGATCTGGGTGGCCTCCGGTCCGGGGTCGTCCGCCTTGGGCTCCTCCGGTGCGGGAGGCGCGGGCGGAACGGGAGCACCGGGGCCACCGGGCGCGGCACCGAGCCGGTTCGCGATGACGGGCCGGGGACCGCTCGACTCCGCCCTCGGGGGCATCGGCCGGGGACCGCTGGACTCCGCGCGCGGCGGCATCGGCTGCCTGCCGGTCATGTCCCCGTTCGGAGGCATGGGCGGACGCGGAATGCCGTTCGAGGACGGCGCGTCACCTGGCAGCAGGCGGCGCGGTGCACCGGCGTCCGGGCCCTCCGGCGCCTTCGGGCCGGGAGCGGGCGGGCGCGGCATGCCGTTGGCGGTCACGTCACCGGGTGCCGGAGGCCGTGGAACGCCGTTCGACGACGGCGCGTCACCGGGCGCGAGCCTGCGCGGCGGCGCCCCGTTCACGTCGGGTGCCGGACGGCGGAGGGTGCCGCTGGGCATGCCGTTCGCCTCGGGCACGCCGGGACGCCGCGGGACGCCGTTCGACGACGGCGCGTCACCGGGAGGCATCCGCCGCGGATCGACGGGCGCCTGCGGACGTGGCATGCCGTTGGCCGTCACGTCGCCGGGTGTGCCAGGCCGCGGCATCCCGTTGGAGGTCACGTCACCGGGTGCCGGGGGCCTCTGGATGCCGTTGGACGACGGCGCGTCGCCGGGCGCGAGCCTGCGCGGATCCGCTGGTGCGGGACGTCGCGGACCCTGCTCGGCCGGCGGAACCGGCCGGCGCTGCATCCCGGTCGCGTCGGGACGCGGGCGGGTGCCGGTCTGCTCGCCGGGAGGCGGGTAGGCGCCGTTCGGAGCAGGCCTCGGCCTGGTTCCGGTGTTCTCGGCGGGCGCGTCCGGGAGACGGCGCCTGCCGGTCTGCTCACCGGTGAAGTTCTGCGGAGGAGCCTGGCCGGCCATCGGCGGCCGCGGGCGCGTGCCCGTCTGCTCACCAGGCCGGTGGGCGACGGGCGGCTGCTGCCGCGGTTGCTGTGGCTGCGGTGCGGGCGGATCCGGCAGGGCACGCCTGCCGGTGGTGGGCGCGTCGGGCAGGGCACGCCTGCCTGTCGTGGGAGCGTCGGGCGAGCCAGGCGGGACGGGTCGGGGGATGTTCGTCCTGCTGTGCTGCTCGATGAGGTCCGAGACGCTCAGGCCCCCAGAGCCTTCCATCGAGCGACGTCTACGGCCGGTCGGCTGGTCCTGCTGCTGGGGATCCTGATCACCACGGGAAGAGGGGCCACCACGTCGGGGGTCGTCGGGCACCCAATCTCCCTTCTGGGTCAGAAGCAAAAGCGGTTCGTCATTACGAGTTGACGACGACCGGGACACAAGGGTTGCATCACCGGCGTGTCAGTTGCGCCCGCGATACTACGGATGTAGCCGACTTCTGACGACCACTCCGGGTGATACGGCTGCGATCTGTACGCGATTACGCGCAGTCCGTCTGCCCTGAACGGGTGAGCCAGCTCACTCAGTAGTAACCGAGAACACGTGGCTCGGTGATGGCACGCCGACCCGCCGCTGCACCGGCGAGGCGGACCCGTCCATCCGCACGGTACGCCACCGCGTTGCGGCCCGACTGTTTGGCCGTGTACAGCAGGCTGTCGGCGCGGAGCAGCTGCTGCTCGGCGCTCACCGCCGGTCGGTCAGGGGCCTCGTGCGCCGGCGGTTCGTAGGCGAGGCCCGCGCTGACCGTGACGCGCAACCCCGGTGCGATCTCCTGCCACGGGTGACGCTCGACACGTTCCCTGGCCGCCTCGGCGATCTCCACGGCCGTCGCCGCGTCCGCGCGGGGCAGCACGAGCACGAACTCCTCGCCGCCGTAGCGGGCGCAGAAGGCGTCCTCGGGGAGGTCCTGCTGCAGCAGCTCGACCACGCGCTGCAGCACGCGGTCGCCGAGGAGGTGCCCGAAGGTGTCGTTGACCTGCTTGAACCAGTCGAGGTCGATCAACGCGATGGCGAGCCCGTGCCGGCACGCGCCGTGCTCGGCCAGCAGGTCGATCAGCCGCTGGTCGAGGTATCGGCGGTTGTAGGAGTCGGTGAGGCTGTCGCGCAGGCTCTGCTCGCGTGCCTCGGCGTGCTCCCTGCGCAGCCGGTCGACCTCGCGGCGCAGCTGTTCGGGGACGTGCGGCTCCTCGTCCTGGTCGGCGTGGACGAGGTCGAGAGCGGAGCGCAGGTGCTGGTAGGCCTGGCGCCACTGGCCGCGGGAGGCGAGCAACGCCGCGATGGACTCGTGCAAACCCACCAGTCCGGGACCCTGCCGGTCGACGCTGGCGTCGTCGGGCGGGGTCGTTGCGATCTCGGGTCGCAGTGCGGTCATCGCGGTCACCTCCTTACTTGCCAGGTGTCGTCTCCCAAGAGGCGGCGCTTGAGCTAGAAGGACGCGTGGGGGCGGGATTTCCCCCGTCCGGTTGACCGTCAGCTGCTCCGATCAAGTGAGCTTGGGTGATCGACAACCCGCTCAGCCACCGAGGCAGGGCGCGAACCCGTACACCTGGTCGTCGAGCAGCACGACGTGCAGCGATCCGATCTGGCTGCCGATCACCGCTTCCTCCTGGCGCAGCGTGACGGTGACCGCCACGACGTACACGTCCCCACGCGGATGGGTCTTCTCGCCGGGGGGTGCCCAGTCGGCGTCCGTCCGAAGCGTGGACCAGGTCGGTTCCACCTTGATCGTGGCACCGCGAAGATCGCACGTCTTCTGCCGGAAGTCCGGATGTTGCGTTTCCTTCAACAGCTTCTGCTGCTGGGAAGCGCCCTCGTCGCCCGCCTTGTTGAGGCGCTCGTAGAACTCCCGGAACTTGCCGCGGTCGCCGTCGCTCAGCCGGATCGCGCGCGCCGAGCCCGTGACGGGGCCGGCACAGCCCGCGAGCAGCGCGAGCGAGGCGAGGAGGACCGCAGCGCGCTCAGCCACCGGAGTGCATCACGTCCGCGCCGGCTGGAACCGTGGCGTCCTCGGGGTCGTCCAGCCACCCCTCCGGCAGCACGACCTTGGCCGCGGACCCCTGCCGCCCGCGCGGCCCTTCGGCGTGCTCGGGAAAGGGCACGGCCGGGTCGAGCTGCCCGATCAGGTCGTCCAGCTGCCGCAGGCTCGACACCATCGCGAACGCCCGGCGCGTGTCACCGCCGACCGGGAAGCCGTGCCAGTACCAGGCCATGTGCTTGCGCAGGTCGCGCAGGCCCTTGTCCTCGCCGTAGTGGGCGGCGAGCAGCTGGGCGTGCGTGCGCAGGACCTCCGCGACCTCGCCCAGGTTCGGCCCCTCGGGGATCTCCTCGCCGCGGAACGCCGCCTGCAGGTCGCGGAACAACCACGGCCTGCCGAGGCAGCCACGCCCGACGACCACGCCGTCGCAGCCGGTCCTGGCGACCATGTCGAGCGCGTCCTGGGCGCTGAAGATGTCGCCGTTGCCCAGCACCGGAATGCTCGTCACGGCCTCCTTGAGCCGCGCGATCGCGGACCAGTCGGCCTTGCCGGAGTAGCGCTGCGACGCCGTGCGCGCGTGCAGCGCAACGGCCTGTGCGCCCTCGTCCTGCGCGATACGTCCCGCGTCGAGGTACGTGAGGTGGTCGTCGTCGATGCCGATGCGGAACTTCACGGTGACCGGCATGTCCCCGGCGTTGCGCACCGCGGCCCGCACGATCTGCCGGAACAGCTCCCGCTTGTACGGCAACGCCGCCCCGCCGCCCTTGCGCGTCACCTTGGGCACCGGGCAGCCGAAGTTCATGTCCATGTGGTCGGCGAGGTTCTCGTCCACGATCATCTTCGTGGCTTCACCGACGTTGCGCGGGTCGACCCCGTACAGCTGCATCGACCGCGGGTGCTCGTCCTCGTCGAACGTGATCATGTGCATGGTCATGGCGTCCCGCTCGACGAGCGCCCGCGCCGTGATCATCTCGCACACGTACAGCCCGGCCCCGTACCGGCGGCACAGCTGCCGGAACGCCACGTTGGTGATGCCGGCCATGGGCGCCAGCACAACGGGCGGATCAACGGCGAACGGGCCGATCTTGAGGGTGGCGGGAACGGACACGCCCTTCAGGTTACGGCACTGACCTGCCGCGATCGTCGCCCAGAGCGACCGCTGTGGCGAGCGCCTCGCAGGTCTCCTCGTCGAACGCCACCAGCCGGATCCGGTCGATGATCGGCAGCGACCCGACCGCGCGGGCCGCGATCCGCGCCGCCCGTTCGACGGGGAAGCCGTAGACCCCGGTCGCGATGGCGGGAAACGCGATGCTGCCCACGCCGAGCTCGGCGGCCAGCCGCAACGAGCTCAGGTAGCAGCTGGTGAGCACCTCGTCCTCACCCTGATCCCCGCCCTCCCAGACCGGCCCCACCGTGTGGATCACGTACTTCACCGGCGCGAGCCCGAACGCGGGCGTCGCGACGGCGTGACCTGGCAAGCACGGCGCCAGCTCCGCCCCGGCCTCCGCGAGCGCGGGCCCGGCCGCGCGGTGAATCGCCCCGTCCACCCCGCCACCGCCGAGCAGCGACTCGTTCGCGGCCGTGACGATCGCGTCCACCCGTTCGGCCGTGATGTCACCCTGCACCACTTCGATCGTCCCCATGCCGAAAGCCTCGCACCTGCGCGGTTGCGTGCGGGCCGACTTCACGGAGCGCGAACAGACCCGGTGCCCCGATCGGGTGTCGGAGCCTTCTGCCAACATGCCACTGGAGGTGCCTAAGCGTGGGGGCGGTTCAACTGATCAGGTCCGGGTTCGAGCGGTTCTTCGTCGACGGGCCCGTCGGCAAGCCGACCGGCGGCGGCGAACAGCAGGTCGTGGCCGTGCAGCAGGTGGGAGAACTGGCTCTGCCGACCGGCAGGCTCGTCGCGGCAGACCCGTTCGTGGTGTGGCCGGAGGACGCCGAGGCGTTCACCACCACCGTCGAGCCGGGTACGTACCCGGTGTCGGTCTCGCTGGTCTCGTGGGTCGACGGGGACGGCTTCCCGGACCTCCGCCAGGGCTACCGCGTCGCCGCCGCCAAGCTGACCGTGCGCGACGAACCCGCGTACTCGTGGACACCGGCCGTGCTGCCGGGCGAGCTCGTGCCGATGCACGAGGAGTTCGGCTACGACGTGAAGTCGAGCACCGGCGCGTTCTTCGACCTGTCCGCCGCTCCCGCCGTCGACCGGCTGGCGAGCGACGACGAGGTCGGCAACTGCGACCTCATCGACGCGCTCGGCAAGGTGGGCGGCGGCCGCGGCCCGGCCAACGTCACCGATCCGCAGTCGGGCCTGAACGTCGTGGCGTTCTCGACCGGCTGGGGCGACGGCGTCTACCCGACCTGGGTCGGCCGCAACACCGCGGGCGACCCGGTCGCGTTCGTCACTGATTTTTTTGTGATCAACCGCTAGAACGGCACGTTCACGCACGCGAGCCGCGGCCCGGCGGTGCCGGCCTCACCGGGCTTGGTGTGCGTGTGTTCGTTGTGCAGCACGACGGACTGCGCGTGCCGCTCGGTGAACTGCCAGTCCACAGTGGACGTGGTGTAGGCGAACCCGCGGTCGTCCGTGTGCACGTCGAGCCAGATCTCGTTGCGGGGGTTGGCGTACGCCGGGTCGACCGACGGCTGCACCGGGTCCGCCACGTTCTGGTAGTGCGGTCCCGCCTCGGCTGGCGTCGCACCGCACTTCTTCACGTGCACGTGCGCCCCGTACGCCCGGTTCGGCAGCAATCCCTTGAGCTTCAACAACACCGTCGTACCGCCACTCACCGTCGGCACGCCCAGCACCATCACCTTGGCGCCGTTCGGCACCTTGGCGTCGTAGGTGACAGCCGTGGCCGTGGCGCTGAAGCTCTCGAACCTGCCCGACGCGAAGGCCACCTTCGCGGGTGCGGCCTGCGCGGTTCCGGTCCCCGCGAACAGGAGCGTGGCGGCGACCGCGGCTGCAAACGTCCTCATGGGTCACTTGCATAGCGGTACCAGCCGTTCTCCGCCATTCTTGCGACCGGATCGGCGTTTCATCTGGCCCCGTTCGGGTAGGTTGCTGACGTGAGCGAAGCCGAGGAGTCCGACCAACGCCGACTCGCCCGCAACGTGAACGAGCTGCTCCAGGAGCTGCGCGTGGCCCAGGCGGGCGTGCAGATCCTGTTCGGTTTCCTGCTCTCCATCGCCTTCACCGACAAGTACACCTCCACCGGCACCTACATCCGGGTGACGCACCTGACCACGGTCCTCTGCGCCGCGATCGCCGTCGCGTTCCTGACGGCCCCGGCCGCCTGGCACCGCGTGCTGTTCCGCCAGGGCCGCCGCGAGGACGTGGTCGCCGCGGGCAACACGTTCGCCCTGATCGGCCTCGCCTTCCTCGCCCTCGCCATGACCGGCACCGTCCTGCTGCTGGCCGAGGTCATCCTCGGCAAGTGGCCCTCGGTGGTCGTCGGCGTGCTGGCGTTCGTCATCTTCTCGGGCCTCTGGTTCGCCCTGCCGTTCGCGTCATCCCAACGTGCTCGCGAACGCAAGCGCCCCTAGCCCGACCGCGACCGGCACCGCGATCAACACCTGCCGCCTCGTGGGCCGGGTCTGCCGCGCGAGCACTTGAACTCCCAACGGCACCAGCGCAACGCACAGCCCGACGGTCCCCACGATCGACAGCACCTCGGTGCCCTTCAGCACCCCGAGTGGCAACAGCCCCGTGGTGGCGAGTGCTGCGGAACGGACCGCGCCGAGCACGCCGCTCCGACAGGCCGCGAACGCCAGCACGAACCACCCGAACATGATCGTGAACGACAGGAAGCTGAACAGGTGCAGGTCGCCGTACCCCTTCGCCACCAGCTCCGTCGCTCCGTCGACGCCCAGCTGCCTGGTGGCGCTGAACGCCGCGTGGTCCACCCCGGCGTGAAAGGTCCGCTCGAACAGCCCGATCGTCACGAGCACCCCGCCCCACGCCGCCCACCCCGGCCGGTGCTCCGAGATCCGCTGCGCGAGAAGGGCCACCGCCGCCCACATCAGCACGTTCCCGGCCAGGAACGCCGTGTAGGCGGCGGTCATCAGCGCCGGATGCTCCGCCACGGCCCGGAGCTGGTCCGGGAAGAAGAAGTTGAACGGCGCCCGCAACAACGTCCCAGCCAGCATCAACACCGGCCCCAGCACCAGCGCCACGCCGGCGACCCACGCCCCGGGAAATCTCATACCTGAACGCTGTCACCGCCACCGCTGCGCCGGATCGGCCCGAGGTCCGGTCCGCCGACTCGGACCACGGTCCGAGTCAGCTCGTGGCCGCGGCGGCGATCCTCCGGACGATCAACGGCTGGCCGTCCGACGACTTCGTGGTCGGATTGACCGAGTACACCAGCTTCCGCTGCAGGTCACGGGTCGCGAAGACGCCACTCGAATAGCCGTGCCGGCTGCCGGTCTTGCCCCACATCTCCACGTCGTTCACCACGATCCTCATCAGACCCTGGCTGTAGAGGGCGGGTCCGCTGCCGTCGGACATCGGCACGTCCGGGACGGTGAAGAGCCTCGTCATCATCTCGTGGCCCAGCAGCCGGCCGTGGAACAAGCCGGTGACGAACCCGTCCAGGTCCTCCGCGGTGGAGATGATCCCGCCCGCCGCGCCGGGGATCGACTGGTTCATCTCGGTGGCGTCGACGAGCTCGCCGTCCACGTCCAGATATCCGCGCGCCGCCGCGTCGGGCAGGCCGGGGTCGTCCTCCGGGTAGTAGGTGTGGCACAGCCCGAGCGGTCCGGTGATCCGCTCGCGCAGGTTGCGGGTGTAGGAACGGCCGGTCACCTTCTCGACGATCAGGCCGGCCGTGACGTAGGACGTGTTCGTGTACTTCTGGGCGGTGCCGGGCGGGAAGTCGATCGGATGCCGCAGGGCGGTGTCCAGCACCTGCCGCGGGCTCCAGTGGTCGAAGCGGTGCTCGAGCACCCAGCGCGGGTCGGTCAGCCCCGGGATGTCCACCGACGGCAGCCCTGACGTGTGATCCAGCAGCGTGTGCACCGGCACCGGCGGATAGTCGGCGGGCAGAACGCCCGGCAGGTACCGCTGCACGGACTCGTTGAGGTCGATGCGCCGCTCCTGCGCCAGCTGCAGCACCAGCACCGCGGTGAAGACCTTCGTGGTGCTCCCGATCCGAAAGCGTCCATCGGCCCGCACCGGCGCGCCGGTACCGACGTCGAACACCCCGGAAACCCCTGACCAGGCACCCGCGGACCCGGTGATCCGCACCAGCGCCCCGGTCGTCTCCCGGCTGGGCAACCCGCTGATCGCGCTGCGCAGTGCGGCCTCGTCGGGCGGCGGCATCCTGGTGGCCGCACCCGCCGGCACCGTGCTGACGGCAGCCGCGAGGGCCGCGATGATCGTGACAACTGCGGTTCTCATGCCGACGAGCCTGTCGGCTTGCGACGGCTCGAACCATGGAGCTCGCCGGAGCTTCGACGGTGGGGCCTGCCGGAATTCCCGCGGGCCGGGTGTCGATTCACGCTCCTGCCGTTCGACGAAGGTGTGGACGGACGAGCGCCCGGTCCGCCGACGGCGGAATTCGGGTGAGACCGAGCCGGAGATGAGGAAGACTCGGCGAGACCGATGAGTTTCCACAGATCCGCCGGTCTCTACCGGTGTCGTGAACGTTGACGCCGGCGGCCTTGGCCGTGACGCGACTGCCAGCAACCTAGTGAGGGCCTGACATGCCTGCAGCGACCCAAGACCGCCCGACCGCGCAAGCGGCCCGAACACCCCTGGTGGTGCGCCTGCTGGTGCTGGCCACCTTCGTGGTGATCCTCAACGAGACCCTCATGATCAACGCGATCCCGCGCCTCATGGAGTCGATGCACGTCACCGAGCAGGCGGCGCAGTGGGTGTCCACCGCGTTCATGCTCACCATGGCCGCCGTGATCCCGGTCACGGGCTGGTTCCTGCAGCGCGTCACCACCCGCCAGGGCTACGCGATCGCCATGGGCGTCTTCCTCACCGGAACGGCCCTGTCCGCGGCCGCGCCGTCGTTCGCGATCCTGCTGCTGGGCCGCATCGTGCAGGCCGCGGGCACGGCCGTGATGATGCCGCTGCTGATGACCACGTTGATGACCGTCGTGCCCGAACAGGACCGCGGCCGCGTGATGGGCAACGTGACGCTGGCCATCTCCGTGGCCCCCGCGCTCGGCCCGGCCGTCTCCGGCCTGATCCTGCAACTGGGCTCCTGGCGCCTGCTGTTCGTGACCGTGCTGCCGATCGCGGGCGCGGTGACCTACTTCGGCCTCCGCCAGATGACCAACATCGGCGAGCCCCAGACCGGTTCCATCGACTGGCTGAGCGCGGCACTGGCCACCCTCGGCTTCGGCGGCCTCGTCTACGGCCTGAGCCTCTTCGGCGACGGCAACGCCCAACTGGGCCCGAGCATCGGCATCGTCCTCGCCGGCGCCGCGACCATCGCGATCTTCGTGCTCCGCCAGCTGAAGCTCCAGCGCACCGGCGCACCCCTGATGGACCTGCGCACCCTCACCCACCGCACGTTCGCGCTGTCGTTGACCCTCATGTGCATCGCGTTCCTGGCGATGATGGGTTCGATGATCCTGCTGCCCCTCTACCTGCAGAACCTGCGCGGCCTGAGCCCGCTGGAAACGGGCCTGCTGGTGATGCCCGGCGGCCTCGCCATGGGCCTGCTGGGCCCGACCGTCGGCAAGCTGTACGACCGCCTGGGCAGCCGCCCGCTGGTCCTGCCCGGCTCGATCGGCATGGTGGTCGCCCTGGCCGGCTTCACCCAGGTCTCCGCGACGATGCCGTTCTGGCAGATCCTGGGCCTGCACACGGTGCTGATGCTGAGCCTGGCCGCGATGTTCACCCCGATCTTCACCCTCGGCATGGGTGCACTCCCGCCGAACATGTACCCGCACGGCAGCTCGATCCTCGGCACGCTGCAGCAGGTCGCAGCAGCCCTCGGCACCGCCCTGGTGGTGACCGTGATGTCGGCCCGCACCGGCCACCTGGTGGCCGACGGCGCCACCGCCGCCACCGCCCAGCTGAGCGGCATGAAGCTGGCCTTCCTGGTCGCGACCGCACTGGCCGTGATCACGATCGTGGTGGCGGCCGTCCTGCCGAGCCGCACCACCGAATCCGCGCACTGATCCGCCAGGCCTGCCGTCCCCGCCCGGACGGCAGGCCTCGCGTACGTTCCGGACATGATCAAGGCCGCCCCGGACCTGCTCGCCATCGCCTCGGCCCTGCTTCCCGGCACCCGCCTGGACCACGCGTTCACCGCAACCGAGGGCAACATCCACGACGTGCTGCTGATCCCAGGCGTGGCAGCCGTCCGAGTGAGCAAACGCCCCTTGGGCGCCGCCTCGATGCCCCGCCGCATCGAGGTGCTGCGCCACCTGGCGTCCGCCGATCTGCCGTTCCAGGTGCCAACCCCGCTGACCCCGGTGACCACGTTCGACGACCGTGCCGCCGTAGCCGTGTCGTGGATCGACGGCGCCCCGCTGCCCAAGGGGGTCGGCGACCCGTCGCAGATAGCCGAAGTGCTGACCGCCGTGAGCTCCGTACCCCTGACCGCCGAACTGCTGTCCGTCCTGGACGACCGAGCCCAGGGGCCGTCATGGTCGACGATCATCGCCGAGGAGATCCTCCCGCGCCTACCCGCCCGCTGGCAGCCCGAAGCCCAACGCCGCCTGGACGCCGCCCTGGCCCTCGACCCGGTCCCCGACACCCTGGTCCACGGCGACCTGAGCGGCTCCAACGTGCACTGGTCCACCAACGGCGAACTGCTGGGCATCCTCGACTGGGACATGGCCATGCCCGCCGACCCCGCAATCGACGCCGCCCAAATGGCCTGGCACGGCTGGGACAACGTCCGCCGCGCCGTTCCCGCGGCCACCTACCGGCGCGCCCGCACCTGGGACGCCCTGTTCGGCATCGGCCACCTGGTCGCCACGATGAACGGCCGTCCCATGACCAACCCCGACGGCTTCGTCGCCGCGATCGTTCCGTGGCTGGAGGAGGCTGTTGAGCAGGCCTGAGAAGCGCAAACCCGTCGCCGATCGCGTCTGATGTGGAGATCAACAGGTTCAAGACGATTGCGTACGCCTGACGACTGCAGCGGCTATGAGCGCCACGAGGTGGTCGGTCCAGCAGTCGGACTCTTTGGTGGCGACCTCGGCACCACAACCCGCACAGACGAGGTTGGGACCGTCCTGGCCGTCAAGTCCGCAGCAACCGTTGCGCCGTCGGCGGTCGGGATGCAGAGCAGTGCCTGGAACGTCGTCAGGATGCAGGATGAACAGCGTGGCGTCGTAGTTGATCGCATAGGTGCCCTGCGCCACCAGCGGGTCCGCAATGCCACGGCCGGACAGGTGATCGTCGGCCGGGAGTGCCTCTGACTCCAGGAGATCGCCGGTGAGAGGGTGCTCGCAGCTCGCGCAGACGTAGAGGGTCACCAGGGCATTGTGGTGCGGAATCACGACCATCCCTTGGGCGAGATCGCTCACGTGGTCGAACAAGCCTGCGAAGTTGGGAAGGACTGCCGGATGCTGCTTCAGGAGTCAGGGCGCAAAGCGCGCCCAGGCCGTTGAACTGGGCTTTCAGTGGGCCTCACAGGTCGGCATAAGAACCCGTTCGGGGCGCGTAGCGCCCCCAAACGGTCGGGGGTCTGGGGGCGGCCCCCAGAAGAAATGACGGGCTCCGGCGAAGTCGACCGAAGGTCGACGAGCGCCAAAGCCCGCCTCGTGGGCCGCCAGGGACTCGAACCCTGAACCCGAAGAGTAAGAGCCTTCACTTGGCGTTGTTCGCCGATCTTCCACGACAGTGCTCACTACCTGCACGGATGCGGCCTTGATCTGAGCACTGTGGACAGTCGCTTCGCGACGTTTATCGACGTTTTACGAGACTAAAGCACATCATGATCTTGGTCCTTCTGGACCGTCCACACCCTGCCATCATCCCGACACTGAGCCTCGAACGCGGCCGGTGGTGCTGGGTCAAGGTACTCGTTCCAGCCTTGACGCGGTGCCGCCGGCCGTTGTCATGCTCGCGGCGTCGGGGTGGCTCGGCCTGGGGCTCGTCAGGGCGGTCCCGCGGCTTCGTCTGGTGCCTGATCGGTGGCAAGGCGGCGAAGCCGGCGCGGCAGTCGAGCGCCGTGCACAGCCGGCCTGCGGTGACCTGTTGGCGCTCGTCGGGAGTGGGGGACGAATCAGCCTCGGATCGATGAGCCGTCAGCTGGTGCTTGAGGTCCGGCGCGCAGCGCCGCCCGGCCGACCGGCGCAGCGAAGCGGATGCCGGGAGTGCCGGGATGGATGTTGGTGCAGCGCCAGACCGCGCGCGCCGCCAGCGGCGGCGTCTTGATCCCATAGAGCTGGATTCGGCAACGTATGGCACTCTCTTCGCGGCATCGCTAAAGCTCTTCCTCTGCGGTATCTCGTCCGCCGTCGCCATGATTTTGATATGTGTCGATCACTTGAAATAGCTCTGGAGCACTCATGAAACGGATCCTGCGTGTCTGGGCTGCCTCAGCCAATGAGGCGCTCACTGGAGAAAGTGTCACAATGATGCCGTGATTGAGTCCGAGCAGGTCCATCGAATCGGAGAGCCTTGCCACAAGCCTGCCTGGCGCGATTCCGCGCAGTGACCGCTTCACTTCTATGCCAAAAAGCGTTGTCTCACCGCGAGTATTGGTATGGCTCATTACGAAATCCAGCCCGCGATCTCTGCCCTCGGCTGGCCAGTCGCTGATTGACTCGAAACCCATACGCAAAAGTAGTTCATATACAATCTTCTGAAACTCAATGGCTGGTATCCGGTAGAGCCATCGGAAGCGGGATTCAGATTCTTCGGTCTCGGCGATAGGTTCTGCATTCCTTAGCTGGTTGACAGTATCGGTTGATACGCTTAGGTATAGGTGATCTCGAGCGTTGGCCATGAAGTTGGCAAGGGTTAGAACCAGAAGACTTGATCTTCCTTGTTCCTGCATCTCCTGTACGAGTTCAGGGCGGGGGTAGATGGGGCGTCCGTTGTCATCGATTTGCCACCAGTCGGCTTTAATGTCGTTAGTGACAAGGATGACCTTGGTGATCGTTCGTTCGTTACCTACTTTGTCAAGCAGCTGTCGCCATAGGATGAAGTCGCCTGCCCTACCTAGCATGGTCGGCTTGTCTTTATCTTTGTAGCCGGGCGGGATTTCATTGGGAAATCGAAACTCTTCGGCTTCCGTCACGACTTTCCAAAGCTCTGTAGAGCTGTAGGCGTTCCCGACTCGTCCTGTAAGGATCGGGTCGAGCTTGTCTAGTACAGGATCGTGATCTTGGATTCGCTTTATTGAGCTATCTTGTTCGCTTTTCATGGCGTCTAGCTCTGCTATCACGGGACTTAGGATTCCGTCGAATTTCTGGTCGAGGTCTTCCTTTGCGAGACCGAAGGAAGTTCTGTCCCATTCCCGCTGACTCAGGCTTCGTGTGCGTACATCGATGAGTGTCTCAATCGCTTCCTCAATGGAGGCAATCACCTTCTTTTCGGTTCTTTTTGCTAGATCCCTTGCGGACGTAATCTCCGCGTATCGACCTTTTACCGTTTTGTCACGATTTCGCGCGAACTCCAACCCGACCTGATGTGGGATCCAAAATCGATCTTTGACCGTTTTTAGTACGTCGACTACCTGATCTCGCGCGGTGGGGTCGATTTTGTAGAGTGTCAAAAGTGCATTTGTATCAAATACGACTAGTCCTGTTGCAAAGAACGATTTCTTTTCTGCCCCGCTCCAGTCTGACTCGTTCAGCCAGGATGCGAACCTTCTTCTGAAACTCTCCGCCATGCCGTCACGCCGATCTATGATTTTTTGGATAGACTGAAGAAGACGTAATCTAGGTGAAGTATGGTTCGGCTCGATTTTCTAGAGCATGGTGTATCCGAAGCATCACGGACGGATGTATGGCTATCTTGCCAAGTTCGCACGGGTCAACCCATAGGACTTCTTTTGACTCGGAGCTAGTTCGGGCCTCTCCTCCGATTGGTTGAGCGCGAAAGCAGATTGAAAACTCCTGACGGACTTCGCCGTCGTCATAGGCGATTACGTGGGAGGGGTTAGAGTACAGGCCAATCAGTCCTATTATCTCAACATCAATTCCGGTTTCTTCTTTGGTCTCCCGGATAGCTGCTTGAGTGAGGGTCTCGCCAACTTCTTGTTGTCCGCCTGGTATTGCATACTTGTCGTTGTCGGTGCGGCGTATCATGAGAATTCTTCCGTGCTCGTCCTTGACAAAGGCGCTCACGGCAGGGCGGAGGCTGTTTGCTTTGGGGGCGTTCGGGTCGTGGAAGTAGTCCACGCGGGCCATGTGGCTCCCTCAGAACGTTGCGGGCTTGGACAGGTTCCAGACGTGCTCGAAGCTTTCAGAGTAGGTCTCGAAGAGATCGCCCGCAGCGAGCCGCCGCAGGTGTAGCGCCGGAGCGTGAGCGGCCTGGAAGCCGTAGACGTGCGTGTTGACGACCATCTCGTCGTCGAACCGGAAGATCGAGTTGTAGAGCGTCGTCTTGTGGAAGCGCATCTCCACGCCGTCCACGCCTATCAGCGGCCGGTAGAACGCAAGCGCGTTGCGGATGCGGGACCCGAGCGTGCCCTTGCCCAGTTGCTCCTCGTCGCTGCGCTTGGCTACCTCGCGGCTGGCTGGATCGCCGAAGATCAGCCGGATGCGCGCGCCCTTCGCGGCCTTGTCGGCGAGATCACGCATGAACGTTGGCCGCTCCACCAAGAAGATGCCGGCGTGCACCAACACCTCCACGTGCTGAGTGGCGTTCGTGATCAGGTGGTCCCACAGGTCCGCGGGAATCGAGTTCCGGTGCGGGTAGAGCTTGACCACCTCGGACTCGGTGATCTCGGCTTTGCGCTCCGGGGCTACCGCGTCCGGCCACAGGTACGTCTCGGTCTCCTTGACCATCGACGCGATGGTGTTGCGGTGGCGCGGGTACGGCGCCCGGCCCTTCGTGATCCAGCGTTCGACGGTCTTCTGGTCGACGCCCGTGGCCTTGGCTACCTGCTCGTATGTGAGTCCGTTGCGTAGCAACGCATCTCGTAGTCGCTCGTTCGCCATGATCGCTTCCTGTTGGACGTCCTTAGGGACGCTAGGGACGTCTTACGTTAGTAGGGACGTCTATAGATGTCCCGCCATGCGGTGCTCCCGTCCCGGTTTTCAGTCGAAAGTCGTAGTCGTCGAGAACTCCAGACAACCGGTCCGGACGACACCTACGACAGGAGAGCCACGATGGCGATCACAGGTGGGAGCAGGCTCCCTGCGGGTCACGACTTCGTGTTTCCCAGGGGCGCGCTCGTGATGGGCGTTGAGCCCGTGCTCAAGTTCCAGTCTGCCGAAGAGCGGGCGAAGGGTCTGCCGCCCGAGCAGGAGAAGGACAAGGAGACCGGTCTCCTCGTGTGGTCCGTACTGGTCATCGACCAGGCGGCGGAGCGCAAGACGGACGCCGTGGTCACGGTGAAGATCTCCGCGCCTCACCAGCCGGTGCCGCCGGAGGCAATCCCCGGCACGGATGTCCGCCCGGTCGTGTTCGAGGGGCTGACGGTCACGCCGTGGATCGATGACAAGGCGTGCCGTGGCGTACACGCGGGCGAGCGTCACCGCTGCCGCGCGAAGCTCGGCTACAGCTTGCGGGCTTCCGGCATGAAGCCGGTCGTCAGCAAGCCCGCCGCTAAGGCGGCGTGATGCCGGACATGGTGCGCGTCCACGTGACGGCTGACGTCCCGATGCGCCCGCTTGCGATGCCGTTCGCCGATCGGATCGAGATCCGCCTCGGCAACGCCTTCCCCGCCGTGCTCGTCATCGATCGGGACGTTGTGCCGCAGCTGCGCGACGTGCTCGACCAGGCGTGGCGTGCTCTCCAGGCATCTGCTGCTCGCCAGCAAGGTCGGCACACGTTGGCGGAGGAGGCGGGCGATGTCCGCAGTTGAGGCCATGCACTGGGGACTGGCGGAGAAGGCAACGACGCTGAGCGAGGCACACGACGTGCTGAGCAAGCTCATGCCCAACCCCAAGGCCGCCCCGGCGGTGTTGAAGGACTACTACCTCCGCTCCGCTGCCGTGTACGCGCGGATCGCTGAGACCGACCGCAGTCACCACCACGAGGCCATGTACTGGGCCAACCGTGAACGCGAGAAGGGGGAGGCGATCACGGTAACCAAGAAGAAGTAGTTCAGTCCTTAGTGGACAGAGCGCATGACTCCGCTGGGTCATGTGGCGATGCCGCACACCTTGTTGCGGCGCAAAGAGAACGTGAGACGCAGGAGCGGAACCCGGCTACCAACCTCGCCGCTCCTGCGTTGTCCACCCAACGTGGGAGTGAACAAAGATGAGCGTAGAGCCTGGGCGCATTCCTGCGCCAGACAGGGCCACGAAACAACTGCTGTGGGATCGGATGATCGCCAGCAAGCAGACAGTCTCCAGCTACGTCGTGATGCTCGACGGTGGGTCCTTGGAGACCTTGGAACTCACGGCCGCACAAGCTGAGGGCCTTGAGTGCCTGACCTGCAAGGCGCAGTGCACCACGGGAACGGGTGCGTTCGAGCCCGTTGGGCGGATTCCGAGCGTCGGCAGCGTCTTCCAGTGCGTCAAGTGCGCAGGCGGTGTGCGATGAAGGGTAACCGCTGGATTGACCCCGCACCGTTCGAGGGTGCACGTCCGCAGTTTCCTTGGTGGGTATGGCTTCCCGGCTGGGTCAAGCTCGTCCTCGCGCCGTTCGCCCTGCTGTGGTTCACCGGCCGGCTGGCCGTGAAGCTGGTCGTGCTGGCTGTCAGGTACCCGATCGCTGTCACGGCCGGCCTCGGTGGCTACGTCGCCTATCGCCAGTTCGGGCTGTCGCCGTTGGTGCTCGCGCTTCTGTCGCTCGTGTGCGCCCTGACCGTCTGGTACGGGCTCGATCGGGACTCGTTGCTGCGGCATGGCTGGTACCGCCTCCTCACAGAGTGGCGGCGGCTCACGGTCTACGTGCCGCAGTGGCGCACGGTGATGCGTCTCGCTGAGCTGACCAGGGAAGTCCGCGGGAAGGAATACCTCCCGAAGCTGCGCCGTGTCCGTTCTGAGGGTTGGCGGGACAAGGTCCGGGTTCGGATGATCCCGGCGCAGTCTCCAGAGCAGTGGGAAGCGCGACGCGACAACCTGGCGCACTCGTTCAACGCTCGGTCCTGCCGGGTGCGGGTGCTGAAGCCTCGGTCACTTGAGCTCGACTTCATCCACGCTGACCCACTGGCCCGACCGGTTGCGGTGCCGCAGCTCGCCCACGCCGGAGAGATTGACCTCAAGCGCGTGGTCGTGGGCCGGACCGAGACCGGTAAGCCCTGGCGGCTGAAGCTGCTCGGTTCGCAGGTGCTCGTGGTCGGGGTGCCTGGTGCGGGCAAGGGTTCGGTGTTGTGGTCGATCGTGTGGCAGCTGGCTCCGGTCATCAAAGCCGGCATGGTCCGTCTCGTCGGGATCGACCCCAAGGGCGGTATGGAGCTGGGGCAGTGTCCGGACGCGTTCGAGAAGGTCATCTACGACAATGGGCCGGAAGCTGTTGCCCTGCTTGAAGAAATCGCCGCTGAGGTCAAGGAGCGTGCATCTCGGTACCGGGGCATTCGGCGGCTCTGGGCTCGCAACACTGGTGAGCCGTTCACGGTCCTGATCGTGGATGAGCTGGCAGACCTGATCGCCTACCAGTCGGACCGGAACCTTCGGGAGCGCGCCACGCGCGCCGTCCAGACGATCACCTCGCAAGGCCGTGCGCCTGGCTACGCCGTTGTTGGCCTGGTCCAGGACCCGCGTAAGGAAGTGGTCGCCTTCCGGCACCTGTTCACGACCCGTGTGGCGCTGCGTCTCGACGAACCGGTGCAGGTCGACATGGTCCTGGGCGATGGCGTTCGGCAACGCGGTGCAGCGGCTCATGAGATCAGTGAGAACACGCCTGGAGTCGCCTGGCTCAAGGAGGACGGGCAGCGCGAACCGGAAAGGGCTCGGGCCTTCCACGTCACGGACGCGGACCTGGTCGAGCTGGCTGTTTACCTCGCACCCGCGACCGTCCACGAGTTCCCGGCTGGTGCTGAGGGGCGTGAGGCGGCATGACCGAGTACCTGAACCGCTCGGAGCGGATGAAACAGCCGGCCGCGCTCGACGTCGCTCGGGCCGTCGCTGAAGAACACGGCGTGTGCGTCCGGCCGCTGGCCAAGGAACGGATCGACCTCGACACCGGACGTGTGGACATCGTGCCCGTGCCGTGTGGCTCGACGGTGGCGAGCGTGTGCCCGACCTGCGCCGAGAAGAACCGGCGTCTGCGGATGGCCCAGTGCCGCGAGGGGTGGCACCTCACCGAAGAACCTGACTTCACGCCCAATGCACAGACGAACGATCAGCAGGAACTAACCGCCTACCGAGCTGACCTGGTGAAGGCCTTCCGCCTGGCCCTCGATGAGGGTGACGAGGTCGGCGCAGAGGAGGTGAGGGAAGAGGTCGCGGAGGTCGACGCAGAACTTCGGCAACTCGGAGTCCGCGGTTCGCTCCCCTCTTTGGAAGTGCCGCTCAAGGCGGCTCGGAAGCGGTCGACCAGGCGGCGACAGGATGCGCCCAACCTGCCTCGGCGGCCCGTCAGCAAGCGCACGGTTGGCAAGGTGTTCGGAGGGAAGTACCAGCCCTCGACGTTCCTCACGCTGACGCTCGACACCTACGGCAAGGTTCGCAGTGACGGCACGCCCGTTGATCCGGCGACGTACAACTACCGGCGGGCTGCTCGGGATGCGGTGCACTTCGCGGCACTGCTCGATCGGTTCGTGCAGAACCTCCGGCGCTGTGTCGGCTGGGAGGTTCAGTACTTCTCGGCTGTCGAGCCGCAACGGCGGCTGGCTCCGCACTGGCACGCGGCGGTTCGGGGCAGCATCTCTCGCGCTGAGCTGAGGGCTGTCGCTGAGGCCACGTACCACCAGGTGTGGTGGCCCGAGCACGACGAGATCAAGTACGGCGGCGACAACCTGCCGGTCTGGGATGTCCGGGCCAAGGGTTTCGTTGATCCGCAGACCCGTAGGGCCTTGCCTACCTGGGAAGAAGCGCTTGACCAGGTCGAGCGCCCGGCGCACGTCGCGCGGTTCGGGGTGCAGGTCCACTCCAAGGGCATCCTCGGCGGCACCGAAGAAGCCGGCCGTCACATCGGTTACCTGACCAAGTACCTCACGAAGAGCATCGACGAGTGTTTCCAGGCGCAGACCGCCCGGCAGGAAGACCACGCCGAACGACTGTGCGCTGAGCTCGCGGTTACGCCCTGCTCGCCGCAGTGTCCGATCTGGCTGCTGTACGGCGTCCAGCCTCGTGGGGCTCGGCTGTCGACGGTGCCGGGGAAGTGCAAAGGCAAGGCGCACAAGCGGACCACGCTCGGTGTTGCTGGGCGGCGGGTGCTCGTGTCGCGGAAGTGGTCGGGGAAGTCGCTCGCGGACCACAAGCACGACCGGAAGGCATTCGTTCGGCAACTGCTTGCGGACGTCGGCATCAAGCCTGAGGACCAGGCGCAGCGCGTCGTCTGGAACAACATCCAGCCCGGCGACCCCAACGTGCCGCCACGGGCGCACCTGCTCTTGAGTGCTGTCGCTGAGCGGCGGAGGTGGAAGGCCGAATACACGGCGGCGCTGCTCGCATCTGTCGGACCTCCGGGGAGTTCGGCAACTCCGCACGCTGCTTGATTCAAAGGGGGAACATCATGGAGACACACCAGTTCGAGCCACTGTGGACAGTCAGTGACGTTGCGGCCTACCTGAACGTCCCGGTGCACACGCTCTACGGCTGGAGGACCAAGAACTACGGCCCACCCGCACGGCGCTTGGGGAAGCACCTGCGGTACCTGCCGTCCGAGGTGCGGAGCTGGTTCGAGCACCTGCTTGAGGAGGCGGCCTGATGGCTCGTCCGCCGCTCGACATCGGCACGTACGGCAAGATTCGTTGCAATCAAACGGAAGTAGGCTGGACGGCCGTCGCGAACTACCGCGATTTCGACGGCAAGACGCGGCCGGTGCTTCGCAGGGGGAAGACCAAGCCCGAGGCTGAGCGGAGGCTCAAGAAGGCGCTCGCTGAGCGCAAAGGCCCGTCGGGAGACTCGTTGACGCCAGACAGCCGGTTCAAGGACGCGCTTGAGGCGTGGCAGGTGAAGTTCCAGAAGCTCGTGGACATGGGCAAGCGGTCGCCCAGCAGCCTCGACACCTACCGGAGCATCCTCGGCCGGCATGTCCTTCCAGGCCTCGGTGAGCTGCGGATCCGTGAGATGACGGTCGCCCGGATCGATGCGTTCCTGGGCGCGCTGTGGAGGTCGGTTGGCGTCGACAGTGCCAAGACGGCGCGCTCGGTGATTTCGGGTGCTCTGCGGATCGCGGTGCGGGATCGGGCGCTTGACACGAACCCCGTGAGGGACACGGACCCGCTGGAGAGCGGTCGGAAGAAGAGCCCGAGGGCGCTCACGCAGGAGGAGCGCTTGTTGTGGCTGGAGATGTTGGAGTCCGACCCGGCGGCGGTTCGGAAGGACTTGCCTGACCTGTCGCGCTTCATGATGGCCACGGGCGTGCGGATCGGTGAGGCGCTGGCCGTTTACTGGGAGGACGTCGACTTCGAGGCCGGAACGGTTGACGTGAACTACACGGTCATCCGGGCTGGCGGGCTCGGGCTGATCAGGAAGTCGACCAAGACGGAGGCGGGAGAGCGGACGCTCCCGCTGCCCAGGTGGGCACTCGACATGTTGCGGCGGCGACGTGAGGCCACGCTGTACCCGAACGGGCCGGTCTTCCCGAACAGCCTCGGTGGCCTGCGGGACCCGTCGAACACTCGCAGGGACATCCGGAAGGCTCGGGGAGGAGACGAGTTCGCCTGGGTGACCTCGCACGTCTTCCGCAAGACGGCGGCCACCATCCTCGATGAGGCGGGGCTCTCCGCTCGGGTCGTCGCGGACCAGCTCGGGCACGCTCGGCCGTCCATGACTCAGGACACCTACCTGGCCCGGAAGGCAGTCGATCGGAAGGCCGCTGACGCGTTGGAAGGGGCGCTTGACCGGCCTGACCAGGACGAACCCAGAGAGGCCGCAGATTGAGAGTCAGGGAGTAAAGCGCATCAAAGGCGTATCAGTGATCTTGAAATACGAAACCCCCAGGCTTGTGACCTGGGGGTTTGGTGGGCCGCCAGGGACTCGAACCCTGAACCCGAAGATTAAAAGACCGAAGTTCACTCAGACGGAGTAGGTCTACCAGCCACTTTAGGTCGCCACATGTGTCCTGGGCAGGCACTAGGTGCACCCGCATGACCCCGGTTACAGGACAGACCGCAGGACAAGATCTACTCGGTCTGACCAGCACCTCGCCCCTTCAACGTACGGGTCCGCCGGCCGTGCTGGCGGCCGGTCTGTGTGCTTCGCCACAGCCTTAGGCGGACCACCCTGGCCAACTCGGATGCGGGGGTCGGTAGGCTGTGCCCCGAGGGCTGCTAGCTCAATTGGCAGAGCAGGTGACTTTTAATCATCGGGTTCAGGGTTCGAGTCCCTGGCGGCCCACTCATCTGAACACGGCACAGCTGGTCTGTGCCGTGTTCAGCATATAGAGTAGCGGACTTCGCAGTGACGGGCCGTGAGGTGGATGTTGGCGGACTCTGAGCAAGCTCAACCGGCAACCACGGTGCCTCTAGAAGTAGCTGCGGTCGTACAGGCAACGCCGTCGACCACGACACACGTCACGCTGATCCTTACTAACGGGATGAGCTCTGCTGCCGTGAATCAGTTTCAAGAGTGTGTACGTCGGTTTGGCAGAGCGTTGATGATTCTATGTGCTGTACCCCTTCTTTGCCACCGTGCAGGAGCATTAGACTCGGTACTGTAAGAAATTGACAGGTAATGGTGAAGGTCTCGGCGTTGCGCGCACGCCGAGACCTTCACTAGTATCCTGGTACTAAAATACGCTCACTTATCTCACGTGCGGTGACCGTAGTAGTACGCCCGATCCGACGTAGGCGGAATCTCAGCCAGAATCTCCGAAAGAGCCCTATCTAATTGATCGTTGGTGTGATAGCTGAGTTTAATGTCGTTGACGTCCGAACTGAATCGCTGGGTGACGATCATCGTGTGATCGATGTAGCCGTCCGGATGTGGCGCCTCGGCATCATCGAACCAATCGGCCTGAAGGACATCCGCAAGCAATAGCTGTTGAAAGTACTGGAGGACGGTTGTGCGCTTCGAGTCTCGCAAGGCATAGTAATACCAGTCATGAGCCACGGTCCATGAACGGCTAAAATAGAAAGTAGAGGAGCCGGTTGGCCTGAAGTGATACCAGTCAGGACTGTTCGTTTGCTGCCAGCCGCCGGCGTATAGAGCTTGAGAAACAAAATTGGTACAGTCCTGGCTGAATGGGCGATATTCAGGATTACGGTCGTGCGCCCACTTCCTGGCGTAATCGACCATCGCCTGGTAGTCGTACGCATAGGCCTTAACACCGGAATCAATACTTACCGACGCCCCGCCGATGCTCATCGTTGTCGCAGTTGCTGACGAGAGGGGCGGGTACTTGCTCCTCTCGGACGCCTCACGCACCGATGGCCCGCGACCTGCGTTGGTATACGCGGGATAGCCGGGAACACCTGCCGGGATATCGATCTGATCGTCGGCCAGTCGCCATCCGCTGTTCTTGACAAACTTGATCACGTGCGCAATGTGGTAGTTGCTCGACTGAGGCGCCTCTGCATGTACCGTTCGCTGATAGAAGAGTTTGGTCGCCTCCTCCACTTTGAGCGTGGCCTTATCGTCTTGGATGTCCAGAGCGGCCACCTTCAGCGATACTTCAGATCGCGAATATCCGCCACCAAGTCCGACATACCGGTTGCGGAATGCGTCAAGCTCTGTCGCTTCGGACGCTATCCGAGCAGCGAACTCGCGGGTGGTGGGTGCTCCGGTCAGCCGATTTCCGGCCGAGTGAGCATAGTGTTCGTTAGTAATGCGATACGTTCGGTCCTTGACGTATTCGTCCGCAATCCGCACCAGCAAGGCGTTGACTTCTTCGGTCGGTGCAGCTATTGCCCGAACCGGCGCGGTCGCGCACATTGCCGCAGCAGAAATGGCAATAATTCGCCACAGTCTGGAATTCACATACCCCCCAAATTCAATATACGACGAGGGTCTCCCCAGCCCCCAAGACGAGACTGTCCAAACCGCGCTGTCAGCGCTATCCGACAATCGAGTGAACCTCACTCGATGGCAAGGCTCGAATCGGTAGCAAGCGTGAGAACCGCCTCGGCGTCGAGCGGGGCGCGTTCGAGTGGTGCCGCTCCTCGCCAGAACACGCCCTGTGCCGCACTCGTGCGGTCGCTCGACTGCACCATGCGCTGCCGATGTCCGCTGGGCAGCAGCACCTCAGCGCTTACGGTGCGGGGAACCGAGGATGACGACTGTTCGCTTTGGTCCGTGAGAAGCACATTGCGCCCGTCGGTCACTCGATGGACCCGGCACACCTTCTTCAGCTGCGGCGCGCATTCCGCCTCGGTGATGTTCCCTTGCGGGACATCCAGCCTGACCACCACGACCCCGTACCGGCCAGGTCCATCAGTGACCAGCGCGCCGACCATGTACTGATCGGCGCTCGCCGCCGAGGCGGTGTCCTCGACGCGCAGAGACGGCTTGAGGCGGCTCAGCAGTGCGCTGAGCTTCTTCTCTAGATCCGTTGTCCGCTGGTTCGGCTGACTGTGCAGGGCGATGGTCTCGATGGTCGGCGGCGAGGCGTCGTCACTCAACTGGAGAGGTGGCTGCTGCGGCAAGGGTTCACGGGCCTGGGTGGCCGTGCAGGCGGCGACCGAACAAGCACAGACAAGAAGCATTACCAGTTGTCGCACTTTGTGATCCACCATGTGCCGATTGTGGCGGAGGGGCTCAGCGTTGTCGACGTGCCGAGGTCTCAAAGGCCTCGGTGTGCAGTTCGACAACCTCGATCCAGTTCGTCATCACCCGTGAACCCGCAAACTCAGCCGTGATGGGCGGGGTCCGGCAGGGACCGAGCCGACACGGTTCTCGCCTGCAGCAGAGCCTCGGCTACTGATGATCTCGTCGTGGCCGGCTAGGCATTCTGGACGCCAGCAGGTCCGCTGCGTGCTTATCTGCGCTTGGAACCCATGCTGCGTAGACGCGCAGGGTCGTTGCACCGCCGCCGCCGTGGCCGAGGCGTCCGGCGACGGTTCGGAGGTCCACGTCGGCCGTGAGCAACTCTGTCGCGCTGTAATGCCGCAGTTCGTGTAGATGGGTCTTCAGGTCCAGGCCTGCGGCCATCCGCGAATACCGATGTGTGACGCCGTCGGGATCAGCGTGCCGGTCGTGCCCGGCGGCGTAGGAGAAAAGAAAAGTCTCGTTCGTGACTGGGACGCCTGCTGCTTCGCAGCGAGCGTGTACCAGCTCAATCCATGTGGCGAGCAGATCGGTTGTGGTCGGATCAACGCTGATCCGTCGAATCTGGTGTGTCTTGGCTTCTTTCTCGATCAGTTTTCCGTCGCGAATCACGATGTTGGTGCGAGCTTCGACAACAGCGCGACACCCTTCAGCCTCGCAACTGTGAGGATGAACCGTCACGGATTTGAGACCGCTTCCGTTCTTGAGGAAGATGGTCGTCATCATGTCGAAGCGTTACCCGCCAGAGGTCCGTGAGAAGGCCGTGCGCCTGGCCCTTGAGCGTCTCGATGAGTTCGAGTCTCCGTATGCCGCCGCCAGGGCGATCGGCCCGATGGTCGACGTGCACTACGAGACGTTGCGGGTATGGATCAAGAAGGCCCTTGCGGAGGGCTCCCAGCCCGCCGCGCAGCCGTCGCAGGGACTGCCGCCGGCTGAGCGTGAGGAGTTGCTGCGGCTGCGGAAGGAAGTCCGGGATCTCAAGCAGGCCAACGAGATCCTGAAGCTGGCCTCGGCTTTTTTCGCGCGGGAACTCGACCCGCGGCACCACTGATCGTCGGTTTCATCGACGAGTACCGCCAGGTCTACGGCGTCGAGTCGATCTGTGATGTGCTCACCGAGCACGGAATCCAGATCGCGCCCAGGACCTACCGCAAGGCCCGCCGCCGGCCACCATCGGCCCGCGATGTCGCCGACGCCTATCTGGAGAACGCCCTGCGTGACCTGCGGGGCACGCCAGAGCAGATGTACGGGCGCCGCAAGATGACCCGCTACCTGCGTCGCCAGGGACACGACGTGGCGTTCTGCACCGTGGACCGGATCATGCGCCGCCTCGGCCTCAACGGCGTGGTCAGAGGCCGCAAGCAGCGCACCACGATCCCGGCCAAGGACGGGATACGCGCCGCGGACAGGCTCAACCGCGACTTCACCGCCACCGCGCCGAACCTGGTGTGGGTCGCTGACTTCACCTACGTCTCCACGTGGGCGGGATGGGCCTACGTGGCGTTCGTGTTCGACGCCTACTCCCGCGCGATCGTCGGCTGGACCGCGTCCAGTTCGAAGACGACCGCGCTGGTGTCCAAGGCACTCAACATGGCTGTGTGGCGCCGTGACCATTACGGGTTCCCGGTCGAGCCCGGACTGATCCACCACTCGGATGCGGGCAGTCAGTACACGTCGGTGAGGTTCACCGAATCCCTTGCTCTGCAAGGACTCTCGGCGTCTATAGGCTCGGTGGGCGATGCCTACGACAACGCTCTAGCGGAGTCGATCATCGGCTTGTTCAAGACTGAGGTCATCAACCGGCACGGCCCGTTCAAGACCCTCGCCGAGGTCGAGTTCGAGCTCATGGAATGGGCAGACTGGTACAACAACGCCCGCTTGCACTCGCGTCTGGACTACCTGACCCCGGCCGAGTATGAAGCCGCGTATTACTCTCAACACCCGCCACGCCGACCGGCGCTGGTCTAAAACCGAAGCCGGTCTCAAACTCGTGACGGTTCAGGATCAGTCTTGGCGTGGTCGAAGACGATCCGTGGCAGGCGGAGTGCCAGTAGCTCGCCGCGGCGGAGGCCGGTGACCATCGTCAGCCAAACCAGAGTTCCCCACTGCTCGTCTTCTTCCCACGCCTTGTTGACGAGCAGTGCAGCCTGCTCAGGAGTCGGGGGATCGGGATTCGGTCTGGGTGCTCTAGGCTTCTTCGCGGCATCTACGGGGTTGAAGGCGATCCAGCCCCAGCGGACGGCCGCGTTCAGCGCTCCGGACATCACAGCGTGAATCTGGCGGATAGACGATGAACCGAGCGGCTTACAGGCGTGCGGCTTGCATCGGTCGTCGCACTCGTGGTCCTTCTCGGTCCGGTGATCGATCAGCTTTATCCGCGGCTTGCAGCGACGGCGGCACCGCTTCACGTCGGTGGCAAAGTCCTCAAACGCCTTCGGTCCGAGCTGGAGCAGGCGAGTCAGGGTGACATCGCCGAATGCCGGGCGGAGGTACCTGCGGACGTACATCTTGTACCCGCTGAGGGTTGTGACCCTGCGAGTGAGTGTCTGTGCAGGTGAGAGCAATGTTGATCTAATCGACTATCCACTTTGGAGTGGCAAAAGCCTGTGGATCAAAAGTCTCCTGCTCTGCCAATTGAGCTAGCAGCCCTCGACGCGACAGCCTACCGATCGTGGTCGGCTGGTGTCGCACGGGTTGTCCATCTCACGCTGGACGAGCGCAGGCCGCTGCCCGACGCTGCTGAAGGTGGAGCCTGCCCCACCTGGTCAACGGCAGCGTGCGTGACTGTGCCGGAAGCGCGCAACCGGAAGTCTGTTCCCTGTCCGACACAAGGGGAGGCAGAGGGATGAAGACGCTGGTAGGCGCGTTGGCGGCGGTAGTGCTGTTCACCGGAACGGCCACGGCGGCGACCGACGCCACGCAGAGGCGGCTCGACGGGCTGGCCGAGATGTTCCCGGCTGCGCTCGCGACCACGACCGACGCTGGCGGCAAGACGACGTTCCTGAGCGCGGGCACGGCCGAGCTGGGCAAGCGGGTGCCGGTGCCGCGCAACGGGCAGGTTCGCGCGGGGTCCAACACCAAGGCGTTCGTGGCCGCGGTGGTCATGCAGCTCGTGGCGGAGCAGAAGGTCGAGCTCGACAAACCGATCACGTACTACCTGCCCAAGGCCGTCAACGACGACCGGATCACCGTCCGGCAGCTGCTCAACCACACCAGCGGTCTCGCGAACTACACGCTGTACATGGGGCTGGACAAGTTCGACGAGCAGCGGCACCGGTACCACGAGCCGCGCGATCTGCTCGACATCGCCAACGCGCATCCGCCGACCAACGAGCCCGGCGCGGCGTTCAAGTACAGCAACACGAACTACGTGCTGCTGGGGTTGCTGATCCAGAAGGTCACCGGTCGTCCGGTCGCGGAGAACGTGGACCAGCGGATCTTCAAGAAGCTCAACCTTCGCGACACCTACTGGCCGGCCCAGGGGGTCGAGACGATCGACAAGAAGCACCCGCACGGCTATGCGAGGACCGCCAATGGTGTCGAGGACGTCACTGAGCTCGACCCCTCGTGGGGCTGGGCGGCCGGGCAGATCATCTCCACGACGAAGGACCTCAACACGTTCTTCACGGCGCTGCTCAAGGGTGACCTGGTCCCCGCGGCTCAGCTGAAGGAGATGCAGAAGACGGTGGACACCAAGGGCGAGATGTGGCCGGGCGCCGAGTACGGGCTGGGCATCGCCAGCACGCCGCTCTCGTGCGGTGGCAGGTACTGGGGGCACGGCGGCGACATCCACGGGTACGAGACGCGTGGTGGTGTGACGGCGCAGGGCAGGGCGTTCACCGTTGCGGTCACGGCGTTGCCGGGCACGTTGCAGAACACGCCTGAGGACGCGGGCAAGGCCCACGACGCAGTTCTGGCCACTGTGGACAGTGCGCTCTGCGGGAAGTGAGTCAGTCGCGGGCGTACCGGAGCACCCAGAGCATGTCCTGCTCGGTGACCGGTCCGTCCGCGACGCACGCCATCAGCCAGTCGACCAGCGAGTCCGGTGAGATGCCCGCCCCGATCAGCACCAGCTGAGTCGGGGCGTCATCGGTTCGCGTGAACGAGATGTACCCGCCGACGGTGTGCAGCATGAACGTGCCGCCTGGGAACTGCACGAAGCCCTTGGCGCGGAACAAGCCCTCGGGCCTGGCCTGGAGGAAGTCCATGAAGAGCTTGGGGTGCAACGGATCGGGCGACTCGAACGTCACGCTGTCGTACCTGGCGTGGGCGTGCGAGGAGTGGTCGTCCAGATCGTCGAACGACAGCTGCCGCGGCCCGAGGTCCGGTGGCCGCACCTCGAACAGCAACGCCGGGTCGATCCGGCCGTACGACACCGGCACCACCGGGACGTCCACCGGGAACGAGGGCAAGGCGTCAACGCGGTCGACCTTGTTCAGCACCACCAGATCGGCCAGCGCCAGGTCGCGGTCCAGGTGTGGCACCACAGCGAACTCCACGGCGTCGACCACGTAGATCAGGCCGCCGTACGTCACGCCCGGTGCCTGCAGCACCATCCTGACCAGCGTCGACGGTTCGGCGAGACCGGACGCCTCGATCACGATGACGTCCAGGTCCGCCGCGGCCAGCTTCGTCAGCATGCCGTCCAGCTCGGTGCCGTCCACGGCGCAGCACAGGCAGCCGTTCGACAGCGACACCATCGAGTCGACCTGGGCCGACACGGCGAACGCGTCGATGTTGATCCGTCCGAAGTCGTTCACCACGACGCCGATCCGCGTGCCGCCCGACGTGCGCAGCAGGTGGTTGAGCAGGGTGGTCTTGCCGGAGCCGAGGAAGCCGGCGAGCACGACGACGGGGATCACGGCCGTCCAGGCTACTGAACCAGCTGGATGGTCTTCGCCAGCACCTCGTCGACCGGCAGGTCGGAGTCGCCGACGTACACGATCAGCTGGTCGACGCCGAGGTCCTCGTACTGGCGCACGACGGACGCGTCGAGTGCGGTCGTCGCGACGATGTTGATCTTCAACGCACCCAGTGAGTCGGGACGCTCCGTCATGGCGGACAGCCTGCGCAGGCGCTTCAGGTTCGCCGCGGTCTCCTCCGGGGTGCCGATGCCGATCCACGCGTTGCCGCGCGTCAACGCACGTCGCAACGCCCCGTCGGAGGCCCCGCCGATGGCGATTCTGGCGTTCGTGGGCCGTGGATGAGCATCAATGCCGCTGAACGACACGTACTTGCCGTCGAACGCGGGCGCGGGCGCGTCCCAGAGCGCGCGCATCGCGTCTATGTACTCGTCGGTCCGCCGGCCTCGGTCGGCGAACGGCACGCCCACGCCGGCGAACTCCTGCGGCAGGTAGCCCGTACCGACGCCGAGCGTGAACCGGCCCTCGCTCAGCACGTCCAGCGACGCCACCTGCTTCGCGAGCACCACCGGGTTGCGCTGCGGCAGGATCACGATCGCGGTGCCGAGCTCCAGCCGCGTGGTCGTCGCGGCCACGTAGCTCAGGCCGACCAGCGGGTCGAGCAGTTTCGTGTCGGGTTCGGCCGGTGACGGATCGACGCGCGGGCTGGGCAGCACGACGTGTTCCGAGGCCCACCACGTGTGATAGCCGAGTTGTTCCACCAGCTCAGCGAGCCGGCGGGTTTCGGATGGGGCGACCGAGTCGCCCACGTTGAGTCCCTGCACCCCCATGTCCATGATCACGACAACCGCGAAGTGACGCTGGTCATTCCCTCCGACTCAACAAATCCGCTCCCCCAGACATCTAGTCGGCAAGAAGGGGGGCGATGATGACCGAGTTCGTGGCCGCCGCGCTGGCGTTTCCGACCGTGCTGTTCAGCCTGCTCGTGCTCGTGGTGCTGGCGTACTGGCTCACGGTCGCGTTGGTGGGCATGGACTTCGACGCCCCGGTGCTGCCGATCTCCATCTCGATGTTCGTCGTGGTGACGTGGTTCGCCGCGCTGGTCGGCACGGTGCTCACGCCGGAGGGCAAGCTCCGGTACGCGGTCCTGGCGGGCGCGCTGCTCGTGGGCGCGCTGGTCACCAAGATCCTCCTCATCCCGGTGCGGAACTGGACCAAACCGGAGAAACCCCCGTCCCGCAACGACTTCGTCGGCCGGACGGCGATCGTGCGGACCACACGGGTCACTGAGAACTACGGACAGGCCGAGGTGACCGCGGACGACGGCGGCACGGCGGTCGTGCAGGTGCGAGCAGCGAAGAGCACCGAACTGACGGCGGGACAGACCGCACTGATCTTCGACTACGACGCCGAAGGCGAGTTCTTCTGGGTCGTGGACATCACCACAGGGGGCTGACATGGGTGCGATTTCAACGGGTTTGGTCGTGCTGGTCGCGGTGATCGTCGTCGTGCTGGTCCTGGCGACGATCACGCTGAGCAGGTTGTTCAAGAAGTGCGAGCAGGGCAAGGCGCTGATCGTCTCGAAGATGCGCAAGGTCGACGTGACCTTCACCGGCACGGTCGTGCTACCGGTGCTGCACAGATGCGAGACGATGGACATCTCGGTGAAGACCATCGAGATCCGCAGAGCGGGCAACGAGGGCCTGATCTGCCGCGACAACATCCGCGCGGACATCCGCATCACGTTCTTCGTGCGGGTCAACAAGACCGTCGAGGACGTCATCAAGGTGGCGCAGGCGATCGGCACCGAGCGGGCGAGCCACGAGGCCACGCTGCAGGAGCTGTTCAACGCCAAGTTCTCCGAGGCGCTCAAGACCGTCGGCAAGCAGCTCGACTTCGTGGACCTGTACACCCACCGCGACGAGTTCCGCGACCGGATCGTGCAGGTCATCGGCACCGACCTCAACGGCTACAGCCTGGAGGACGCGGCCATCGACTACCTGGAGCAGACGCCGCTCAAGCAGCTCGACCCGGCGAACATCCTGGATGCGCAGGGCATCCGCAAGATCACCGAGCTGACCGCGATCGAGCACGTCAAGACCAACGAGTTCACCCGCAACGAGGAGAAGGAGATCACGCGCCAGAACGTCAGCGCGCGTGAGGCGATCCTGGAACTCGAACGCCGGCAGGCGGACGCGGAGATCAGGCAGAAGCGCGAGATCGAGACCGCCCGCGCGCAGCAGGAGGCGGAGACCCAGAAGGTTCAGGCCGAGGAACGGCTCAAGGCCAACACCGCGTTCATCCGCACCGAGGAGCAACTCGGCATCCAGGCCGAGAACAAGGCGCGCGAGATCGCCGTGGCCGAGAAGAACCGCGAGCGCGTGATCGCCGTCGAGACCGAACGCATCGAGAAGGACCGCCTGCTGGAGGTCATCGCGCGCGAACGCGAGACGTCGCTGCGCATGATCGAGAAGGACAAGGAGCTGGAGCACGAACGCCGTGCCATCGCCGACCTGGTGCGCGAGCGGGTCGCGGTGGAGAAGACCGTGGCCGAGCAGGAGGAGAACATCAAGCGCCTGCGCGCGGTCGAGGAGGCCGAGCGCGAGCGGCAGCAGATCGTGATCATGGCGGAGGCCGAGGCGCAGCAGTCGCTGGTCAAGGACATCAAGGCCGCCGAGGCCGCGGAACAGGCCGCGCAGCACAAGGCCCGCGAGGTCGTCGTGCTCGCCGAGTCACGGCAGCAGGCCGCCGACCTCGACGCTCGCGCCAAGATCCGGCTCGCCGAGGGCGTCCAGGCCGAGACCGCCGCGGCCGGCCTCGCGAACGTGCAGGTCAAGGAACGCGACGCGGAGGCGATCGAGAAGATCGGCCGCGCCGAGGCCGTGGTCGACCGCGAGAAGGCCCTCGCCGATGCCTTGGGCATCAAGGAACGGCTCAAGGGCGAGGCGGAAGGCCTGTCGCACAAGGCGGAGGCGATGGCCGCGCTCGACACCGCGACCCGCGAGCACGAGGAGTACCGCCTGCGGCTGGAGGCCGAGAAGGAGATCCGGCTCAAGGGCATCGACGTGCAGCGCCAGATCGCCGAGGCGCAGGCCGTGGTGCTCGCGGCCGGGCTGGAGAAGGCCGACATCGACATCGTCGGCGGCGACACGATGTTCTTCGACCGGATCGCGAGCGCGATCACCGCGGGCAAGCAGGTCGACGGGTTCGTCGGCAGCTCGGACGTCGTGCAGGCGCTGGGCGCCAAGTGGATGGACGGCACCGCGAGCTTCCCGGAGGACCTGACCAAGATCCTCAGCTCGTTCACCACCGGTGACGCGCAGAACCTGGCCGCCGCGCTGGCGCTGACCCAGATGGCCAAGAACAACGGCCAGCACGCATGACAGCTCTCGACGCAGGCACGTACGAGGTGCTGCGGGCAAGGCTCGCCGAACAGGCCGCCGAACTCGCCCGCAGCACCGAGGCGCTGAACGACCGGCGCGTCGAGACCTTCGGCAGCACCGCGTTCGAGCTCGTCGCCACGGAACGGATTCGCACCGAGAACAACTGCGTGCCGCGCGACATCGTGCCGCTCGGCGAGAAGATGTTGTTCGGTTACAACGTGTTCCTCGGCCTCAAGCCGGAGACCACCGTCGCCGACGTCTTCGCGGTGCACGGCAAGGACTTCGGCGCGGCCGAGGCGCCGTTCCTGGAAGACCCGAAGTTCCTCGACGACTTCGCGGAGCTCTACCGGTACTACCGCGAAACGCGCCTGCTGCAGCTGCGGATCGTCGAGTCACGGCTGCTCGCGGTGTTCCAGACCGGCGCGCGGATCGAGGACATCCGCGTGCTGCGCTGGGACATCGCGGTCGACGGCACGGTCACGTACCTCGACAACCGCGGCGACCGCGACCACGTGTTCCCGCCAGCGCACGACTTCACGTGGGTCGAGACCACCCGCGAGCAGCACGTGCTCGGCCGGCACCCGCACATCGCGATCGAGAACGAGGTCTTCGTCGAGACGGTCGGCGGCACGCTCACCGTCAAGATCGAGAACAACACCGAGACCGGTGAGGGCGTCTACGAAGAGCCCGTCGACGAACCGTTGCAGAGCCTCGGGGACGCCGACGTGCACTACGCCCGCGTCGGCCCGCTGGTCCTGCTCAGGATCCGCCCGTACAACGAGACGGTGTGGCGGCACCTGGTCTTCAACACCCGCACCAAGGCCGTGACCAGGCTCGACGGCATCGGTCAGGCGTGTCAGCGGCTGCCGGAGGACCAGGGGATCATCTTCCCGGGCGGCTACTACCTCGTCACGGGTGCGGACAAGACGTTCGACGTCGACACCGACGACCTGGAGTTCGAGCGGGTCATCCGGTCGGCGAACGGCGAGGACGTGCTGTTCGTCTACCACGCCCGCCGCGAGGGCCGCAGCTTGTTGTTGCCCTACAACGTGATCCGCAAGCAGGTCGCGACACCGATCACCTGCCACGGCTACTCGCTCTTCGCCGACGGCACGCTGGTGGTCTTCCGCGAGACCGGCGCCGAACCCGTGCGCGTGCACCCGATGCAGGTCTGGCGCACCCCGTTCGTCGCGGACGAGGTGCTGCCTGAGGAGACCGGTCCGCTGGCCCGCATCGGCAACGCCGAGCTGGTCCGCGGCATCTCGGACTGCCTGAGCGTGACCCGCATGGCCGCCGAGATGACCCCGAGCGCGCCGGTGTTCGAGGGCCTGATCGCGTTGTGCACCAGGGTGATCGACGGCGTGCACTGGCTGGCCGAACTGGGGCTCAAGGACGACGTCCTGGCCGTGCGGGCCACCGCCGAGCAGGTGCTGGACGAGTTCGAGGCCGTCCGCACCCTCACCGAGCACGCCGCGCAGCAACTCCACGCCGCGTCCGAGAAGCTCGCCTCGCTGATCAGGCTCGCCAGGTCCGCGACCCCGCGCAGCGCGGACGAGTGGGTCCGGCTGCTGGCCGATCTGCGGTCCGCGCAGGGCCGTCTGATCACCCTCAAGGACCTGAAGCACGTCGACCTGGAGGAGATCGACCGGCGCGAGACCGAACTGGTCGAGGAGCTCGGTGCCTCCGCCAGGCGAGCGGTCGCGTTCCTCAGCGGCGAGGGCGCGTTCGCCCGGTACCACGAGGAGATCGAGCAGATCGCGGCCGCGGAGCTGAAGACCGCGGCCGAGGCCGAGCCGTTGCACGAACGGCTGGCGCAGCAGCAGGCCGGGCTGGAGGTGCTGACCGAGGTCGTCAGCACCCTCGACGCCGCCGACACGACCACCCGCACGGCGATCCTGGCGAGCATCGGCGAGGTGCTCGCCGCGATCAACCGCGCACGCGCCACAGTGGACGGTCGCAGGCGGACTTTGGCGAACTCCGAGGGCCGGGCCGAGTTCGCGGCGGAGTTCGCGCTGCTCGGCCAGGCCGTCACCGGCGCGCTGTCGGTCGCCGACACCCCGCAGCGCTGCGACGACCAGCTCGGCCGGCTCCTGCTGCAGCTGGAGAACCTGGAGTCGCGCTTCGGCGAGTTCGACGACTTCCTCGCCCAGGTCGGCGCCAAGCGCACGGACGTGTACGAGGCGTTCTCCGCGCGCAAGCAGACGTTGCTCGACGAACGGGCGCGCAAGGCCGACCGGCTCGTGCAGTCGGCCGAACGCGTGCTCGGTACGATCCGCCGTCGCGTCGGGAAGCTCGGCTCGATCGACGAGATCAACACGTACTTCGCGGGCGACCCGATGGTCGCCAAGGTCCGCAGCGTCGCCGAGGAGCTCAGGAACCTCGGCGACGTGCGGGCGGACGAGCTCGACGCGAGTCTGCGCGATGCCCGGCAAGAGGGAGGCCGGGCACTGCGGGACCGGGCCGATCTGCACGACGGCGCGTCGATCGTGCTCGGTCGTCACCGCTTCCCGGTGACGACCGAGCCGATGAACCTCACCCTCATCCCGCGCGACGGCAGGTTGTTCTACGCGATCACCGGCACCGACTACCGCAGCGAGGTCATCGGGTTCGAGCACACCCGCCGGTTCTGGGACCAGCTGCTCGTCTCCGAGACGCCGGAGGTCTACCGGTCCGAGCACCTCGCCGGCTGCCTGCTGGCCGAAGGCCGCGACGACGTGGCGAACGCCGCCGCGGAACGCTACGACGAGGGCTACGAGAAGGGCGTCCACGACCACGACGCCGTGAAGATCCTCGCTGTCCTGCAACGACTTCACGCCGGTGCGGGCCTCCTGAGGTACCCGCCGGCGGTCCGCGCGGCGGCCCAGCTCTTCTGGTCGCAGCAGCCGGAGGAGCAACGCGCGGTGTGGGCCCGCAAGGCCGAGTCGCTGGCCCGCGCCCGCACGATCTTCGGTGGCACGCACGGCATCCCGGAGCTCACCGCGCAGTTCGGCCTCGACGACCTGGCCGCCGAGTACCTGTTCGAGGAACTCGCCTGCGAGCCCAGGGGATTCGTCACCAGCAAGGCCGCCCGCACGGTGATCGACAGGTTCACCGCGGTCGTCACCGAGGAGCTCCACGACCGCGACCTGATCGAGGCGTGGCTGCGGGCGTTCCTGGGCGACGAGGACTGTCCGGAGTTCCCCGAGGTCGTCGCCGTCCTGCTCACCGACCTGCCGCGGTACGACTCCAGCGCCGCGCTGTCCGAATCGGTCACCGGCCTGCTCGGCACGCACCCGCGCGTGACCGGCCAGTCCCTCGACCTGCGCCTGGACGAGACCCTGACCAGGCTGCGCGAGTTCAGCACTCGGCAGGTCCCGGCCTTCCGCGCCTACCAACGGCAACGCGACGAGCTGCTGGCCGCGGAACGCCGCAGGCTCAAGCTCGACGACTACCGCCCCGCGGTGCTGAACACGTTCGTGCGCAACAGGTTGCTGAACGAGGTCTACCTGCCGCTGATCGGCGACAACCTCGCCAAGCAGCTGAACGACGGCACGGGCCTGCTGATGCTCATCTCCCCGCCCGGCTACGGCAAGACGACGCTCATGGAGTACGTCGCGAACCGGCTGGGCATGGTGTTCGTCAAGGTCAACGGCCCGGCGCTGGGCAGCGGGGTCACCTCACTCGACCCGCAGGAGGCCCCGAATGCCACCGCACGCCAGGAGGTCGAGCGGATCAACTTCGCGTTCGCCCTGGGCAGCAACGTTCTGCTGCACCTCGACGACATCCAGCACACATCACCTGAGCTGCTGCAGAAGTTCATCTCGCTGTGCGACGCACAACGACGTGTTGACGGCGTGTGGGACGGCGAGGCACGCACGTTCGACCTGCGGGGCAAGCGCTTCGCGGTGTCGATGGCCGGCAACCCGTACACCGAGACCGGTCGCGCGTTCCGCGTCCCGGACATGCTCGCCAACCGCGCGGACGTGTGGAACCTCGGCGACGTGCTGTCGGGTCGCGACGCCCTCTTTGCGTTGAGCTACCTGGAGAACGCGTCGGCGTCCAACCCGACGCTGGGCGGCGTCGACGTGGAACCGCTGGTGCGCCTGGCGAACGGCGAAACCGTCCGGCACGACCACGAAACCGTGGAGCTGGAACGGATGTTGTCGGTGGTCCGCAAGCTGCAACGGATCCAGGAGGTCGTGCTCAGGGTCAACCGGGAGTACCTCGCGTCGGCGGCGAGCGGTGGCGAGTTCCTGCTGCAGGGCAGCTACCGCAACATGAACCGGATGGCCGCCAGGATCGTCCCCGCGATGAACGACGACGAGGTCGAGGCGTTGATCGACGACCACTACCTCGGCGAGGCGCAGCTCCTCGGCACCCGCGCGGAGGCGAACCTCGCGCGGCTGCGGGAGCTCAAGGCCTAGCGGCAGTCGAGGTCGAGTCCCTCGATCGGCCGGCCGTCAGGTCCGCGCAGGTCGAACGGCTGCAGGTGGTGCTCCGCCAGGAAGTCGCAGAACTCGTCGGCGTCGGGCGGCCAGTCCAGGCATCGGTTGAAGTCGGCGTCACCGAGGTACTTCGAGTCGCAGCGCAGGATGTCGAACAGGCTGGGCGGCTTGGGCTTCGACGACTGCGGCGGCGGAGGCGGCTCCGGCCGGTGCCGGGGAGGCGGCGGCTTGGCGCCAGGCGGAGGCGGTGGTGGTGGCGGAGGGGGCGGTGGCCGCCGGGGACCGACGGCGGAGACGGTGGTGGTGGCGGTCGCGGTGATGACCTTGGGCGGAGGGGCCGGCGGCGCCACGAGCCGGATGTCCACCGGTTTGTCCTCCGGAGCCGCGAACACCGCCGCGAGCAGGGCAGCGGCCATCACCGCCACCGCCGCTGCGACATAGCCGCGGCGTTTGACACCAGTCATCGCTTTCGCTCCCCAGGTTCCGCCTGCCCGGTAGCCGCCGTCCCCGTGGAATCGTTGCGCCCGCTAACGGTGTTACGGGTTCTTGTTCATCGACTTCGTGAGACGGGACGATGTCCGCATGCCCGACCCGAACTCCGTGAGCTGGCAGATGCACGCCGACCCGACGATGTGGATCGCCGGGATCGCGAGTCTCTACCTGCAGTCGCTGCACCCCAGGGCGGTCGCGGGGGTCGTGCAGAACTCGAACTTCCAGGCGGATCCGCTGGGCAGGTTGAAGCGGACGGCCGACTTCGTCGGGCTCGGCGTCTACGGCACCGACGAGGAGATCGCCGAGGCCGCCGCCCGTGTCCGAGCCACCCACCGAAGCCTGCGCGGCGTCGTCGACGGCAGGACGTTCCGCATCGATGAACCCGAGCTGCTGCTCTGGGTGCATTGCTCGGAGGTCTACTGCTTCGAAACGGTCATGGACCGCGCCGGTTACGGGCTGACGGACCGGCAGAAGGACCGGTATTACGCCGAGCAGCGGTTCGCGGCGTCGTTGGTCGGCCTGCACGAGGACGAGGTTCCGGGGTCGCGGCGCGAGATGGCCGAGTACTTCGACCACATGCGTCCTGAGCTGCGGCGGACGGCCGACTCCGAGGTGATCTACGACTTCCTGCACGGCCCGCCTGTCAAGGGCTGGATCAGCCGCGGTCTGCCGGTCTACCGCGTGCTGGTGGGCCACCTGGCGTACTCGGTGCAGCCCGATTGGGCGGTCGAACTCCACGGCCGCGAGCCGTACGCACACGCCGACCGATGGCTGCGAATGATGCGCCGAGCTGCGCTTCTGGTGCCGGGCAAGATCAGGAGAATGGTTCCGCCGGGCCATCTGAAACGCGCGATCGAACGGCACGGCCGGCATGTGACACCGAGTCGTGCGCGGCTTCCGTAGTTGTCACACATCACAGTCGATCATCGCCGCGGATACGTAGCATTGCTCACGACTCCACCCCACCCCCGGAAGGCTTGTCGTGATCCGTCGTGCCGCGCTCCTGACCGCTGTAGCGGTGCTCGCCACCGCCTGTGGGAGCGGTGACACCAGCACAGTCATCGGACGCGCCGACACCGGGAAGCTGACCATCGGCATCCGCTACGACCAGCCGGGCCTGAGCCAGAAGCGCCTGGACGGCCGGTACGTCGGCTTCGACGTCGACGTCGCCAGGTACGTGGCGAACGAGCTGGGCGTGAAGGAAAGCGGTATCACGTTCAAGGAGGCCCGCGGCGCGGTCCGCGAGTCGATGCTGGAGAACCACGAGGCCGACCTGATCGTCGCCACCTACTCCATCACCGACGCCCGCAAGGAGAAGGTGGACTTCGCCGGACCGTACTTCGAGACCGGCCAGGGCATCCTGGTCCGCTTCACCGAGCAGTCCATCCAGGGTCCGGAGACCCTGAACGACCGCAAGCTGTGCTCGGTCAAGGGATCCACCTCCGCACAGAAGGTGAAGAGCGACCACGCCCAGGGCGTGCGGCTCGTCGAGTACGGCCAGTACTCCGACTGCGTGATCGCGCTGATGGCGGGCAACGTCGACGCCGTCACGACCGACGAGGTCATCCTGGCCGGGTTCGCCGCCGAGAACCCGGAGCTGCTCAAGCTCGTCGGCAAGCCGTTCTCCAAGGAGCGCTACGGCATCGGCCTGCCGAAGGGCGACACCAAGTCGCGCGACGCCGTCAACAAGGCCATCGAGAAGATGGTTTCGAGCGGTGAGTGGAAGCGGGCGCTGGAACGCAACGTCGGCCCGTCGGGCTACCAGATCCCAGCGCCGCCCCAGATCACCGAGAAGGGCTAGCCCGTGACGGCGGACTTCGACGTCCAGGTCGCCCAGTCGAGCGCCCAGTCGTAGTAGTCGTGGTCCGCCGGGCCGAGCCGCACCGACGAGTTCAGCACCTCGACCGGGTCACCGACCATCGCCAGGTCGAAGAAGGTCTTCGCGTTGGCGGGCGAGAGGTTCGCGCACCCGTGCGAGACGTTCTTCTTGCCCTGGTCGTCCATCGAGCCCGCGTACTCGTGGACGAACTCGCCGTTGTTCGAGATCAGCACGGCCCACGTGACGGGGACGTCGCAGTAGTTGTACGCCTTGTTGCACATTTTGCGGCTGGCTTCCTTCTGCATCACCACGTGCGTGCCGGAACGGGTGACCCGGCCCGGGTCGCTCTCCAGCCCGTAGGACGCCGGGAAGTCGTACAGCTGCACGCCGTCGCGGAAAACGACGAACCTGTGCGTCTGCGTGTCCGCCTTCACCACCAGCGCCCGGTCGGCGATCTTGAACTGCACGTGCACGTCGTCGGCCCCGTACGCGCCGCCCCCGAACGACACGCCGTAGATGCCGGCGTCGACCGAGACCTCGGTGTTGGGCTTCCAGTACTCCCGCGGCCGCCAGTGCGCCTCGGTGTCGGACAGCCACGCCCACGCACCCTCGGTCGGCACGGAAGTCTTGACGGTCATGGCCTTCTGCACCGCGGCCTTGTCCTGCACCGGCGCGCTGAAGGTCACCTTGATCGGCATCGCGACGCCGTAGGTCTCGTGGTCGCCAACGTTCATCGACGCGCTCGTGAGCCGCTGCGGCTTGACCGTGCGGAACGACCCGCTGACGGGCACCTCCGCGCCGTCCTCGCCCTTCGCGGAGCCGGACCACGTGTAGACCTTGTCGTAGCCCAGGTCCTCGGTGGCGACCCACTTGTCGGCCGCGAGCTCACCCTTGACCACCTTGCCGTCGGCGCCCGTGAGCGCGACGGCGGTCAACGCACCTCCGGCCACACCGACCTGGAACGGCCCGGACGGGCTGATCCCCTCACCCGATGCCGGCGTCACGGTGAGTGCCGCCTTCGCCTTGTTCTCCGCGACCGGCGCAGCCGGCGACGACGGTGCGTCAGGCGCGGCGCTGCAAGCGGTCAACCCCAGTAGTACAGCCAAAATCAACGGCCTGAACACGTGCTCCCCCAAGATCCCCTCGTCCAACGCAGGAGAAGACGCACAGGGTCGGAACACGTTGCTCGTGGAATCGCGATCACCCACCCGGACCAGCGGGTTTCCTCCTATTGAGGCACACAACTGGCCGGTAATGACCTGTAGTGCTATGACGCATCACACGTTAGGCTGACCCGCGCAGGCCGTGGTTTCTGTGTTCGTGCTTCACACGCTCGCGGAACGACACGCGGGCGTGCTGTGCGCTCTCACCGAGCGAGCTGAACGCCCCCGGGACGGCCGGGGTTGCACGGTGCAGCCCCAAGCTTTCCTGCGATGGAGGCAGGTACATGGCACAGGGCACTGTCAAGTGGTTCAACTCCGAGAAGGGCTTCGGCTTCATCGCCCAGGACAACGGCGGCGCAGACGTCTTCGTCCACTACTCGGAGATCCAGGGTCAGGGTTTCCGGACCCTGGAGGAGAACCAGCGCGTGGAGTTCGAGGTCGGCCAGGGCACCAAGGGCCCACAGGCTCAGAACGTCCGTGCGATCTGATTCGCCGCAAATCTAGTCGCACGTGAAGAAGGACCCTCGGCCGGGCTCGACCGAGGGTCCTTCTCTCATTTAACGGTCTACTGGCCGCGCTGGCGCGCTTCCCACTCGAGCCGCTGCATGACCCACTCCGTGGCGAGCGCCTGCGGGGAGGTCTGGCGCTCCGCGGCGAGCTCCTTGAGCTGCTCGTTGGCCATCAGCTGCAGCCGCAGCTGGTACACCTGCGCGTTGCCGAAGCCCGAGGCGGTCGTCTCGTTGTCGGAGTCGGGGGCCAGCGCTGCGAGGTAAGAGGTCAGCTCCTCGTCGGGCAACGTCTCCTGCGGTTCGTCCGCGGGGCGGTGACGGCCGGACTTGGAGCGTCCGAGGGATCCGATAGGCACCGGAACACGATAACGGCTCGGTCACGGAAGCCAAACACCTGTGACCTGAGTCACTCCAAGGTGTGGGTGCACCCACCCACAGTGTGTCCACGATTCCGCAGGCAGGCGCAGGGAATGGCCGGGGCCGCGAACCACAGGCCGAGCAGCGAAACCGGCGGCCGGACAGCGAAACCCGCAGACCGAGCTGGGGAACCTGCGGTCGGCTTGGGGAACCTGCGGGGCCAGATCGGGAACCTGCGGGGTCGAGCGAGGCGACCCGCGGACCGGACGGGTCGGGGAACCTGCAGAGCCGGGCAACCTACCGGGGGTCCGGGGGCTTGCCCCCGGCTGGGGTCTGGGGGCTCGGCCCCCAGAAGACACCCGCAGCGTCAGGCGGCGAGGCGTCAGCCGAGCAGCCTGACGCAGAGCTGCGGAGGCCCCCGCGCCAGGGGGAGGAACGCGGGGGCCGGAGGGGATCTCCACAGGCGCTGACCGGGGGTGTGTCAGCTACTTCGGATTGTTGCACGCGTACAGCCGCGTTGGGGAGGGTTCCCAGGGAGATTCTTAAGCCGCCGATGGACGGAATCCCCTTAGTCGCAAGCTGTTGGTAACAACAAAGACGCTGCTGAACGCCATCGCGGCCCCCGCGATCATCGGGTTCAGCAGCCCCAGCGCCGCGAGCGGAAGTCCAGCGACGTTGTAGGCGAACGCCCAGAACAGGTTGCCCTTGATCGTGCCCAAAGTCTTGCGGGACAACCGAATCGCGTCCGCCGCCACGCGCAGGTCGCCGCGCACGAGCGTCAGGTCGCCCGCCTCGATCGCGACGTCGGTGCCGGTTCCCATGGCCAGCCCCAGATCCGCGGCTGCGAGGGCGGGTGCGTCGTTCACGCCGTCGCCGACCATCGCCACAACTCGGCCCTGTGCCTGGAGATTCCGAACCGCTTCGACTTTGCCGGCCGGCAGGACGTCGGCGATGACCTCGTCGATGCCGACCTCGGCGGCCACCGCGGCCGCCACCTCGGCGTTGTCGCCGGTCAGCAGCACCGGACGCAGGCCCAGCGCGCGCAACGAGCGAATCGCTTGTGCCGACGTGGGTTTCACGACGTCCGACACGACGAGAAGGCCGACAACCTTGTCATCAAAGGAAACCGCGACCGCCGTGCGAGCGGGGTGTGCAACCAGGGCCTCAGTCAGCTCTTGGGGCAGCGAAACGTTGCGTACGCGTCCGACGACAACGCGTCGATCCTCGACGACACCGCTGACGCCGACACCGTCCGTGGAGACGAAGTCCGACACGGGCAACGGGTCGGGCACCTCGCGGGTGATCGCCGCGGCGATCGGGTGTTCGGACGCGTTCTCCACGGCCGCCGCGAACCGCAGCACCTCGTCGCGCGGCACGCCGGCCGCGGGGATCACGTCCACCAGCGTCAGGCGGCCGGTGGTGACCGTGCCGGTCTTGTCCAGGACGACGGTGTCCACGCGCCGCGTCGACTCCAGCACCTCGGGACCCTTCACCAGGATGCCGAGCTGGGCGCCGCGGCCGGTGCCCACGAGCAACGCCGTCGGCGTCGCCAGGCCCAGCGCGCAGGGGCACGCGATCACGAGCACGGCCACGGCCGTCGTCACCGCGAACTCCAGCGGCCGGCCGGCGAGCAGCCACGCGCCGAACGCCAGCAGGGCGATCACCACGACGACCGGGACGAACACGGACGACACGCGGTCGGCCAGCCGTTGCACCTCGGCCTTGCCCGCCTGCGCCTGCTCGACCAATCGCGCCATCCTGGCGAGCTGGGTGTCCGCGCCGACGGAGGTCGCGGAGACGACCAGGCGGCCACCCGCGTTGACCGTTCCGCCGACGACCGCGTCGCCGGCGCCGACCTCTACCGGCACCGACTCTCCGGTCACCATCGAGCGGTCCACGGCGGAGCTGCCCTCGACCACTAGGCCGTCCGTGGCGATGCGCTCACCCGGACGGACCACGAACCGTTCGCCGACCCGGAGCTGGTCCACCGGGACCCGCGTCTCGACGCCGTCCCGCAGCACCGAGACGTCCTTCGCGCCCAGGGCGAGCAGGGATCGCAGGGCGGCACCCGCGCTGCGCTTGGACCTGGCCTCCAGGAAGCGGCCGAGCAGGAGGAACACGGTCACGCCGACCGCGACCTCGAGGTAGATGTCGCCGGAGCTCGCCGGCCGCGGCAGGAGGCTGAACTCGTGCCGCATGCCGATCGTCCCGGCCGTGCCGAACACCAACGCGTACAGCGACCACAGGTACGACACCGTGACGCCCATCGACACAAGGGTGTCCATCGTGCTGGCGCCGTGCCGTGCGTTCACGAGCGCCGCACGGTGGAACGGCCAGCCGCACACCCACACGACGACGCTGGCCAACGCCAGCGACACCCACTGCCACACCGGGAACTGCAGTGCCGGGATCATCGAGAACGCGATCACCGGCAGACCGAGCACCGCCGCCAGCGCGAACCGAAGCCCCAGCTCGCCGGACTCCTCGGCGGGCTCCGGTCTGGGCTCCTCCGCGTCGTACCCCGCCGCGCGCACGGTCGACACCAGGTCGTCCACGCGCAGGTTGTCCGGGAACTGGACGCTGGCCTTCTCGGTCGCGTAGTTCACCGTGGCGGAGACGCCGTCGATCCTGTTCAGCTTGCGTTCGATGCGCCGTGCGCACGAGGCGCAGGTCATGCCGCTGATGCTGAGCTCGACGTGGCGGGGCTCGGTCGTGGTCATCAGGCGACCTGGTAACCGGCTTCGCTGACGGCCGCGACGACCTCGGCACGGTCCAGTTCGCGGTCGCTGGTCACGGTCACCGCGCCGGTCTCCAGGACGACGTCGACGCCCGTGACGCCGGCGACCTCACCCAACTCCTCCTTGACGGAGCTCACGCAGTGGCCGCAGGTCATGCCGGTGACGGTGTAGGTGGCAGAGACGGACATCGGGGTCCCTTTCTAGGTCGGGACGCCGATCATACCCCCCTGGGGTAAGGGGTCTACTGAGGACCGTCGGGTTTCGGCTGGTCCAGGTTCTTCAGGTCCAGTTCGATCTTGTTGACCAGGTCGTCGAGGCCCGCGAGCATCTGGTCGAGCTCGGCCATCCTGGCGCCGAACGCGGACTCGATGTCGGTGTCGATCGAGTCGAGGTCGATGCCGCTGATGGCCTTCAGCACCTCCTGCGGGTCGACCGCGGGCGGTATCTGTTCGGCGTTTTGGCCCTCTGCATCGGGGGAAGGCTCCGGCGTGGGATCCGTCATCGGTCCATCTTCCCCTGGCGAGATCCCCACGAAGCAGGCACCACACCAGTACGGAAAGTAACGCTGGGTGGCGGCGGAATCACTCTGCGGGGGGCTGCGGCCGTTGTCCCAGGTCGCTTAGCCTCGCGCCAACCTCAAGTCGGGGAGGGCACTCATGAGCGGGTCACTCGAAGTACGGAAGTTCCTGTTCACACAAGACGACGGCATGTCACGACAGGGCGGGCCCAGCGTGCCGGCCCAGCGCAGCGGAGAACCCTCGCGGATCTCCGACGACCAGGTCCACCGCGCCAGGCTCGCCGTCGCACGGAGCGCCCTGGGTACGGAGGACTGCCGGATGCTGCTCGACATGCTGGGCCTGTCACCGGGCGAGGACGGCGGAGCGCCTCCAGTGCAGCGGTGAGATGAGGCGAAAGCGGATGCGGCCCTGGCTCCAGACGCGCACCCCCCGGAGCGCGTCTGCAGGACAGGGCCGCATCTCGAAACATACCCACCGGTCTCTTTAGCGGCAACGGCTAACCTTTACTCATGCCCCAGCAGGATCGGGCGTATGCGACACGCGAGGCGATACTCCACGCCGCGGCGGAGGAGTTCGACCGGCTCGGCTACGAACGCACGTCGCTGACCGCCGTGCTCGCTCGCGCCGGGCTCACCAAGGGCGCCTTCTACTTCCACTTCGCCTCCAAGGAGGCCGTCGCCCGCGCGTTGATCGAACGGCAGAGCGAGCTGTGGGCTCAGGTCCGCGAGACGTGGCACGCGCGGGGCGTCGACCCGTTGAGCGCTCTGCATGGCATGTTCGCCGAATCGGCCGAACGAATGGCCGCCGACGTGGTGCTGCGCGCGGGCGTCCGGCTGAACGCCGACCGCGAGTTCGGCTATCCGGGAGTGCCCTCCACGCACCTCACGTGGGAGAAGATGATCGCCTCCTACGTGGCGGAGGCCGGCGAGCGCGGTGATCTCCGGTCCGGGGTCGACCCCGACGCCGTGGCGCGGACGTTGTGCGGTGCCGCTCTCGGCGCCCGGCTGATCTCCTCGGCGACGACGGCGTGCGCCGACTTCCCCGCCCGGATCCGTGAAGTTCTCGGGTACGTGCTGCCGTGCGTCGCGTCTGCAGGGTGGAAGTTGTCTGGATCACAAAAAGCCGTTGACGGGTCTGATGAGTCCTGAACAGGCATTTGTCGATCCGCGCGAGGTGGACTGGAAGGTGGTTTCGGCAGGTCAGGGCATAAGTGGCACCCCCGTTTTGGAGGTGCGTGGACCTATGCCATATGCTTACGATGCTTCCAGAGACCAGCTAGTCCCCATCATCTAGCGGCCTAGGATCCCGCCCTTTCAAGGCGGTCGCGCGGGTTCGAATCCCGTTGGGGGCACGCAGTACAGTACGGTAAGATCAGCAAGTGTAAGAGCAAGGCCCAGTGGCGCAGTTGGTTAGCGCGTCGCCCTGTCACGGCGAAGGTCGCGGGTTCGAGTCCCGTCTGGGTCGCTTCATCTAGATTCATGGCCAGGTAGCTCAGTTGGTACGAGCGACCGCCTGAAAAGCGGTAGGTCGGCGGTTCGACCCCGCCCCTGGCCATCCCTCTTCGAAAGAAGCCCCGCAGAACGCTGCGGGGCTTCTTTCGTTACAGGCTGATCCGTGCGATCGCTTGGTCGTCGTGGGTTTTGTAGCGCGGCCAACGCTTGTGCTCCGAATCACCGCGCTCGGCTTCGCGGATTCGGTCGAGCGCATCGCCCAACGGCATTTCCGCGAGGTCCTCCCAGGAGAAGAGCCCGTACTCGGACACTCCACATGAGACTCCGTCGGTGGCGACGATCACCTTCCCGATCTCCGCACGCGGCCAGCTCGCGGTCAGGGCCTGTTGTGCCGCAACGGGTTCGGCCTCGGCGACCCAGTACCCGCCCGGCTGGTTCCTCCACCTGAGGATGTCCGGGTCCGGCCGGAGGTCCGCGAGCCGGGTGTCTTCGAGCACGTGCGTCGTCCGTCCGAACGCGACAACCGGGGTGTCGCACAGGACGAGCGCCTCGATGTCCGTGTCCGTCCAGCGCACGATCGCCGCGGTGGCGGACGGGGAGTCGCCGGGCACGAGATCGTGCCGCCGTGCGAGGTTCGCGATGGCCTGGGCCAGCAGATCGGTGAGCGGATCGGTGTCGGTGATCAACCGGGCGAGTTCGTCGGCGAGCCGGGTGGCGTACCAGCCTCCGTTGCGGTCCGGTGGTCTGCGTGACGTGACCCCGTCGAGCACCACGACCGCGTTGGGCAGCACGCGGATCCGGTCCTCGGTGACTCGTCCCGGAGCTCCCTGCTCAGCGGTCTCGATCTTCACGGTCCCACCGTACGTGTCAACTTGGGTTGACGTCTGTCGGTTGTCAACGTACGTTGACATCATGACTGAAGCGACGGATCTCGCCACGGCGGCTGGAGATCGCGACCCGAAGGTCGGGTTGCGGGCCGTCAGCGCGCTGCGGCGACTTTTGGAACATCTGGAGGCCGTCCAGGTCCGCAGTGCGCGGGCCCAGGGCTGGTCGTGGCAGGACATCGCGGCGGAGCTCGGGGTCTCCCGCCAGGCGGTGCACAAGAAGCACGGGGGTCGATGATGATCGCGGAACGGTTCACCAAGGAAGCCCGTGAGGCCGTGCGGACCGCGGTGCGGGACGCGGAACGGATGCAGGCCGGCCAGGTCGGCGTGGAGCACCTGCTGCTGGCGTTGCTCGACGCGCCGGTGCTGGCGGGATTCGACCTGTCGCGCGAGGAGCTGGAGACGGTGTTCCGCGACTACCGGCGCAAGGGCGGCCTGACCAAGTCCGACGCGGAAGCGTTGCGGGGCTTGGGGATCGACGTCGACGCGGTGATCGACTCGGTGGAGCAGTCGCTCGGGTCGGGTGTGTTGCGGCCGGAACCGCGCCGGCGGTGGTTCGGCATGCCGCTGGAGCCCGCGTTCAAGAAGGCGCTGGAGAACGCGTTGCGCGAGGTCCGCGACCTCCGCCACAACTACCTCGGTGCCGAGCACATCCTGCTGGCGTTGTTGCAGGACAAGGGAATCGTGGCGGAGGTGCTGACGGAGCGCGGCGTCACCTACGCGGAGATCAGGAAGCGGGCTGCGAGCGCTCGCGCCACGTGAGCCCTGGCAGGAAGAGCTGCGAGAGCGGGCCGATGCCGATCGCGTACAGGATCGTGCCGACACCGACCGTGCCGCCCAGCAGCCAGCCGGTGCCGAGCACGAGCAGCTCGATCACGGTTCGGGTGAGGCGCAGCGAGATGCCCGTGCGGCGGCAGAATCCGGTGACCATGCCGTCGCGCGGGCCCGGCCCGAGCCGTGAGCCGACGTACGCGGCGAACGCGACGGCGTTCAGCACGATGCCCAGGGTGAGCAGCACGATCCTGGGCAGGAGCTCCTGCGGCGCGGGGATGATCGCGAGCGACACGTCGACGCTGACCGCGATGAGCACGACGTTGGCGATGGTGCCGATGCCGGGCTTCTGTCTCAACGGGATCCACGCCAGCAGCACGACGGCGCCGGTGATCGCGGTGATCAGGCCGAAGCTGAGCCCGGTCCGCTTCGTGAGGCCCTCGTGGAGCACGTCCCACGGGTCGAGGCCCAAAGTCGCGCGGATCTGCATCGCCATGCTCGCGCCGTAGAGCCACAGACCTGCGAAGAGCTGGGAGAGCCGGCGGGCGGGCGCGATCCGGACGGGGACCTGGTGGAGTGCGGTCAAGGTGGCCATGTGGCCATACTGAGTTGCGATTGGCCTGGTAATCCATAGCCAATTCGCGATAATTGGCCTCATGCTCCCACCAGGTGGACGTGTATCGGGTGCGCGGCTCGCGCGGCTGCTCGGGTCGTGGCGCCGCGGCGGTGCCCGGCAGGGCTCGGCCGATCTCGCCGCGGCGCTGAAGCTGCTGGTCGCCGACGGCCGGTTGCCCGTCGGCACCCGGCTGCCGTCCGAGCGCGAGCTCACCGGCGCGTTGCCGGTGAGCCGGACGACGATCACCGCCGCGCTCGACCAGCTGCGGGCCGAGGGGGTCGTGGAGTCACGCCGCGGTGCCGGCTCGTGGATCAACGGACCGGTCGGCGGCGGGGGCGGGATCACGGGCTTCGACGACACGCTGATCGATCTCTCCCGGGCCGCGCCGCCCGCGTTGCCGTCGTTGCGGGTCGCGATGGACGTGGCGATGGGCCAAATGCCGGAGCACCTCGCGTCGCACGGGTACGACGAACGGGGGCTTCTCGTGCTGAGGCAACGGATCGCGGACCGGTATGTCGCACGTGGACTGCCGACCTCTCCCGACCAGATCGTGGTGACGTCGGGTGCTCAGCACGCGTGGGCGTTGGTGCTGCGGCTGTTCGTCGGGCCGGGAGACCGCGTCCTGGTGGAGCAACCGAGCTACCCCAACGCGTTGGAGGCGGTGCGCGCTTCGTTCGGCATCCCCGTGCCGGTGCCGATGCTGGGCGACGGGTGGGATGTGGACGGGTTCGAGGCCGCGCTGCGGCAGGCAGGACCCCGGTTGGCCTATCTCATCCCGGACTTCCAGAACCCGACCGGGCTGCTGATGCCGTCCGGGCAACGGGAAGCGCTTTCCGCCGTGCTGCGCAAGGCTCGTACGCCGGTGGTCGTCGACGAGACGCTGGTGGAGCTGGCGCTCGACCCGGTGGACCAGCCGTTGCCGATGGCGGCGTTCGGCGGAGATTCGGTGGTGACGCTGGGATCGGCCAGCAAGTCGCACTGGGGTGGCCTGCGGATCGGCTGGATCAGGGCCTCACCGGACATCGTGCACCGGCTGCTGTCGACGCGGGCGGCGATCGATCTCGGCACACCGGTGTTCGAGCAGCTCGTGCTGGCGTCGTTGCTGGAAACGCCGGAAACCGTGCTGCGGCAACGACGTGCGGAGGCTCGCGAGCAACGGGACGTGACGGTCGCCGCCCTGCGCGAGCACTGTCCACAGTGGAGCTTCCGCGTGCCGGGCGGCGGCCTCGGGGTGTGGTGCGCGCTCGACGGTCCGGTGAGCACCCGGATCGCGGTCGTGGCGCAGAATCACGGCCTTCGGCTCGTGCCGGGTCCGCGGTTCGCGGTGCACGGCGGATGCGAGAGCATGCTCCGAGTGCCGTACACGCAATCACCCGAAGTGCTGCGTGAGGCCATCGGCCGTTTGGGTGTGGTGGCTGCAACCGTTGCAGGAACAGGGTTTCCGGCGGATGCGGACCTCGCGGTCCCGGTCGCGTGAGACACGTCGGCCCGGTCTCCCGCAGCGGTGGAGACCGGGCCGACGAACTTGCCACCGGGTCGACCTGCGGAGGGGAACGTCCCAGGGATTGACGTTCCCCGTCCGCAGGTTTTCCCGTGCGGTCCGAGAACTGCGGGGGCAGCGCGGCACTCGGACCAGACCCGACCTGCCAGGGCGCGGTTGGCAGGTCAGGAAGACTGGGTTCCTTGCGTACAACGGGAAATGCGGGAAGGAGTTATGCGCGCGACGGAACTAGAGGGTCACAAATCGCGCAGAGGGCAGAGCTGTCCCGTCTGACTCAGTCGGGTGACGTGCTCGGCAGGCCGGGAAGGCTGCCAGGAGAGCGACCGTCGCGGCGTTCCTCCACCGACCACCTGGCCGGCGGGAACAGCGAGTTGTGCGACGTCAGAACGGCGAGCACGCCGCGCGTGCCGCCGGAGTTGTCGGTGTGGCCGGATGACGCGGAGGCCGTCGCGACGACGGGCGCCTGCTGCGGTGCGGGCAGCGGCGCCTCGGGGCCGGGTGCGGTCCAGTTGAGGTCGCTCGCCGGCTTCGGCTCGGTCTTCGTGACGTGCACCACCGGCAGGTCGGGCAGCTGCGGCACGACCTTTTTGACCGGAACGATCTTCGGGGCGGGCGGCGGAGGCGGCGGGGCCTCGGCGGCGGCCTTCGCGGCCTTGGCGGCGGCACGGGCCTGCGCCTTCGCCCTCATCACCTCGGGCGGCGCCTGGTTCGTCACCGTGCCGGACCGGGTGTTGCTCTGCGTGCCGCCGGTGAAGTCGAGGACTGGCCCGTCGTTCTCCTCGGCGGGCTGGTCGTCGGCGGGCTGCGGCTGCGTCGTCACGGGCGGCGGCGCGAGCCTCTGCGCCTGGTGGCGTTCGAGCACGGTGTTCGTGAGCGCCTTCGCCCAGCCGGCGGGGTCCTGCAGCAGCTGGGGCGCCTCGGCGGTGATCTCGACGGCCGGCGGTTCCTCCGTGCTGGCGGACGCGTCGGTGCCGCTCAGCAGCCAGACGGCGGCGGTGAACCCGCCGAGCGCAGCGGCCCGCAGCAGCAGTGCGCGAGCTCCACCACCAGCCACAGGATCACCACCCGTCCACCGTTCAGGTCACCGCCAACGCACAGCGCCGTCGGAGGTCGACGTTGAGCTATGTCTAGCACTGGTGAGTGGGTTTGCGAACCAACTCGGCGCAAAACACTCGGAAGGGCGTCGTCGTGCGGCTGTCCGGGTTGCCCGGATCAGGCATGACCACCGTGTGTGTCGTCATCGGATCGAGTGACATTGCGCCTCGCTCCCCTGTGGACCGTGTCGTGCCGGGGGATGGTGTCCGATGTGGACGCGCCAAAGCAGGTCAACAGCCTCTCTGAGCTGGTCGATCACGCCTCGCGTGCGCTCGGCCCGGTACTCGTGCACGACCCGGCGGGGCCAAACGAGTGTTTGGTCCGTTCGGGGGAACTCGTCGTGCTTCCGCCTGACGCACCCACTGTGCGCAAGCGCTTGCGAGGTGTCTACTCGCACGAAGAGATCGCCGCGGGCGCCATCCGCATGTACACGAAAGCACCCGACCGGGCCCGCGTCGTGGACATCGCCGGAGAGGTCGGCGCGACCCCGAACCACGTGCACCTGGCCTGCCCGATCATGATCGGCACCTCCCGCCCGGTCGTCGGCGGACGCCTGCCGGAACTCCTCGGCGAGGGCACCGTCGCCCTGCTGGACACCTCGCTCGACGCCCCGCACGGCCTGCTGGTCGCCGGCGTGCTGCGCCACCACGGCGCCTCCGTCCGCCCGTTCCCGGTGCTCACCGCCGCGGGCTTCGGCGACGACCTGACGCTGGCCGCCGCCCTGCGGGCCACCCGCTCGCTCCCCGTCGTCCTGGTCGCGTCCGGCACCTACTCGTTCAACGACGAATGCCCGCCGGTCCTGGCCTCCTGCGGCCGCAACGTGGTGGCCGCCGCGGGCAACGGCGCCTCCGCCCGCCCGTGGTGGCCCGCTGCCCTGCCCTCCGTGATCGCCGTGGGTGCTTCGGCTCCGTTCTCGAGTCACGGCCCGTGGGTGGACGTCGTCGTCGACGGGGTGGACGTCCCGGCGACGGTGGGTTCCGGCCAGGCGTTGTGCACCGGCACGTCGTTCGCGGCGGCCCTGCACGCCGCGACCCTGGTGCCGGTGCCGTAGCAGCTGAACCCCAGGTGCGCGACGGCCCGTGCGGCTTCGGCCGGGTGGTCGATGAGGCGGTGCACCTCGGCCATGGCCTCGCTGACCTGCGCGTCCGGCACCGGCAGCACGCTGGCGATGACCGCCCGGCTGCCGGCGTCGAGGAACGCGCGGGCCAGCCCGGACTCGCACGCCGACAGGACGACGATCTCCGGCGGGTCCGCGATCCTGGCGATGTCGTAGCCGTACAGCGGACCGTCGTCGAGTTCGAGGTGCGAGAACAACGGGTTCTCGGGGTGAACGTGACCGTGGGCCGCGATGTGCGCGATGCCCGCGCCCTCCAGGCCGCGCAGGGTCGACTCCACTGTGGACTGAAGTACGGTTCCGCCGTGTTCTCGTTGCAGCGCGGTCACTTCCTCGTGCCGCAACCGCGGTCCGGCGACCCAGACCCGTCGGCCACCGCGACTCGTCTCCCGCCAATGGCGCAACGAGGGGATCACGTGGACGCGGTGGCCGAGCGCGGCCCACGGCATTCCGTGCAGGACGCCGTCGGGGATCACCACCAGCTCGTCGACGTCGGGAAGCAGCTCGGGCGCCGCTCGCCCGGCCTTGAGAGCCAGTCTGGCCTCCTGCACCAGCCCGGCCGGATCGGTGACGTGGTGCAGCCGGGCGCGGCCGTTCCGCACGGTGACCGCCCGCATCTGTCCTTTGTGGAACACGAAGCTGACCAGCGGAAGCTCGGGTGGTTCGGCCGGTCGATGCCGCGCACGTCGTGCGGTGGCCAGTGTCAGCCTGCGGACGTCCCGTTCCAGCGCCTCCACCGGCAGCCCGAAGGCCTGCGCCTGCCGCAGCTTCGCGAGCGCCTCCGCGAGCCCGGGTTCGCCTGGAGGCAACGGGAACGACCACCGATGCCGTTCGGACCAGTGCAGCACCTCACGTGCCGTGCGGGCGAGCCCGAGCGCGTGCCCGGTGAGCTCGCGGCGCGGCCAGTCGCCGTGGTGCTCGTCGAGCACCCTCAGCCCGGCCCGGCAGGCCGCGAGCGCACCCCGCCGATCCGACCGCCGCGCCTGCGCGAGCCACCCGAGCGCCCGCGTCTGCGCCGGCCCGCGGAACCGATGTGCCGCAACGGCGTCGAGCTTCCCGGCGGCGAGCATGAACTCGACGTCCGTGCCGCCGTGCTTCAGCGCGGGCACCGGATCTCCGTCGCGGAGGGCACAACGCGCGCTCAGCACGGCCAGCTCCGGTACGTGCCGCTTGCACCGGCGCAGCAACTCCAGGGCGGGCAGCAGAACCCGCCGCGCCTCCGCGGTGAGCCCGGCCGCGAGCAACGCCTCGGCCCTGTCGACGAGGGCCTCCGGCCGGCTCGTCGAGTCGAGACCCGCCTTCGCCGCGTCCTCGTACCGCCGCAGGGCGAGCGGCAGATCACCGGCGAGCATCGCGACGAAGCCCCTGTTGTGCAGGCACATCGCGGCTCGCACCGGTTCACCGATGGCCTGCAGCAACGCCTGCGCGGCAGCGAAGTCCGCCTCGGCCGCGGCCAGCTTCGTGGCGTTGCACCGGGCGATCCCGCGCCCGACCAGCGCGTTGGCGAGCCAGCGGTCGTCGCCGTAGCGGCGCAGGTCCCTGATGACCGCGGTCAGTTCGGCGATCGCCAACCGCGGTTCGGTGCAGAGGTGCAGCCCGCGCAGGCACCGCGCTCGCGCCAGCTCCCGTCCGCGCAGCTGCGGGGTGGCGAGGTCGAGGTGCCGAAGGCTCTGCCCGCGGCGTCCCCGGTCCAGGTCGACCCACGCCAGCGTGAGGTGGAACCGCGCCTCACCGGTGAGGCGCAGGCCGCGCCGGGCGAACCGCGCGGCGGCGTCGAGGTGCCCCAGTTCCGCATGGGCGACGCTCAGGTCGTGCAGGGCATCGGCACGCTGGGCTTTCGTGCCGCGGACCTCGGTCGCCGCGATCGTGGCCCGTGGATCGGCGCTGGCGCTCATGCGACGAACCACCCCGTCGTCAGCCCGAGCTCGGGCACGGTCACGCACAACGGGCCGGGCGTGACGTCGGCACGGAACCAGCCCTCGGCGTCGGGGCGGAGTGCCAGGCTGGAGTCGGGAGAGCGGACCTCGACGGACACGCCCTTGTCGTCCAGCAAACCGATGAGGCGCGTGCCGTCGAGCTGCAGGTACATCCGGCCGGCCCCGGCGTGGAACACGAGCTGCCGGGACGGGCCCCGGACGGGCTCTTCGACGGCCTCCATCGGCTCCAGGCCGGTCGGGCGCGGCGCGAGAACGGGCGGCGGCACGTCCGCGCGGAACAGATCGGCGATCTCGTCGAGCAACGAGTCCCTCATCGCAGGTCCTCCAGCTTCCGGCGCAGGGCCGCCAGGCACCGGCCGCGGGTCCGGCCCACGCTCGACACGTTCATCCCCAGGGCGTCGGCAACCTGTGCACAACTCAGCTCCGGGCTGTGGGCAGCGATCCACAGCAGCCGCTGGCACCGCTCGTTCAAGGTCATGAGCGCGGTCCACAGGCGCCGCTGCCGGTCGTTGGTCACGACGACCTCGTCGGGCTGGGGAACCACCGAGACCGGCTCCCACCGGTCGAGCGAGACCTCCCGGCCGCGGGTGCGCAGCACGGCGATCGACTGACGTGTGGCGGTACGGACCAGCCACCCGCCTAGTGCTTCCGGTTGGCGGATGCGTGTCAGGTGTTCGGCCAGGCAGAGCCAGGTGCACTGGTAGACGTCGGCCGCGTCGGCGTGGCTCAGGCGGAACGATCTGGGCACCGACCAGACCAGCCGGGAGTAGCGTTCGACCAGGGCGTCCCAGCCGGACAGCCCGGCGCGGGCGGCGAGCAGAACCTCAGTGTTCGAGTCCATGCCATTTGGAGTCGAACCCGCGCGCCGAGGCTCCACGCCTCACCCGAAAGTGGGTTGTCCACAGGTGTGGAGAATCTCATCCACACCTGTGGACAACTACAGCTTGTGGAGCCGCTCCACGGCCTCGTCGATCACCGCGTCCTGCTTGCAGAACGCGAAGCGGATCAGGTGCTGCCAGTCGGCGGGGTGGTCCGTGAACACCTGGACCGGCACCGCCGCGACCCCGATCTTGGCCGGCAGCTCGCGGCACAACGCCAGGCCGTCGGTGTACCCGAGAGGCCGGACGTCGGCGCAGATGAAGTACGTGCCCTCCGACGACCGCACCTCGAACCCGGCCGCGCGCAGCCCCTCGGCCAGACGCGCGCGCTTCGAGGCCAACGAGTCGCGCAACGAGGTGACCCAGTCCAGCTCGGCGGTCAGCGCGTGCGCGACGGCGGGCTGGAACGGCGCCCCGCCCACGAAGGTCATGAACTGCTTGGCCGCGCGCACGGCCGACACCAGCTCGGCGGGCCCGCACGCCCAGCCGATCTTCCAGCCGGTGCAGTTGAACGTCTTGCCCGCACCCGAGATCGACAACGTGCGTGCCGCCATCCCCGGCAGCGAGGCCAGCGGAATGTGCGTGAGCCCGTCGAACACCAGGTGCTCGTACACCTCGTCGGTGATCGCCAACAGGTCGTGCTCGACGCACAGCGCCGCGATGGCTTGGAGCTCCTCCAAGCGGAACACGGTCCCGGTCGGGTTGTGCGGCGAGTTGACCAGCACCGCACGGGTCCGCGGCGTCACCGCGGCCCGCAGCGCGTCCACGTCCAGCGCCAGCCGCCCGGACTCGTCCTCGCGCAGACCGACCGTCACCCGCGTCGCCCCGGCCATGGCCACGGAAGCGGCGTAGGAGTCGTAGTAGGGCTCGATCAGGATCACTTCGTCACCCGGCTCGACCAGCGCCAGCAGCGAGGCCGCGATCGCCTCGGTGGCGCCGACGGTCACCAGGACCTCGGAGTCCGGGTCGTACGAGAGCCCATAGCGCGAGCGGTGTGCGGCGACGGCGGCGCGCAGCACCGGCATGCCGGGACCCGGCGGGTACTGGTTCACGCCGGCGGAGATCGCCGAACGGGCCGCTTCCAACATCGACTCGGGTCCGTCGGTGTCGGGGAAGCCCTGACCGAGGTTGACGGCGTCGTGCTGCACGGCCAGCGCCGTCATCTCCGCGAAGATGGTCGACGTGAACGGCTGCAACCGGGGGACTAGCGCTGGTACCCGCACAAGGCAGGATCTTCACGGACAATGGCTGTGTGGAGCAACTGACCGCCGCTGACCAGCAGAAGCGCACAGACCTGCGCCGAATGAAGCTCGTCGCGTCCAGCTTCCTGATAGCCGCGACGGTCATCTTCTTCGGCACGCACGCGTTCGAGGGCGCGTGGGTCGGCTACGTGCGGGCCGCCGCCGAGGCCGGCATGGTCGGCGCGCTCGCGGACTGGTTCGCCGTCACCGCCCTGTTCCGGCGCCCGCTCGGCCTCCCCATCCCGCACACCGCGATCATCCCCACCCGCAAGAACATGTTCGGCAAGACGCTCGGCGACTTCGTCGGCGTCAACTTCCTGAGCCCCGAGGTGGTCCAGGACAAGCTGCGGCGGGCGGGCATCGCGGAACGCGCCGGCGCGTGGGTCAGGCAGCCGGAGAACGCCGAACGCATCACCAACGAGCTCGCGAACGTCATCAAGGGCGCGATCACCGTGCTCAGGGACGAGGAGGTCCAGGCCGTCCTGGAGCACGCGATCGTCAAGCGGGTGACGGAGAAGCCCTGGGGTCCGCCGCTGGGCAAGCTGCTCAACCAGGTGCTGACCGACGGCGCGCACCACAAGCTCGTCGACCTCATGTGCGACCGTGCCTACGAGTGGGTGCGGGACAACTACGACAAGGTCAGCCTGATCGTCACGGACCGCGCGCCCACGTGGTCGCCGAAGTTCGTCGACGCGATGCTCGGCGACAAGGTCTACACCGAGCTGGTCAACTTCGCGTGGGCGGTCAAGACCGACGTCAACCACCCGATGCGGCTCGCCGTGGACCAGTTCCTGCTGGAGTTCTCCACGGACATGCAGGACGACCCGGCCACCATGCAGCGGGCCGAGCAGGTCAAGCAGCAGGTGATCGGCCACCCGGACGTGCAGAAGCTCATCAGCAGTGCGTGGGGCACGGCGAAGAAGATGCTCATCGACGCCGCCGAGGACCCGTCCAGCGAGCTGCGCAGGCGCGTCACCCGGGGGTTGATCACGCTCGGCACGAACCTCACCGAGGACCCCGAACTGCGCGCCAAGGTCGACGGCTGGCTGGAGCAGGCCGCCGGGTACGTCGTGAGCAACTACCGCGCGGAGATCACCACGCTGATCACGGACACGGTCGAGCGCTGGGACGCGGAGGAGACCTCGCGCAAGATCGAGCTGCAGGTCGGCAGGGACCTGCAGTTCATCCGGATCAACGGCACCGTGGTCGGCGCGCTCGCCGGCCTGGTGATCTACACCGTGGCCAACGCGCTGTTCTGAGGCAGTTTCTGGGAAGTGTTCTGGGCCCGCGTTCGTTTTCGGAACGTGCGCGCCTTCTCGCGGTTGCCGCACACCTGCATCGAGCACCAGGTGCGCGAGCGGTTGCGCGAGCGGTCGAAGAACGCACGCAGGCAGTCGTCAGCGGGACAGATCTTGAAGCGCTCCCAGGACCCCAGCACCGCGAGGCGGGCGGACGCCGCGAGCACGGCACCCAAAGCATCCGAGCTGGACAACACCGGCACGCCGTCGGTCAGTTCGACGTGAACGACCCCCGCCGCGGTCTGGGGGCCTGACGACCCCTCGATCGACGACCGCAGTGCCGCTCGCGCGGCGCGCGCCTGTGCGATTTCCCCGCTCCGCCCGAGGCCGCGCTCGGTCACCCACGCGCGCCAGGAGGCTTCACTGTCCAGTACGTGTCGAGTGTTCAGGAAGTCGAGCAGCAGCTCGACGTCGTGATCCCAGCCGACAGTCAGACCAGTCACCCCACCACTGTAGGCGCCACGGCGGTTGCCCGTCAGGGCATCCGATGAATACACCGGGTGTATACATCGTGTGTATAGTGCCTCTCATGTCGATCGGACACGCACTGTTGGGCCTGCTTGAAGGCGGTCCAAGACACGGATACGACCTCAAACGCGCTTACGACGAGCGCTTCGGGCAGGAACGACCGTTGCACTACGGGCAGGTGTACTCGACGTTGTCGAGGCTGCTGAAGAACGGTCTGGTCACCGAGGCGGGGGTCGAGGCGGGCGACGGTCCCGAGCGCAAGCGGTACGCGATCACGGACGCCGGGGTGACTGATGTGGAACGCTGGCTCAGCACTCCGGAGAAGCCCGAGCCGTACCTGCAGAACACGCTCTACGCGAAGGTGGTGCTGGCCCTGCTGTCGGGCCGCAGCGCCGTGGACGTGCTCGACACCCAACGCGCGGCGCACCTCACCACGATGCGCGAGCTGACCAGGCGCAAGGCCGACGGCGACCTCGCCGACCAGCTCATCTGCGACTTCGCCCTGTTCCACCTCGAAGCCGACCTGCGGTGGCTCGAACTGACCGCCGCGCGGGTCGACCAGCTGGCCGCGGAGGTCACGCGATGAGCCTGCTCACGGCAGAGGGCCTCTACAAGTCGTTCGGCAAGACCCACGCGCTCGACGGCGCGGGCATCACGATCCGCGAGGGCGAGGTCGTCGCGGTGATGGGGCCGTCGGGGTCCGGCAAGTCGACGCTGCTGCACTGCCTCGCGGGGATCCTGCCGCCGGACAAGGGCACGGTGCACTACCGCGACCAGGATCTGACGGCCATGAGCGACGGCGCCCGCAGCGAACTGCGGCGCACCGAGTTCGGGTTCGTCTTCCAGTTCGGCCAGCTCGTGCCGGAGCTGACCTGCCTGGAGAACGTCGCCCTGCCGCTGCGGTTGAGCGGCATGAAGCGCAAGGACGCCGAACGCGCTTCGCACGACTGGCTGGCCCGGCTGGAGGTCGACGACGTCGCCGACCAGCGGCCCGGCGAGACCTCCGGCGGGCAGGGCCAGCGCGTCGCGGTCGCCCGTGCCCTGGTCACCGGACCGAAGGTGATCTTCGCGGACGAACCGACCGGCGCGCTCGACTCGCTCAACGGCGAACGCGTCATGCACCTGCTCACGACCGCCGCTCGCGAAACGGGCGCCGCGGTCGTGCTCGTCACGCACGAACCCCGTGTCGCCGCCTACTCCGACCGCGAGGTCGTGGTGCGCGACGGTCGTTCGCGTGACGTGGAGTTCGCCCGGTGAACCGGGTGTTCAGCGACCTCGCCCTGGGCGTCCGGCTGGCCGTCGGGGGCAGCCGGAAGTCCTGGGTGAGGCTCGCACTCCAAGGTCTCGGCATCGGCATGTCGGTCGCCGTGCTGATCCTCGCCGCGTCCATCCCGGCCGCGATCGGTGCGCGCGACCTGCGTGAGGACGCCCGTCAGCCGAACACGCACGAACGGTCGGCATCGGCGCCGTTGGTCGCCGAGAACGGCTCGAAGCCGTTCCGCAACGACTTCATCACCGGCTACTACGTCCGCGTGCTCGGCGCCGGCGCGGCCGTCCCGCCCGGCCTGGACCGGCTGCCGGGCGACGGCGAGATCGTGCTGTCACCGAAGCTCGCCGAGCTGCTCGCGAGCCCGGAAGGTGAACTGCTGCGGCCCCGGTTCCCGCAGAAGGTGATCGGCACGATCGGTGAACCCGGCCTCATCAGCCCCCTCGACCTGCACTTCTACGCGGGAGACGACAAGATCCCGCCGAGCGAGGGCATCCGGGTGAGCAGGTGGGGTGCCGGCTACGGCAACGGTGGCCTCGCCCCGATCCTGTGGCTGCTCACCCTGGTCGGGGGGATCGTGCTGCTGTTCCCGGTGCTGGTGTTCGTCGGTGTCTCCGCGCGGCTCGCGGCGGCTCAGCGCGACCGCAGGCTGGCCGCGTTGCGGCTGGTGGGCGCAAGTGCGAGCCGGGTGCGGATGATCGCGGCGGGCGAGGCGCTGATCGGCGCGCTGGTCGGGCTCGTGGCCGGGTTCGGCCTGTTCTTCGCGATCCGGCCGTTCGTCAGCGGGATCAGCCTCGCGCAGCTCTCGGTGTTCCCCAGCGACCTCACGCCGTCGCTCGGGCTGAGCCTGGCCGTGGTGGCCGTCGTGCCGGTGCTGGCCGTTGCCACGTCGCTCTTCGCGATGCGCAGGACGGTCATCGAACCGTTGGGCGTCGTGCGGCAGCAGAAGCCGGTGCGGCGCAGGTTGTGGTGGCGCCTGGTGCCCGCCGTGGCCGGGATCGCGCTGCTGGTGAGCCAGTTCGGCAAGACCAGCGACACGGAACGGCCGAACCAGTGGCCCGTCGTGCTCGGCGTGGTGTTCCTGATGTTCGGCATCCCGGTGCTGCTGCCGTGGCTGGTGGAACGGGTCGTGTTCCGGCTCAGGGGCGGCTCGCCCGCGTTGCAGCTCGCAGTGCGCAGGCTTCAGCTCGACAGCGGCACGGCCGCGCGGGTCGTCGGTGGCGTGGCGGTGGCGCTCGCCGGCACCGTGACGCTGCAGATGATCCTCGCCGGGGTCGAGCACGAGGTCGTGGCCAAGGAGAGCCGGAAGCTCGACAGGTCCGTGCTGTCCGTCTCGGTCAGCGAGCCCTCCGACGCCGCGGGGATGGCGGAGGCGCTGGCGAAGGGCAAGGGCGTGCGGTCGGTGCACGATCTGATCACCGCGACCGCCACGCTGACGCCACGCAGCTACGTGCAGGTCTCGGTCGGCACGTGCGCGGCCCTGAACTCCCTGGTGAGCGCGCCCGGCTGCGTGGACGGCAAGGCCTACGTCGTGCGGGACGTCGGCGGCGGCGGCCAGGCGCCGGAACCCGGTGCGGTGCTGCGGTTCGGCTCGCCGAACGCGTCGGACGAGGGACGGAAGCAGTGGACCGTGCCGGCGGTGCTCGACCAGGTGCCGGGCTCGCAGGACGGCCTCTACCTCACCCCGGCCGCGGCGGCCGGTCTCGACCTCGAAACGTTCGGCCAGCACGAGTACCAGGCGGTGCTGGACCCGGCGGTGCCGGACGCGGCCGAGCACGCCCGCAACGCCATCGCCGCCTACTCGTGGCGGGTCTGGACGCTCTACCAGGGCGAGGGCCAGCTGCCGCAGGTCGAGAGGGTCTTCGGCCTGGTCCGCCAGGCCCTCTACGCGGGCGCGACGCTGACGTTGCTGCTGGCCGGAGCGTCCATGCTGGTCATGGCGCTGGAACAGGTCAGGGAACGCCGCCGGCCGCTCGCTGTGCTGGCGGCGAGCGGGGTGCCGCGCGGCACGCTCGCCCGGTCGCTGCTGTGGCAGAACGGCGTGCCGCTCGTGCTGTCCACCGCGGTGTCCGTGGCGACCGGCATCGGGCTGGGCATCCTGTCGATCAAGGTGTCCGGTGCCGAGGCCGCGTTCGACTGGCAGGGCATCGGGCTCGTCACCGCCGCCTCGATGGCGCTGGTGCTCGCGGTCACTGCTCTGACGTTGCCTTCGCTGAGAAGGGCGACCGGAGCACTTGGGTTGCGGACCGAGTAGTCACCTGGTGCTCTGCCAGGCGGTCCTGCACCAGCCCGTGCCGGAACTGGTAGCAGGCCCCCGCCCGGCAGAGCACGCCCAGCTTGCGCGCGTCCTCCAGGAAGACCATCAACTCCCACGGCAGCTTCCCGCGCAGCGCGAGCCAGATCCGCGCGACGGTGAACCACCACCAGCGCAGGTGCAGCACGGCCAGCGCGAACCCGAGCATCAGCCCGGACGCGAGGCCGAGCCCGACCATGCCGGACTGGCCGGGACCGAACACCAGTGCCGCCGCCGAACCGAAGACCACGGCCAGCGTGAGGGACCCGGTCCACACCGCGATCCGGTCGCGCGCCATCGTCCACTGAGGACTGGAGGCTTGCGAGAGCTCCGCGGAGCTCGACAACGCGAACCGCAGCGCGACCGCCACGGCGAGCCCGAGCCCGACCACGAGACCGGCGGCCAGTCCGTAGAGCGCGCCGAAGACCAGTCCGGCGGCGAGCCCGAGCACACCGGGCACGAGCAGCAGACTGCGCCAGATCCCCAGCCGCGGCTTGGCTTTGCGCTCCTGCGACGCGGTGAGCGCGGCCGCGCCGACGCCGATGCCCGCGACCAGTCCGGTGATCGGGGCGAGCGACGGCGTGATCGAGTACGCCATCAGCCAGGCCACGCCGAACCCGCCGATCGCACCCAGCACCAGCGCGCCGAGCACCGCGAGCCACGTGTTGCCGACCGACCGGCGCAGCTCCCACCAGGCCAGCTCGCGGATGTCCCGGTCGCGCATCTCGTGGGCCAGGAACGCGAGCCAGCGCCGGGCCCGGTCGCGCGGCCAGACCTGCGAGGCCCTGGCGTGGTGCGCGAACGCCCGGTTGCCGAACGCCCGTGAGACCAGCTGGTCGCAGAGGTGGTCGGAGATCGCCCGCGCGTCCGGGAACCGGCCGCGGTCGAGCAGTTCGGTCGGCTCGGCCTCGCCGTCGGCGTAGACCATGCTGGCCAGCCACATCGTGAGCGGCGTGGACAGCGCGTCGGCGAGCCTGCCGTCCGGTTCCTCGCGCAGCTGGATGAACACCGGCTCCCACCTGGCCGCGCCCACGCTGTCCGCGCTGGCCCGCAGGTAGGCGGCGACCTCCTCCAGGTCCAGCGGCGCCATCTCGACGACGTCCGCGCCGGGCAACGGGCCCGCGAGGTGCACCGCCTGCTCGTACTCGGCCGTGCGGCAGGTGAGCACCATCGGCCGGCTCGCCGGGAACGCCTTCGCGATCCGTGCGAGGGCATCGGCGCGTTGGTGGCCGGGGATGTCGTCCAGGCCGTCCAGGACGGGCAGCACCTTGTGCTGCTCGACCAGCAGATCACCCGCATAGCTGCCGTACAACTCGGTGTTGCGCAACGCCGGGTGGTCCTCGTACAGCCTGCGCGTGAGCCACGTGCGGATGTCCTCGACCGCCGGGTTCCACGTCGACAACGGCAACAGGACCGGGACCATGCCGCCGTCGTAGCGGTCCAGCAGTCCGCACGTCAGCAGCATCGCGACGGTCGTCTTGCCGGTGCCGGCCTCGCCGAGCAGGACCATCCTGCGGTTGATCTGCCGTTCGAACGCGCCCACGACCGCGTCGCTGCGTCCGGGCGGCGCGTCCGGCTCGTCGCTCACGTCCAGCTCGGGCGCGGTCCAGTGCAGGTCGAGCACGTCCGGGTCGGTGAGGCCGCGCGAGCGCACCTCCTCGTTCCACTGCGCCTGCAGGCCGATCGCGAGCGCCCGGCACGCGGCGTCGAGGTGCTCGTCGGTGCTCAGCTCGGCGTTGTGCCTGCGGCGGACCCACGGGTCGAGCAGAGCGAGGAAGCCCAGGAACGCCAGCGCGAGGACGATCAGCCACACGTGCGGGTCGATGCCGTGGTCGGTCACGAACAGACCGGCCGCGGCGAGCAACGCGGTCAGCACGCAACCGGCCAGCAGTGCCTGCTGGCGGAATCGGGACATGCGTCGCATCATGACGCACCGCATCCGCCCGGGGTCGATTCTTCTGACCCGTGTCGTGACGTTGATTCTTGATCACAGCCGCCACATCAGGTCGCCCAGCGTCAGGAACTGGCCGTCCGGCGCCACCGCGATCCCGAACTGCTGCCTGCGGGGTTTGCCCAGCTCGTGCCACTCCACTACGGCCTGTTCGGCGAGATCCCACAGGTGCCGGGGACCACCCTGGTCGACGTGCGAGCCGTGGTGGTGCACCCACGAACCGTCCGGATGCGCCAGCCAGTTGTGGCCGGCCACGACACCCGGCAGCGCGATGCCGGCGAAGAACTCGAACGGGCTCGCCGGGTCGACGACGGTGTTCAACGGCAACGTGGTGGCGCGGCGGTCGAACGAGCCGGAGCCGGCGAGCGCGGGTGGGTTGGCGTGCGCGCGCAACGGCATGAAGCGCCCGTCCTCCACGAGCACCTGACCTTCGCCGGTGCCGTCGCCGTTCGACACGATCCGGACGAGCCCGGCGCCGATGGGGCGGTGCAACGTCGTGACGATCAGGCCGCCGGGCCGCACCTGCGCCAGCCAGGCGGGTGGGATGGTCGCGACGGAGCAGGTGGCCAGCAAGCGGTCGTACGGCGCGCGCTCCGCATGGCCGAGCGCGCCGTCACCCGTGACGCACGTCGGGAAGAAGCCGTTGCGGTGCAGGCGTTCCCGCGCTCGCCGGGAGATGTTCGGGTCGACGTCGATCGTGGTCGTGTTGTCCGCGCCCACGGCGTGGCACAGCAGCGCCGCGTTGTAACCCGTGCCGGTGCCCACCTCCAGCACCGTCTGTCCGTTGTGGACGTCCAGGGCCTCCAGCATGATCGCCATGATCGTGGGCATGCTCGACGAACAGGTCGGTGTGCCACCGATCACCGTGTCGTCGCCGTCGAACTGGGTAACCCAGACACGGTCGGAGTAGACGAGTTTCAGCCAGTCGGGGTGCTCGTCGGTGACCTGTTCCCAGTCACCGCCCTGCAGCTGGCGGTAGAAGCGCGGCAGGAACCCGTGCCGCGGCACGTCCCGGAAAGCCTTGAGCCACTTGGAATCGTGCAGCACACCGTCGCCGAGCAGGTGGTCCGCCAGCTCGGCGCGCAGGGCCCCGGCGTCGTCCATGTCACCCACAACGGTATCCCTGTGGCGGAGCACACGCAGCGATTGCTAGCAGGGTGCTTGCAAGAGTTAGCACTCGTCGCTAACGTAGTTGGTGGCACGAGGAACGGGAGCGGGAACAGTGGACAAGTCCATCGACAAAGCAGTCGCGGACCTCGGCCGCAACATCGGTGAGTACATCCGCGAACAGCGCAACAGCGCCAAGATCTCCTTGCGGGAGTTGGCGAAGCAAGCGGGTGTCTCCAACCCATACCTCAGCCAGATCGAGCGAGGACTGCGCAAGCCGTCCGCGGAGATCCTTCAGCAGATCGCCAAGGGCCTGCGCATCTCGGCCGAGGTGCTCTACGTCGAGGCCGGGATCCTCCAGCAGCGCGAAGGCGGTGCGTTGGCGGACGCCATCGTCGCCGCGACCGATCTGACCGAGCGGCAGAAGCAGGTGCTGCTCGACGTCTACGAATCTTTCAGGCGGGAGAACGCCGCCAAGAACAAGGAGGAGTGATCTCCATGCCGAAGCTCACCCAGGACGACGTCCGCAAGGCCGCCGAGCAGGGCGCGCACGCCGCGCGTCAGGCCCTTCTCGCCGCCCTCGGCGCCGGTGACCTCGCCGCCAAGGCCGTGGTCGAGGCCCTGAACAAGGCCAAGGAGCGTGCCGAGGAGGCCCGCACCCAGGCTTCCGACATCCCGGCCGAGCTCAAGGACCTGCGCGAGAAGCTGCAGCCGGCCGAGCTCAAGAAGCTGGTCGACGCCTACACCGCCTCCGCGGTGAACCTGTACACCTACCTCGCCGAGCAGGGCGAGCAGACGCTGGAGCAGATCAAGGCCCAGCCGCAGGTCAAGCAGGCCGTGGAGCAGGTCGAGCAGGCCGTCGAGGCCGCCCAGAAGCGCGCCGAGTCCGCCGCCGCCGACGCCCGCGAGCTCGCCGACGACGTGCTCGGCAAGGTGACCCGCCGCACCCGTTCGGTCGGCGAGAAGGTCGCCAACGAGGTCGAAGAGGCCGCCGAGAAGCTGGCCGAGGAGGTCGTCGAGGTCGGTGGCGAGGCCGCGCACGAGGTCCGCAGCACCACCCGCAAGGCCGCGAACCGCACCGCGCCGCGCAAGCCGGCGACGACCGCCCGCACCACCACCGCGGCGAAGAAGACGACGACCACGACGAACACCACCAAGTGAGTCGCTGAGAAGTCACTCGACACGGGGAGCACACCGGCCGGTGTGCTCCCCGTTCGCGTACCGGTGGTCGAGTCGCTGGCACCTCGTGGGGGAGCGAGCCCGCCGGGGCGGCTCCCCTCTTCGGGTTCGTGCACGTAGTCTGGGCCCGTGGTGTTCTACGTGCCGGTCTTCAGCTTCTGGAACCTCGACGGGATCGTGTACTTCTTCGCCGATCTCGGGTTCACGATCCTCGGGCTGTTCGCGTTCTTCCACGCGCTCGCCCAGCGCGTCGACGCCTACACCGCGGCCGAGAGAATGACGAAGCCCGCCTGGCTAGGCATCACCGGTGGTGGAGCGGCGGCGATGCTGCTGTTCTCGCCCGGCGGTTTCGGGTCGATCTTCTGGCTGGCCGGTCTCGTCGCGGTGCTCGTGTACATGGTGGACGTGCGCCCGAAGCTGATCGAGGTGCAGCGCGGCCCCCGCTGGTGATCACGTCCTCCTACGGTTCCGGCTCGCCGGTGACGCTGGTCGCCCACGGGCTCGGCGCCACGGCCGGTGAGGCGCGCATCCCGGCCTCCGGACTGCCCGGGACGCGCGTCGTCGTGACGCTGCCGTCGCACGGAGACGCGCCGGACGCACCGCCCGGCTACTGGGACTACGGCCGGATCGCCGCCGATCTCGACACCGTTTCCGCTGATCAGGCCGTTGGTGTCTCGTTGGGCGCCGGGGCGCTGGTCCGGCTGCTCTCGCTTTCCCCCGCACGGTTTCGCCGCGTGGCGTTGCTGCTGCCCGCGGTGCTGGACGAGCCGCGGCCGGCGTTCACTCTGCGGCAGCTCTCCGAACTGACCGTCGGCCCGCCCGCCTACGTGGCCGAGCGCCGGGCGGCGCTGGGACGGTTGCAGGCGGCCGCCGAGCAGCTGCCCGGTCAGGTCGCGGTGGAGGACGCCTCGGTGTTGGCCGCCGTGTCGATCCCGGTGCTGGTCATCGGGGCCGTGGGCGATCCACTGCACCCCGAGGACGTGGCGAAGGCCACCGCCGCCGCGTTCCCCAACGGCTCGTTGTGGCTGGTCGACTCGCCCTCGCCGATGATCACCCATCGCACGGAGATCCGGCACAGGTTGGTCGAGTTCTTCGCCGGGTAACCGAATTGCATGGCTGAGCAGAAGAAGATCGCATTCCTGGTCGACACGGAGGGCATCGAGCAGATCGAGCTCACCGACCCGTGGACGCACGTCGAGAAGGCCGGTGGAGTACCGCGCCTGCTCGCGCCGAAGCTCGGTGAGGTGCGCGGCTTCAACCACCTCACGCCCGCCGACGCGTTCCCGGTCGATCTCACCTACGCCGACGCGACCGCGGACGACTTCGACGGTGCCGTGATCCCCGGTGGTGTGGCCAACGCGGACTTCCTGCGCATGGACGCCGACGCCGTCCAGCTGGTCAAGGACCTGGTGGCGGCGGGGAAGCCGATCGCGTCGATCTGCCACGGGCCGTGGTTGCTGGTCGAGGCCGACGTGGTGCGCGGCAAGATGCTGACCTCGTTCCCCAGCCTGCAGACCGACATCCGCAACGCGGGCGGTGACTGGGCCGACGAGGAGGTCCGGGTGTGCGACATGAACGGGTGGACTCTCGTCACCTCGCGCAACCCGGATGACCTGCCCGCGTTCAACCGCGAGGCGCTCAAGGCCTTCGGTCTGGACTGATCAGGGTCTGCAGCCCCTGATCAGCTCTTAGAGACGCGTCTGCGCGTAGTGCGTCATCGCGTCGTGCATCCACTGAGCGGTGCCCTCGGCGTGGGCGTCCAACTGCGGCTTGAACTCGCCCTCCAGGTAGAGGTCGGCCAAGCCCGCGTAGGACTCCCGGTTGGGCGTCCAGCTGAGGCGCACCCACGCGTAGTGGCGCTCGATCAGCTCAACCGCCTCGGGCGCGTCCACCGGCGTGTTCGCGGTGAACAGCTCCGTGGCGCGCGTGACGACGTCCTGCCACTCCTGCAGGAACCTGTCGGCATCGGCCTTCGTGGCGCCCTGCCAGCGCTTCTTGCTGTCGGCGAGGTGCTCCTTGACGCCCTCGCCGAAGCGGTCGACCAGCTGCGCCTCGTACTCCTTCTGCTTGGCGGCGTCGAAGCCGTCGAACAGCTCTTCCATCTTCACTTCGTCCCCTCCTTCCAACTCGGCGATGGTGCGCGCGACGGTGTTGGTGAGCCGGTCCAGCCGTTCGCGTTCGTCCTGCAGCCACCGGTGGTGGTTGCGCAGGATCGTCAGCTGGTCCGTGCCGTTCAACATCTCCGCCACCACGTCGAGGCCCAGGCCCAGGTCGCGCAGCAGCAGGATCTGCTGCAGGCGGTGCACCTGCTCCTTCTCGTAGTAGCGGTAGCCGTTGTCACCGATCCAGGCCGGTGACAGCAGACCGATCGAGTCGTAGTGCCGCAGCGTCCTGGACGTCACCTTCGACATCCGGGCCACCTGGGCGATCGACCAGGCCATTTCGGTTCCCCTCTCGCGCTGACCACCACGCTAAAGGTTGACGCAGCGTCAAAGTCAACGCGACTTTTCGCAGTACGCGGGGAGCTTTCGTACTCTCCTGGCGCACGGGAGGTCCCCGCGTGCCAAAAGGCAGAGGGGGTGCGCTGGCAGGATGGGGTGGGTGTGGACCATCGCTGGATCGTTGGAACCCGTACCTGTGCTGTCGCGCCTCGACCTGGTGCCCGCGCCCGTCGAGGCCGCGCTGAAGACCCTGGACGGCGCGGACCGCGTCGCCGTCGCCGAGATCGACGCGTCGCTGGCCGACACCGCCGAGTTCTGCGCGCACTACGGCTCGCCGCTCGAAGCCTCCGCGAACTGCGTGGTCGTCGCGGGCAAGCGCGGCGGCGAGATCCGTTATGCGGCCTGCATGGTGTTGGCGACCATGCGCGCGGACGTGAACGGTGTCATCCGCAAGCGGCTCGACGCGCGCAAGGCGTCGTTCGCGCCGATGGACGAGGCCGTGGCGTTGACGGGCATGGAGTACGGCGGCATCACGCCCATCGGCGTGCCCGCGGACTGGCCGATCCTGGTGTCGCCGGAGGTGGCCGCCGCTCCCGAACTGGTCGTGGGCAGCGGCATCCGCGGCAGCAAGATCCTCATCCCGGGCGACGTGCTGATGAAGCTGCCGGGCGCGGAGGTCCTCCCGGACCTAGCCCGTGTACTTGACCAGTAGCTCGACCGCCTCGTCGATGTCGTCGGTCACGAGGATCCACTGCTCGGCCTCCCGGCCCGCCGCCAGCTTCTGCACGAGCGGCGCGGCCGGCACCTCGTCGGTCCAGAAGTCCTTGCCCAGGAACACCATGGGCGCGGCCGGGCCGACGCTGCCGTAGTAGTTCTGCGTGAAGTCCTGGAAGACCTCCTGGACCGTGCCGGCCTTGCCCGGCGTGTAGACGATGCCGCCGGTCGCGACGGTCAGCAGGCCCTCCTCGCGGACCGAGTTCGCGAAGTACTTGGCGTGCAGCTCGCAGGCCGGGTTGGGCGGCTCGTGGCCGTAGAACCAGGTCGGGATGCCGATCGTGCGCGGCTCGGCGAAGCTCGGGACCTCCGGGAACGCCGCGAGCCACCGGCCGATCGACTCCTCGTCGTGGCCGAACGACGGTGCCTGCGCGAGGGCGTCGAGAACTGCCGAATCGACCTCCCCGAGCCGGACGCCCAGCGGCACGGCCTCCATCGCGCCCGGTCCGCCGCCGGTCAGCACCGTGAAGCCGGTCTTGCCCAGCGCCGCGCCCAGCGAGACCGCGTTGCGGTAGCCGTCGGAGCCGCGGGCCAGCGCGTGCCCGCCCATGACCGCGACCGGTGAGCCCGTCAGCGTCTCGTCGAGGGCCTCGGTGATCGAGTGGTCGTGCAGGCGCTCGGCCAGCGCGTGCAGCGGGTCCGGGTGGTGACCCTGCCGCTTGCTGTGCCGGTAGATCACCGCGTCCGGGGTGTCCGCGTACGACTTGGGATTCGCCGGGTCGAAACCGGCGAACAGCTCGGCAGGCGTGTACAGGCACGAGCGGTACACGTCGTACGGCACGTCGGGGATCACCGGGAAGATCAGCGCTCCTGCGGCCTCCGCCCTGCGCTGCATGGTCTCGCTGAGGGCGCAGCCGAGCAGCAGCGCGCCGTCCAGGGGCACGCGCACGTCCTCGCGCGTCAGATCCAGGCCGATGATGACGGCTTTGCGCAGGTCGGGCTCGGCGCGCAGCTGGTCCAGGTCGGTGATTTCGGTCCGCACGAAAGAAAGCCTATGCCGGAGGCGAACCAACGTGGCGCGGAATCCGAATGAGTAGTGGGAACCGAGGTCCGCTCGTCATCCGTCGAGCGGCCGCGGGCCGCGCTGCCCAGGAAAGGTTCCCCGCAATGGCTACCCAACAGCTGACCGGATGTGCCGCCCGTGGCGCCCGAGTGGTGGATCCCCACCGCGTCGAGTACCTGGACTGCGGTGGTTACGGAGTCCCTCTGCTCGGCCACGCCCACCCGGCGGTGGTGCAGGCGGTGGTCGGCCAGGTGCGCCGGCCGTCGCTGCTGGACCGCCTCATGCTCGACCTGGTCACCCCCAACGGCCTCGACCACCTGCACGTCTTCCCGTCGGCCTCCGAAGCCGCCCAGTTCGCCGTTGCCCTGGCTCAAGCCAATGGCCGTCCGCGAGTGTTGACCACGGGCGAGGTCCCGTACGGCGGCATCGACTCGTTACGCGCGACCCTGGCCTCCGGACCACCTGCGTGCGTGCTGGTGGAACCGGTGCGAGGGGTGTCCTTGCCTCCCGACGGCTACCTGCGCGCGATCGCCGAGGTGTGCCACGAGCAGGACGCGCTCATGATCGTCGACGAGACCCGCACCGGCCTCGGCCGTCTCGGCGTGTGGTGGGGCTGCGACCTCGACGGCGTCACCCCGGACATCCTGCTGGTCGGCGAGGGCCTCTCCGGCGGCGTGCTCCCGATCGCCGCCGTCGTGGCGTCCGCGGCCGTCGAGGTGCCGTTGTGGCGCGGCCCGGAAGCCGTGTCGCCGCTCGCGTCGGCCGCAGTCAACGCCTGCCTGCGCGTCACCGCGACGGACGGCCTGGTCGAACGGGCCAAGCTGCTGGGCGACGAGCTGCTGTACGGACTGCGCGCCGTCGTCGCCGGCAAGGCCCACGCGTCCGGACGCGGTCTGCTGCTCGGCGTCGAACTGCCGGACAAGCGTGCGGCCGACGTCTTCACCGGCGAACTGCTGCGGGCGCGGGTGCTCGCCGACTTCCGCGGCCGGACGGTGAGCTTCACGCCTCCGGCCGTCATGTCGGCCGCGGACGCCGGGTGGCTGGTAGAGGCGGTGGGCAGGGCCGCCGCCAGGATCTGACGTTCGCCCGGCGGGCACCGCGCGCTTCTGCCAATATCCACGGCGGGGGTGCGCGGTGCTCAGACTTCTTCCGGTTCTCCTCCTGCTGCTGACGGGATGCAGCGTGCTGGAGAACTTCAACGCCGACGTGAACGCCGTCGGCAGGCAGATCGTGGCCGACTGGAAGCAACGGCCGGAGGTCGCCGCGGCGCAGTTCGAGTACCGGCACGGCCTCGACCTCGGCGAGAGCATGACCGTCGAGGTCATGGTGCACGCGGACAAGATCACCGAGTCCACCGTCCGCGACCTGGTGGACATCGCGAAACGCGACTACTGGCGCGGTACGTGGCGTGACGTCGGCACCGGCTACCTCGTCTACTCCACCGACGACCCGCCGTACGCGGACAAGCCCGGACAGGCCAAACCCATTGCCAAGGGCAGCATCGAGTTCGACGGCGAACCCTCGGCCAGCTACGGCCCCCGACCGACGCGGCCGAGCAAATGAGGCGGCTCGCGCTGCTGGCGCTGCTGATGCTCACCGCGTGCGGCACGTCCGACGACACCGTCGAGGACCTGGGCGACCGCATCGAGTCGGACCTGAAGGCGCACGACGGCGTGTCCTCGGTCGAAGTGAAGTACACGACCGGTATGGACCACCGGCAGTACCTCAGCGTGAAGGCGACCGTGCCGGACAAGGCGAAGGCCGACGAGGCCGTGGAGATCATCCGGCGCGACTACTGGACCGGCACCGGCCGCCGGGTCGACTTCCGCATCCTGTTCACGTCGCCGTCCGGGGCCGAGATCGTGGCACGTGACGAGATCAAGTTCGCGCTCGGTGACGTCGTCGAGATGGAGCGCAGGTACGGGCCGCGTTCGGAAGCCGGGGAACTCGAACCCGGCCGCTGAGCAGTTCCGCTCATCTTGCCCGATTCGGTGTGCATCCTCTTGATCAGTCGTGGTTTGCTCTTCTGCGACTGAACGGGGGTAGGGGTGTACGGCAATCCGGACGAGCTGGACCGCATCGCGGGCGAGATCGAGAAGCGCGCCGAGTCGGTGCGCACCCGCGGCACCGAGATGAACGACCGCGCGCGGGCGATGCAGTGGAAGTCGGTGGCCGCCGACCGCTGCCGCGACACCGTGGAAGCCGACCGGCGCAAGCTGTTCCAGGCGGCGGAAGGCCTGGACGGGGCCGCGGCGGCACTGCGCAGGCACGCCCAGGAGGTCCGCGAGATGATCGCCGCGATCAAGCGGATCGCCGAGGCCGTCACCGGGTGGTTCACCAGCGCGATCGACACCTTCAACCGGGCCGTCGACGCGTTCAACAACGCGGTCAAGGACATCGCGAACGGCGTGGCCGACGCCCTCGGATTCGGCGGCGGTCAGGCACCGCAGCCCCCGCAGCCGCCGTGGGCCGGCTGGAAGTGGGGTCCGGACAACCTGCCGCCGCACGGCGACAAGGCGTGGCTCGAAGTCGGCGAGTACATGCGCGGTCAGGGCGTGCCCGCGTGACCCCGGCACCGCACCGGCTCGTGCTGTCCGCCGGAGAATTCGCTTACCTGGTCGAGAAGACCGGTGTCGACCTGCCACCGGACTGGCGGCCCGCCGAGGACGTCCAGATCGGCCCGGCCGAGGCCGGTCTCACCAAGAAGCGCGTCGTGACGGGCGTCGGCGACGAGGCCGAGGTGCACCCGTCGGTGGAACGCAACCTGCAGATCCTTGCTGCGCCAACGGTTCTGCTGGACACCATCGCGTCCATCGGTGACAAGAGCTCGCACAGCGTCCACGCGGTCAACGGCCCATTGGGTGCTTCTCTCTTCGCGTTGGGCGACGGCGCGGTCGAGCTGTCCATGTTCGCGTCCGTCGACCTGGGCAAGGAACTGATCCGCGCGGTGCCCCCGGAGGAACCCGCCGGTACCAGCCTGGAGTCGCGACTCGGCGGCCTGCAGGACGCGGAGCCCCTGCGCGGCCGGCTGCCGTTGGAGGCGTTGCAGGAGATGGGCGCGGCCAGGCTGTTCCGCGCCGCCGACCCGGATGCCCCGGCCGCCGTGCTGGCGCAGCTGAACCTCTCGGGCGAGGAGGCGTCGCTGGCGCGCGCCGTCGCCGAGCAGACCGACGGCGCCCTGCGCTGCCTGGTCCTCTGGGCCAACGGGACGTCCCAGGTCAACTGGGTGCACACCACCGGTGGCTGGAGCGGACTCGACCCAGAACCGGACGGGTCGGGCCGCCGGATGGTGCGTCTCGAACCGGCACGACGTGAGGACCTGGGCACCTGGGTGGCGCCCGCGGTGGCGGGAGCACTGGCATGACGATCTCGAACATCCAGGTCGAAGGCGGCGCGGGCGGCGTCCAGGCCAAGTTCGGCGACCTCGCCGCGATGGGCGACCTCACCGCCGACGTCGCCGGCGACACCCTCAAGACCGCGGTGGCCGGCCACAAGTTCCTGGCCGAACCGGACGTGCTGGCCTCGTCCCTGCTCAACCCCGGCGGCGTGGCCAAGTTCGAAGCCGCGATGGCCGTCGCCCTCGACGGACCCAACGGCCTCACCGCCACGTCGGCCGGCATCGGGTTGCGCGGCGAGGCGCTGAAGGCCACCCGGATCGCCTACGAGATGGCCGACGAACTGGCCGCGAAGGGCCTGGACGCCGGTCGCTGGTTCGCGGGCCTGGCGGTCGCGACCAACCCGCTCGGTGCCGCCGTGGTCGGCGGTGGCTCGATCGCCGCCGACGTGTACCTCAACTACGACGGCGACTGGGAGAAGTGGCTGGTCAACCACCCCGGCATGGTCGACAACCTGGTCGGCATGACGCCGGGGATGCTCAGCGCGCTGGGAATCCCGATGGACCTCGCCACCAGCCTGGACCTGCTGGCCGCGACCTACCCGGACAGCGACGCGAAGGTGACCGACTCGCGCACGTCGAACCCGGACGAGCCGAAGAACCTGGGAGACCTGCTCGACGGCCTGGCCAGGCGCAACGACTCGAAGAACCTGGAGGACAGAGCCCATCCGGATCCCGCCAACCTCGACGTCCAGATCATCCGAGATGCCAACGGCAAGGTGACCGGGTACGTGGTCGACGTTCCCGGCACCAAGGAGTGGAACGCACCGTTCACGACCAAGGGTGCGAACGATCTTGGTACCAACGTCGATGCGATGGCCGGCAACAACACCGTGCTGCAGAAGGGCATCGAGGAGGCACTGCGCCGAGCGGGTGCCCAGGACACGGGTGCACCGGTCATGCTCGTCGGTCACAGCCAGGGAGGCATCGTCGCCGCCCAGGCGACAGGTGACCTCGTGGCTCACGGGTACAACGTGACGCACGTTCTCACCGCGGGTTCACCGGTCGGCCGGATCGACGTGCCGGACAACGTCCAGATGCTGTCGTTGGAGAACCGGAACGACATCGTCCCGCACCTCGACGCTTCCGACAATCCTGACCTGCCGAACCGGACGACGGTGACTTTCGACAATCAGGGGAACTCGGTCGGGAAGAACCATCAGATCCCGGAGAACTACACGAGCGCGGCGCGTGAACTCGACAAGGGGGCGAACCCTTCGGTTCAGCGTTACAAAGACGGTCTTGGCGCGTTCACCGGAGGCAGTTCATCCGAGATGCACACCTATCGCATCGATCGTGAGGGCGAGTAGAAATGAGCCTGCTTCGGGCGGTTTCCATGCTCGCCGCAGTTCTTCTGCTGGCGAGCTGTGGCGGAGCGAAGAAGGAATCGTCGACGTTCGACAAGGTCGTTGACGAGCTGGGGAAGAAGATCGTCGCGGACTGGCAGGCGGTGCCTGGTGTCGCAGCCGCCAGGTACGAGTACACCCACGGCCTCGACCTGGGACAGGGAATTGGGTTGGACGCCGCTCTCAAACCGGAGGTCGCGTCGGACGCCCTGGTTCAGGAGCTCGTCGAGATCGTGAAGCGCGACTATTGGCAGAGCACCGCCTCTGCGGTGATCGGCGCGGCGATGTACCGCTCGGAGAAGATTCCCGACGGTCCTGCCGCAGACAAGTCCATCATCATGTACAACGGGCCGGTCAAGATCGATGTCGACGACCAGGCGCAAGTGGCCGAGTTGACCGCGAAGTACGGTCCTCGTCCGGAGAAGAAATGAGCAGCTCGATGACCCCCGACGAATGGCTCGCCGACTTCGAGGCCAAGACGGCCGAGCTCCAGCGCAACGCGGCGGCCTTCCGGCGCAACCTCGAGTCCGCGGGCACGACCGTGACGACCGAGGACAAGGCGATCACCGTCACGGTCGCCCCGAACGGTGCGCTGCTCGACCTGAAGATCGAGGGCAACGCCGAGCTGGCGGGCAAGATCCTCGCGCTCACCAGGTCCGCTCGCGAAGGTGCCGCGACGAACGTGCTCGGCGAGTTCCGCCAGGTCGTCGGCGGCCACGCGAACGAGCTGGACACCGACGTGTCGGTCCCGGCCCCGCCCGCACCCGAACCGAAAGCCGCCCAGCCGGAAGAGGACTTCAGCGAGAAGACCGTCTACCGCAAGGAAAGCTGGTAAGACCTCAGAAGATCACCGTCTGGTTGCCGTGCACCAGCACCCGGTCCTCCAGGTGCCACCGCAGTCCGCGCGCCAGCACGACCTTCTCGATGTCCCGGCCCTTGCGCACCATGTCCGCGACGGAGTCGCCGTGGTGCACCCGCAGCACGTCCTGCTCGATGATCGGCCCGGCGTCCAGGTCGGCCGTCACGTAGTGGCACGTGGCGCCGACCAGCTTCACGCCGCGCCGGTGCGCCTGGTGGTACGGGCGGGCGCCGATGAACGACGGCAGGAAGCTGTGGTGGATGTTGATCGTGCGGCCCGCCCAGGCCGCGCACAGCTCCGGCGGCAGGATCTGCATGAAGCGCGCCAGGACCACGGCGTGCGGGTCGTGCTTGTCCACCAGCTGCCGCAGCTGGGCGAACGCGGCCTGCTTGCCCTCGGGGTCGTTCGCGGGGAACGGCACGTGGTGGAACGGGATGCCGTGTGCGCGCGTGATGTCGCCGAGCTCCGGGTGGTTCGCGACGACCGCGGACACCTCGACGTCGAGCTCACCGGTCGCGACGCGGGCCAGCAGGTCGTAGAGGCAGTGGCCTTCCTTGGAGACGAGGATCACCACGCGCTTGCGCGAGCCCGTGTCGGTCACCGTCCACGTCGACTGCGCGCCCAGCGAGGCGGCCACGTCGGCGAACCGGGCGCGCAGCTCGTCCACGCCGAACGGCAGCGAGTCCGCGCGGACCTCCTGGCGGGTGAAGAACCAGCCGGTCTCCGGGTCGGTGTGGTACGCGGCCTCGACGATCCAGCCGCCGTTGTCCGAGAGGAACGACGAGATCCTCGCGATGATGCCGGTGCGGTCGGGGCAGCCGAAGGTGATCACATAGCGACGTTCAGGAGATGGCACGCCGCAGAAGTATTCACGGCCTGGGCACCGCCGCCAACAGGGACTCGTCTCCGGTCACGATCGCGTGGCTCGGGCGGCCCCACAGCTTGCGGTAGATGGCGTCCGCGGTGCCGACGAGGGTGACGTCGGCGTCGACGGCCGAGCCGTGCACGGCGGAGACCACCAACGGCTCACCGGCGGCCAGCAGGACCTCCCACGTGCGGCCCGCGTCGGCGGCGTGCACCAGCAGCCGGCCGGTGACCTCGATGGCCCGGCCCTTCTGCAGCTGGCGCGGGACCATCACGGTGAGGAACTCGTCGACGCCGTCGGCGGCGAACTCGGAGTCGAACAGCAGCGTCGGCACGTCGTGGCCGGTCGCGAGCTCGGCGTCCAGGCGGTGGATCGCCGTCTCGTGCGCCTGCCTGCGCGCCCACCAGCCCGCGCGGTTCGTGCCGTCGAACGTCCACGCCGGACGGTCGCCCGGGGTCTCGCGCAGGTTCGCCACGAGCGTCGACACCGCGTCGTCCCACCAGGTGAGCGCCTCGTCGAAGTCCCGCGGCGGCGTCGGCCACTCGGGCAGGCCCGCTTCGGGGGCGGTGACGACGGCCTTGCCCGCCCACGAGTGCACGGCGGCCTGGTGCCGCACCAGGTCCAGCACCGTCCACTCCGGACACGACGGGACCGCCGCGTCCGGACCCGCCTTGACGGCGGCCGAACGCATCAACGATGCCTGAGTCTCGATCTGCGCGACGAAGTCCACAAATCCACACTAGGGCGCCACGGCCGCCCATTCGAGCGAGATTTCCCCGAGACGCCAACGACGCCGGTCGTCCAGCACCGGCCAGCCCCGCTCGGCCAGCAGCCGCGCCGACTCCACCCACCGCGCCCGCGGCCCGAACGGCGCGAACGGTGCCGCCGTGGCCCAGCACGCGTCCAGCTCCGCCAGCAACGCGTGCACGCGCTCACCCGGCACGTTCTTGTGGATCAACGCCTTGGGCAGCCGCTCGGCGAGGTCCGACGGCACCTCGATCCCGGACGGCTTGCACGCCAGCGTGAACGTCTGCGGCCCGTCCGCCGACAGCGTCACCCACGTGCACCGGCGGCCGATCTCGTCGCACGTGCCCTCGACGACCAGCCCGCCGGGAGCCATCCGCGAGAGCATCGTGTCCCACGCCTCGAACGCCTGCTCCTCGGTGTACTGCCGCAGCACGTTGAACGCGCGCAACAGCACCGGCCGCGCTCCGGCCAGTTCGAAGCCTCCGCGCCGGAAGTCGAGCCACGGCGGGTCGGCCACCGCCTTGCCTGCCTCGACCCGGTCGGTGTCGATCTCCAGCCCGAGCACGCGCACGTCCGGCCGCACGGCACGCAGCCGCGCGGCCATCTCGACGGTGGTGATCGGCGACGCGCCGTACCCGAGGTCGACCACGAGCGGGTCGGGCACCGAGGCCAGGAACGACGAGAGCGTCCCGGTCATCCACCGGTCGACCCGGCGCAGGCGGTTCGGGTTGGTCGTGCCGCGCGTGGGCAGGCCGAGCGCACGGGCCCGGCCGGCCGCTAGCCGCGGTTTGCGAGCCATTCCGACGTGAACTCGCTCTCCTTGTCCAGCAGCACCGCGACCTGCTCGGCGATCAGCTTCTCGAGCTTGCCGCCCACGAGCGGGATGCTGACCTTGACCTCCCCCGTGAGGGTGAGCTTCGAGCCGGAACCGTTGCCCGTGATGGTGAACGCGCCGTCCAACCGGCCAGGCACGCCGTTGATCGTCACCTCGACCGTGCCCGCGCCGGCCGCCCAGTTCTCGACGCGCTGGATCACGAGGTCGCCGCCCAGCAGCGACTTCGCCATCGACGGCAGGTGCTCGGCGGGCACACCCTGCTTGAGCTGGTACGACGTGCGATCACCTGCGCTGGAGAACGTCACCAGCTCGGCGTCGTTGCCGCCGATCGCGGCCAGCCGGTCCCGCAGATAGGTCTCGTCGACCATCGCGCCGAAGACCTTCTCCGCCGAATGGGGTGACGTGGTGTGGTGCTCGATGCGGCGTGCCATGTCGCGGAGGCTACCGTTGACGTCTGTGACCACCACGCAGTCCGTACCTCTGGCCGAGCGCACCACGCTCCGACTCGGTGGCCCGGCCGCGCGGTTCGTCCACGCCACGACCGCCGCTGAGCTGGTCGAAGCCGTGCGAACAGCCGACGCCGCCAACGACGAGAAGGTCCTCGTGCTCGGCGGTGGATCGAACCTCGTGATCTCGGACGGCGGCTTCGACGGCACCGTGGTGCACGTCGCCACCAAGGGCTTCCGGCTCGACCCGCTGGGCGGCGGGATCGTCCAGTTCACCGTCGAGGCGGGCGAGGAGTGGGACGCGGTCGTCGCCGAGGCGGTCGCGCAGGGCCTCGGCGGCCTCGAGTGCCTGTCCGGCATCCCCGGCCTCAACGGCGCCACGCCCGTGCAGAACGTCGGCGCGTACGGCGTCGAGATCTCCCAGGTGCTGCAGTCGGTGGATCTTCTCGACCGGCGCAGCGGCAAGGTGCACCAGGTGCCCGCGGCGAAGCTCGGCCTGGACTACCGCACCAGCGTGCTGAAGGGCACGGACAACGCTGTCGTGCTGCGGACGAGGTTCTCGCTCACCGCGGGCGGCATGTCCGCACCGATCCGCTACGCCGAGCTGGCCCGCGTTCTCGGTGTAGCGCAAGGTGATCGCGTCCCGGCCGACGAGGCCCGCAAGGCCGTGCTGGAACTGCGCCGCGGCAAGGGCATGGTGCTCGACCCGGCCGACCACGACACGTGGAGCGCGGGCTCGTTCTTCACCAACCCGATCATCGACGACTCGACGTTCGCGGGCGTGCTGATCCGCATCGCCGAACGCCTCGGCTCGGACGTCGACGTGCCCACCTACCCCGCGGGCCCCGGCCAGAAGAAGCTCTCCGCGGCCTGGCTGATCGAACGTGCCGGGTTCCGCAGGGGCCACCAGGGCCCCGGCGGGCGGGTGTCGCTGTCCAGCAAGCACACGCTGGCCCTGACCAACCGCGGCGGCGCGTCCACCGAGGACCTGCTCGACCTGGCGCGTGAGGTGCGCGACGGCGTCCGTGCGGCGTTCGGCGTGGAACTGCACCCGGAACCGGTCTTCGTGGGCGTTCAGCTGTAGGTCTGTCCGGGTGACTCCATGTGACGAACCACTACCGCGCGTGTTTCATTGAGGTAGGTGGGGAACGGAGGTCGCGGTGAGCCACCTCGACGACGACGCGCGCGAGGTCATCAGGCCGGTCAAGCGCATGGTCGAGGACGAGTTCCTGTCCAGGCCGGGCGTGATCGGCGTCGACATCGGCGAGAAGTACACCGGCGGACGCCCGACGGGCCGGGCCGCGATCGTGGTCTACGTGTGCGCGAAGGGACCGGAGCACCCGCGGCAGATCCCGCCGGAGGTCCGCGGCGTGCCGACGGACGTGATCGCCGAGTCGATCGTGCTGCACCGGGCCAGGATCACCCGCACCGCGGACGACCATCCCGTTGTGGCGGAACGGCATCCGGTGTTGCAGGGCGGCATCAGCGTCGGCCCGGCGCGGTCGGTCCGGGTCGTGCCGCCGGAGGTCCCGGCAGCGGGCGAGTACGTGATCGCCGGCACGCTCGGCGCGTTCGCGGTGACCCGCGAGGAACCGCGGAAGGTGCTGGGGCTCACCACTTTCCACGTCGGCTGTGTCGACGACTCGTGGGCGGTGGGCGACGCGTTCGTGCATCCGTCCAGAGTGGACGGTGGGGTGCCCGGTGCGGATCAGGTCGCGGTGCTCGACCGGGCCGCGCTCGCGGGCGCGGTCAGCGCGGCCGGGCTGAAGATGGGTGCGCGGCCGTTCCGCGCGGAGGTCCTCGACATCGGTGCGCTCACCGGCACGGCACCGGCCACGATCGGCTCGTCGATCCGCAAGTACGGCCGGACCACGGGCCTGACGCACGGCATGGTCGCGTCGACGGACATGACCCTGAAGCTCGACTTCGGCGACGGCATCGGCGTCAGGACGTTGCGCGACCAGATCCGCGTGCACTCGTCGGAACGCTTCGGCGACCACGGCGACAGCGGTGCGGTCCTGGTGGACGCGGACAACCGCGTCGTGGGCCTGTACGTCGCCGGATCGGGCACGACCGGGTTCGCGAACCCGATCGAGCCCGTCCTGCGTCAGCTGGACGTGGAGCTGCTCACACCCGGTGTACCCGAGTCGCGGAGACCTGAGCCCGCGGCTTGAGCACGATCTCGTCGAGGTTCACGTGCGACGGCCGGGTGACCGCGAACGCGATCACGTCGGCCACGTCGTCGGCGGTGAGCGGGGTCAGGCCCTCGTAGACCTTGGCGGCGCGCTCGGTGTCCCCGCCGAACCGGTTGGCCGAGAAGTCCGTCTCGACCATGCCCGGCAGGACCTCGGTGACCCGCACCGGCTGGCCGAGCAGCTCGCCGCGCAACGTCCGGTGCAGCGCCGACTGCGCGTGCTTGGCGCTGGTGTAGCCGGAGCCGTTGTCGTACGCGTCACGTGCCGCGACGGAGGTCACGGACACGATGTGCCCGTCGCCGGACGCGATCAGCTTCGGGATGAACGCCTTGGTCACCAGCAGCGTGCCGAGGACGTTCGCCTCCCACATCCAGCGCCACTCGTCCGGATCACCTTCGGCCACGGTGGAAAGCCCGCGCGCACCGCCCGCGTTGTTCACGAGGACGTTGGCCTGGGGTACCCCCTCGGCGAAGGCGGCGACGGAGGCCTCGTCGGTGACGTCCAGCGCGATGGCCGTCCCGTCGATCTCCTTCGCGATAACGTGGAGACGGTCCAGACGGCGTGCGCCGAGCACGACGTGGAAACCCTCGGCGGCCAGCCGCCGGGCGGTGGCTTCGCCGATGCCCGCACTGGCTCCGGTCACTACTGCGACAGGTCGATTCACACCCTCGATCGTATGTGTGTGACCGACATCACTCGCACCGTCACCTGGTCCTGCACGTCCACCATGGTGGGAGGTCGAAACCGTGAAGAGAACACTTGTCGCGCTGGTCGCCGGGCTGACGCTGCTGACCGGCTGCTCGAGTGTCGAGGCAGGCTCGCCCAAGGCGGACACTTCGCAGCCATCCGCGAAGGTCACCCTGTCGCCGGTCGACGGCACCAAGGACGTGCAGGTCACGACCCCGGTCCAGGTCACCGTCGTGGACGGGACGATCGAGTCCGTCTCGTTGAAGTCGCCCGAAGGCAAGGACGTCAAGGGCACGATCACCGAGGACAAGTCGGGCTGGACCACGGCCGAGCCGCTGGGCTACGGCAAGACGTACAGCTACGCCGGCAAGGTCGTCGGCAAGGACGGCAGGCCGGTCGAGCTGAAGGGCTCGTTCACCACCGTCGCGCCGGGGTCGCAGACCCGCGCGACGCTGTGGCCCGGCGACGACCAGACCGTCGGCGTCGCGGCGCCCATCATGGTCAAGTTCGAAGCACCGGTCCAGGACAAGGCGACCGTCGAGAAGGCCCTCAAGGTCACCAACTCGGCGAACGTCACCGGCACCTGGGCCTGGCTGAGCGACCAGGAAGTGCACTACCGGCCGGAGAAGTACTGGCCGGCGAACACCCACATCAAGGTCGAAGCCAAGCTCTACGGCGTGAACTACGGTGGCGGCGCGTTCGGCAAGGCCGACGTGTCCAGCGAGTTCAACATCGGCCGCAACCAGGTCGTGCAGATCAACAACCCGACGCACCAGCTCGTGGTCCTGCGCGACGGCCAGCAGGTCGCCTCGTACCCGGCCTCGTTCGGCCTGGACAACGACGCGGAGCGGACCACGCCGAACGGCACGTTCGTGGTCATGTCGAAGAACGACACCTGGTCGTTCGACAACCCGCGCTACGGCTACACCAACGTCGTGAAGAAGTGGGCCGTCCGGTTCTCCAACCACGGCGAGTTCATCCACGAGAACAACGACAACGCCGGCAACATCGGCAAGAACAACACCTCGCACGGCTGCGCGAACCTGCTGGAAGCCGACGCCAAGGCGTACTACGACTCGGCGATGATCGGCGACCCGGTCGAGGTGACCGGTTCCATCACCACGCTGCCCGCCCAGTTCGACTGGTACGACTGGCAGATCCCGTGGGAGCAGTGGAAGAGCAAGTCCGCGGCCAAGTAGGCCTCGGCCCCCGCGTTACCTCCGGGCCAGCGGGAATTCGTCCCCCGACCAGGTCGTTCGTACGGGTGTGCAGCTCACACACGTGACGGCGGCCGGCGGGGGACGACTGGCCGTTCGTGAGGCAGGACCGCTCGACGCGCCGCCGGTGGTGCTGATCCACGGCTGGGCGCAGACGGGCGCGGTCTGGGACCTGCCCTGCCACCGGACGTACGCCGTCGACCTGCGCGGACACGGCGAGTCCGACGACTTCGGCGACTACCGCGATTCCGCCCGATGGGCCGCGGACCTCGAAGCTGTTCTCGATCACACCGGTCCGGCGACCGTCGTCGGCTGGTCCTACGGCGGGCTCGTCATCGCCGACTACCTGCGTTTCCACGGCACCGCGAAGATCAACGCGCTGGTGTTCGTGAGCGCGATCACCGAGATCGGCCGTGGCCGCCCTGGTGGCGAGACCGGACCTGTGATGCGCAAGGCACTGCCCGGTGCCATCACCGACGACGAGGTGATGGCCGAGTTCTGCCGGGCCATGGCACCCGCGCTGCCTGCCGGGACGGTCGGCGAACTCACAGCCGCCGCGACCTCGGTGAGCCCTAAAGTGCGAGGTGAGCTGTTCCGCAGGGATGTGGGCAGCGCTGACGTGTTGACCGCCGTCGACGTGCCGACCCTGGTGGTGCACGGAACTCAAGACGAGGTGGTCGCCCCTGCCGCCGCCGAGTACTCCGCCGCCCTGATCCCCGGAGCCGAGTTGAGCCTGTACCCCGCCACCGCGCACGTGCCCTTCCTGGAGCGGCCCGACCAGTTCGCCGCCGACCTGTTGCGGGTGGTCCGATGAAGCGCGTCGCGGTGCTGTCGGTCCACACCTCGCCGCTGGAGCAGCCCGGCACGGGTGACGCGGGCGGGATGAACGTCTACATCGTGCAGACGGCCACGCGGATGGCCCAGCGCGGGGTCGAGGTGGAGATCTTCACCCGCGCCACGTCGTCCGAGCTGCCCCCGGTGGCCGAGCTGGCGCCGGGCGTGCGCGTCCGGCACGTCGCCGCCGGACCGTTCGAGGGCCTGGGCAAGGAGGAGCTGCCCGGCCAGCTCTGCGCGTTCACCGCGGGTGTCCTGCGCGCGGAGGCACGGCACGAGCCCGGCTACTACGACGCCATCCACTCGCACTACTGGCTGTCCGGGCAGGTCGGCTGGCTCGCGCGGGAACGGTGGGGCGTGCCGCTCGTGTACACCGCGCACACGCTGGCCAAGGTCAAGAACCTGGCGCTGGCCGAGGGCGACACGCCGGAACCGCGGATGCGGGTGATCGGCGAGGAGCAGGTGGTCAACGAGTCGGACCGGCTGGTGGCCAACACCGACATCGAGGCCGGCGAACTGATCAAGCTCTACGACGCGGAGCCGTCCAAGGTCGCCGTGGTGCCGCCCGGTGTCGACCTGGACAGGTTCACGCCCGGCGACCGCGCGCGGGCCAGGCACGGGTTCGGGCTGCCGCAGGACGCGATCGTGCTGGCGTTCGTCGGCCGGATCCAGCCGCTGAAGGCTCCGGACGTGCTGCTGCGCGCGGCCGCCGAGATGCTGGTGCGCGATCCGGGGCTGCGGTCGCGGCTGGTCGTGCTGATCGTCGGCGGGCCGTCCGGCAGCGGCACCGAGCGTCCGAAGGCGCTGGAGGAGCTGGCCGCGCAGCTGGGGATCACCGACGTGGTGCGCTTCCTGCCGCCGCAGCCCGGGCCGGCGCTGGCCGAGGTCTACCGGGCCGCCGACCTGGTCGCGGTGCCGAGCCACAACGAGTCGTTCGGGCTGGTGGCGCTGGAGGCCCAGGCGTGCGGGACGCCGGTGGTCGCGGCGGCCGTCGGCGGGCTGCCGGTGGCGGTCAACGACGGGGTGTCCGGGGTGCTCGTGCACGGGCACGAGCCGGACGCGTGGGCCGCGGCGATCGGGTCGGTGGCGTTGCCGCAACGGGAGCACCTGGCGAGCAACGCCGTGGGGCATGCGCGACGCTTCTCGTGGGACCGCACGACTGACGCTCTGCTGGCGGGGTATCAGGAAGCGGCAGAGGTGTTCCGCCGGGAGGTTTTCATTTGAGCCTGGACAGCGTGATCAAGTCCTTTCTGGACGAGCGCGAGCTGAAGCACGACCGTCGCGAAGAGGGCAAGTTCTTCGTGACGTTGCCGGGGACGAAGAAGCTGCAGACCAACGTGTGGCTGATCGAGACGACGCACGCGCTGCTGGTCGAGGCGTTCGTGTGCCGGCGCCCCGACCAGTCGTTCGAGGACGTCTACCGGTTCCTGCTGCGCCGCAACGCCCGGCTCTACGGCGTGCACTACACGATCGACGCCGAGGGCGACATCTACCTGGTCGGCCGGCTCGGGAAGCACGCGGTGACGCCCGACGAGCTGGACCGCGTGCTCGGTCAGGTGCTGGAGGCGGCCGACGGCGACTTCAACCCGCTGCTGGAGATCGGGTTCGCCGACGCCATCCGGCGGGAGTGGGCCTGGCGGGTGTCGCGCGGCGAGTCGCTCGCGAACCTGCAGGCCTTCCAACATCTCGTTTCGGACTAGGCGGCAACCCCAGGTCCGCCCGGAACCGTCCGATGGGCATGGGCAGACCAGCGCTGTGGGTGGGAGTCGTGTTGCTGACCCTGGTTTCCGCGGGGTGCAGCAACAACAGTTCGGGTACGGCGAGCATGGACGCCGCCGCACCGCAGGCAGCGGACCAGAAGGTGGCGCCGCAGGAGAAGCCGGAGCCGGCGGGCGTGCAGCCGGTGCAGCAGCCGGACCGTCAGCTGGTGCGCACGGCCACCGTGGACCTGCGTGCCGACGACGTGCGGGCGGCCGTGGGGAAGATCAAGGACCGCGTCGCGGCCGTCGGCGGGTTCGCCGGGCAGGAGAACACGACGTCGACCTACGCGTCGGTGACCCTGCGTGTGCCCGCGGCCGAGCTGGACCACGTCGTGGGCAACCTCGACAAGCAGGTCGGCGAGGTCACGCGGAGCGAGCTGCGCAGTGAGGACGTCACCGACCAGCTGGTCGACGTCGACGCGCGGATCGCGACGCAGAAGGCCAGCGTGGACCGGTTGCGGGCGCTGTTCGAGCGGGCCGGGACGACGTCCGAGATCGCGCAGGTCGAGAGCGAGCTGACCAAGCGGCAGAGCGAGCTCGAGTCCATGCAGCGGCGCAGCGAGTCGCTGAAGGGGAAGGTCGCGATGGCGACGCTGACCGTGCAGGTCAGCACCGTTCCGATCGCGCCTGCAGAGCCGGAGAAGGCCGGCTTCGGCGGTGCTTTCCTCGCCGGGTGGCACGCGATGCTCACACTCCTGCGGTGGATCACCGTGGCACTCGGCGCTCTCCTGCCGTTCGTGCTGGTGCTCGCGCTGCCCGCGGCGGCGGTGATCTACGTGCTGCGTCGCCGGAAGCGTGTCACTCGAACGAACGAGGCAGCCTGATCAGCTTCTACCGAGAGTGATCCTTTTTGATGCGCGGAACGGCTCGGGAGAGAGGGGGAGTCGCATCGAGCCGTCCCGCGTCAAAGGTCCCCGCTGCAGTGGATCCGTGGACGGGGGGAGCCTCCGGATCCCAAGCGGGCCACGCGATCCGACGGGGGATGACGAACCGCGCAAAGGTGCCTCGCGCTCGTCGAGTAAGCGTGGGAGCCGACTCGCGGAGGCGGTATCAACTTGTCAGATACATCATTGCGTTCACAAGTGCTTGTATTACTCCATTCGAGTGTATTTAGACGCGCTAAGTAACGTATCTGTAGCGATCGAGCAGTCCTTGACCTGTTCAGTGGGCTGGCTCACGATGAGCCCACAGGCTGGGTGTACAGCGAGTGAATGAGGTCGCCGCATGGTCTTTCGCAGTCCGTTCCCCGATGTCGAGATCCCTGATGTGTCGCTGCACCAGCTGTTGTTCGGCGACATCGCCGACCGGGCGGACCGCGTTGCGTTGATCGACGGCATGTCCGGCGCCTCGCTCACGTACGGCCAGCTCGCCGGCGCGATCGACCGCCTGGCCGCCGCACTCGCCGCGCGCGGCATCGGCAAGGGCGACGTGGTCGGCATCCTCAGCCCCAACACGCCCTACTACGCCGTCGTCTTCCACGGCATCCTCCGCGCGGGCGCCACCGCCACCACCATCAACGCCCTCTACACGCCGGACGAGGTCGCGCACCAGCTGCACGACGCGGGCGCGAAGATGCTGTTCACGGTGTCCGTGCTGCTGCCGAACGCCGCCCCCGGCGCCGCGAAGGCCGGCGTGACCGACGTCGTCGTGCTGGACCAGGCCGAGGGCTACCCGTCGTTGAGCGAACTGCTCGCCAATGACTTCGAGGTGCCTTCGGTCGAGATCAACCCGGCCGAGGACCTCGCCGTGCTGCCGTACTCGTCCGGCACGACCGCCCTGCCCAAGGGCGTGATGCTCACGCACCGCAACCTGGTCGCGAACCTCGTGCAGTGCGGCCCGATCCTGTCCGACGTCGGCCCGCACACCCGAATCCTCGCCGTGCTGCCGTTCTTCCACATCTACGGCATGCAGGTGCTGATGAACAACGGCCTGTACATCGGCGGTGTCGTCGTGACGCTGCCGAAGTTCGAGCTGCCCGAGTTCCTTCGCGTGATCGCCGAGCACAAGACCGACCGCGTCTACATCGCCCCACCGGTCGCCGTCGCACTCGCCAAGCACCCGATCGTCGACAACTACGACCTGTCCGCGATGAAGATGCTCTTCTCCGGCGCCGCCCCGCTGGACGAGGACCTCGCCGACGCGGTGAAGAAGCGCATCGGCTGCAAGGTCGCGCAGGGCTACGGCATGACCGAGATGTCGCCGGTCAGCCACGCCATCCCGGACGGCCGTGAGGACATCTCCATCGGCACCGTCGGCGTGATCATCCCCAACCTCGAATGCCGCCTGGTCGACCCCGCCACCGGTGCCGACGTCGGCGTGGGCGAACGCGGCGAACTGTGGTGCAAGGGCCCGAACATCATGAAGGGCTACCTGAACAACCCGGAGGCCACCGCCGCCACCATCGACGAGGACGGCTGGCTGCACACCGGCGACGTGGCCGTCATCGACGCCGACGGCATCGTCTCGATCGTCGACCGCGTCAAGGAACTGATCAAGTACAAGGGCTACCAGGTCCCGCCGGCCGAGCTCGAAGCCGTCCTGCTGACCCACGACGAGATCGCCGACGCCGCGGTCATCGGCGTGCGCGACGCGGACGGCGAGGAGATCCCGAAGGCCTTCGTGGTGCTGCAGCCCGGGTCGTCTCTGGACGCCGGCGCCGTGATGGAGTTCGTGGCCGCGCACGTGGCGCCGCACAAGAAGGTGCGCGTGGTGGAGTTCATCGAGGCGATCCCGAAGTCGGCCTCCGGCAAGATCCTGCGCAAGGACCTGAGGGCCCGCGAACAGGCCTGAGCTGTTTCTCCAGTGAGGCCCCGGCAGGATGCTGCCGGGGCCTCACCGCGTTCCAAGGCGTGGATAGCGGTGCCCCGCCCGGGTACGGCGGGAGGTGCGGCATGGCAGGCTAGCTGCCATGTCTGTCGGAACCTTGGTGCTGCTCCGCCACGGCGAGAGCACGTGGAACGCGGAGAACCTGTTCACCGGATGGGTGGACGTTCCCCTGTCGGAGAAGGGCGAGCAGGAGGCGCGCCGCGGCGGCAAGCTGCTCAAAGAGGCCGGGCTGCTGCCGGAGATCCTCCACACCAGCCTCCTGCGCCGGGCGATCATGACCGCCAACCTGGCGCTCGACGCCGCCGACCGGCACTGGATCCCGGTCCGCCGCGACTGGCGTCTCAACGAGCGGCACTACGGCGCGTTGCAGGGCAAGAACAAGAAGCAGACGTTGGACACGTACGGCGAGGAGCAGTTCATGCTCTGGCGCCGGTCCTACGACACCCCGCCGCCGCCGATCGAGCCCGGCAGCGAGTTCAGCCAGGACACCGACCCGCGCTACGCGGAGCTGGGGCCGGACCTGCCGCTGACCGAGTGCCTCAAGGACGTCGTCGCGCGCATGCTGCCGTACTGGGACGAGGCGATCGTGCCCGACCTGCGCACCGGCAAGACCGTTCTCGTGGCCGCGCACGGCAACTCGCTGCGCGCGCTCGTGAAGCACCTCGACGGCATCTCGGACGAGGCCATCGCGGGGCTGAACATCCCGACCGGCATCCCGCTGCGCTACGACCTCGACGAGGACCTGAAGCCGCTCAAGCCGGGTGGCGAATACCTCGACCCCGACGCGGCGAAAGACGCCATCGCGGCCGTCGCGAACCAGGGTCGTTAACAACTCACGCGGGGGCCTTTCGTACTTTCTGAGAGTACGGGAGGTCCCCGCGTGCTTTTGTAGCATCACGATTGGGTGAACGGGGTCTGACCAGGGGCGGAACAACTGTCCACTGAGGTGTCGCGGGCGTCACGGTTCACGCTCACGTACTAGGCCAGGACACCGTAAAGATGCTTACCATTCGCCCGTGACCACAACGGGTTACCTCGCTGTGTCGATCGGCGTCGCGCTCATCGGCGTGATCGCCGGTTTCCTCATTGGCAGATTCACCGCTCCGCGGCACCCCCGCAAGCCGGAAGGCCTCACGGTCGCCGACCTCATGCAGCGGATCGTCCAGGACTCCCACGACGGCATCGTGGTGCTGAACCACTTCGGCGACGTCGTGCTGCACAACCCCCGTGCGGAAGAGCTCGGGGTCGTTCGCAACAACCGCGTCGACGACCGCGCGCGCAAGGCCGCGGAGGCCGTCCGCAACAGCAACGAGATCGTCTACGTCGACCTCTCGCCGCCCGAGGGGACCAAGGGACGGCAGCCCGCCGCGGTGCACGCCGAGGTCCGGTTGCTCACCGAGGGCTTCACGGTCGTGGACGCGAGCGACGAGTCCGAGGCCGTGCGGCTGGAGAAGACGCGCCGCGACTTCGTGGCCAACGTCAGCCACGAGCTCAAGACCCCGGTCGGCGCGCTGGCGCTGCTCGCGGAGGCCGTGCTGGACGCGAGCGACGACCAGGAGGAGGTCCGCCGCTTCAGCGCGAAGATCATGCAGGAGGCCACCCGCCTCGGCACGCTCGTCACCGAGCTGATCGCGCTGTCCCGCCTGCAGGGCGCGGAGAAGCTGCCGGAGCTGTCCGACACCGAGATCGACGTCGTGATCAACGAGGCGCTGTCGCGCTCGAAGCTCGCCGCCGAGTCGGTCAACATCTCGATCACCACCGACGAACCGAGCGGCTTCGTCGTGCCGGGCGACCGGTCGTTGCTGGTCACGGCGTTGACGAACCTGCTGGACAACGCTGTCGCGTACTCGCCGCCCGGCAGCCCGGTGAGCGTGAGCCGCCGGTTGGTGGACGGGCACGTCGAGATCGCCGTGACCGACCGCGGCATCGGCATCGCCGAGGACCAGCAGCAGCGCGTCTTCGAGCGGTTCTACCGCGTGGACAAGGCCCGATCGCGCGCGACCGGGGGCACCGGTCTCGGGCTCGCGATCGTCAAGCACGTCGCCGCCAACCACGGTGGCGAGGTGAAGCTGTGGAGCCTGCCGGGAACGGGGTCCACCTTCACGCTGCGGCTGCCGGCCGCGGCGACCGAACCCAACCCGACCCTCGTCCCCACCGGCGCGGGTGACACTGGAGGAGAGCTGTGACCAGGGTGCTCATCGTGGAGGACGAGGAGTCCTTCGCCGATCCGCTCGCCTTCCTGCTGCGCAAGGAGGGGTTCACCGCGGCGCTCGCGGCCACCGGTCAGGAGGCGCTGGAGGAGTTCGACCGCAACGGTGCCGACATCGTGCTGCTCGACCTCATGCTGCCCGGCATGAGCGGCACCGACGTCTGCAAGCAGCTGCGCCAGCGCTCCGCCGTGCCGGTGATCATGGTGACCGCGCGCGACAGTGAGATCGACAAGGTCGTGGGCCTGGAACTGGGCGCCGACGACTACGTCACCAAGCCCTACTCGGCCCGCGAGCTCATCGCCCGCATCCGCGCGGTGCTGCGCCGCGGCGGAGAGTCCGAGGACCTGCTGCCGCAGATCCTCGAGGCCGGTCCGGTGCGGATGGACGTGGAACGCCACGTCGTCACGGTCGGCGGTCAGGACATCAGCCTGCCGCTCAAGGAGTTCGACCTCCTCGAGTACCTGCTGCGCAACGTCGGCCGCGTGCTCACCCGCGGACAGCTGATCGACCGCGTGTGGGGCGCCGACTACGTCGGTGACACGAAGACGCTGGACGTGCACGTCAAGCGGCTGCGGTCGAAGATCGAACCCGACCCGTCGGCACCGCGGCACCTGGTGACCGTGAGGGGTCTCGGTTACAAGTTCGAGTCCTGACGGACACGACCAGGTACCGTTTCCGGCGTGCGCCTGGGCGTTCTCGACGTGGGTTCCAACACCGTCCACCTTCTGGTGGTGGACGCGCATCGTGGTGCCCACCCCATTCCGATGACGTCCGAGAAGACGATCCTGCGCCTGGCCGAGCAGCTCGACGACAAGGGGCAGCTCACCAAGGCCGGCGCTGACCAGCTGGTCCGCGCGGTGGCCGGCGCGAAGGCGTCGGCCCGCAAGTCCGGTTGCGAGGACCTGATGGCCTTCGCGACCTCGGCGGTGCGCGAGGCCGGCAACTCCGCCGAGGTGCTCGACCGGGTGCGCGGCGAGACCGGGGTGGATCTTCAGGTCCTGTCCGGCGAGGACGAGGCGCGGTACACGTTCCTCGCGGTCCGCCGCTGGTACGGCTGGTCCGCGGGCAAGCTGCTGTGCCTCGACATCGGCGGCGGCTCGCTCGAACTGGCGGTCGGTCGCGACGAGAACCCGGACATGGCGTTCTCCGTGCCGCTGGGCGCCGGCCGGTTGACGAGGACCCGCTTCAAGAAGGACCCGCCGCGGCGCTCGGAGGTCCGCGAGACCTCCGACTGGCTGGCCGAGCAGCTCGCGCCCGTCGCGCGGAAGCTGAAACGCGCCGGCGAACCCGATCGGGTGGTTGCCACCTCGAAGACGTTCCGGACACTGGCGCGGCTCACCGGGGCCGCGCCGTCGTCTGCCGGGCCCAGGGCACGCCGCGTGCTCACGGACGCGGGCCTGCGGCAGCTGATCGCGTTCATCTCCCGGATGTCGGCGCACGACCTGGCCGAACTGGAAGGCGTGAGCACGTCCAGAGCGCACCAGCTGGTCGCGGGCGCCCTGGTCGCGGAGGCGACGATGCGAGCCCTGTCACTCACGCAGCTGGAGATTTGCCCCTGGGCGCTCCGGGAGGGTGTCATCCTTCGGCGGCTGGACCACACTGATGGGACGGACCAGAGCGATACTGGACGTACTGGCCAGCACGGGGCACGGTGGAGTTGATGAGTCGAGAGAGCGGATCGGACCAGACGCAGCGCACAGTCGCTGAACTGCTCGCCCAGTACGGCGGCAGCTCAGAGGCTGCGCCACGTCGGCGACGCCGCCGCGCGGCCGATGACGAGGACGACGTCCAGCAGCCGGAGACCGCGCCCCAGACGATCATCGAGCGGGTCCTGTCCGACAGCGGCCGGTTGATGGCGATCCGCGACGACGACCAGCCCCAGCCGGGGCGCCGCGCGGCTCCCGAACCTCCGGCGGCACCTCCTGTCGCACCGCCGCCCGCAGCCGCCGAGCGCACCGCCTACCAGCCGAAACCACAGGTGGCGCCGCCCGTCGGGCCGCCGCAGGTGCGCAGACCCGGTCCACCACCCGCGACACCCCCGCCGCCCGCTGCCGCCGAGCAGACGCGGCAGGTGCCGCAGGTCCGCGACCAGCCGTCGCGCGCCGACCTGCCCCGCCAGGACGCCGTGCCCCCGCGTCCGGACCTGCCTCGTCCCGAGGCGCCCTCCCGCGCGGACATGCCACGTCCCGATCTGCCCCCGCGTGGTGACCTGCCGCGTCCCGAGGCGCCCTCGCGTCCGGAGATGCCGCGCCCCGACCTGACCTCGCGCCTGGACACCGGCGCCGGGCCCGCCCAGACGCGCACGAACATCACCCGGCCGCCCAAACCGGTGCCACCGTCGGTGCAGCTGCCGACGCCGGCCCCGAAGCCCGGCCTGCCTCCGCGCGAGGCGATGACCGAGCAGCTGCCGCGCATCCCGGCCAAGGCACCGGTGGACCAGATCGCTGCGCTCGAGACCGAGTCCGTGCTGATCGTGCCGCCGGCCCCGCCGAAGCTGCCGGAACCGCTGCCGAACAACCAGCCCGACGCCTGGTTCGGCGATGACGACGCGGACGTCCAGACCGACCTGTCCATGGCGCCGATGGAGTCGACCGCGGCCCACCCCGGCCCGTACGTGGACGACGACGACTCGCAGGAGTACGCCGTCTACCGGCCCGAGGACGACGATTACCTCGCGGACGAGGACGAGGAGGACGAGGTCCCCGCCGGTCTCGACGACGCCGACGAGGCGATGGACGAGCCGGAGGAGGAACCGTCCCGGTCGCCCGCCAAGGAATGGCTGATCATGATCGGCCAGCTCGCCGTCGGCGTGCTCGGCGGCGCGGCGCTGTGGCTCGCCTTCAACTTCCTGTGGCGCTCCGCACCCGCGGCGGCACTGGTCGTGGCGCTTGCGGTTACCGTGGGTCTGGTGTTGCTGGTTCGCAAGATCCGCCGAGCGGACGACCTCCAAACCACCGTCCTGGCCGTGCTCGTCGGCCTCATCGTCACCGTCTCACCAGCGGCGATGCTGCTGGTGAAGAGTTGACGGGCCGCATCCCGGTCGGGCTTTCCACGGCGTCGGTCTACCCGCAGCCCGCCGGAGCGGCGTTCGAGATCGCGTCCGAGCTGGGCTACGACGGTGTCGAGCTGATGGTGTGGGCCGATCCGGTGTCGCAGGACATCCGCGCCGTCGACCGGTTGTCGGGACGGACGGGCATGCCGGTCCTCGCCGTGCACGCGCCCTGCCTGCTGATCTCGCAACGGGTGTGGTCGCCGGACCCGATCGAGCGCCTGCGCAAGTCGGTGCGGGCCGCCGCGGAACTGGGCGCCCCGACCGTCGTGCTGCACCCGCCGTTCCGGTGGCAGCGCAAGTACGCGGACGGCTTCGCCGAGCTGGTCTCGTCGCTGGAGGACGAGAGCGGCATCGCGATCGCGGTGGAGAACATGTTCCCGGTCCGCCGCCCGTTGGGGCGCGGGCGTTCGGTGCAGATGACGGCGTTCAAGCCGTCCATCGATCCGACGGACGTGGGGCACCGCAACTACACGCTCGACCTGTCGCACTCGGCGGCCGCGCACATGGACGCGCTGGAGCTGGCCAAGCGGATGGGCGACGGGCTGCGGCACATCCACCTCGCCGACGGGTCCGGTGCGCCGAAGGACGAGCACATGGTGCCCGGACGCGGCACTCAGCCGTGCGCGGAGCTGTGCGAGATGCTGGCGCGCGGCGGGTTCGACGGGCAGGTCGTGCTGGAGGTCAACACCCGGCGGGCCCCGACCGCGGCGGCACGGCGGGAGATGCTGGCCGAGGCGTTGCTCTTCGCCCGGTTGCACCTGGACTGGCCGACCGAAGGCGGTTCCGGCAAGGGACGTTCGGCGCTGCCGCGCTGAGGTTGCGAGTCCGGCCACCGGTAAGTCGACTCGCGAGTTAGGGTTCGGGGTGTGAACCCGCTGCGAGCGTTGATCATGGCCGCGTCTCGCAACGAGACCGTGCGCCACCTCGTCGCCAACGCGCCCATCAGCCGTGACGTCGTGAAGCGCTTCGTCGCGGGCGAGACCACCGCGGACGCCGTCGAGGTGGTGCGCGGGCTCGGGCTGCCGGTGACGCTGGACTACCTCGGTGAGGACACCACCGACAAGCGCCAGGCGGAGAAGACCGTCCAGGCGTATCTGGAGCTCCTCGACGCGCTGCACGCCGCCGGGCTGGCCCAGAACGCAGAAGTGAGCGTCAAACTTTCGGCGGTCGGGCAGGCGCTCGACGAGTCGCTCGCCCTGACGAATGCCTCCCGCATCTGCGCCGCGGCCGAGCAGTGCGGCACGACCGTCACGCTCGACATGGAAGATCACACGACGACGGATTCCACGTTGCGGGTCCTGCACGAACTGCGGCGCACCTGGCCGTGGGTGGGCGCCGTGCTGCAGACCTACCTGCACCGGACGCTGGACGACTGCAAGCAGCTCGCGGGCCCCGGCAGCAGGGTGAGGCTGGTCAAGGGCGCCTACGCGGAGCCGCCGGAGGTGGCGATCCAGGATCCGCACGAAGTTGATCTGAACTACGTGCGCTGCCTCAACGTGCTCCTCGCGGGAGAGGGGTATCCGATGTTCGCGACGCACGACCCGAGGCTGATCGAGATCATCGGCGAGCGGGCTCGCTGGTATGACAAAACCGACTTCGAGTACCAGATGTTGTACGGCATCCGGCCCGACGAGCAGCGGCGTCTCGGCACTCGCGTTTATGTCCCCTACGGCGAGCAGTGGTACGGATATCTCATGCGGCGACTCGCGGAACGGCCTGCCAACGTGACCTTCTTCCTGCGTTCGCTGGCCAGCCGCTCATGACCTTCACCAAGTCCAGCGCCGTCCGGTCGCTCGGTGACGGAACCTTCACGGCGTCCCTGCCTGCCGAGTGGACCGTCGGCCCCAAGCCCCACGGCGGGTTCCTGCTCGCGGTGATGACCCGTGCCGCGGCCCAGGTCACCGACGCCGATCCGCTCGCGGTCTCGGCCCAGTTCCTGCGGGCACCCGAGGTCGGACCGGTGCTGGTCCGCACCGACATCCGCAAGGCTGGCCGGACCGCCACGGTGGTCGCCGTCCAGCTGGAGCAGCGCGGGCAGGTCTGCGTCGAGGCGTCGGTCACCACGGGACGGATTCCCGAGCACCGCGCCGACTACGCGAACCTGCCATCGATGCCCGCAGCGCCGCCACCCGGCGCGGTGGAGCTCGCGACGTTCCCGAGCGGCGGCATCTACAAGGTCGGCAGCCTGTGCGACCTGCGGGTGGACCGGGAGAGCGCGAGCTTCCTCGACCGGCGCACGGACGGACCGCTCACGCTCAAGCTGTGGGCGCGCCCGATCGACGAGCAGCCGGACCCGTACTTCGCGTTGCTCGCGGGTGACCTGTCGATGCCGGTGACGTTCAACCTCGGCCGCTTCGGCTGGTCGCCCACGGTGCAGCTGACCGCGTTGCTGCGGGCCAGGCCGGCGCCGGGGTGGCTGCGCCTGCACGTCACCTGCCAGGCGGTGCACGGGCAGTGGTTCGACGAGGACGCCACCGTGATCGACGCGGCCGGGCGGTTGGTGTGTCAGGCGAGGCAGCTGGCGCTGACACCTGCTGTCTGAGGGCGTTGTGTGAGACTTGACCGATGACGAAGATCGCGGTGCTCGGCGCGGGCAAGATCGGTGAGGCGCTGCTGTCCGGGCTTCTGCAGGGTGGCCGCGCGGCCACCGATCTGATGTTCACCGAGAAGCACGAGGCCCGTGCCCGCTCACTCACCGAGCAGTACGGGTTCGAGGCGGTCACGGTCGCGGGCGCGGCCGCGAAGGCCGACGTGCTGATCGTGGCGGTCAAGCCGCAGGACATCGAACCGTTGCTCACCGAGCTGAAGCCGGTGCTGCGCGCGGGCACGCTCATCGTCTCGCTGTGCGCGGGCCTGCCGACGGCGCTGTTCGAGCGCAGGCTGCCCGAGGGCACGCCGGTCGTGCGGGTCATGCCGAACACGCCGATGGTCGTCGGCGAGGCCATGAGCGCGGTCTCCGGCGGCTCCAACGCCACGCCAGAGCACCTCAAGGTCGTCGAGGAGCTCCTCTCGACCGTGGGCAAGGTCGCGGTCGTGCCGGAGTCGCAGCAGGACGCCGTGACGGCGTTGTCCGGCTCGGGCCCCGCCTACTTCTTCTTCCTGGTCGAGGCGATGATCGACGCGGGCATCCTGCTCGGCATCCCGCGCGACCTGGCCTCCACGTTGATCATCCAGTCGGCCGTGGGCGCCGCGACGATGCTGAACGAGGGCTCGTCGCACCCGGTCATCCTGCGCGAGGCGGTCACCTCGCCCGCCGGAACGACGATCATGGCGATCCGCGAGCTGGAGAAGCACGGCGTCCGCGCGGCCCTGCTGGCCGCCATCGAGTCGGCCCGCGACCGCTCCGTCGAACTGGGCCGTCAGCACGAGGACTGAGGGCACGCGGGGAGCTTTCGTACTCCAGGAGAGGACGCGGGGGCCCCGCGTGCCGTCCGGGGAAACGCGGGAGGCCCCGCGTTGCTCGCAAGCAGCACTGGTTGGACGTCGCAGGAGTCACACCAGTCCCGCTACTCTCAGGAGAGCACGTGCGTGTCGAACCGTCGGTGGGGAAGACCGACGGCACGACACGTGTCGAAGGATGCGGTGATACATGCCTGCGAAGGAGAACGAACGAACAGGTCTCGCTCAGGTGCAGTTCCTGACCGTGGCCGAAGTGGCCTCGATGATGCGGGTCTCGAAGATGACCGTGTACCGCCTGGTGCACTCCGGTGAGCTGCCCGCAGTGAGGGTCGGCAAGTCGTTCCGGGTGCCCGAGAAAGCGGTCCACGCCTACCTCGAGAACGCGTACTTCGACGCTGGCTGAAGGCTGCTGAAGACTGGCGAACCCCAGCGGGTAGACTGGTAGGCCGATCGTGCTTACCGGCGCGCCGTGCTTGACACGGCCAAGGCTGGGGCGCGCCAGTCAAAGCAACGTCTAGAGCTAAGGATCCCGCATGGGCTCGGTCATCAAGAAGCGCCGCAAGCGCATGTCGAAGAAGAAGCACCGCAAGCTGCTGCGCAAGACCCGTGTCCAGCGCAGGAAGCGCGGCAAGTAAGCCCGTGCGCGCTCTTACCGCCGCCGGTCCCCTCGCGGGTCCGGCGGCGGTTGCGTTCGCGGGGTCGCCCGAGTGGCCGCACCCAGGTGCTTGCGCACACACGGAATATCACCCTGTGAGATGAGCGGCGGGAAACACGGGAACGGTCGCCGCCGATCGGGTGATTAGCGGGTAAAGCCTGCGTGACCTGCGTCAAGAGGGCGTTCCGGCCCCCTCCGGTTTCACATCTGGCTTGTAGCATCGACCAATCGCAACGCCCTTCTGCTTGGAGTCGCATGACGCCCAAGGTCGTCCTCGTCACCGGAGTCAGCCGCTTCCTCGGCGGCCATCTCGCCGCGCGGTTCGCCGCCAACCCGGACATCGAGCGCGTGCTCGGCGTGGACACCGAGCCGCCGCCGCGTGATCTCCTGCGCAGGATGGGCCGGGCGGAGTTCGTGCGGGCCGACATCCGCAACCCGCTGATCAGCAAGGTCATCTCCACCGCGAACGTGGACACGGTCGTGCACGCGTCCGTCACCGCCAACCCGGCCGGGCCCACCGGTCGCACGGCGATGAAGGAGATGAACGTCATCGGCACCATGCAGCTGCTGGCCGCGTGCCAGAAGTCGCCCAAGGTGCAGAAGCTCGTCGTGAAGTCCACCAGCGCCGTGTACGGGTCCAGCAGCCGCGACCCCGCGGTGTTCACCGAGGACATGGGCCCCAAGGACCTGCCGTCGTCCGGTTACGCCAAGGACGCCGTCGAGGTCGAGGGGTACGTGCGCGGGTTCGGCCGTCGCCGCCCGGACGTGAACGTCACCACACTCCGGTTCACGAACTTCATCGGTCCGCGCATCGACACGGTGCTGACCCGCTACTTCGCCCTCCCGGTCGTGCCCACCGTCCTGGGCTACGACGCTCGTGTGCAGCTGCTGCACTCCGAGGACGCCCTCGCTGTCCTCGAACGCGCGACGCTGCACGACCTGCCCGGTGTGTTCAACGTGGGAGGCGACGGCGTGCTGCTGCTGTCGCAGGCCATCCGGCGGGCGGGCAGGCTGAACCTGCCGGTGCCCAGCGTGGCCGTGCCCACCGTCGGCGGCTTCTTCCGGAGCGCCCGGCTCGTCGACTTCTCGCCCGACCAGATGAGGTTCCTCAACTGGGGGCGTGTGGTCGACACCACCCTGCTGAAGAAGGAGTTCGGGTTCACGCCGCGATGGACCACTCAGCAGGCGTTCGACGACTACGTGAGCGGACGAGGCCTGAAGCCGCTCATCGACCCGGAGACGATTGCCGCCGCGGAACGGGGAATCCTCGACGTGGCCGCTCGTTTCCGCTGATCTTTGCCTGAGGAGATGAACGCAGTGGCAGGAGCACGCGTTATCCCGCTGCACGACCCGGAGCGCGACGCCGCGCGCAGATCACGCCACGTCGAGGTGGTCCCCGAGCCCGCGCAGCAGCAGTCCGAGACACCGGACTGGGAGCGCAGGCTGGCCGACCTGCTGTCGTTCGCGCGCAGGCGGATCGCGGGCGACTACCAGATCGACGAGTTCGGTTTCGACCGCGACCTCACCGAGAACGTGCTGATGCCGCCGCTGAAGCCGTTGTACGAGAAGTGGTTCCGGGTCGAGACGATCGGGATGTCCAACATCCCCACGGCCGGTGGCGCGCTGATCGTGGCGAACCACTCCGGCACGTTGCCGCTCGACGCGCTGATGACGTCCTTCGGCATCGCGTCCGAGCACCCAGCGGGGCGGCACATGCGCATGCTCGGCGCCGACCTGGTGTTCCGCACGCCGTTGCTGGGCGCGCTGGCCCGCAAGTCCGGCCAGACGCTCGCCTGCAACCCGGACGCCGAGCGGCTGCTGTCGTCGGGTGAGCTCGTCGGCGTGTGGCCGGAGGGCTTCAAGGGCATCGGCAAGCCGTTCAAGGACCGCTACAAGCTGCAGCGCTTCGGCCGCGGCGGTTTCGTCGCCGCCGCGCTGAAGACCGGTACGCCGATCATCCCGTGCTCGATCGTCGGGGCCGAGGAGATCTACCCGATGATCGGCGACATCAAGGCGCTGGCGCGGCTGTTCGGCTTCCCGTACTTCCCGGTGACACCGTTCTTCCCGTTGCTCGGGCCGCTCGGCGCCATCCCGTTGCCGTCGAAGTGGTACATCGAGTTCGGCGAGCCGATCCGCACCGACGTGTTCGGCGAGAACGCGGCCGACGACCCGATGCTCGTCTTCAACCTCACCGACCAGGTGCGCGAGACGATCCAGCAGACCCTGTACCGCCTGCTCACCCAGCGTCGGAACGTGTTCCTGGGCTGATCAGCGCCTGCACCTCGGCGTAGCCGAACGCTTGTGCCGTGCCACCGTCGCGCACCGCTTTCGCGGTCGCGACGGTGTGCCGCAGCGCGGCTCGGAACAGCAGCGACCCGGTGCTGATCCGCCGCACGCCGAGGTCGCGGAGCTGGGCCGGTGTGCGTTGCTGGGCCAGCACGTTCAACGGCGCCAGGTGCGCGAGCTTCTCGATGTCGCGCGGCTCGGTCAGGCCGGGCACGAAGATCCCGTCCGCGCCGGCGTCGACGTACCTCCTGGCGCGCTCCTCGGTCTCCTCGATCGCGATGCCGTGCCAGTGGGTGTCGATGCGGGCGTTCAGGAAGACGCCGGGGGCGCGCTCCTTCACCCTGCTGATCAGGAGCGCCTGCTCCTCCGGTGCGGCGAGGCCGTGCGGGCGACCGTCCTCCAGGTTCACCCCGGCCGCGTCGAGGTTCGCGACCAGTTCGGCGGGGTCCTGGCCGAAGCCCGACTCCAGGTCGACGGTGACCGGGCACGGCAGGTCCTTGAGCAGTGCCGCCAGCGCGACCGCCTGCTCTCCGGCGAGCCCCATGCCGTCGGGGAGGCCGTGCGCGGCCGCGACACCGAGGCTCGTCGTGCCGATCGCCAGGAAGCCCGCCGCGTGCAGGGCGGCCGCCGACGAGTAGTCCCACGCGTTGGGGAGGACCAGCGGCTCGTCCTGGTGGTGCATGGCCTTGAACGCCATGTTCTTGGCGATCTTGGTGGCCAGTGTTCGCCCTGGGCAGGCGTGCGGCCCGTGCCCGAACGGGTGCGCGTCGAGGCCGACCTCGATCACGCCGCCCTCAGCGGCCCTGCGCGTGATCGGGACCGGCGGGGCGGGGTTCCCGGTGCGGAGGTGCTCGGCGAGCGCGTGCGTGGCCGTCCAGGCCTGCACGAGCAGCCCGATCCGTGCGGCGGCCTCCTCGCCGTGGTCGCCCGCGAGGCGTTCCACGGCGGCGTCGGCTGCCGCGGTGACGGGCTCGTGCGGGTGGTACGTGATCTTCGCGATGTCCGGGAGCGAACCCGGCAGGCCGAGCCGGGTCGCGAGCTCGTCGAGCGTGGTGGCGTTGACGCCGTCGAGCAGCTTCTCCGTGAGCGCGCGCCTGCGGGCGTGCTCGGCGCCGTTGCTGAAGCGGACGACGTTCGCGCGCAGCCAGGCCACGCCTCGATCGCCCGCGGGAACGGAAGGGACGGGCAGGCTCAGCAGCTCCTCGGTCATGACGCCGACGCTAGGACGCGGACGTTTCGGTGCCGGCCGAAGTGTTCCGGCAGCAGAATGGCGGTCGTGCACGTACTGGCCGCACTGCTCGCCGACCGCACGCGAGCCGCGTTCTGCGAGGCCCTGCTGGACGGCAGGGCCTGGACGGCAACGGAGCTGGCGGCCCACGCCCGCGTCGCTGCGTCGACCGCCAGCGAGCACCTGACGCGGTTGATCGAGGGCGGCCTGCTCGTGGAGCACCGCCAGGGCCGCCACCGGTACGTGTCGCTGGCCGGTCCGCACGTCGCCGAGCTGCTGGAGACCATGACCGCCTTCGCCGGGCCGTCCCGGCCACGTGGGCTGCGGGCGACGTCCGCTTCGGAGGCGATGGCCCGCGGCCGCACCTGCTACGACCACCTGGCCGGGAAGCTCGGCATCGCGCTGAAGTCCGGCCTGCTCGACCTGGGGGTGGTGACGGCTGACCTGGCGATCACCGAGCCGGGCCTGGTGTGGTTGCAGGAGCTCGGCTTCGAACCGTCGAAACGCCAGGTCAGCAGGGCCTGTCTGGACTGGACCGAACGCGTCCCGCACCTCGCCGGGGCCGCCGCGGCGCACCTCTGCGCGGTGTTCTTCGAGCGCGGCTGGGTCAGGCGCATCGGCACGACCCGCGCGGTCGTGCTCACGCCGGCCGGTGACCAGGGCTGGCGTGAGCTCGGGCTGACCGCCTAGCTCGGGTACACCGCCGTGACGCTCAGCGGGGTGACCGAGGTCCCGCCGCATCCCACCTCGTCGGCGTACTCGACGTACAGCGGCACGAACTCGTCCGGCGGGTAGACCTTGATGCCCCACACCGGCTGTGGCAGGCAGTCCTCCGGGTCGTAGTTCCCCGGATTGGCGAAGCCGACGGTGGCGGACACCGAGGCGCCGTACGCCAGCGTGATCAGGTCACCGGTAGGCCCGTTGCGCCTCGCCGGGTTGCCCACCTGGGCGTCGGCGCGGTCCACGTAGGACACGCCGGGGAACCCCTTCAGCACGCAGGCCCCGAGCCTGCGCATGGTGAGCTTGATCTCCCGGTAGGCCGTTCCCGCCGCCGCACCCCGGTCGATGGACGTGATGTCGAGGTCGACCGACTTGCACGTCGGCAGCGGCGCCGCGTCCGCGACGGCGGTCCCGCCCGCCACGAAGCCCAACACCAGCAGAAATGTTCCGATGAGTCTCCTCATGTCGTCTCCCCCGAGACGTTGGAGTCAGTACATGGAGGAGACGCTCGTCACATCGGTCGCGTTGCCGGGCCAAAAGGGGACGAAAGGTCAGGCGAGGGCCGCCCGCAGGCGGTCCTCCTCCACCTGCCAGTAGCCGTGCTCGACCCCGTCGACCAGGAACACCGGCACCCGGTCGCCGTACTCGGCCCGCAGCTCGGGGTCGGCGTCCACGTCCTGCACGGACCAGGTCGCGCCCACCTCGCCGCAGATCCGTTCGACCTCGGCCTCGGCGACGTGGCACGAGTGGCACGTCTCGCGGCTCATCACGGTCACGTGGTGCGTCATCGTCAGGCTCCCAGCGGCTTGCGCAGGACGCGGCGGGCGAGCTTGCCGGTCGGCGAGTGCGGCAGTGCCGGGGCGAACTCCACCGACGTCGGCACCTTGAACTTCGCCAGCCTGGTCGCGCAGTGCGACACGACGTCCTCCGCCGAGACCGAGGCGCCGTCCCGCAGGACGACGACGGCCTTCACCGACTCGCCGGTCTTCTCGTCCGGCACGCCGACGGCCGCGGCCTCCACGACGTCCGGCAGCTCGCCGATGACCTTCTCCACCTCGTGCGGGTAGACGTTGAAGCCGTTCACGATGATCAGGTCGCCCGCCCGGTCGACCAGGTGCAGGTCGCCGTCGGCGTCGAGGTAGCCGACATCGCCCGTGCGGAACCACCCGGAGGAATCGGGGCCGTGGGCGCCGTCCGGCCAGTAGCCGCTGAAGAGGTTGTCGCCCTTCGCGGACACCAGGCCCGTGCCCGGCTCGTCCTCGTCGATGTCGAGCACCGAACCGTCCGTGTCGACCAGGCGGATCTCCACGCCCGGCAGCGCCCGGCCCACCGAGCCCTTCTTCGGCACGCCGCCGACCAGCGTCGACGTGAGCACCGGGCCCGTCTCGGTCAGGCCGTAGCCCTCGAAGACGGGGATGCCGATGGCCGTGCGCATCTCGTCGATGACCCCCGCCGGGAGCGGCGCCGCGCCGCTCGTGAAGAGTCGCACCGTGGCCAGCTTCTCGCGCAGCACCTCGATCGGGTTCGCCAGCAGCGCCCGGTACATGGGCGGCACGCCGACCATCGTGGTCACCCGGTGCTGCTCGATGACGTCCAACGCCCCGGCCGCGTCGAACCGCTCCAGCAGGACCGCCGTGGCGCCCGCGCCCGCGACCTGCAACAACCCGGGACCGAGGCCGTAGACGTGGAACAACGGCAGCGCGAGCAGCACCCGGTCGCCCGCGGTCACCGGCGCGGGCCGCAGCGAGGCGCACTGCGCGACGTTCGCGAGCAGCGCGCGGTGCGACAGCATCGCGCCGCGCGGCACGCCGGACGTGCCCGAGGTGTAGCCGAGCACGGCGATGTCCTCGCCGCCGCGCACGGCCTCGAACGGCTCGGCGGTCGCGTTGACGTCCGGGAGTTCGAGCACGGTGGCGTCGGCGCCCTCGCCGTCGCCGACCAGGAGCCCGGCGCCGGAGTCGGCCAGGATGCGCTGCAGCTCACGCGACGGGTTGCCGGGACCGGTGGGCACCACGACCCCGCCGGCGCGCAGAATTCCGAAGACCGCGACGACGAACTCGGGGCTCGTGGGCAGCCGTACCGCCACTCGGTCGCCCGGTTCGAGCCCGGAATCGGCCAAACGGCGGGCGAAAGCGTCGACCGCGCCGTCGATGGTTTCCCAGGTGAGGCTCACACCGCTCGCGACGTCGACCAGCGCGACGTGGCTTGGCCCCCGCTGTGCCGAAGCACGGACCAGATCTGCGACATTGCGAGCGGAAGTCAACATGGCCTCCTCATGAACAACTGAACGCTTCGAGCAGTCTTCCACGCGTGACGAGCGTCATGAAGCCGTGGTTCGCGCGTCTCCACATCGCAACCCCGTCAGCTACCTACTACGGAGTAACAAGACGTATGCTGCCGCCACGGCGACTCTGTGGAGGTGCCGCCAGCCGATGACCGCGCGGGCACGACCGAACACGATCAGGACCACCCGGACCATGACGGGAGGTCAGCACGACGACGCAGGCGACGAGCCGTGGCAGCTCGTCAAGGCCGCCCAGGAGGGTGACACCGATGCGTTCGGCGTGCTGTACGACAAGTACGTCGACATGGTGTTTCGCTATGTCCTCTTCCGGGTGGGCGGAGATCGCGCGTTCGCCGAGGACGTGACCAGCGAGACGTTCTTGCGCGCGCTGCGCAGCATCGGTTCGGTCAGTTACCAAGGGCGTGACGTGGGGGCGTGGTTCGTCACGATCGCCCGCAACATCGTCTTCGACCACGTGAAGTCGAGCCGCTACCGGCTGGAGGTCACGACGGCGGAGCTCCAGGACAACCGCGAGGAGACCGGCGGTCCCGAGCAGGAGGTGATGACCGAGGCGACCAACGCGGAGCTGCTCCGCTGCGTTTCTCAGTTGGGAGACGACCAGCGGGAGTGCATCGTGCTGAGGTTCATCGAGGGCAAGTCGGTGTCCGAGGTCGCCCAGCTCATGGACCGCAACGAGGGCGCCGTGAAGGCGCTGCAACACCGGGCCGTCCGACGGCTCGCGCAGATCCTCCCGTCGTGGTTGCGGTGATCACGATCGCAGGCGCGTAACCCAAAGCAGATCAACTTCGTTACTCGGGCTGAGATGGACGGTAAGGGAAGCACACCGCGGTGGCGGCACACGGAGCACGAGCGATTCGCCCGTGCGGTGGAAGGCGGTCCCCAGCCGGTCGGCCGGGACTCCGATCTCGCTGACGACCTGGCGATCGTCGAGATGCTCCGGTCCATGGACGTGGGCCCGGACGCCGAGACCCGCGCGCGCATGAAACAGCGCATCCTCACCGCGCCCCCGCCCGAGAAGCCGCTGGTCCTCTCGTCGGTAAGACGCGTGGGAGCGCGCGCACGGTTAGCAGTCGCAGCGGCCGCCGTCCTGTGCCTGCTGATGTCGCTGGGCGGCATGAGCGTGCTGCTCAGCCGTGACGCGCTCCCGGGAGACCCGCTCTACGGCGTCAAGCGCACCGCCGAAGGCGCCTCACTGGGCCTGACGTTCGACGACGAGTCGCGCGCCCTCAAGCACCTGGAGTTCGCCGCCTCCAGGGTCACCGAGATGGAGACCCTGGCCGATCGCTCCTCGGCGGAGTCCGCCCAGCTCACGGCCCTGAACGACCTGAACGCCGACGCGGTGGAAGGCGCCCGCCAGCTCACCACCTACGCCACGTCGTCCGATGAGAAGGCCCTGCCGGCGCTGAGCGATTGGGCCCTGAGCCAGTACGTGAAGCTCGGCACCCTGCGCCCCCGCCTGCCCGGCGAGGCGGGCACCCACGCCGACACGACGATGTGGCTGCTCGCGAGCATCGCCCAGCGAGCCCACGACCTGGCGGCCAGGGCGGGTTGCCCGTCCGTCGTCAGCGGCGCCACCGACTCCCTGGGCCCACTCCCGTCGAAGGCCGACTGCGCCTCCACCGACCCGAACGCGTCCACGGGCCGCAACCAGCCCTCGGTGCAGCCGACCCCCTCGACCGCACCCGTCCCGTCCGGTTCGGCGTCCCCGTCGACGCAGCCCTCGCAGTCGCTGCTGCCGGGCACCTCGACCACACCGTCGTCCCCGCCGGGAAGCACGCTCCCGCCGACCTCGGGCAAGCCGGGAATCACCATCCCGCTGCCCCTCCCGCTGCCCAGCATCTCGCTCCCGCTGCTCCCCGGCATCAGCTTCGGCTGAGTCGGGGGCTTTCCGCCGAACCTGATCGCTAGGCTTGGGACATGGCAGGCAAGCGTGATCTGGAGAGCGACCGGCTGGCCGAGCTAGCCGGCGAGGCATCGGCAGAGGCGGCGGTCCAGGCCGCCGCAGCGGCCCCGGAGCTCGAAGCCTCCCTCGCCGTGCCCACAGACCTGACCGCGGCCGCCTTCTTCGACGTGGACAACACGATGATGATGGGCGCCTCGATCTTCCACTTCGCCCGAGGCCTCGCCGCGCGCAAGTACTTCTCCTCCTCCGACCTCGCGGGCTTCGTCTGGCAACAGCTGAAGTTCCGCGTAGGCGGCCGCGAGGACCCGGCCTCCGTGAAGGCCAGCCGCGAGCAGGCCCTCTCCTTCGTGGCGGGCCGCAGCGTCGCCGAACTCGTCTCCCTCGGCGAGGAGATCTACGACGAACTGATGGCCGACCGCATCTGGAAGGGCACCCAGGCCCTGGCCCAAATGCACCTCGACGCAGGTCAACGCGTCTGGCTCGTCACCGCCACCCCGGTCGAACTGGCCCAGATCATCGCCCGCCGCCTGGGCCTCACCGGCGCCCTCGGCACCGTCTCCGAATCGGTCGACGGCGTCTACACGGGCCGCCTGGTGGGCGACCTCCTGCACGGCAAGGCCAAGGCCCAGGCCGTCCGCGCCCTGGCCGCCAAGGAAGGCCTGGACCTGCGCCGCTGCACCGCCTACTCGGACTCCTCGAACGACGTCCCGATGCTCTCGGTCGTGGGCACCGCCGTCGCCGTGAACCCGGACTCGCAGCTGCGCGAGATCTCCCGCCGCAAGGGCTGGGAGATCCGCGACTTCCGCACCGGCCGCAAGGCGGCCAAGATCGGAGTCCCGTCGGTCCTGGGCGCAGGCGCCCTGGCAGGCGCGGTGGCGGCCACCCTGGCGTACCGGCGCCGCTTGAAGTAGCCCGGCATTACCGAGCCCTTACAGCTCAGGCGAACCAACACCGACCAGGTGTCGAATAAGAACCATGAAGCCCACCAAGGCCGCCACAACCGGACTGCTGGCGATCCTCGCCGCCCTGGCCGCAGGCCACCTGGTAGCAGCCTTCGTGGGCCTGTCCGCCTCCCCGTACCTGGCCGTGGGCAACGCGGCGATCGACCTGACCCCGCCCTGGCTGAAGGACTTCGCCGTCATCACCTTCGGCACCAACGACAAACTCGCCCTCCTGACCGGCATGGCGATCGTCCTGGCAGCCACCGGCGTAGCCGCAGGCCTGGCCAGCCGAAACACCCCAACCCCCGGCACGGTGATCGCGGTAATACTGGGCCTGGTGGGCCTGGCAGCCGTCCTGACCAGGCCGGATGTGGGCCAGCTCAGCGTCCTCGCCCCGCTCGCCAGCCTCGCCGCCGGCGTCCTCGTGTTCCGCCACCTGCACAAGGAGACCGAACCCGACGAAACCAGGCGCAACTTCCTGATCACCGCGGGACTGGCGGTGGCGGCGGGCGTGGCGGGCCAGCTCCTGGGCAGCCGGACCGACGTGGAGGGCTCCAGGCAGGCCATCGGTGACCTCACCCCCAAGACCAAGGCCCCGGACGTCCCGGTCAACGCCGACTTCGTCAAGGACGGCACCCCGAGCTTCATCACCAGCGGCAAGGACTTCTACCGGATCGACACCGCGCTGAGCGTCCCCCGGATCCGCGCGGAGGAGTGGGCGCTGCGGGTCCACGGCATGGTCGAGCGGCCGATGGTCCTCACGTTCGACGAGATCCGCAAACGCGACCTGATCGAGGAGACCGTCACCCTGACCTGCGTCTCCAACGAGGTCGGAGGTCCGTACATCAGCAACGCGAACTTCATCGGCATCAGGATCGGCGACGTGCTGCGGGAAGCCGGCGTGAAAGCAGGTGCCGACCAGCTCTTCAGCACCAGCGACGACGGCTTCACCGCGGGCAGCCCGCTGGACTACGTCCTGGAACGCGGCCTGATCGCCATCGGCATGAACGGTGAACCGCTTCCGGCGGAACACGGATTTCCGGCGAGGTTGGTCGTCCCAGGTCTGTACGGCTACGTCTCGGCGACCAAATGGGTCACCGACCTGAACGTCACCACGTTCGCCAAGGAACAGGGCTACTGGATTCCACGTGGATGGGCCGCCAGGGCGCCGGTCAAAACGATGTCGCGAATCGACCGCCCGAGAGGCCTGAGCAAAGTCACGGGGAAGACCGCGGTCGCCGGCACGGCGTGGGCCCAGCCGAAGGGCGTGGCCAAGGTCGAGGTGAGGGTGGACGGCGGTGCCTGGCAGGAAGCCGAGCTGGGCGCGGACGTCAGCGACAGCACGTGGCGGATGTGGCGCCTCGAACTCGACCTGAAGCCGGGCAGTCACACGGTCGAGTGCCGGGCGACCGACAAAACCGGCTACACCCAGGATCAGGCGCGGCTGGACCCCATTCCGGACGGCGCCACGGGCTGGCACTCGATTTCCTTCACCGTCCAGTAGAACCGAATCCGAATTCACTCCGAATGTTCAGGCAGACAGGTCGGAAGAACATTCAGGGAGTGATCGAAAGTGCGAAAGACCCTCGCAGGTGTGTTCGCGTTCGCAATTGCGGGTCTGACCGCGTGCAGCGGCATGGACCGGCCCAGCACGATGACGAACACCCCGGCCACCACCACGACCACCACCGCCACGGGCATGACCAAGACCGGCGACGTCTTCGGTCCGGGCTGCGCGGGCGTGCCGCAGGACGGCAAGGGCTCGCTGCAGGGCATGGCGGAGGACCCGGTGGCCACGGCGGCGAGCAACAACCCGCTGCTCACCAAGCTGGTGGCGGCGGTCAAGGCGGCCGGCCTCGCCGACACGCTGAACTCGCAGCAGGCGATCACCGTGTTCGCGCCGGCCGATCCCGCCTTCGCCGCGCTCGGCGACGCGAAGTTCCAGGAGCTGGCCGGCAACCCGGCCGCCCTCACGCCGATCCTGCAGTACCACGTCGTGCCGATGCGTTACGACGCGAAGGGACTGCAAGCTGCGAAGACGGTCAAGACGCTGAGCGGAGGCGACCTGACCATCGCGGGATCCGGTGACAACCTCACGGTGAACGGCGCGCCGGTGCTGTGCGGCAACATCCCGACCAAGAACGCCACCGTGTTCGTGATCGGCAAGGTGCTCACCCCGTAGTGATCATGAAGCGATTCAGCGCTGGTCACGCCCTGTGACCAGCGCTGTCGCCGGTGCGCGACCGCTCTTCCGCCGACTTTGTGCATGCGTTCACAAGCGGTACGGTGTGGGTATCACCAAAGCCGCGGGGTCCCTGCGGTGAAGCACACCCGGAGGTCGGAGAGCGTGGCATCACAGCGGGGCGAAGGTGAGACGACCGCCACCCCTCTGGAGCCTGCCGACAGGGAGCGCGCCCGCGCGATCCCCGAGGCGGCGGTGGCCAGGCTCGCCGTGTACCTCCGCGTGCTGTCCGGCATGGCCGACCAGGGCGTCACGGCCGTCTCCAGCGAGGAGCTGAGCCAGGCCGCGGGCGTCAACGCGGCGAAGCTCCGCAAGGACCTCAGCTACATCGGGAGCTACGGCACGAGGGGCGTCGGCTACGACGTCGAGGTCCTCGTCAGCCACATCGAGCGCATCCTCGGCCTCACCCGCAACCACTCCGTCGCGGTCGTCGGCATCGGTAACCTTGGTCACGCTCTGGCCAACTACGGCGGCTTCCCCGGCCGCGGGTTTCCGGTCACCGCTCTCTTCGACGTCGACGCCGATCTCATCGGAGTGCCTGTTGGGGGCATTCCCGTCAGCCACATCGACGACATCACCGCCGTCTGCCTGGAACGAGAGGTCTCGATCGGCGTCATCGCGACGCCGCCGCCCGCCGCTCAGTCGGTTTGCGACCGTTTGGTATCTGCGGGCGTCCAGTGCATTCTGAACTTTGCACCAGTTGTCCTTCAGGTTCCAGACAACGTCGAGGTGCGCAAGGTTGACTTGGCGGTCGAGATGCAGATCCTGTCGTTCCACGTCGCTCGACGTGCGGACGAGGCTGTCCACAACGCGGGCGGCGTCTCGGTCGGCAACAACGGACTCGGTGTGGACGGGATGGTGATTCGCCCGTGAGCGTGAGCCAGACGGCTCCGGCAGACGTGGTGAGTGCATGAGCGTGCTCGTAGTCGGTCTGTCGCACCGCACCGCCCCAGTCCCGGTCCTGGAACGCGTCACCGTGGCCGAGCCGGACCTGCCCAAGGTCCTCGGCCAGTTGCTCGCCGCCGCCAGCGTCTCCGAGGCGATGGTCCTGTCGACCTGCAACCGGGTCGAGGTCTACGCCGTCGTCGAGTCGTTCCACGGCGGCATGTCCGAGGTCGTCGACGTGCTCGCGCAGCACGCCCAGGTCGATCCGCAGTCGCTCTACGAGCACTTTTACGTGCATTATGCCGCCGCAGCCGTGGAGCACCTGTTCTCCGTCGCGGCGGGCCTCGACTCGATGGTCGTCGGCGAGTCCCAGATCCTCGGCCAGCTGCGCGGTGCGTACGCGGCGGCGGACGAGGCGGGCACCGTCGGCAAGACCGTCCACGAGCTCACCCAGAACGCGCTGCGCGTCGGCAAGCGCGTGCACAGCGAGACCGGCATCGACCACGCGGGCGCGTCGGTCGTGTCCGAGGCGCTCGGTGACGCCGAGGCCGCGCTGGGCACGCTCGTCGGCAAGCGCGCGCTGCTCGTCGGCGCGGGCGCCATGGGCGGCCTGGCCGCCGCGCACCTGCGCAGGGCGGGCATCGGCGAGGTCGTCATCGCCAACCGGACGCAGGCCAACGGTGTGCGTTTGGCCACGTCGCTGAAGGCGGAGGGCGTCCCGGCGACGGCCGTCGACCTCACCGCGCTGCCCGTCGAACTCGATCTCGCGGACATCGTCTTCGCGTGCACCGGATCGGTCGACACGGTCGTCCGGGCGGACATGATCACCGCTCGCACCCGGCCGCTCGTCGTGTGCGACCTCGGCCTGCCCAAGGACGTCGACCCGGCCGCCGCGGAACTGCCGAACGTTCGTGTGGTGGACCTGGAAACGCTGCAGCGGCGTCTCTCGGACGCCCCGGCCGGCCAGGACGCGCGGATGGCCGCCCAGCTGGTCGCCGACGAGGTCAAGAGCTACCTCGCGACCCAGCGCTCCGCCGAGGTCACCCCGACCGTCACGGCGCTGCGCAAGCGGGCCGCCGAGGTGGTCGACGCCGAGCTGCTCCGCCTTGATTCGCGACTTCCCGAACTGGACGCCGCGACACGCGGTGAATTGGCCAAGACGGTGCGCCGCGTTGTAGACAAGCTCCTGCACACGCCGACCGTCAGGGTGAAGGAGCTCGCCTCCTCGCCTGGTGGTACCGGCTACGCGGAGGCTCTCCGCGAACTGTTCGGACTGGACCCGCAGGCTCCTGGGGTCGTCAGTCAGACCAAGCAAGCTCCTGTGGATGGTGAAACGCGGTGACCCGCACCCTACGGATCGGTACCCGTGGCAGCGCGCTGGCGCTCGCCCAGACGGGGACCGTCGCCGAGGCGCTGAAGGCTGCCGGAGCGCAGGTCGAGATCGTCGTCATCAAGACGCCGGGCGACCTCTCCGACGCGCCCATCGCCCAGATCGGCATCGGCGTGTTCACGTCCGCTCTGCGGGACGCGCTCGCCGGCGGTGAGATCGACGTCGCCGTCCACTCCTACAAGGACCTCCCCACCGCGCCGGACCCGCGTCTGGTGCTCGCGGCGGTGCCCCAGCGCGAAGACCCGCGCGACGCTCTCGTGGCGCGCGACGGTCTCACGCTCGGCGAGCTGCTCCCGGGGTCCACTGTGGGCACCGGCTCCCCGCGTCGCGCGGCCCAGCTGGAGGCGCTCGGCCTCGGGCTGAACATCGTTCCGCTGCGCGGCAACGTGGACACCCGCATCGGCAAGGTCCGCAGCGGCGAGCTCGACGCCGTGGTGCTGGCCCGTGCCGGCATCGCGCGTCTCGGTCGCGCGGACGAGATCACCGAGACGCTGGAGCCCATCCAGATGCTTCCCGCGCCCGCACAGGGCGCGTTGGCAGTCGAGTGCCGGATCGACGACGTCGATGCCGAGCACCTGATCCAGTCCACTTTGGACGATTCGGCCAGCCGGGCCGCTGTGACCGCCGAGCGCGCCATGCTGGCCGCGCTCGAGGCGGGCTGCAGCGCGCCGGTCGGCGCGCTGGCCGATGTGGTGGAAGACCTCGACGACGAGGGCAAGGTCGTGTACCGACTTTCCCTGCGCGGGGTCGCAGCGACGCCGGAGAACGATCTCCTCCGCGCGTCCGCCACCGGTGACTTGACCGAAGCTGAGGGACTCGGCCGGGCGCTGGCCGCCGAGTTGCTCGACCTCGGGGCCGCGGTTCTCAGCGGCCCAGAGGCGTAATCGATGGGGAGTGCCCTGATGACCCGCGCACGCAAGACCCCCGGACGCATCGCCTTCGTGGGCTCCGGCCCAGGCGACACCGGGCTGCTCACGGTCCGGGCCCACGACTTGCTCACCAGGGCCGAACTCGTGGTGACCGACCCGGACGTCCCGTCGGACGTCCTCGCGACCGTGGCCGAGGGAGTCGAGGTCCGCCCCGCTGTCGGCGAGTCCGCCGACGTGGCCAAGGACCTGGTGAACGAGGCCCGCAACGGCGCGACCGTCGTTCGCCTCGTCGCGGGTGACCCGCTGACCCTCGACTCGGTCGTGAAGGAAGCGCAGGCCGTCGCGAAGTCGACGATCCCGTTCGACGTCGTCCCCGGCGTGCCGTCGGGTACCGCCGTCCCGGCCTACGCGGGTGTCGCGCTCGGTGGCGTGCACACCGAGGTCGACGTGCGCACGGTCAGCGACTGGGCCGGCCTCGCCGCCTCGCCCGGCACGCTCGTGCTGCACGCGACCGGCTCGCACCTCGCCGAGGCCGCGTCGAACCTGGTCGAGAACGGTCTCGCGCCGCAGACGCCGGTCGCCGTGACCGCCGAGGGCACCGGCTTCCAGCAGCGCACCATCGACACCACGCTGGCGTCCGTCGCCGCGGACGCCGGTGACCTGAACGGCCCGCTGGTCGTCACGGTCGGTGCCGCCGCCGCGGCGCGCTCGAAGCTCTCCTGGTGGGAGTCGCGGGCGCTGTACGGCTGGCGCGTGCTGGTCCCGCGGACCAAGGAGCAGGCCGGCGCGATGAGCGAGCGGCTGCACTCGCACGGCGCGATCGCCGTCGAGGTGCCGACCATCTCGGTCGAGCCGCCGCGCAGCCCCGCGCAGATGGAGCGCTCGGTCAAGGGCCTGGTCGACGGCCGCTACCAGTGGGTCGTCTTCACCTCGACCAACGCCGTCCGCGCGGTGTGGGAGAAGTTCCGCGAGTTCGGCCTGGACGCCCGCGCGTTCTCCGGCGTGAAGATCGCCTGCGTCGGCGAGGCCACGGCCGCGAAGGTCCGCTCGTTCGGCATCATCCCCGAGCTCGTGCCGTCCGGTGAGCAGTCGTCCGAGGGCCTGCTGAACGACTTCCCGCCCTACGACGACATCCTGGACCCGGTCGACCGCGTGCTGCTGCCGCGGGCCGACATCGCCACCGAGACGCTGGCCGCGGGCCTGCGCGAGCGTGGCTGGGAGATCGACGACGTGACGGCGTACCGCACCGTGCGTGCGGCCCCGCCGCCCGCCGACACCCGCGAGATGATCAAGTCCGGTGGCTTCGACGCGGTGTGCTTCACCTCGTCGTCGACCGTGCGGAACCTGGTCGGCATCGCGGGCAAGCCGCACGCCCGCACGCTCGTCGCGTGCATCGGCCCGCAGACCGCCGAGACGGCGCGGGAGTTCGGCCTCCGGGTCGACGTGCAGCCCGAGGAGGCGAACGTGCCCGCGCTGGTCGACGCGCTGGCCGCACACGCAGCCCGGTTGCGCGCCGAGGGAGCGCTGCCTCCTCCGCGCAAGACCAAGCGTCTGCGCCGCAGCTAGAATTCAGTGAAGCCGTCGGGGCCACTCAAGATCCTTTGAGTGGCCCCTTCGACTCTCTCGCGACAGGGAGTCCGCCGTGTACCCACTTCACCGGCCGAGGCGTCTGCGCACGACGCCCGCCATGCGCCGCCTGGTCAGCGAGACCGAGGTGCGCCCGAGGCAGCTCGTGCTGCCGATGTTCGTCAAGGAAGGCCTGGCCGAGCCCGCGGAGATCGCGAGCATGCCCGGCGTCCTGCAGCACACCCGTGAGTCGCTGCGCAAGGCCGCGGTCGAGGCCGTGCAGGCCGGTGTCGGCGGCATCATGCTGTTCGGCGTCCCCGCCGAGCGCGACGCCGTCGGTTCCGGTGCGACCGACCCGGACGGCATCCTCAACGCCGCGCTGGGCGACCTCCGCGCCGAGCTGGGCGACAGCACCGTGCTGATGTCGGACTGCTGCCTCGACGAGTTCACCGACCACGGCCACTGCGGTGTGCTCGCCGCTGACGGCACCGTGGACAACGACGCGACGTTGGAGGTCTACGGCGAGATGGCCGTGGCCCAGGCGCGCGCCGGTGCTCACGTGGTCGGCCCCAGCGGCATGATGGACGGTCAGATCGGCTTCATCCGCAACGCGCTGGACGAGGCGGGCCTGCAGGACACCGGCATCCTCGCCTACTCGGTCAAGTACGCCTCCGCGTTCTACGGCCCGTTCCGCGACGCCGTCGAGTCGCAGCTCTCCGGCGACCGCAAGACCTACCAGCAGGACTCCGCGAACGGCCGTGAGGCTCTGCGGGAGGTGCAGCTGGACCTCGCCGAGGGCGCGGACATGGTCATGGTCAAGCCGGCGCTGCTGTACCTGGACGTGCTGCGCTCGGTCGCCGAGGTCTCGGACGTTCCCGTTGCGGCGTACCAGATCTCCGGCGAGTACGCGATGATCGAGGCCGCCGCCCAGAACGGCTGGATCGACCGCGAGCGCTCGATCCTGGAGTCGCTCACGTCCATCCGGCGGGCCGGCGCGGACATCGTGCTCACCTATTGGGCCGTGGAAGCGGCGCGGTGGCTCGACCGGTAACCACCACCGCTGTTCCGAAGCTGATCAACGTCGCGCGCTGGTTGTGGATCACCAGCGCGTGCGTCGGCATGGCGCGGTTCGTCGCGGAGCTCTTCGACCGCGAGATGCTGGTGGCGGAGGCGCGCCGGCAGAACCCGGCGCTCGGCCAGGACCAGATCGACGCGGGCGTGAACGGTGGAATCCTGTTCGGACTGCTGATCGCGATCGCGGTTCTGGTGCTGTACACGCGGCTGGCGAACACGATGGCGCGCGGCCGCAACTGGGCCAGGGTCGTGCTGACGGTGCTCGGTGCCGCGTCCGTCGGGTTCGGACTGTTCCGCCTCGTGCTGTTCGGCAGCGGCATCGCGGCGCGGTTCGGCGTGGAGATGCGGCCGGTCGATCTCGCCGTCACGTTCGTCACGCTGGTGCTGGAAAGCACGGCGATCGTGCTGATGTACCGGGTGTCGTCGCATTTCAGGACGCGCGTCACGGTGGACAGCGACATCCCGCGGTCCTAAGTTCCGACCGTGACGTCTCCTGAGGAATCGGGCACTCCTGGCACTCCGCGCACGATCACCGCGGGCTACTGGCTCGTCGTGGCCGGTTCCGCCCTCGGCGTGCTGGCCGCGCTGTACGTGCTGCTCAACAAACAGCAGCTGGTCGACGCGGCCGTGCAGGGCAACAAGGACCCGAAGATCACGCCGGACATGGTCGCCTCGACGGTCAACGGCCTGCTGGTCGTCTCGCTCGTCGTGACGGTCGTGCTCGCCGCGCTCGGCATCTGGTTCGCGGGCAAGGTGAAGGCCGGTCTGCGCAAGAGCCGCACCGGCCTGACGATCGCGCTGCCGATCGGCCTGTTCTTCCAGATGATCACGAACACGCTCGGCGTGGTGGCCGCGCTGATCGCCATCGCGGGCCTGGTGCTGTTCTACTTCCGCCAGTCGAGCGACTACCTGGCCGAGCACGAGCAGACGTCGTGAACGACGCTCCGAAGCAGGTCCGGATCGCGGCCGGGTTGTGGTTCGCGATCGCGGTGTTCGTGTTGTTCACCGCCATCGGCCTGTGGTTCCAGCGCGGCGAGATCGAGCGGTTGAGCGGCAGGGCGTCCGGTGAGGTGACGACGTTCCTGGTGGCGCTCACCGTCATCGCGGTGCTCTTCTCCGTGCTCTACGCCTGGCTCACCCGCACGTTCCTGCGGCGCAGGGCCTGGGCGCGGATCTCGCTGTCGTTCGTCGCGATCGGGCACATGCTGTGGTTGCTGGTCGTCGGCATCAGCGCGGCCAACCTGGTCACCCTGCTGCTCATCTGCGCCGCGGTGATCTTCACGTGGCAGCCGGCTGCGGCACAGTGGTTGGCGGAGGTGCGTGAGCAGTGACAGATCCCCAGAATCCGGCGCAGAATCCGGCGCAGAACCCGCCGCAGGACCCGTGGGCGAGCCCGGACCAGAACGTGCAGTGGCAGAACCCCGCGGGCGCCTACCCGGCGTACCCGGCGACGGGGCAGTACCAGGTGAGCCACGTCGGTCAGGCGAGCTTCGCGATGGCACCGCTCGCGCCCGCGCTGCTGCAGGAGCTGGCGCCGGCGCGGCCGGCCACGATCACCGCCGCGATGTGGATCTGGATCGCCGGCGCGGTGCTCTCCGTCGCGGTGATCCCGGTGATGTTGCTGAGCAACACCGACTACTTCCTCAACCTCGACGGCTCGATCGTCAGCGCGGAGGACCGCAAGGCCAGTGAGTTCGGCGTGCAGGCCATGGCGCTGATGTTCGGTTTCGGGATGCTCGTGGCCGCCGCGCCGTACGTGGCGTTCGCGATCGTGCTGCGCAACGGCCAGAACTGGGCGCGGATCCTGCTCACGATCCTCGGCGTGCTCGGGTTCCTCACGATGATCGCGGTCCTGCTGATCGCGTTGGCGGCGCAGGTGTGGCAGCCGGCGGTGACGATCAGCATCGTCGTGATGGGGCTGATCGTCGCGGCCGTGGTGCTGCAGTTCCTGCCCGCCTCTAACGAGTTCGTGCGGTAGTGCTGTACCGGGAGTCCGGCAGCAGCTGGTGGCCGCTTCTGTGGGGACCGGCGTTCGCGGTCGCGGGCTACCTGGTCGAGCTCACCACCGGACCGGCGTCCGCGGGCCTGTGGACGATCGTGGGGCTCGGGCTGACGCTCGGCGCGGTCCTGTGGGTGTACGGCAGGGTCAAGACCGGCAGCGTCGCGCTCACGGCCGAGGAGGCCGTGTTCGGGCGGGAGAAGCTGCCGGTGGCGATGATCGAGGCCTGCCGGGACGTCGGGGCGCCGACGGGCGCGCGGGTGCTCGGTGGTGGGTGGTCGGTGCCGAAGGGGACGACGGCGGTGCCGCTGCGCCTGCTCGACGGCACCGTGGTGCTGGCGTGGGCACGCGATCCGGAAGCCTTGCTCGCCGCTCTGCGCCGGGTCGTGAGAGGGTGAGCAACGTGACAGAGGCCGTGACTGAGCCGGAGACCGCGGTGGAGGAGTCCGAGACGGCGCCACCCGCCGGTGCGAGCCTGCACCAGCCCAAGCGGTGGCTCATCGCCGCGGGCGAGGTCGTCGCGATCGTCCTGCTGGCGTGGCTCGCCGTGTGGTGCTGGAACCGCGGTGTGGTCAAGCTCGCCTACCCGCTCCTCGAAGGCCACGAGCCGTTCATCTCCACGCGCTACCACGGCAACTGGATCGGCACGTCGGCCGGCGCGCTCACGCTGGCCGTGATCCTCGCGCTCGACGCGGTGCGGCAGGTCGTGCTGGCCCTGCGCACCCGGCCGCAGAAAGCCGTCGAAGCCGACGTGTGAGACTGGGGTACGTGACTGCGAGTCGATCCCAGGCCCTGTTCGAGCGCGCGTCGACGCTGACCCCCGGCGGGGTCAACTCTCCGGTGCGGGCGTTCCACTCCGTCGGCGGCACCCCGCGCTTCATGGTGCGCGGCGAGGGCCCGCACCTGTGGGACGCGGACGGCAACCGGTACGTCGACCTGGTGGCCTCGTGGGGGCCGATGATCCTCGGGCACGCCCATCCGTCCGTTGTGGAGGCGGTGCAGAAGGCGGCCGCGTCGGGACTGTCGTTCGGCACGCCGACCGAGGGTGAGATCGAGCTCGCCGCCGAGCTGGTCGACCGGGTCGAGCCGGTCCGCCAGGTCCGCCTGGTCAACTCGGGCACCGAGGCCACGATGAGCGCGATCCGCCTCGCGCGCGGCTTCACCGAGCGCCGCAAGATCATCAAGTTCGCCGGCTGCTACCACGGCCACGTCGACGCGCTCCTGGCGCAGGCGGGCTCCGGCGTCGCGACCCTGGGCCTGCCGACCTCGCCCGGCGTCACGGGCGCGCAGGCCGCCGACACGCTCGTGCTGCCGTACAACGACATCGAGGCCGTGCGGAAGGCGTTCGCGGAGAACCCCGACGAGATCGCCTGCGTCATCACCGAGGCCGCGGCGGGCAACATGGGCGCCGTCGCGCCCGGTCCGGACTTCAACGCCGCACTGCGCGAGATCTGCGATGCCTCCGGCGCGTTGCTGATCATGGATGAGGTCATGACCGGCTTTCGCGTCTCGCGGGCCGGTTGGTTCGGCCTGGAGCGCGTGCGCGGCGACCTCTACACGTTCGGCAAGGTCATGTCGGGTGGCCTGCCCGCGGCGGCGTTCGGCGGCCGCGCGGACGTGATGGCCCGGCTCGCGCCGTCCGGCCCGGTGTACCAGGCGGGCACGCTGTCCGGTAACCCCGTCGCGGTGGCCGCGGGCCTCGCGACCCTGCGCGCGGCCGACGACGAGGTCTACACGGCGTTGGACCGCAACGCTTCCAGGCTGGGCGCGCTGTTCACCGCCGCCCTCACCGAGGCCGGCGTCGAGCACCGCGTGCAGTTCGCCGGGAACCTGGTGAGCGTGTTCTTCGGTGCTGCCGAGGTGAAGGACTACGCGGGCGCGCAGGCGTCCGAGACGTGGCGCTTCCCGCCGTTCTTCCACGCTCTGCTGGAACGAGGCGTCTACGCGCCGCCCTCGGCCTACGAGGCGTGGTTCGTCAACGCCGCCATGGGGGAAGAGGAGTTCGCCGTGATCGCCGACGCGCTGCCGCACGCGGCCCGCGCCGCCAAGGAGGCCCGCCAGTGACCCGCACCGTCGTCCACCTGCTCCGCCACGGTGAGGTGCACAACCCGACCGGTATCCTGTACGGCCGCATCCCCGGCTTCCGGCTGTCCGAGCGCGGCCAGAAGCAGGCCCTGACCGTCGCCGAGCACCTCGCGGACCACGACATCGTGCACGTGGTCGCCTCGCCGTTGGAACGCGCCCAGCAGACCGCGGCACCGATCGCCGACTCGCACCGGCTGGAGCTCGCCACCGACGAGCGGCTGATCGAGGCCGACAACCAGTTCGAGGGCCTGAAGGTGGCGGTCGGCGACGGCGCGCTGCGCTCCCCTCAGCACTGGGGCAAGCTCGTCAACCCGTTCAAGCCGTCGTGGGGCGAGCCCTACATCGACATCGCCCACCGGATGCTCGGCGCCGTGCAGAAGGCCAGGTCCGAGGCCGAGGGGCACGAGGCGGTCTGCGTCTCGCACCAGCTGCCCATCTGGACCGTCCGCCGGTTCCTGGAGGGCAAGCGGATGTGGCACGACCCTCGTCGCCGGGAGTGCTCGCTCGCCTCCTTGACGTCGTTGATCTTCGAGGGTGAGCAGTTGGTGCGGATCGCTTACTCGGAGCCGGTCGGTGCGACCAATCCTCGGGTGACCGGGGCATGAAGCGTTTCCTGGTTCTGCTGTTGCTCGTTTCCGGGTGTTCGGTCGGGAAGGACGCCACTCAGGTCGGTGGCGGGGACTTCTACCTCGTGGCGCCGGGTGGGCAGGTCAAGATCCGGTACTCCGGGGCTGATCGCAAGCCGCTGACGGGGCTCGAAGGGGAGTCCCTCATGGAGGACGGCAAGACCGTTCGGCTGTCCGACTACGCCGGCAAGCCCGTGGTGATCAACATCTGGGGGGCCTGGTGCGGGCCCTGCCGGACCGAGGCTCCCGAGATGCAGAAGCTGTTCGCTGCTGGGCATCAGGTGCTCGGGGTTGACGTCAAGGAGACGGAGAAGGACCATCCTCGGGACTTCATGAAGGATCGGTCTCTTACTTATCCGTCCATTTATGACGCTTCTTCTCGTAGCTTTGTGAACGTGTTCAAGGGGGTTCCGGCCAACGTCGTGCCTTCCACCTTCGTGGTCGACAAGAACCACAAGGTGGCCGCGGTCTTCCTGGTGCCGGTGCTGGCTTCCGACGTCCAGCCGGTGCTGGACGACCTCGCCAAGGAGTAACCCACACGGGTGCTTCTAGAGCCACGCGGGGAGCTTTCGTACTCTCCTGGCGCACGGAAGGTCCCCGCGTGCGGGTCAGTGAGCGGCGGCGGGCGGGGTGGCGGCGGGCGGGGTGGCTGCTGTGGCTGGGGGCTGGACCTTCGCCTTGAAGGCCTTGATCATGGCGTCCCTGCCGATCAGGTTGTACTCCCTGCCCAGCGTGCGCATGATCGAGTTGCCGGTCGGGCGGTACAGGCCGTTCTTGTAGTAGCGGGCGCCTTCCACCGGGGCGATCACGCCGCCGTCCGGTGAGTCCTGGCCCAGGTAGGAGCCCCATTTGGCGCCGGTCGGGTCTGCGGTGACGTTGATTTCTCGCGGTTCGGCGCCGGTGTAGGTGGCGTACGGGTATTCGTACTCGTCGGCGAGGCCGCCGATGGAGTGTCCGAGTTCGTGGACCGCGATTTGGCCCGACTGGGCGTTGGAGCCCGCTGCGGTGGCCACCGAGCCGCCTGCGCCGCCGTACTTCGAGGTGTTGCCGAGGGCGATCACCTGGTCGGCTTCCGGGGCCAGGGCGGCGTAGGTCTTGGCCTTGGTCTCGTCCACGCAGAGAAGGCGTTCGGTGTTGGGGTCACGGCCCTGGCACCAGAATCCCATGTCCAGCGCGGTGTCCTTGAGGATGCCCATGGTCGGGTCGTGGTCCACACCGGACTGGTTGGAGACGACGTCCACTCGCCAAACCTTGAAGAGGTACTTGTACTCGCGGAAGGGTTCCACGGCGGAGAGTTCGTCCCACTTGCTCTGGACGTTGGCGGCGTAGGTCTCGAGGTCGTTCGCGGTGTAGCCGTCGCCCACGAAGACGAGGTCGAAGCGTTCGGAGGAGGGGCGGTCGTCGCCCGCGATCTGGGTGACATTGGCGGCGGCCAGGGATCTCAGGCCGGTTGTTCTTCTTTCGGCTGGTGCTTTCGGGGTGAGCGCCTGGGTGATGGAGCCGTCTTCGTTGAAGACCTCGCGCCACTCCATCGCCGGGGCCGCGCCACCGGTCGGTACCTGCGCGAACAGGGCCAGCGTGGTCACGGTGAGCGCAGGGAGGATCAGCCGGGAACGTTGCATGCGCTGACGCTAAGCAAGCGCCTGATCACCCACAAGGCGGCAATGGTCGGTACTTCGGAGGAGGTGTGGCGGACGCAAAAGGTGACACCGGTGGGCGCGTGATGTGGGCAACTACCTACTCTGAGGTGTGTGAACCCCACCGATCTGGCGATCTCCGGGCCGTTGTTGCTGGCCACCGGGGTTGCTCTGCTCGCTGGTTTCATCTCCTTCGCCTCACCGTGCGTGGTTCCGCTGGTGCCCGGCTATCTGGCCTACCTGGCCGGGCTGGTGGGGGCCGAGGCGCCCCGGGTCGAGGCGAACGAACCCGCCAAGCGGGGGCGGTGGCGCGTGGCCGGGGCCTCGCTGCTGTTCGTGCTCGGGTTCACGGTGGTCTTCGTCCTGGCCTCGATGACCATCCTCGGGGCCTCGGACGCGTTGCTGCTCAACGCTGATCTGTTCCAGCGCATCGGCGGCGTCGTCACGATCCTGATGGGACTCGTGTTCATCGGGCTCGTTCCCGCGCTGCAGAAGGACGTCCGGTTCCACACCAAGCCGAAGGCCGGGCTGGTCGGGGCGCCGTTGCTCGGGGCGGTGTTCGCGCTCGGGTGGACGCCGTGTCTCGGGCCGACGCTCGCCGGGGTGCTGGCGGTCGCGCGCAGCACGGAGATCGGGTCGTCCACGGCGCGCGCGGCCGTGCTGGTGCTCGCCTACTGCCTGGGGCTCGGGTTGCCGTTCGTGGTGCTCGCGCTCGGCGCGCGGTGGGCGCTGGGCGTGACCAAGTGGCTGCGCTCGCACGCGCGGCAGGTGCAGATCTTCGGTGGCGTGCTGCTGATCGGTGTCGGGATCGCGCTGGTCACCGGGCTGTGGGCCGAGTTCGTCGGGTGGCTGCGCTACTCGTTCGTCGACGTCGTGGAGTTGCCGCTCTAGTGATCGCCTTCCTCCGCAACACGTGGCGCGGGCTCACCTCGATGAGGACCGCGCTGACCCTGCTGTTCCTGCTCGCGCTGGCGGCCATGCCGGGCGCGCTGCTGCCGCAGCTGTCGTTGAACGCGGCCAAGGTCGACGAGTACGTCGCCCAGCACGGCTGGTGGGGCGAGCTGCTGCGCAAGCTCGGGTTCTTCGAGGTCTACGCGACGCCGTGGTTCGCCGCGATCTACCTGATGCTGTTCACCTCGCTCGTGGGCTGCCTGCTGCCGCGCACGTGGGAGTACTTCAAGCAGATGCGCGCGCGGCCGGTGCTGACGCCGCGCAACCTGTCGCGGCTGCCGCACCACGCGCAGGCCGTGCTCGACGTGACGCCGGAAGAGGCGGTCGGGCGGGCGGAGAAGGCCATGCGCGGCTGGCGGATGGACACCGGCGACGGCACGGTCAGCGCCGAGCGCGGCTACCTGCGCGAGACCGGCAACCTGGTCTTCCACTTCGCGTTGCTCGGGCTGCTGGTGTCGTTCGCGCTGGGCAAGATGTTCAGCTACGAGGGCCAGGTCATCGTCCAGGCCAACGGCGGCCAGTTCTGCAACGGCGGCATCTTCAACTACGACCAGTTCCGGCCGGGGCTGCGCGTCGACGGCACGGACCTCACGCCGTTCTGCGTCGAGATCGGCAAGTTCACGGCCGACTACCTCGACAACGGCCAGCCCGTCGGCTACCGGGCCGACATCCGCTACCAGTCGGGCGCCGATCTCGACACCAACACCTGGCGGCCCTTCAACCTGCAGGTCAACCACCCGTTGCGGACCGACGGCGACCGGCTCTACCTGCTCGGCCACGGCTACACGCCGACGTTCACGGTGACGTTCCCGAACGGCGAGAAGCGCACGCAGGGCATCCAGTGGCTGCCGACCGACCAGCTGACGCTCGCCTCGGAGGGCGCGACCAAGTTCGACCCGCCGGGCGTGACGGACTCGGAGCAGCGCCGCAAGGGCCAGATCGCGGTGACCGGCCTGCTGGCGCCGACACCGTTGCTGCACGGCAGCATCCTGAGCTCGAAGTTCCCCGCGCTGAACAACCCGATGGTCGCCGTCGACGTGTACCGCGGCGACTTGGGCGTGGACGACGGCCGCGGTCAGTCGATCTTCTCGATCGATCAGAAGATGGTCGAGCAGGGTCGATTGCAGAAGGTCGCGCGCAAGAACCTCGCGCTGGGCGAGGAGCTGACGCTCGACGACGGCACCAAGGTGCGCTTCGACGCCGTGAGCGACTGGGTGTCGTTGCAGGTCTCGCACGACCCCACCCAGGGGTACGTGCTGGTGTTCGCCATCCTGATCATCCTGGGCCTGGGGGTCTCGCTCACCGTCAAGCGCCGGCGGGTGTGGGTGCGTGCGACCGGTCAGGACGACGGGCGTACGTTGGTCGAGGTCGGTGGCCTGGCCCGCACCGACCAGGCGGGATACGGCGAGGAGTTCACGCGGCTCGCCCGTGCGGTGCTGAGCAGTGCGGAAAGTGACAGGGAGAAGTCCTGATGCCGGTCAACGAGACGCTCGCGACCTTCAGCGACTGGCTGTACCGCAGCGCGCTGGGCGTCTACCTCTTCGCGATCATGCTGTACGCGGTGGAGCAGGCCTTCGCCCGTGCCCCGCGCAAGGCCGCCGCCGAAGCGCTGGTCGGGGCCGGTGCCCCGGTGCCGGGTCTGCTGACGGAAGAGCCGCGGAGCGAGCTGTCGAAGCCTGAGCGGATCGGCCGCATGGGCGCCGCGCTGACGGTGCTCGGCGCGTTGCTGCACCTGAGCTCGCTCGTCATGCGCGGACTGTCCGCCGGGCGCGCGCCCTGGGGCAACATGTACGAGTACATGTCGCTGCTGTGCCTCGCCGCGGTGGTGACGTGGATCGTGCTGATGTCGAAGTTCCCGATCCGCCGCCTCGGCGCGTTCGTGCTCACGCCGATCCTGATCCTGCTGTTCCTCGGCGGCACCGTCCTGTACGCCAAGTCCGCGCCCGTCCAGCCGGCGCTGCGGTCGTACTGGCTGGTGATCCACGTCTCGGTGATCTCGATCTCGTCCGGCGTGCTGCTGATCCCCGGTGTGACGTCGATGCTCTACCTGCTCAAGGACACCAACGCGGACCGCTTCCCCAAGCTGCCGTCCGCCGACGTGCTCGACCGCATGTCGTACCGGACGACCGTGCTGGCGTTCCCGCTGTTCACCGCGGGCATCATCTGCGGCGCGATCTGGGCGGAGGCCGCCTGGGGCCGGTTCTGGGGCTGGGACCCCAAGGAGACGGTGGCGTTCGTCTCGTGGGTGGTCTACGCGGCGTATCTGCACGCGCGCGCGACGGCTGGTTGGCGTGGTCGTGGGGCCGCTTGGATCAACGTCGTGGGCTTCGCGCTGAACGTCTTCAACCTGTTCTTCATCAACTTGGTCACTAGCGGGTTGCATTCCTACGCGGGTCTCTAACGAGTTAGCCCCCAGGTCGATGGAACCGGCGTCGGTTGCGTACCGTCGCAACCTGGGGGTCGGGGAAGGCTCGATCCTCCTTGCTCAGGGAGGGCCACAGCGGTGAATTGGCAACCACCGGGTGAGGAACAGGGCTCCGGCCCGCAGCACGTCGACCCGCAAGCGGCGGCCTACCTCGACCCGCAGCAGTCCGGTCCGCAGCACGTGAGCGGCGGCCAATCAGGCCCGTACAACGTGAACGGTCCCCAGTCCGGCCCGTACCAGGTGCCCGGGCACGCTTCCGGCCCCTACCAGCTGCCCGGTTCGCAGTCCGGCGCGTACTCGGTCGACGGCTCGGGGCCGTACCAGGTGGGCGGCGGCCAATCGGGTGCTTACTCGGTCGGCGGTGGTCAGTCCGGACCGCACAACACGCCCCAGAGCACGGCCCAGTACGGCCAGTTCGCCGGTTCTCAGTACCCGAACAACTTCCCGCAGCAGCCGTACCGCTCGCAGGCGCAGGAAGTGTCGTCGCAGCAGCTGATCAAGAAGGAGAAGCGGCCGCCTGCCTCCGGCTGGCGCAAGTCGCTGCACGCGGTCACCGGTGGCGTGGTCAACCTCGGCGAGAGCCCGGCCGACGTCCGGCGCCGTGAGCTGATCGCGCGGATCAACCAGCCGCTGCGCGGGTGCTACAAGATCGCGATGCTGTCCCTCAAGGGCGGTGTCGGCAAGACCACGACCACGACCACGCTGGGCTCGACGTTCTCGTCGCTGCGCGGTGACCGAGTGATCGCGGTCGACGCGAACCCCGACCGCGGCACGCTGGCGTTGAAGATCCCGCGGGAGACCACGGCGACCGTGCGGCACCTGCTGCGCGACGCCCCGCGGATCACCAAGTACAGCGACGTGCGCGCGTACACCTCGCAGTCGCCGGCCCGCCTGGAGGTCCTGGCGTCCGAGCAGGACCCGGCCGTGTCGGAGGCGTTCAGCGAGGACGACTACCGCCGCACCGTGGCGTTGCTGGAGCACTTCTACAACATCGTGCTCACCGACTGCGGCACCGGCCTGATGCACTCAGCGATGAAGGGCGTGCTGGACGAGGCGGACCAGCTGGTGCTGGTGTCGTCCGGCTCGGTCGACGGCGCGCAGACGTCCGCGGCGACGCTGGACTGGCTGGAGGCGCACGGCTACCGCGACCTGGTCGCGAAGTCCGTGTGCGTGATCAACTCGGTGCGCCCGAAGTCGGGCAAGGTCGACCTCGACAAGCTCGCCGCGCACTTCCAGCAGCGGTGCCGCGCGGTGGTGCGGCTGCCGTTCGACGAGCACCTCGAAGAAGGCGCGGAGATCGCGCTGGACCGGCTCGCGCCGGAGACCCGGCTCGCGTTGCTGGAACTCGGCGCGGTCGTCGCGGACGAGTTCCCCAACTCCTAGCCGGGGTGTTCGCGCTGCTCACGTGAGGAAAGGGGCCCTGAGGCCAGGGCCCCTTCTTCCGTCACTCGCCGCGCTTGCGCCGCTCGTCGAGCTTGCGCAGGAACTCCGGGTCGTCGTCGGGTGCGATCACTTTGCGGCCCGGGGTGTACTCCGAATGCTGTGGGGCGAAGGCTCGCCACACCAGCACAGCCACGGTGAGCGCGCCGATCACCGCCAGCAGGTAGATCATCTGGTCGCCACCTCCCTTTGCCACGAGATTACCCGCGGCACAGGGGTAACTACGGTTTCAGTGGCGGACGGGTTCAGTCGCCTCGGTCGTCAGCTCCGAAAGCAGAGCCTTCACCTCGGTCTCACGGAACCTGCGATGTCCTCCTGGCGTGCGAATCGAACCGATGCGACCGGCGGTGGCCCATCGGGTCACGGTCTTCGGGTCGACCCGGAACAGATTGGCGACTTCCCCAGGCGTCAAGAGCCGCTCGGTGGCTGCAGTCACTCGTCCTCCTCAGATCAGACGTTCCGGTCTGATCGTGGCATCTGACCCATCAGGTACTCGAACGCTTGTTTTTTGGTAAAGAGGTAGTAAGGGACGACCGGGGCGAACCGGACATGTGACCGGGACAACGTGAGTGCACGCGTGGGGCATAGGGTTACGCGGGTGGATGCTCTTGATCGCCAGATCATCGCCGCACTGCGCGCCAACGGCCGGGCCACGTACGCCGAGCTCGGCAGGCAGGTCGGCCTGTCCGCCTCCGCCGTGCACGAACGCGTCGGCAAGCTCGAGTCCAGCGGCGTCATCGTGGGCTACCACGCGGTCGTCGACCCGAGCGCGGTCGGTCTGGGCGTCACGGCGCTGATCGGCATCCATCCCACGGACATCGCGGACGACAACGAGGTCGCGGACGCGTTGAGCGAGCTCATCGAGGTCGAGTCCTGCTACCGGGTGGCGGGCGACGAGTCGTTCATCGTCAAGGTCCGGGTGGCCACCGTGGACGATCTGGAGCGCTCTCTGGGGCGGTTGCGGCGCATCCCCGGCGTGGCCCGCACGCGCACGACCGTGGTGCTGTCCACGCGCTTCGAGGGGCGGCCGAACACCGGTGACGAGGAGGGCGACGTAACCTGAACGGGTGCTCGCCAGAGATGTGACGCTCTACGTCCTCGCCCGCCTCGGTCTCGTCGCGGTGGTGGCGGGCGCGCTCATGCTGTTCAAGGTTCCTCTGCTCCCGGCGCTGGCCGTCGGCGTGGTCGTGGCGTTGCCGGCGTCGTTGTTCCTGTTCAAGGGCCTGCGCCAGCGGGTGGCGGTCGGGTTGAACGAACGGCAGGCGGTGCGGCAGGCCGAGCGGGCCAAGCTGCGCGCCGAGCTTCGTGGTGACGAAGGTCCTCTTACCCAGGGGTAGCCTTCACCTGCGGTTATCGTGCCGCTGTGAGTACTTCTCTTGACCGTTGTTGCAGCAGGACCAGGCACTGGGTGTGCGAGGCCGTCGGGATCATCGAGGCGGACGCGAACCGCAGTGCCGACACCCACCTGCTGCGCTATCCGCTCCCGCTCGACTGGGGCATCGACCTCTACCTCAAGGACGAGTCGACGCACCCCACGGGTTCGTTGAAGCACCGGCTGGCCCGGTCGTTGTTCCTCTACGCGATATGCAACGGCTGGATCACCGGCGGCACCCCCGTGATCGAGGCGTCGTCCGGGTCCACGGCGGTCTCCGAGGCGTACTTCGCGCGGCTGCTGGGGCTGCCGTTCATCGCCGTGATGCCGCGGTCGACGTCCGCGGAGAAGGTCGCGCTGATCGAGCGGCAGGGCGGCCGGTGCCACTTCGTCGACGAGCCGTCGGCGATCTACGACGAGTCGCGGCGGCTGGCGAGCGAGCTCGGCGGTCACTTCATGGACCAGTTCACGCACGCCGAGCGCGCGACGGACTGGCGCGGCAACAACAACATCGCCGAATCGATCTTCGACCAGATGAAGCTCGAACCGTCGCCGGAGCCGGACTGGATCGTGGTCGGGGCCGGCACGGGCGGCACGTCGGCGACCATCGGCCGGTACATCCACTACCAGAAGCTGGGCACGCGCCTGGCCGTGGTGGATCCCGAGTTCTCGGTGTTCTTCGACGCGTGGCGGGACAGCGCGCCGGAGCTGGTGGGCACGCGCGGCTCGCGGATCGAGGGCATCGGGCGGCCGCGGGTGGAGCCGTCGTTCATCGGCCAGGTGATCGACCGGATGATCAAGGTGCCGGACGCGGCGTCCGTGGCGACGATCCGGTACGTGGAGGACCTGCTCGGCCGGAGGGTCGGCGGTTCGACCGGAACGAACCTCTGGGGGGCCTTCCAGATCGTGGCCGAGATGAGGCAGTCTCGCACGCGCGGGAGCGTGGTGACTCTGTTGTGCGACGGTGGCGAGCGTTACGCGAACACCTACTACGACGACTCATGGGTAGCTGCACAGGACATGGATCTCGACCCGTGTCTTGACCGCCTGAACAACTTCCACCGCACGGGGAACTGGTGACGAGCGTCCTGCGTCACAGCGTGACCTGAGCACCTGAGTCCGCAGGGGGACCCGTGTCGTCGCTGTTCACCGACGCCGCCGAGCTGCGCGCGTACGCCGACTATCTGCGCACCGAGGCGCAGGAGTTCGAGACGATCCGCAAGTACGTCCACGCCACGGCGTGCGACAAGGCGGGCTTCACCGGCCTGCTGACGTTGCTCCAGCCGGGCGTGGACGTCGTGCGCGCGCTCTTCGACGAGACGCTCGACTTCGGCAAGTCCAAGCTGGAGGGCACGGCGTCGGCGGTGGACGCGACGGCACACGTCTACGAGGCCGTCGAGCAGGCCCACGTCGCGATGTTCAACGGACTCCTGAAGTGACCGCGACCTCCTACCGGGACCCGCGCCCGGTCGCCGCGTCCCTGAAGCAGCCAGAGGTCGACAGAGCCTCCCTGAACGACGTCCTGGCCGACCAGGGCTGGGGCGTCCAGGCGGTCAACTGGGTCTTCGAGGCCGTCACCGGCGAGTCCCTGGTCGCCACGATCATCACGCCGATCACCGGTGACTGGACGAAGATCCGCGCCGACGGCGACGCGTGGCGCATGGTCGGCAACGCGATGAACGACGTTTCGTACAACCTCACCGACGCCGTCGGCAAGGTGCGCGCGCACTGGGACGGCGACGCCGCCCGTGCCCACGAGAAGTACATCGCCCTCGGCTGGAAGGCCGCCCTGTTCGCCGAGATGGGCGTCACCCAGCTCATCGCGAAGGGCTTCGACACGGTCGCGTCCGGCGCGGAAGCCCTGGGCAAGCAGGCCGCGCGCCTGCTGGACTACCTGGTCAACAAGCTGCTCGAAGCCGCGGCCACCGTCTGGATCCCCCTGGCCGGCTGGATCAAGGCCGCCGAGATGGTCTGGAACGCCTACCAGATCTACCGCCGCGTCATGGACATCATCGACACGGTCCACAAGCTCATCGCCGACGTGAAGTCCCTCTTCGACGCCGTGGGCCGCGTCTTCTCGGCCATCGGCAAGCTGAAGGACGCCAACTCCCTCGCCGAGGCCATGAACGCCACCCAGGAGGTGGCCGAGGCGGGCCGCGACGTCCGCAACGCCGTCAGCGACATCCGCGACGACATGACGTCCATCAAGGACTCGGCGACCGAGATCGCCGACCGCGGCCACGACATCGGCTCGAAGGTCCGCGAGGTCTACACCCCACCGGGCAACGCCGACGAGACCAAGCCGGCGGCCGTCACGTCCGTCGCACCGGGCGGCGCACCCGTGTCGGCCCCGCCCGTCGTGCACGGCGCCGACGCTCCCGCCACCCACGCCGCGGCGGCCACCGGCCCCTCGGTGTCCGCGCCCCCGACGCTGGGCTCGGGTTCCGGCTCGGGCTCGGGCGCTGTTCCTGCCGCCGTGCACAGCGGTTCTGGTGGCGTGCCAGCCGGTCCGGGCGGCGTGCACGGCGGTCCGGGCGTCCCGGCCACCACTCCGCACCTCGACACCACCCACGCGGCGAGCGCGGCCCCCGCAGCCGCCCCGCCGTCGCACCAGTCGGCCCCGGTCGTCGGCGCGATGCCGATGGGCGCGCCTCCGATGGCAGGCGGCGGTGGCGACTCCGCGCGCAGCTCGGGCTCCCGCCCCGGCTCCTCCGCCGGCTCGGCGTGGCCGACCGGCTCGTCCGGCACCACGTCGGGCCAGGCGAAGCCGGCCAGCGGCCTGCCTTCGCCGCCCGGACACGGCGGTGCGGGTTCGGGCTTGCCGACGCCGCCCGGCCACGCGCCTTCCGGCGCTGGAGGTTCGCGCCCTGGCGGTTCGGGCCTGCCCACGCCGCCGTCCGGTTCCGGCTCTGCGGGCACCCACTCGACCTCGGGTTCGGGCGGTACGCACCCGGCTCCCGGTTCGGGCGGTACGCACCCCGCCCCAGGCTCGGCCGGCACGCACTCGACTCCGGGTTCGGGCGGTACGCATTCGGCTCCAGGCTCGGCGGGCACGCATCCGGCGCCCGGCTCGGGGAACGGCCTGCCGACGCCTCCGAACTCGGGCAGCCACCCGGCGCCAGGCGGTTCCGGCAACGGCCTGCCCACCCCTCCCGGTCACCCGAGCGCCAGCTCCGGCACGGCAACGGCCCCGGCCCCGCACTCCGGCGGTGGCCTGCCGTCCCCGCCCGGCCACCCGACGCCGTCGACTCCCGGACACGCGGACCCGAGCAGCGGCGGTGGCCTGCCGTCGCCTCCTGGCCACCCGACCCCGAGCAGCGGCGGTGGCCTGCCGTCGCCTCCGGGACACCCCAGCCCGAGCGCGGGCGGCGGTCTGCCGTCGCCTCCGGGACACCCGAGTCCCAGCGCGGTTCCGGACCACACCACTCCCAACGGCTCGGGCGGCACGTCGCCGCACGACCCGTCCGCCTCGCATCCGCACGACCCCAAGCCTCACGACGCCACCCCGCACGACGGTGGCCACCACGACACCGACACCAAGCCCCACGACGACGGCAAGCCGCACGACGACGGCAAGTCGCACGACGGCAAAGACCACGACACGAGCCCCAGCGACGCCAAGCACCACGAAGACCACCCGGACCCCACCCCGTCCGACCACGCCGCGGACCCCAAGCACGACCAGCCCCAGGACGCCCACACCGACCACACCAGCCGCGAAACCCACGACGGCCAGGACGGGCACGACGGTGGGCAGGGCGACGACACCCCGCGCTCCCCGAAGGGGCACGACCTCACGCCCGCCTTCGACCACGCGGCCATGGCGGCGTCGGGCGACGGCTACCACCACCAGCTCGAGCAGATCTACCCGAACCAGGCGGACCGCGACCGGTACGTCGAGCTGAGCAAGCGGCTGTCCACCGACCTGAGCCCGAGCGAGGCGCAGGAGGTGGCCCACGTCCGCAACCAGATCAAGGTCGAGTCCGGTGATCTCGTCACCAAGGTGCTGCACCAGAACGCGGTCGACGGGTACCTGAAGCAGCACGAGGACCCCACCACCGACGCGGCACGGCGGCAGGGGATGGTGGCCGGGTCGATCGCCAGGGCCGAGGACGTGCACGACATCAACAAGCCGATGGCGTTGCGCGAGGGGCTGGCGCTGGACGACAAGGGCGAGGGCTGGACGCCGATCAAGGACAAGGCCGAGTCCGCGATGCAGCTGCGCTACCACCTCACCGACGACCAGGCCGCGAAGGCCACGATCCCCTTCGGCGGGCCGGAGAAGTCGGATCGCGACTTCAGCCAGCCGCCCACGGCCGGCCAGGAGCACCGCGAGTACCAGTCGCCGCAGGAGAAGGCGCACTACGACGCGTCGGCGAAGCAGATGGCCGATGCCGGTGGGGCGGCCGAACCGAAGCGCGGCCGGGATCCGTTCACGGGCACCGGGTACACCGGCGGCGGGGTGCCGGAGTGGGTCGCCAAGCCCGCCGACCTGCCGGACCGCGCGGAGATCTGGGAGGTCCGGGACGGCAAGGAGCGACTGCACGCCGTGTACGAGAAGGGCCTCGGCTGGTACCAGCTCAAGGAGGATGAGGCGTCGTGGTCCGGCACACCGGTGAAGTGATCGAGTACCGCGGCGAGACGTACTTCGCGGGTGCCCAGGAGCAGGGGAAGATCTGGATCGTCCAGATCCCCGGCGAGACTTACGCGCACGACGAGGGTTTCGAGCAGCGGGAGGAGATCCGGCGGAAGCTGGTGCCGATCAGCGAGCTCGACGCCTGGTACCGCGACGAGATGACGGCGAAGTGGCGCGGCCAGCCGTTCGTCGTGCACGCCAACCGCGACGGCACGATGGGGGCGGACTACGTCGGGGCGTCGCAGGTGTGGGCCGAGGACAACGGTCTGGACGGCGACCCGTACAACGGCTACCACAAGGTTCTCGACCCGGACGAGCTCGAGGACGTGCAGGTCGACCGCACCGACTACCTGGCGCGGTGGAAGGAGAAGAACCCGGGATGAGCACCCCACAGGCCGTGCAGAAGGCGGCCGGCATCGGGCCGGAGACGATCCTGCAGAAGATCGTGCACCCCGCCGTCGCGCAGCTCTACCTGGGCAACGTCGTGGTTCCCGGCCGGTTCGAACCGCACCGCACCGCCGGGTTCGTCACGCGCGGGCAGGACTTCCCGCAGGGGACCGCCGACCAGTTCGCCGAGACGTTCGGCGTCGACAAGGTCGAGGGCTGGCCCAAGGGCACGCAGTACGTGCTGCGGTTCCTCGCGCACACCACGCAGCTCTTCGACACCAGCTTCGGTGGCCCCACGCTCGAAGGCGCGCAGAAGATGGGCACCACCCGCGTCTACCCCGTGCCCTTCACCGGCACCGGTTACACGCCGAGCGCCCAGCCGATTCCCGAGTACGTCATGGAGCTCGCCGAGCTGCCCGCGGGCACCGAGCTGTGGCGGTTCGAGCCGAACGGTGACGGGCGCAGCGTCGGCAAGTACATCCACCGCCAGATCGGCTGGTACCCGATCGGCGACGTGGGCTTCGGGCCGGGGAGGTACTGGCCGGCCCCGGTCGCGCTGCGGCCGACCGTCCGGCGTGGACTGGTCGCGACGTTCCGCGGCCAGAGCTTCGACGTCGACTTCGGGCAACGGGCCGGCGTCCTGGTGCTGCACCCGCTCGCCGGTCAGCCGGCGCCGCAGGACTTCGTCGAGGGTGTGCTGGAGGTGCCGGACGCCGCTGTCGAGGAGCTCGGGCACCTGCGCAAGCTCTGCACGTTCCGCGGTGCGGAGTTCGAGGTCATCGGCATCATGGGCGACCAGGCGGTCCTGCACTTCCTGGGCGAGAACTACGAGATCGCGCAGCAGCTCGGACTGACCGAAGTGGACTTCCGGCAGTGGCGCGCGGTCGTGCCGCGGGGTGAGCTCGCGGACGTCCGCGACGAGATCCGGCCGATCCGGCGCGGGCTCTTCGGGTCGAACTGATGGAGAAACGATGACCACGCCGAACGACAGCTGGAAGACGCCGGAGCTGCGCGCGGCCGAGGCGCAGGTCGACGCGCGTTTCAAGGAGGCGCAGGACCTCGCCAACCGGCTCAAGGACACGCCGCTGCCGCCGATCCCGCCGGTGGACTTCAAGGCGATCGCCCAGCAGGTCGAGCGGGCCGCGCAGGAACGGGACGCGCCCGAGCAGCTGAAGGCGTTGAAGCGCAAGGTCGACGCGGGTGAGTTCACGTGGGAGGACGTCGTCTCCGGCAAGGCGGCGGACGACCCGGACGTGCAGGCCATGCAGCAGGAGAACGTCAAGAAGATGAAGCAGGCGTTCCAGATGCTGCAGGAGGGCATGACCGCCGAGGAGATCATGAACGCGCAGGGCCCGCGCAGAGGCCGGGGTGACGACGGCGACGAGAACGACCCCGACGTGTTCGCGGAGGACAAGTGGTGATGACGGCCTGGCGGACACCGGACGTCCTGGCCGCGGAGGACTTCCTGACGAGTGCCGTCGCCGAGGCGGATCGCGCGATGCGGTCCGCCCAGCAGGGCCTCCGCGGCAAGGAACCGTCCACTGAGGACGTTCGCAGGGTGATGCAGTTCGCCAGGTCGAGCGACGCCTCACCGGCGATGCGTCAGCTGGCCGACCGCATCGCCCGCGGCGCCGGGCTCAGCTGGCGTCAGGTCCTCACCGGCGAGGCGAGCCACGATCCCCTTGTGCGCCAGGCACTCGACGCCGACCGCGCCAGGCTCGACGAGCTGATCAAGGGCGAGACGGCCCCTCCGCCGCCGCCTCGCAGGCCCTCACGGCAGGACGACGAACCGCCGACCCAGTTCACCGAGGACGCCTGGTAGCCGCGGTCAGTCGAGGACCAGCGCGACGCTGACGAGCACCGACCACGCCAGCATCGCGATCCCGGTGAACTGCAGCACCGGGATCAGGTCGCGGCCACCGCGGCCGGCCGCCACCCGGCGCACGGCGGGCAGCAGCACCGGCGCCGCGAGGAACCCGAGCAACGCGTACGGCACCCGCACGGTCATCCCCAGCGCGATCACGAACGGCACGGCCACCAGCGCGAGGTAGAGCCTGCGGGTGTCCTTGTCGCCCAGCACGACGGCCAGCGTCCGCTTGCCCGCCACCGCGTCCGTCGGGATGTCGCGCAGGTTGTTCGCCACCAGCACGGCCGCCGAGATCGACCCCATCGCGATCGAGGCGCCGATGCCGATTCCGGTGACCTCGCTCGTCTGCACGTACATCGTGCCCAGCACGGCGGCCGGGCCGAAGAACAGGAACACCGCGATCTCGCCGAGCCCCGCGTAGCCGTACGGACGCTTGCCGCCGGTGTAGAACCACGCCCCGGCAATGCACACGGCACCGAACGCGATCATCCACCAGTGCCCGGACAGCGCCACCAGCGCGATCCCGGCCAGCGCGCCGACCCCGAGCGAGACGAACGCCGCCAGCCGCACCGAGGCGGGCGTCGCGGCACCGGAACCGGTGAGCCGGAACGGTCCCACCCGGTTGTCGTCGGTGCCGCGAATGCCGTCGGAGTAGTCGTTGGCGTAGTTCACACCGATCTGCAGCGCCACCGAGACCACCAGCGCCAGCACGGTGTAGAGCGCGTTGAACTCGTCGATGTGGTGCGCTGCCGCCGCACCGACGACGACGGGCGCGATCGAGTTCGGCAGCGTGCGGGGGCGGGTCCCCTGGATCCACTGGACGGCTGAGGCCATGCCTCCATCCTCCGTCATGGCCGCTGAGGACCCGCCGACGGGTGTATCAGCAGCTAGTCGCTCCGCTGACGCCGGCGACGTACGCCTTGGCGATGTGCTTGCCGGACGCGATGCGGTACCAGACGTTCGACGTGCCCTGGGTGCCGGAGACGGGCTCGCCCGTCAGCTGGCACATCACCCTGACCTGGGCGTGGTTCGCGGCCAGACCGACCTGAGAGGAGTCTGAGTTCGCGGCGCTGCGGACGTTCACCGTGCCGTTGGCCGCGGACGTGTGGACCGTCCCGACAGGACCGGAGCCGGTCCACAGGTACGTCACGATCACCCACGAGTTCGTGGTCAGCTTGAGGCCGTCCAGGAACGTGCCGTCGGCGAGGTCGACGCCCGCCGGGTTCGCGACCCTGCGGCCGGACTGGTCCTTGCCGCCGTTGTAGTTGTCCTCGTACGCGGCCTGCGCCTCGGGCTTGCCCTGCGGCAGGTCCTTCCACATCTCCCGCGTCGAGGACGGGTTCCAGTAGTCGTCCTTGGTGTTCCACGGGCCGACGTCCCACACCGGCGCCCACTCGCAACGGCCGTTCGACGCGCACAGCTGCACGCTGTAGCTGCCGGAGTTGTTGGGTGCCAAGCCACGCCGTGACGGCAGCGCGACGAAGTGGTCGCGCGAACGGATCGTGTGGCCGTTCGCCGTCGTGCTGCCGACAAGGCCCTCACGCGTCGCGTACACGCGGTACGCACGTCCAGCGGCGGCAACGGAGACGTCGGCCGCGGCCGGAGTGCTGGTGGCGGTCAGCTGCACGCGTTCTGCCTTGCCACTGCTCAGCACCACGCGCGTCTGCACGGTCGAGGTGGTCACCGGCAACGTGGCCGGCGCCTCCATCCACTCCGTCCACTGGCCGTCCGGGCGCAGACCGCGCACGTCGGCGACGCCATCGCCGGTCACCACCGCCGTGACCGTGTTGGCGGGTCGGGCGAGCGCGTGCGGTTCCAGCTCGATCAGACCCATCCGCGGGGACCCGCCCCACGAGATGGACTTGTGGTGCAGGTCGGCGGACCACTCGTTGCCGGATGCCGCCTGGGCGGGAGACGCCGGTCCGGCCACCAGAGCGGCTCCGACGACCAGCGGTAACAGGTAGCGCATGAGAAAACCCCCATCGCCAACGCGCACGGCTGGGTCCGCGCGCTTCGCGGGGAGAGTTGTCCTCAGCGGTAAAGGTTCACCTAAAAGAGTCGAGAACTGCTGTTCTGTCGACTTTGCCCGGTCCGCGCAACGGCAGCTCGTGCACGAACCGCACCAGCTTCGGCACCGCGGCCCTGCCCACGGTGTCGGCGACCGCCGCCTTCAGCTCGTCCAGCGAGGGTTGGTCACCACGGGCGACCACCGCCGCCGCGACGACCTGACCCCACTCGTCGTCCGGCACGCCGACGACACACGCCTCCAGCACGCCCCCAACGGTCGCCAGGGCCCGTTCGACCAGCACTGGAGGCACTTTCTCGCCACCCGTGACGATCACGTCGTCGGCGCGTCCCAGCACCTCCAGCCGTCCGTCGCGCAGCCGTCCGAGATCGCCGGTGCGGAACCACTCGCCGAACGGTTCCGCGCTGCCGCGATAGCCCAGCGCCAGCACCGGTCCGCTGATCTCGATCACGTCGTCGGCGCGCACCGAGACGTCCCGCAGCGGCTCACCGTCGTACACACACCCACCGGCCGTCTCGCTCATGCCGTACGTCGTGACGACCTGCACGCCGAGCGCGCGCGCCTGCTCCAGCAGCTTCGGCGGGGTGGCGGCCCCGCCGATGAGCACGCCGTCGAACTGCCGCAGCGCCGCGAGCCCCGGCCCCTCGCCCACGACGAGCCGGGACAGCTGCGTCGGCACCAGCGCGGTGTAGTGGCGTCCCGGCCGGTCCAGCACCGGCCGTGCGGCCTGCGCGAACCCCATGGCGCGGAAGCCCTTGGACAGGTCGAGCTCACCGGGTGTGGTGCCGGCGACGATCGACCGCACGAGCACCTGGATCCCGGCGATGTGGCCGGTGGGCAGCGCCAGCAGCCACGTGCCGGGCCCGCCGAGCCGCTCGTGGGTGGCCTCGGCCGACGTCGTCAGCGCGGCGGCGTCGAGCAGCACCGTCTTCGGCTCGCCCGTCGACCCGGAGGTGGGCACGCCGAGCACCGCTCGCTTCTCCCAGCCGTCGAGCGGGCCGTCCACCAGCGGTTCGCCACCGCCGAGCGCCGCGCGCAGTTCGTCGAGCATCTCGCGGCCGATCAGAAGTAGTACGGGTAGTTCGACCAGTCGGGGTCGCGCTTCTCCAGGAACGCGTCACGGCCCTCGACGGCCTCGTCGGTCATGTACGCGAGCCGGGTCGTCTCGCCGGCGAACAGCTGCTGCCCCACCAGACCGTCATCGATCAGGTTGAACGCGTACTTGAGCATCCGCTGGGCGGTCGGCGACTTGCCGTTGATCTCGCGTGCCCACTGCAACGCCGTGGTCTCCAGCTCGGCGTGCGGCACGACGGCGTTGACGGCACCCATCTTGTGCATCTCCTCGGCGGAGTACGTGCGGCCGAGGAAGAAGATCTCCCGCGCGAACTTCTGCCCGACCTGCCGCGCCAGGTACGCCGAGCCGTAGCCGCCGTCGAACGAGCCGACGTCCGCGTCGGTCTGCTTGAACTTGCCGTGCTCCTCGCTCGCGATGGTGAGATCGCACACCACGTGCAGGCTGTGGCCACCGCCGGCCGCCCAGCCGTTCACGACCGCGATGACGACTTTCGGCATGAACCTGATCAGGCGCTGGCACTCCAGGATGTGCAGCCGGCCCGCGCGTGCCGGGTCGACCGTGTCCGCCGTCTCACCGGAGGCGTACTGGTAGCCGCTCCGGCCCCGAATCCGCTGGTCACCGCCACTGCAGAAGGCCCAGCCACCGTCTTTGGGGCTGGGGCCGTTGCCGGTCAGCAACACGCAACCGACGTCGGACGACATCCGCGCGTGGTCGAGCGCCCGGTACAGCTCGTCCACGGTGTGCGGCCGGAACGCGTTGCGCACCTCCGGCCGGTTGAACGCGATGCGGACCGTGCCCTGGTCGAGCGCCCGGTGGTAGGTGATGTCGGTGAAGTCGAAGCCTTCAATCGGCTTCCACAGCGACGGGTCGAAGAGCTCCTGATCTGCCACGGTCTGAGACTCTAGGCGCATGAATCCGTCCACGGCGCAGGCGAGGGTGATCGTCGACGAACTGGTCCGCAACGGCGTCCGCCACGTCGTGCTGTGCCCCGGTTCGCGCAACGCCCCGCTGTCGTTCGCACTGCATCAGGCCGAGCAGAAAGGCCTGCTCACGCTGCACGTGCGGATCGACGAGCGCAGCGGGGGGTTCCTCGCGCTCGGCCTGGCCAAGACCGGCACGCCCGCCGTCGTCACCTGCACGAGCGGCACGGCCGTGGTGAACCTGCACCCCGCCGTGGTCGAGGCGCAGCTGACCGGCGTGCCGCTGATCGCGCTGACCGCCGACCGCCCGGTCGACCTCTACCGCACCGGCGCCAGCCAGACGATCGACCAGTACGACGTGCTCGGCCTCCCCACCCTGCACCTGCCGGAGGCCTCCGACGAGCCGACGACGCGTTCGTTGATCTGCCGCGCGATCGCGACGCACGGCCCGACGCACGTCAACGTGCCGTTCCGGCCGCCGCTCACCCCGGACGACTCCTCCTGGCCGGACTCCGGCCGCACCCCGTGGACCGCCACGGACCGCACGTTCACCGTCGAGACGCGGCCGTCGGACCTCCCGCCCCGCACGCTCGTGCTGCTCGGCGACGACCGTCCGGAACGGCTGCGCGAAGCCTCCGGGCTCGGCTGGCCGGTGATCGCCGAACCGACCGCTCCCGGTGGCCTGCGGCACGGATCGTTGCTGCTCAACGCCGGTCTCCCCGCGCACCTGCAGCCGGACGCGGTGCTCGTCGTCGGCCGGGTGACGCTGTCGCGCGGCCAGCAGGCGTTGCTGAAAGGCGCGCAGATCGTGCACGCCGTCGGTGACCAGGCGCAGTGGCCGGACGTGCCGTTCACCGCGACGCGGGCATCTACCTGGCTGCCGGAACCCGCCGAGCACGACGGGGAGTGGTTGCAGGCGTGGCAGAGCGCGGTGAAGAACGTCAGCGTGGCCGTCGACGAACTCCTGGACGCCGAACCGTGGCCCAGCGGGCTGCACGTGGCGCGTGACCTCACGCAGGCGATGCCTCCCGGCGCGCTGCTGTTCGTCGGCTCGTCCAACCCGATCCGCGACGTGGACTTCGCGGGCGAGCGCCGTTCGGACCTCACGATCCACGCGAATCGGGGCGCCGCGGGCATCGACGGCAGCGTGTCCACGGCCATCGGTCTCGCCGTGTACCACCAGGGGCCCGCATACGCGCTGATGGGCGACCTGACGTTCCTGCACGACAGCAACGGCCTGCTGGCCGACCACCGGCCGGACCTCACGATCGTCGTCCTCAACGACGACGGCGGAGGGATCTTTTCGTTGCTGGAACAAGGCGCACCCGAGTACGGCGGCAGTTTCGAAAGGATTTTCGGCACGCCGCACGGGGCGGATCTGACCGCTTTGTGCGCGGGCTACCGAATTCCGCACTCCACAGTGGACGACCAGGAGGAGTTCCGTAGCGCACTTGCGCTGCCAAAAGGCCTCCGAGTGGTGGAAGTGCAGGCAAAACGAGACCAGCTGCGCGGGTTGCACCAACGTCTCAAGTCGACTGTGTCAAACGTTTTCAGCAGATAGGAAACATACGTAAGTCGGTGGTTCGGTCCGCAAAAGTGTGGATAGCGTCGCGCGCATGTCGATCAGATCCAAGGCGACGGCCGCGGTCGCGTCCGTGGCCGCGATGACCCTCTTCGCGGGGACGGCGCAAGCGGCGTCCCCTGGTGCACCGGGCGCCGGTGACCCGTACTTCCCGAAGTACGGCAACGGCGGCTACGACGTCTCCCACTACGACATCAGGCTCAACTACAACCCGGACGGCGACCAGCTGTCGGGCACCACGACGATCCTGGCCAAGGCCACCGAGGACCTCACGCAGTTCGACCTGGACTTCCTGCTCAAGGTGAAGTCGGTCCGGGTGAACAACGTGCCGACCTCGTTCGTCTCCGACGACGGCGAACTGATCCTCACGCCCCGCGGAGGCGTGCGGAAGGGTCAGGACCTGACCATCGTCGTCACCTACGCGGACTCGCCCTCGACGGTGAAGGACCGCAACGGTTTCACGGCGTGGACGAAGACCCCCGACGGCGCGCTGGCGATCGGTGAGCCGGAGATCGCCTCCTGGTGGTTCCCGTCCAACGACCACCCGACCGACAAGGCCACCTTCGACGTCAACGTCGCCGTCCCGAACGGCGTCGAGGCGATCTCGAACGGCACCTTCGTCGGCCAGACCCGCCAGATCAACGGCTGGACGCGCTGGAACTGGCGCAGCACCAAGCCGCAGGCGACCTACCTGACGTTCCTCACGATCGGCCAGTTCGAGATCCGTCAGGGCACCACGCCCTCCGGCCAGCCGTACGTCAACGCGTACTCCGAGCGCCTCGGCGACAACGCGGATGCCGCCAAGGCCAGCATCGAGCGCACGCCCGAGGTCATCGAGTTCCTGTCGCAGAACGTGGGCCCGTACCCGTTCGAGGCGCAGGGCGGCATCGCCACGCCGGGCCTCGGCTACGCGCTGGAGAACCAGACGCGCCCGAACTACGACACGGCGTTCTTCCGCCGCGGCGCCAACACCTACGTCATCGCCCACGAGCTCGGCCACCAGTGGTTCGGCGACTCGGTGTCGGTGCACCACTGGCGCGACATCTGGCTGAACGAGGGCTTCGCGTCCTACCTGGAGTGGCTGTGGTCCGAGCACGTCGGTGAGGGCACGGCGCAGGAGAACTCCGACTACACCTACGACCTGTACCCGGCCGATGACCCGTTCTGGCAGGTCCTGCCCGGCGACCCGGGTTCGGACAAGGTGTTCGACAACGCCGTCTACGACCGCGGTGCGCTGACCCTGCACGCCCTGCGCGTGGCCGTCGGTGACGACAAGTTCTTCGAGATCCTGAAGACCTGGACCGCGGAGAAGAAGTACTCGGACGCCACGATCGAGGAGTTCATCGCGGTGGCGGAGCGGGTGTCGGGACAGCAGCTCGACCAGCTGTTCCAGACGTGGCTGTTCACCAAGGGCAAGCCGGCTCAGGCTCCCGGCCGCACCGCGGACGCGGCGGCCAAGTCGCTGTCCGTCGCATCGGCTCCGGCCAAGGCGGCTGAGCCCAAGTCGCGCGCCAAGATCGAGCTGACGCACGAGCTGCTGGGCGCGCACAAGAGCTGATCGTCAGACCGGCTGAGCACGTATGACGCAGGGGTTCCCGACTCGGGGATCCCTGCGTCAGCGTGTTCCGGCCTGGCCGCGCACTCCGCAACGTTCGTTGCGAGCGTGCTAAAGCCCCTCCAGGGCCTCACGCATCGGCCGCATCTTGGCGTGCGCCTCCTGCACCTCGATGTCCGGATCCGAGTCGGCCACCAGCCCGCACCCGGCGAACAACCGAGCCGTCGAGCCGGAGATCTGTGCGCACCGCAACGCGATCCCGAGCTCCCCGTCGCCGTTCCCGTCGATCCACCCGACCGGCCCGGCGTACCGGCCGCGGTCCATCCCCTCCAGCTGCGAGATCAACGTGGTGGCGTCCAGCCGGGGCGTCCCGCCCACCGCCGCCGTCGGATGCACGGCCTCGCCGAGGTGCAGCAGCGACACCGAGGACTCGAGCGTCCCGATCACATCGCTGGACAGGTGCGACACGTTGGGCAGCCGCAGAACCGAGGGCCCCTCCACCGACATCGTGGTGCAGAAGGGCCGAAGCGTGTCCGCGAGAGAAGTGATGGCGTAATCGTGTTCTTCGAGGTTCTTCTCCGACGCCATCAACGCCGAAGCGAGCTCCTCATCGGAAACCCCGTCGTGCGGCCAGGTCGTGCCGGCCAGCACGCGCGAGTCCACGACCGACCCGGTGCGCCGAAGCAGCAGTTCGGGTGTCGCGCCGACCAGACCGTCCACCGCGTACGCCCAGCACTCCGGGTACCGGCGGGCCAGGCCCTGCAGCACGAAGCGCTGGTCGAGGCGGCGGTCGGTGGAGGCCACGAGGTCGTGGGCGAGCACCACCTTGTCCAGCTCGCCGGAACGCATGCGCGCCACGGCCGAGCGCACGGCCTCGCGGTACTGCGTGACCGGCAGCTGGCCGTTCGAGTAGCGGACGGTCGACGGGCGGGACAGCGGTGCCACGTCGGGGGCGGTGTCCGCGGCGCCGATGGTGGTGATCCACTGCCGGCCGTTGCGCCTGCCGACCACGACCTCGGGGACGATCAGCACCGAGTCGCCCGGCGAGTCCGCGAAGGCCATCGAGACGAACGCCACGGGGCCGCTGCCCGGTACGCCCAGTTCGTCGTCGACGTCGAGGCTCGCGACGAACTCCTGCCACCACTTGTCGGCCTGCGCGAAGCGGTCGGGGCCGCTGACCTCCAGCCGTGCGGCCTCGCCCCAGCCGACCAGGCCGGACCCGTCGCGCACCCAGGCGAGTGCGTGCTCCGGGTCTGGCAGCAGTCCGAGCAGGTCACCGGCGGTGTCCCGCCTCGAACGGACGCGGATCCGCTGCCCTGCTCGCGATGTCGGTGCTGAGGTCACGCTCCGACTGTATGGACCTGAACCTGAAAGCGCGGCACCCGCCCGGCTCTAGACTTCTCAGTTGTGGTGGACGACGCAGTGACCAAGCCGGCGCTCGGGGTGCGTGTCCGCCGTGCGGTGAGTCGTGTTCTGCTGGTGGTCGGCGGGGTGGTCACACTCGTTTGCGTGCTGTTGCCGATCGCGTGCTGGCGCGACGACGTGGCCATCGAGCGGCACCTGGGGCAGGCGGTCGCGCAGGTCGACTCCATCGCTTTCAACAGGACGGTTGTGCGGTACGCCACACCGGACGGTCGCGTGATCATCCCGTCGCAGGGCGTCCTGTACCCGTCGGGCCTCAACGTCGGCGACAACGTGCGGGTCGAGTACGACCAGACCAACCCGGAGCTGACGCGCGTGGCCGGGCGCAGCGCGGTGCTCAGCCTGTTGCCCGTCGGCACCTTCCTCGCGGCCGTCTGGCTCGTCATCGCCGCCGTTGTGACAGTTCTACGCAGATTCGGCACCCAGGTGTAACATCGGTGCATGGCGGATGACCTGGAGCTGCGCTTCGAGCGCACGGTGCAGGCCGACTCGCGCATCGAGCCGCGCGACTGGATGCCCGACGGCTACCGCAAGACCCTGATCAGGCAGATCGCCCAGCACGCGCACTCCGAGATCATCGGCATGCAGCCGGAGGGCAACTGGATCTCCCGCGCGCCCTCGCTGCGGCGCAAGGCGATCCTGCTGGCGAAGGTGCAGGACGAGGCCGGGCACGGTCTGTACCTGTACTCGGCGACCGAGACGCTCGGTGCCGACCGCGAGGACCTGACGACCAAGCTCATCGAGGGCCGCCAGAAGTACTCCTCGATCTTCAACTACCCGACGCTGACGTTCGCCGACGTCGGCGTGATCGGCTGGCTCGTCGACGGCGCCGCGATCTGCAACCAGGTGCCGCTGTGCCGCACGTCGTACGGGCCGTACGCGCGCGCCATGATCCGCATCTGCAAGGAAGAGTCGTTCCACCAGCGTCAGGGCTACGAGCTGCTCATGACGATGATGCGCGGCACGCAGCAGCAGCGCGACATGGTGCAGGACTCGGTGAACCGCTGGTGGTGGCCGGCGCTGATGATGTTCGGCCCGCCGGACTCGGAGTCCACGAACACCGAGCAGTCCATGGCGTGGCGGATCAAGCGCGACACGAACGACGAGCTGCGGCAGAAGTTCGTGAACATGAGCGTGCCGCAGGCCGAGGCGCTCGGCGTGACGTTCCCCGACCCCGAGCTCAGGTGGAACCCCGAGCGCGGGCAGTACGACTTCGGCTCGCCCGACTGGGACGAGTTCTGGCAGGTCGTCAAGGGTGGCGGTGTCTGCAACGCGCAGCGCATCGCGCACCGCCGCAAGGCCCATGAGGACGGCGCCTGGGTCCGCGAGGCCGCGGCCGCGCACGCTGCCAAGCAGGCCGTGTCGAAGGAAGGTGCCGCGTGAGCACGTCTTGGCCGCTGTGGGAAGTGTTCGTGCGGGGCAAGCGGGGCCTGAACCACGTGCACGTCGGTTCGCTGCACGCGCCGGACGCCGAGATGGCGCTGCGCAACGCCCGTGACGTCTACACGCGCCGCAACGAGGGCGTGTCGATCTGGGTGGTGCCCGCGGCCGCGATCACGGCGTCCTCACCGGACGAGAAGGACCCGTTCTTCGCGCCGTCCGGCGACAAGGTCTACCGGCACCCGACGTTCTACGCGATTCCAGAGGACGTGCCGCACCTATGAGCTTCGACAACGCATACGAGTCGTTGCTCGGCCACGAGGACTCGCACTGGGCGTTCGGGACGGGCTTCTCGGAGGCTCTCGCCGGCGTGAACCGCGAGTTCCCGGCGGGCGTCGACACCGCTGATCTGGCGGCGTACTGCCTGATGCTCGGCGACGACGCGTTGATCTTCTCTCAGCGGCTTTCGGAGTGGTGCTCGCGCGCGCCGGAGCTCGAAGAGGACATCGCGCTCGCCAACATCGCGCTGGACCTGCTCGGCCAGGCGCGCATGCTGCTGACCCGCGCGGGTGAGGTGCTCGGTCGTGACGAGGACTCGCTGGCGTACCTGCGCGACGAACGCGAGTTCCGCAACGTGCACCTGGCCGAGATCGACTGCGGTCCCGGACCCGGTGGCGACTTCGGCACGACGATCGCGCGGCTGCTGGTGTTCTCGTCGTGGCGCCTGGCTCTGTTCTCGCGTTTGCGCGGCTCCGCCGACCCGGTGCTCGCCGCCGTGGCCGAGAAGGGCCTGAAGGAGCTGGCGTACCACCGCGACCACGCCGCGCAGTGGACCGTCCGGCTCGGCGACGGCACCGACGAGTCGCACCGCCGCATGCAGGCCGGGCTGGAGCGCGTGTGGCCGTTCGTGGACGAGCTGTTCGCCACGCACGCCGTCGAAGCGCGGCTGATCGGTGTCGCCGTCGACCCCGCTTCCGTCCGGTCCGAAGTGGACGGAGTGCTCGATGCGGTGCTGTCCGCCGCGGGACTGTCGCGTCCGGCCGACACGCGCGCGGCCCGGGTCGCGGGCATGGCGGGCCGCGACGGCGTGCACACCGAGGCCATGGGCTACCTGCTCGCCGAGATGCAGCACCTGCACCGCTCACTGCCGGGAGCGGTGTGGTGACGACGGCACTGGAGGTCGCGTCGGCCGTGCGGGACCCGGAGCTCCCGGTCCTCACGCTGGCCGACCTCGGCGTGCTCCGCGATGTGTCCGAAGAGGATGGTCGCGTCGTCGTCACCATCACCCCGACCTACTCGGGTTGCCCCGCGATCGACGAGATGGGCGCCGACCTGCGCCGTTCGCTGCGCGCCGCGGGCTTCGCCGAGGTCGAGGTGCGGCTGTCGCTGTCCCCGGCCTGGACCACGGACTGGATCAGCTCAGAAGGCCGCGCGAAGCTGGCGGCCGCGGGCATCGCGCCTCCCGCGCGGATCGGCCCGGTCGCTGTCGGCCCGGTGCCGCTGAACCTGGTGCCGCCGTCACGTCAGGTGGCGTGCCCGCAGTGCGGTTCGCCCAACACCTCGGAGATCTCGCGGTTCGGTTCGACCGCCTGCAAGGCCCTGCGCCGCTGCAACGCCTGCGCCGAACCCTTCGAGCACGTCAAGGAGATCTGAGTGGCCCGCCGCGCTGCCTTCCACAAGCTGACGGTCTCCCGCGTCGACCGCCTCTGCGACGACGCCGTGGCCGTCACGTTCGACGTGCCCGCCGACCTGGCCGACGAGTTCGCCTTCGCCGCCGGCCAGTACCTGACCCTGCGCCAGGGCGATGAACGCCGTTCGTACTCGATCTGCGCCCCGGCGGGTGCCGCACCGCGCATCGGCGTGCGCCGCGTCGACGGCGGCCAGTTCTCCACCTGGCTCGTCGACCGCGTGTCCTCTGGTGACGTGATCGAAGTGCTGCCGCCGCTGGGCAGGTTCACGCCGTCCGGGACGGGCACCCACCACGGCCTGGTGGTCGCCGGCTCCGGCATCACCCCGGCCCTGTCGATCGCGGCCACGGTCCTCGCCACCGGCGCCCGCGTAACGCTCCTGTACGGCAACCGCAGCACGAACACGGTGATGTTCGCCGACGAGCTCGCCGACCTGAAGGACCGCTACCCGGCCACGTTCCAGCTGATCCACGTGCTGTCCCGCGAACCCCGCGACGTGGAGCTGTTCTCCGGCCGTCTGGACGCCGCGAAGCTCTCCGCGCTGTTCGACACCGTCGTCCCGTTCGACGGCATCGACGAGTGGTGGCTGTGCGGTCCGTACGAGATGGTGCAGGACGCCACCGCCGTGCTGCGCGATCGCGGCGTGCCCACCGACCGCGTGCACCACGAACTCTTCTACGTGGACGAGCCACCGCCCCCGCCGCGGCGCCAGGAAGCCGTGGTGAACGCCGCCGCGTCGGTCACCGTCGTGCTGGACGGCAAGTCCACGACCCTGCCGCTGCCGGCCGACGAGCCGATCCTGGACGCCGCTCAGCGCGTGCGCGCGGATCTGCCGTTCGCGTGCAAGGGCGGGGTGTGCGGCACGTGCCGGGCGTTGGTCACGGACGGGACGGTCGAGATGCGTCGCAACTACGCGCTCGACGAGTCCGAGGTGGCGGCCGGGTTCGTGCTGACGTGTCAGGCGTTGCCGACCAGCGAGTGCGTGACGGTCGACTTCGACGCTTGAGTTCCGCCGACCAACACGCGGCGAAAGTGGCACGATCACCAGTCATGGGTGTCGTCGCTCGTTCAGTGCTCTGGGGATCCGGGATCGGCTTCGTGCTGATGGGTGGCTTCATGACCATCGGCGCGACCGCCGCACCGGGCAACACCTACAACGACTCCGTACCCCTGACCGTCGTGGTGATCATCATCTCCGGTCTGCTGCTGGGCGGAATCCCCGGTTCGGTGATCGGCTTGATCGTCGGCCTCATTCGTCGCGCGATCAAGCGCTCCGGTCCGCCGGTGCCCGCGTTCCCAATGGTTCCGCAGCACCCCTACGACATGTGGTCTGAGCAGGTCGAACGGTGTGCGGAGTCGGCACGCCGGGTCAACGCGGCCGTGCAGACCGTGCCCGCGTCGGCGGCCAAGGACTGGCTGCAGCGGATCAGTGAGCAGCTGACCAAGGAGCTCGACGACGTCAGGGGCATCGCGCAGTTGGGCAGGGCGCTCGGCGCCGTCGACTCGCAGCACCCCGTCTACCAGCGGCTGCTCAAGGCCGCCCACGACTTCAAGCAGTTCGAGAACGAGGTCGGTCGGGTCGCGCTGCAGATGTTCGACCACCCCGAGCTGGACGAGGCCCGCACGCACCTCGAACTGCTCGAGAAGCAGCTGCCTCAGCTCTCGGCCTGAAGCGCGGACTGCCACCAACCCAGTACCTCGTCCGCCGCGTCGGGTGCGGCCACCAGAAGCCCGTCCGCGGGCAGTTGGGCGCCGGCGCCGCGTCTGTCCAGCACGACCGCACCGGATTCCACGGCCAGAGAGACCGCACCGGCGACATCCCACTCGTGGTAGCCGTGCAGCACGGCGGCGGCCACGTGACCAAGGGCCACCTGGGCGACCGCCAGGCACTTCGAACCGAGGACGCGCACGCCCGTGCCCGCGATGGCGGCGGTCGAGATGAACTCGCCCATGCCGGGCCACGGACCGGTCCGGGTCATCTCGGTGCACACGACCAGCGAGTCGCCCTGGCGTTCGGTCAGGCGGACCGGGGTGCCGTTCGCGCGCATGCCGCGGCCTCGGGCGGCGGCGTAGATCTGGGAGCGGTACGGGTCGGCGACCACGCCCACGACCGGGCCCCAGCGGTCCACCAGGGCGAGGCTGTAGGCGCACCACGGCATGCCCGCGGTGTAGTTGGCGGTCCCGTCGACCGGGTCGACCACCCAGCGGAACTCGGAACCGCCGGGCACGTCCGCGTCGGAGTTCTCGCAGAAGACCGGGATCGACGGGAACTCCGCGGTCAGGACGCGCCGGGTGTGGCGTTCGAGGGTGCGGTCGGTGTCGGTGACCCAGTCGAACGGCGACTCGTCGGAGTCGGGACGCACGCCGCGGCCGGCGGTGGCCATGATGACGTCCGAGGCGTCGTTCGCCAGGCGACCGGCCACTTCCAGCGCTATCGACACCAGTCCGGGGTCGACCGGGTGCGCGGGGCGGGACGACAAGACGGTCATGCTGGCCTAGTCTCACCGCGCCTGGTGACCGGCAACCGACGCGAAGATGACGAAACGACGATCACCTGGCCACGACGTGAGGTGTTCTGACCGCGTCAAATTGCGTGTCACGCGGACTTCACGCGCGCACTCCAGGGTGTCCCCTGTGCGCGTAGCGATCGTGACCGAGAGCTTCCTGCCCCAGGTGAACGGCGTGACCAACTCCGTTCTCCGCGTGCTGGAGCACCTGAGGCGGGGCGGCCACCAGGCGATGGTGGTCGCGCCGGGTGCCGGCGCCGACGAACACCACGGCACGCCCGTCGTCAGAGTCTCCGCCGTCGACGTGCCCATGGTGACCAGCCTGCCGATCGGGGTACCGAGCCCCAGAGTGCTGCACGAGCTGGCCGGCTTCCGGCCCGACGTCGTGCACCTGGCGTCGCCGTTCGTGCTGGGCGCGTACGGCCTCAGGGCCGCGCGCAAGATCGACGTGCCGACGGTCGCGGTCTACCAGACCGACGTCGCCGGGTTCGCCGGCAACTACGGCCTCGGGCTGACCAAACGGGCGGCCTGGCGGTGGACGAAGCGGCTGCACACGCTGGCCGACCGCACGCTGGCGCCGTCGAGCTCGGCCGTCGAGGCGTTGGAACGGCACGGGGTGCCGCGCGTGCACCGGTGGGGCCGCGGTGTCGACATCGACCTCTTCCACCCGCGCCACAAGCACAACGACGAGCTCACCGTGGGTTACGTCGGCCGCCTTGCGCCGGAGAAGCAGGTGCACCGGCTGCGCGAGCTGCACGACCTGCCAGGCGTGAAGCTGCGGATCGTCGGTGACGGTCCTGATCGCGAGCAGCTGGAACGGGACCTGCCGCGGGCCGAGTTCCTCGGGTTCCGCACCGGTGAGGCGCTCGCCGAGGCCTACGCGTCGTTGGACGTCTTCATCCACACTGGACCGCACGAGACGTTCTGCCAGGCCGTGCAGGAGGCGCTCGCGACCGGCCTGCCGGTGCTCGCGCCGAACGCCGGCGGCCCGCGCGACCTGGTCGCGCACGGCCGGACCGGGTACCTCTTCGAGGACGACATCGCGCAGTACCTGGAACTGCTGCGGGACCCGTTGCGGCGCAAGCGGTTCGGGCTCGCAGCCCGCAAGTCGGTGCTGACCCGCACCTGGTCCGCGGTCTGCGACGAGCTGATGGGCCACTACGCTGCGGTGATCGGACTCACTCACCAGGCGGCCGCTTGAGGATCGTCCAGCTGGCCAACTTCTACGGACCGAAGTCGGGCGGGCTCCGCACGGCACTGCACCACCTCGGCACCGGCTACGTGCAGGCAGGCCACGAGGTGGTGCTCGTCGTGCCCGGCGACCGCCGTGCCGACGAGGTCCTGCCGGGCGGCGTCCGGCGCGTCACCCTGCCCGCGGTGAAGATCCCGTACACCGGCGGGTACCGCGTGGTGGACCCGTGGCGGGTCAAGTCCTTGATGGAGCATTTGCGACCGGATCGGCTGGAGGTGTCGGACCGGCTGACGTTGCGCGGCATGGGCGCCTGGGCGAGCGAGCGCGACATCCCGAACGTCGTGATCTCCCACGAACGTCTCGACCGCCTGCTGCGGTTCGTGCTGCCTGCCGGCCCGGCCGAGCTCGGCGCGGACTGGGCCAACCGCCGCATGGCGGCGTCGTACGACACGGTGGTCTGCACGACGGCCTTCGCGCGCGAGGAGTTCGACCGCATCGGTGCCCGCAACGTCACCCAGGTGCCGCTCGGCGTCGACCTCACCACGTTCACCCCGCGCCGCCACTCGGCCGAACTGCGGCAGGACCTGTTGCAGGGCAAGGAGAACCTGCTCATCCACTGTGGACGGCTCTCGCCGGAGAAGCACGTGGAACGCTCCGTCGACACGCTGGCCGAGCTGCACGAGCAGGGCCACTCCGCGCGCCTGGTGATCGCCGGCGACGGCCCGCGCCGCTCGTTCCTGGAGAAGCGCGCGGCCGGCCTGCCGGTGACGTTCCTCGGCTTCGTGAAGTCGCGTCTGGACGTCGCCTCACTGCTGGCGTCGGCCGACCTGTCGCTCGCACCAGGCCCGCACGAGACGTTCGGACTGGCCGCCCTGGAGGCGCTGGCGAGCGGCACGCCGGTCGTCGTCAGCCGGAGCAGCGCCCTGAAGGAGATCGTCCAGCCGTCGTGCGGCGCGGCGGTCGACGACCACGCCGCGGCCTTCGCCACGGCCGCCCAGCGCCTGCTCGCTTCGGGCTCCCGCGAGGCCGCCAGGGCGAGGGCGGAGGAGTACCCCTGGCAGGCCGCCGTGGACGGCATGCTGACGGCGCTGAAGGTGCCCTGAAGACGGTCCCTGAAGATGATCTCAGCGTCGCTGACCTAGTCTCATGGCATGTCGCGAGCCGGTTTGGACAAGAACCCCCGCGAGGTCGCCGAGATGTTCGACGGCGTGGCCAAGGGCTACGACCGCACGAACTCGGTCATGACGCTGGGCTTCGACCGCCGCTGGCGGGAGTGGAGCAGGCGCGTCCTCGACGCCCGCCCCGGCGAGAAGGTCCTCGACCTCGCCGCGGGCACCGCCGTCTCCACCGTCGAGTACGCCGCGTCCGGCGCCTGGTGCGTGGCGGCCGACTTCTCCGTGGGCATGCTGGCCTCCGGCGCCCACCGCCGGGTCCCGAAGGTGGCCGCCGACGCGCTGCGCCTGCCGTTCCGGGACAACTCCTTCGACGCCGTGACGGTGTCCTTCGGCATCCGCAACTTCAACGACACGGTCGTGGCCCTGCGGGAGATGGCCCGCGTCACCAAGCCGGGTGGCCGGATGGTGATCTGCGAGGTCTCCACGCCGGTCTGGAAGCCGTTCCGCTTCGTCTACATGCGGTACCTGCTCAAGCTGCTGCCGTTCATCGCGAAGTTCGTGTCGTCGAACCCGGCCGCCTACTCCTACCTGGCCGAATCGATGGCCACCTGGCCCGACCAGCGCGCGCTCGGCGAGCTCATCGCCAAGGCCGGCTGGGAGGACGTGGCCTGGTTCAACCTGACCGGCGGCATGGTGGCCCTGCACCGCGCCACCAAGCCCGCCCAAAAGGCGGAAGGGGCCACCCCCTCCACCCCAACCACCTGACCCCGCCTCTGTGCCCATGCCGCACGCGGGGCCCCTTCGTACTCTTCTGGAGTACGAAAGCTCCCCGCGTGCCCTCAAATCGGACGCCACAGCGCTGCTGACACACAAGGCCGGGGGCGCTGAGCGGCAGCTCGGTAGGCACCGCGCAGCTCGTCGATGACTCCGGCCGGATCGCGCTTGAGTCGTGAGGGGATGGTGTGGACGGTCATCACGCCATTGGCCAAGAGAGCCGAATGCTGCGCCATCGTCCGTGCATAGTCCTCTGGCGCCAGGTGGAACTCCAGCGAATCGATCTGCCAGGCGAGTCCGACTTCATCCCACCAGCCGTCCACAACGGCAAGTTGCTCACCCGTCGACGACCTGATCATCACGTTCCACTGTGGTGTCGGCAATGAAGAACGGTGGATCAACGAGCGGGACCACGCTTCAGCAGCAGAGCGGACACCATCGCTGACCTCGTCCAACACGCGCCGCGGAAGGTGCGTTCCCGCTAGCCGAAGATCTTTGAGCTCCTCGGCGAGCGCCTCCGGTGAACACAGCTGCCGCTGGACCGCGTCCGCGATCAGCGCTCGTACCACGTCGAGACTCCCTTCCCTGCGAGCTGCGTCGATGAGTGCCCGTGCGACCGTGACCACCGGAAATCCGTCGATCACTGTTCCTGTCCAGGGTCGATTCGTTCGCTCGACGAGCATGGGGCCCTGGCTCGCGACGCGACGGCCGTGCGGAACGAGGACGTGAATGCGCGGGTCGGCGGGGAGTCGGCGGACCCCGTACCTGCGCGCCGCTTCGAAGCCGGTGAGAAAGGTCAGCGGTCCGGCTCTGAGCAGTGCGCCCCTGACGAGTTGTCGTCGGCTGGGCGCGCCTCCAGCGAGCAGGTAGACACCCAGGAACAGCCGAGTCCAGCCACCTCCAGGGCGGCATTTCTTCGCCAGTGTGTTCCCGCTGAAGCCCAGCTGGAGCAAGTGGCGGCGAGCAGCCACGCCGTCCTCGAAGACCTCAGCGAGCAGTCCGTAGTCGATCGATCGTTTGTTGTGCACTCGGCCAATCATCGGCACATCGCGTTCGCAATCAACCAGCGTTTGATCGACTTGTGGACAACTTGCGATCTTCAAGGGCACGCGGGGAGCTTTCGTACTCTCCTGCAGGACGGGAGGGCCCCGCGTGCCGTCCGGCAAGCGGGGGTGTGGCGGGCGGGGTGGGTCTCAGGAGGGGGCGGTTAGAGTCGGCGGGGAGTGACCGGTACACGTAGGGAGTCTGGATGAGCAGGCGCGGGATCAACGAGGACGCCGACGTCATCGTGGTGGGGGCGGGACCGGCGGGCTCGACCGCGGCGACCTACCTCGCCAGGGCGGGCCTCGACGTGCTGCTGCTGGAGAAGAGCTCCTTCCCGAGGGAGAAGGTCTGCGGCGACGGGCTCACGCCGCGCGGCGTCAAGCAGCTGATCGACCTGGGCATCGACACCCGCGAGGAGAACGGCTGGCTGCACAACAAGGGGCTGCGGGTCGTCGGCGGTGGCGTCACGCTGGAGCTCGACTGGCCCGAGCTGGCCACGTTCCCCAACTACGGCGTGGTGCGGCCGCGCATGGACTTCGACGAGATGCTCGCGAACACGGCCAAGGCCGCCGGTGCGCGCATGCACGAGAACACCACGGTCACCAAGGCCATCATCGAGAACGGCCGGGTCGTCGGCGTCGAGGCCAAGCAGGGACCGGAGAAGAACCCGGTCACCTACAAGGCACCCATCACCATCGCGTGCGACGGCGTGTCGGCGCGACTCGCGCTCTCCGCGGGGCTGCAGAAGGACGACAACAAGCCCATGGGCGTCGCGGTCCGCCGCTACTACGCGAGCCCGCGCACCAAGGACGACTACCTGGAGTCGCACCTGGAGCTGTGGGCGCCGGACGGCCAGCTGCTGCCCGGTTACGGCTGGATCTTCGGCATGGGCGACGGCAGCGTGAACGTCGGCCTCGGCATCCTCAGCACGAGCAAGGCCTACGGCACCACGGACTACCGGGCGCTCCTCAGGTCGTGGCTCGACGGCACGCCGGAGGAGTGGGGCTTCCGGGAGGAGAACGCGACCAGCCGCATCGGCGGGGCCGCGCTGCCGATGGGGCTCAACCGCAAGCCGCACTACAAGAGCGGGCTCGTGCTCGTCGGCGACGCCGGCGGCATGGTCAACCCGTTCAACGGCGAGGGCATCGGCTACGCCATGGAGTCGGCCAGGATCGCGTCCGAAAGCGTCGTCCAAGCGCTTGCGCGGACCGGCGTCAACCGTGAACGCGCGCTGCACGGTTACCCCGTTCGGATCGAACAGGCGCTCGGCAGTTACTACCGGCTCGGGAACGTCTTCTCGAAGCTCATCGGGAACCCGGCGGTCATGCGGACCGCAACGAAGTACGGAATGCCGCGAAAGCGTCTGATGAAACTCGTGCTCAAGCTACTTGCGGGCCTCTACGACCCCAAGGACGGCGACGCAATGGACCGCCTGATCGTGGCCGCTACGAAGCTAGCCCCAACGGCGTAAATTACTCCGAATAGGTGACGGCACCGGCTCAATACGAGCCGGTGCCGTTTCGTTTGTGTCCGGCAAGTTAAAGCCCCAGGTCAGACCCTGTGACCTAGGTCATTTACAGGCGGTTTACACTGGCGATCGACCTTGTGAATCAGTTCACAACAGTCTGCACAGGCTTGTGAACTGTTTCACAAGCGTTTGTTAGGTCCGCCTAACAAACGGGCAGGAGAAGTACACCCATAGGGTGCGCCTCGACCGCGAGGAAAGGACGACGGAGCGTGCTTGACCCTTACCTCCCCCTCGTATTGATGTTCGCGCTCGCCGGGGCGTTCGCGCTGTTCTCGGTGACCGCAGCGCCCTACATCGGACCCCGCCGCTACAACCGGGCCAAGCTCGACGCGTACGAGTGCGGCATCGAGCCGAGCCCGCAGCCGGTCGTGGGTGGTGGGCGCATGCCCGTCGCCTACTACCTGACGGCGATGCTCTTCATCTTGTTCGACATCGAAATGGTCTTCCTCTACCCGTTCGCCGTCGCTGCCGACAAGCTCGGGCTGTTCGGGCTGGTGGAGATCGTCCTGTTCGTCGCCACGCTCGGCTTCGCGTACGTCTACGTGTGGCGTCGCGGCGGCCTCGACTGGAACTGAGGAAGTCATGGGTCTCGAGGAGAAGCTCCCGAACGGCATCCTGCTGACCAGCGTCGAGAAGCTGGTCAACTGGACCCGCAAGTCCTCGCTGTGGCCTGCCACCTTCGGCCTGGCCTGCTGCGCCATCGAGATGATGACGACGGGTGGTCCGCGCTACGACCTCGCCCGCTTCGGCATGGAGGTCTTCCGCGCGTCACCGCGCCAGGCCGACCTGATGATCGTCGCGGGCCGTGTCACCAACAAGATGGCGCCGGTGCTGCGGCAGATCTACGACCAGATGCCCGAACCGCGCTGGGTGCTGGCGATGGGCGTGTGCGCCAGCAGCGGCGGCATGTTCAACAACTACGCGGTGGTGCAGGGCGTCGACCACGTCGTGCCCGTCGACATGTACCTGCCGGGCTGCCCGCCGCGGCCGGAGATGCTGATGGACGCGATCCTCAAGATCCACGCCAAGATCATGGACGAGCCGCTGAACGCCGTGCGCGCCAAGGCACTCGCCGACTCGGGCTACCGCACCGATCTCATCCCGTCGTCCGAGCGTTTTGCGAGGAAGAAGTGACCGAGCCAGGGGGAGAGCACTCCAGCGCCGACCGCGCGGGGGAGGGCCTCGAAAAGACCAACGGCGCCGAAGCGAAAGCGCCGATCTTCGCCGGCAAGGAGCGCAAGGGCCTCTTCGGCGTCACCGGCTCCGGTGACACGTCCGGCTTCGGTGGCCTGCGCCTGCCCGCCCACGTGGCCGCTCCGTCCGAGCGCCCGTTCGGCGGCTGGTTCGACGAGGTCGCCGACGAGCTGTTCGCCGCGATCAGCGACAAGGGCCTGCCCGCGGACACGGTGCAGCAGGTGACCGTCGACCGCGGTGAGATCACCTTCTACCTCAAGCCGGAGACGTTGCTGGAGGTCGCGCGCATCTGCCGCGACACGCCGTCGCTGCGCTTCGAGCTCTGCAGCTCGGTGTCCGGTGTGGACTACGGCGCCGACGTGCCGCAGCGCCTGCACTCGGTCACCCACCTCACGTCGATGACCTACCGCCGCCGCATCCGGCTGGAGGTCGCGGTCGACGTCGAGCACCCGCACGTGCCGAGCCTCGTCGAGGTCTACCCGACGGCGGACTGGCAGGAGCGCGAGACCTGGGACATGTTCGGGATCATCTACGACGGTCACCCCGGACTGACCCGAATCCTCATGCCGGACGACTGGGACGGTCACCCGCAGCGCAAGGACTACCCGCTGGGCGGCATCCCCGTCGAGTACAAGGGCGCGGAGATTCCTCCGCCGGACCAGAGGCGGTCGTACTCATGACCGAGCGGCTTTCCGACGTCACCACCGGGACCGACACCAGCGCGACCGGCAGCGACAGCACGGACGACGTCAACGCCCCGGAGATTCGCCCAGAAGAAGTGGCACAGTCCCGGAAAACCACCGAGGGCACCGTCTACACGGTGACCGGCGGCGACTGGGACGAGGTGCTCGCGGACGCCGTTCACGACGAGCGCATCGTCATGAACCTCGGCCCGCAGCACCCGTCGACGCACGGCGTGCTCCGCCTGGTGCTGGAGCTCGAGGGCGAGACCGTCACGCACGCCCGCAGCGTCATCGGCTACCTGCACACGGGTATCGAGAAGAACTGCGAGTACCGCACCTGGGTCCAGGGCGTCACGTTCATCACGCGCACCGACTACCTGGCGCCGCTGCACCACGAAGCGGCGTACTGCATGGGCGTCGAGAAGCTCCTCGGCATCACGGTCCCGGACAAGGCGCAGGCCATCCGCGTGCTGCTGATGGAGCTCAACCGGATCAGCTCGCACCTCGTCGCGCTCGCCACCGGCGGCATGGAGCTCGGCGCGCTGACCGGCATGACCTCCGGCTTCCGCGAGCGCGAGGAAGTGCTGCACCTGCTGGAGCACCTCACCGGCCTGCGCATGAACCACGCGTTCATCCGCCCCGGCGGTCTCGCGCAGGACCTGCCGACCGACGCGATCGAGAAGATCAACGCGTTCGTCAAGATCATGGAAAAGCGGCTGCCGGACTACGACAAGCTGCTCACCGGTCAGCCGATCTGGCGCAACCGCCTCGCGAACGTGGGCTACCTGCCCGTCGACGCGTGCCTCGCGCTCGGCATCACCGGCCCGATCCTGCGGTCCGCCGGTCTCGCCTGGGACCTGCGCAAGATCGACCCGTACAGCGGCTACGAGAACTACGAGTTCGACGTGCCGACCTCGAACACGGCGGACTGCTTCGCGCGGTACCTGCTGCGTCTTGAGGAGATGCACCAGTCACTGAAGATCATCAAGCAGGTCGTGAAGAGCCTGCCGACGGGTCCGGTGATGGTCGAGGACGCCAAGATCGCGTGGCCGGCTCAGCTCACGATCGGCAGCGACGGCATGGGCAACTCGCTGGAGCACGTCCGCAAGATCATGGGCCAGTCCATGGAGTCCCTGATCCACCACTTCAAGCTGGTGACCGAGGGCTTCAAGGTTCCGGCGGGCCAGGTGTACGTGCCGGTCGAGTCGCCGCGCGGCGAGCTGGGCTACCACCTCGTCTCCGACGGCGGCACGAGGCCGATGCGCGTGCACGTCCGCGAACCAAGCTTCGTGAACCTCCAGTCGATGCCCGCGATGTGCGAGGGCGGCATGGTCGCCGACGTGATCGCCGCCGTCGCCTCGATCGACCCGGTGATGGGTGGTTGCGACCGATGACTCAGGCTGCTGAGAACACCACTTTCGACCAGTCCACTGTGGACAGGGCGCAGGCGATCATCGCCCGCTACCCGCAGTCCCGCAGTGCGCTGCTGCCGATGCTGCACCTCGTGCAGTCGGTCGAGGGCCACGTGAGCCAGGACGGCATCCGGTTCTGCGCCGGTCAGCTCGACCTGACCGAGGCCGAGGTCAGCGCGGTCGCGACGTTCTACACGATGTACAAGCGCCGCCCGTGCGGTGAGCACCTCGTGAGCGTCTGCACGAACACGCTGTGCGCGGCACTGGGCGGCGACGAGATCTACTCGACGCTCAAGAGCCACCTCGGCGTGGGCCACGAGGAGACCGCGGGCGAGCCGGGCACGCCGGGCTCGATCACGCTGGAGCACGCCGAGTGCCTCGCCGCGTGCGACCTCGGTCCGGTTCTCCAGGTGAACTACGAGTTCTACGACAACCAGACGCCGGAGAAGGCGCTGGGCCTGGTGAAGGCGCTGCAGAACGGGGAGAGGCCGGCCCCGACCCGCGGTGCCCCGCTGACCGACTTCAAGCAGGCCGAGCTCCAGCTCGCCGGGTTCTTCGAGGGGCGCGACGCCGACCTCGACGGCCCGTCGGCGGCGCCGGAGACGTTGCGCGGAGCCAAGATCGCGCAGGAACGCGGCTGGGACGCACCGCAGGTGCCCGCCAGCGTCGAGTTCCCTGCCCTGCCGGAAAAGAAGTAGGGGGACACGAACGTGGTTGACCCGCTGACTCCCGTTCTCACCAAGCGCTGGACCGAGCCCAGGTCCTGGACGATGGAGACCTATGAGCGCACCGGTGGCTACACCGCCCTGCCCAAGGCGCTGAAGGCCCACCCGGACCAGCTCATCCAGCAGTGCAAGGACTCCGGGCTGCGCGGCCGCGGCGGCGCGGGCTTCCCAACCGGCATGAAGTGGGGCTTCATCCCGCAGGGCGACGGCAAGCCGCACTACCTCGTCATCAACGCCGACGAGGGCGAACCGGGCACCTGCAAGGACATCCCGCTGATGATGGCGGACCCGCACTCGCTGATCGAGGGCGTGATCATCACGTCGTACGCGATCCGCGCGAACTTCGCGGCGATCTACGTCCGCGGCGAGGTCCTGCACTGCATCCGCCGCCTCAACGCGGCCGTGCGCGAGGCGTACGCCAAGGGCTACCTGGGCAAGGACATCCTCGGCAGCGGGTTCGACCTCGACGTCGTGGTGCACGCCGGCGCCGGCGCGTACATCTGCGGTGAGGAGACTGCGCTGCTCGACTCGCTGGAGGGCCGTCGCGGCCAGCCGCGGCTCAAGCCGCCGTTCCCCGCGACCTCGGGCCTCTACGCGTCGCCGACCGTGGTGAACAACGTCGAGACGATCGCGTCCGTGCCGTTCATCGTGAACGGCGGCTCGGACTGGTTCCGCGAGATGGGCCGCGACCGCTCGCCGGGCCCGAAGATCTACTCGCTGTCCGGTCACGTCACGAACCCCGGCCAGTACGAGGCGCCGATGGGCACCACGCTGCGGCAGCTGCTGGACATGGCCGGTGGCATGAAGGACGGCATCCCGCTGAAGTTCTGGACGCCGGGTGGTTCGTCCACGCCGCTGTTCACCGCGGAGCACCTCGACGTGCCGCTGGACTTCGAGGGTGCCGCCGAGGCCGGGTCGATGCTCGGCACGACGGCGCTGCAGATCTTCAACGAGACCGTGTCCGTGCCGTGGGCCGTCATGAAGTGGACGGAGTTCTACAAGCACGAGTCGTGCGGCAAGTGCACCCCGTGCCGCGAGGGCACGTACTGGCTCGTGCAGATCCTGCAGCGGATGGTGGCGGGCAACGGCACGGCGAGCGACATCGACACGTTGCTCGACGTCTGCGACAACATCCTCGGCCGCTCGTTCTGCGCGCTCGGTGACGGGGCGGTCAGCCCGATCACCAGTGGCATCAAGTACTTCAAGGACGAGTTCCTCGCCCTGTGCGACCAGAACTCCAAGGTCCTGGCTGGAGCGAACGCATGACCATCGCCCCTGACAAGAACTCCACCGAGCTGGTGGTGCCCGAGGGTCACGTCAAGCTCGTCATCGACGGCGTGGAAGTGGTCGCGCCCAAGGGCGAGCTGCTGATCCGCACGGCCGAGCGCCTCGGCACGGTCATCCCGCGCTTCTGCGACCACCCGCTGCTGGAGCCCGCGGGCGCCTGCCGCCAGTGCCTCGTCGAGGTCGAGATGGGCGGCCGGCCGATGCCGAAGCCGCAGGCCTCCTGCACGATGACGGTCGCCGACGGCATGGTCGTGAAGACCCAGCTGACCTCGCCGGTCGCGGACAAGGCCCAGCAGGGTGTGATGGAGCTGCTGCTCATCAACCACCCGCTGGACTGCCCGATCTGCGACAAGGGCGGTGAGTGCCCGCTGCAGAACCAGGCGATCGCGCACGGCCGCAGCGACTCCCGCTTCCACGAGCACAAGCGGACGTTCCCGAAGCCGATCAACATCTCCACGCAGGTGCTGCTCGACCGCGAACGCTGCGTGCTCTGCCAGCGCTGCACCCGGTTCTCCGCGCAGATCGCCGGCGACCCGTTCATCGAGCTGCTGGAGCGCGGTGCGCAGCAGCAGATCGGTGTGGCGAAGGAGAAGCCGTTCCAGTCGTACTTCTCCGGCAACACCATCCAGATCTGCCCGGTCGGTGCTCTCACCAGTGCCGCCTACCGGTTCCGCGCCAGGCCGTTCGACCTCGTCTCGACGCCGAGCATCTGCGAGCACTGCTCGTCGGGCTGCGCCGAGCGCACCGACTGGCGGCGCGGCAAGGTGCAGCGCAAGCTCGCCGGCGACGACCCGCAGGTCAACGAGGAGTGGATCTGCGACAAGGGCCGGTTCGCCTTCCGCTACGCCACGGCCGACGACCGCATCACGCGGCCGTTGGTCCGTGACAAGGAATCCGGTGAGCTGCGCGAGTCCTCGTGGACCGAGGCGCTGCAGTTCGCCGCGGAGGGGCTGGCGGCAGCGCGGGACGCGAACGGCGTCGGTGTGCTGACCGGTGGCCGGCTGACCGTCGAGGACGCCTACGCGTACTCGAAGTTCGCCCGGATCGCGTTGCGCACCAACGACATCGACTTCCGCGCCCGGCCGCACAGCGCCGAGGAGCTGGAGTTCCTGTCCGGCACCGCGGTGTTCACGAACCCGGACAACGGCGTCACCTTCCAGGGCATCGAGTCCGCGCCGGCCGCACTGCTGGTCGCGTTCGAGCCGGAGGAGGAAGCGCCGATCGTCTTCCTGCGCCTGCGCAAGGCCGCGCGCAAGGGCACCACGAAGGTCTTCCACCTCGGCCAGTTCACCACCCCGGCCGTGGAGAAGACGTTCGGCACGCTGCTCGCCTGCGTGCCCGGTGCCGAGGCGAACGCGCTGAACGCGTTGCCGGAGCACGCTTCCGACGTCGTCGAGCTGCTGAGCAAGCCCGGTGCGGTGATCCTCGTCGGCGAGCGCGCCGCCGAGATCCCCGGCGCGTTCACCGCGGTCGCGAAGCTGGCCGAGCGCACCGGCGCCAAGGTCGCGTGGATTCCCCGCCGTGCCGGTGAGCGCGGTGCGCTCGCGGTCGGTGCGGTGCCGAACCTGCTGCCTGGGGGCCGGCACGTCGCGAACGCCGCGGCGCGCACCGAGGTCGAGCGCACGTGGGGTGTCGAGGAGGGCTCGCTGCCCGCGACGCCGGGCCGCGACACCAACGGAATCCTCATCGCGGCCGCCAGCGGTGGCCTGTCCGGCCTGGTGATCGGTGGCGTCGACCCGTTCGACCTGCCGGACCCCGCGCTCGCGGAACGGGCGCTGGGCATGGCCGGTTTCGTGGTGAGCCTGGAGCTGCGGCCGAGCGCGGTCACCGCGCACGCCGACGTCGTGCTCCCGATCGCCCCCGCGGTCGAGAAGTCCGGCAGCTACCTCAACTGGGAGGGCCGCCGCCGCGAGTTCGGCACCACGCTGGAGGGCACCGGCGCGCTGCCGGACTGCCGCGTGCTCGACACCCTCGCGGTGGAGATGGACGCGGACCTCTTCACGCAGACGCCCGCCGCCGCGGCCGCCGACCTGGCCCGCCTCGGTGAGGGCGCGCCGAGCGGTTCCTCGCTCAACGTCGCCGCTCCGCTGCAGTCCCCGGCCGGCCCGGGCAAGGCCGTGCTCGCCACGTGGCACCGCCTGATCGGCAACGGCTCGCTGCAGGTCGACGAACCGCACCTGGCCGGCACGGCCCGCCCGGTCGTGGCGAAGGTCGCGGAGGCCACCGCTCAGCAGTTCGGCCTGGAGACCGGCGGCTACGTGACGGTCTCCACCGACCGCGGCGCGATCACGCTCCCGGTCGAGACCGACGACCTGCCCGAGGGCGTCATCTGGCTGCCCACCAACTCGGGTGACGTGACCGTCCGGGCCACGCTCGGCGCGGGCCACGGCTCGATCGTCTCCGTCAGCGGAGGGAAGTCATGACGAAGAACTTCGCGGCGGAGATCGGCGACACCGCCAAGCTCCTGGCGGACGACCCGATCTGGCTGGTCCTGATCAAGGTCGTCGGGATCTTCGCCTTCCTCGTGGTCATGACCCTGTTCATGATCAACTGGGAGCGCAAGGTCGTCGCGCGCATGCAGCACCGTCCCGGCCCCAACCGCGTGGGCCCCAACGGCTGGCTGCAGTCGCTGGCGGACGGTCTGAAGCTCGCGTTCAAGGAGGACATCCGCCCGGTCCTCGCGGACAAGTGGGTGTTCTTCCTCGCGCCGGTGATCTCCTGCATCCCCGCGTTCCTCGCGTTCTCGGTGATCCCGCTCGCCGGCGAGGTCAACCTGTTCGGCCAGCAGACCGCGCTGCAGCTCGTCGACCTCCCGGTCGGCGTGCTGGTGGTGCTGGCCTGCTCGTCGCTCGGCGTCTACGGCATCGTGCTGTCCGGCTGGGCCTCCGGCTCGCCGTACCCGCTGCTGGGTGCGCTGCGCAGCGCCGCGCAGGTGATCTCCTACGAGATCGCGATGGGCCTGTCGATCGTCGCGGTGATCATGTTCACCGGCTCGATGTCGACCGGTGACATCGTCAACGCGCAGGCGAGCACGGTTCTCGGTGCGTTCCCCGGCTGGTTCGGCCTGCTGCTGTTCCCCAGCTTCGTGATCTACGTGGTGTCGATGGTCGGCGAGACCAACCGCGCGCCGTTCGACCTCCCCGAGGCCGAGTCGGAGCTGGTCGGTGGTTTCCACACCGAGTACAGCTCGCTGAAGTTCGCGCTGTTCTTCCTCGCCGAGTACGTCAACATGGTCACCGTCTCGGCGCTCGCGACCACGCTCTTCCTCGGCGGCTACCACGCCCCGTGGAGCGGCGAGTTCATGAACACCGGCTGGTGGGGCCTGCTCTGGTTCATCCTCAAGACGCTGGCGTTCCTCTTCCTCTTCATCTGGCTGCGCGGCACGCTTCCCCGCCTGCGCTACGACCAGTTCATGAAGCTCGGCTGGAAGGTGCTGGTCCCGACCAGCCTCGTGTGGATCATGGCCGTCGCGGTCATCCGCACCGGTGCGATCCAGCAGCTGTCCACCGCGCAGCGCCTCATCGCGCTGGGCGTGGTCGTCGGCCTCGTCCTGCTGGTCTCGTTCCTGCTGCCGGACAAGAAGGTCCAGGACAGCAAGGGCGTCCCGCTCGCGGGTTCCGGCTTCCCGGTGCCGCCGCTCGACCTCGCGGTCCCCAAGTCAGCGCCCAAGCGCAAGGTCAAGGTCGCCAACATCCCCAAGGACAAGGCAGCCGTCACCACCGGTAAGGAGGCTGAGTAGGGATGTTCGAGTCCCTCAAAGGCTTCGGCGTCACCTTCGGCACCATGTTCAAGAAGGTGGTGACGGAGGAGTACCCCGAGGTCAAGAAGGTGACCGCGCCGCGGTTCCACGGCCGTCACCAGCTGAACCGGCACCCGGACGGGCTGGAGAAGTGCGTCGGCTGCGAGCTGTGCGCGTGGGCCTGCCCGGCGGACGCGATCTTCGTCGAGGGTGGCGACAACACCGAGGACGAGCGCTACTCGCCCGGTGAGCGCTACGGCAAGGACTACCAGATCAACTACCTGCGGTGCATCGGCTGCGGCCTGTGCATCGAGGCGTGCCCGACCCGTTCGCTCACGATGACGAACGAGTACGAGCTCGCCGACGACAACCGCCAGGACCTCATCTTCACCAAGGAGGACCTGCTGGCGCCGCTGCTGCCCGGCATGGAGCAGCCGCCGCACCCGATGCGGTTGGGCGACAACGAGCAGGACTACTACGTGAACGGCCCGCAGCTCGCGAAGGAGGCCGGACAGTGAGCCTCCTCGTCAGCCTCCTGGCCCAGCAGCCCGAGCCCGTGCAGCAGGTGGTCGACAAGGTCACCACCGGCGAGGCCATCGCGTTCTGGGTGCTCGGCCCGCTCGCGCTGGCCGGCGCGCTCGGCATGCTCTTCGCGCGCAACGCGGTCCACTCCGCGCTGTGGCTCGTGGTGACGATGCTCAGCCTCGGTGTGCTGTACATGGTCCAGCAGGCGCCGTTCCTCGGCTTCGTGCAGATCATCGTCTACACCGGCGCGATCATGATGCTGTTCCTGTTCGTGCTCATGATGGTCGGCCGCGACAGTTCCGACTCCGTGGTCGAAGTCCTCCGCGGACAACGGCTCGCGGCCACGTTGCTCGGCATCGGGTTCGCCGTGCTGATCGTCGGTTCGGTGGCCCGCGCGCTCACCTCGGTCGACGCCATCGGTCTGCAGGAGGCGAACACCACCAACGGCGGCAACGTCGGCAACATCGGCCAGAAGCTCTTCACGGACTACCTGTTCCCGTTCGAGCTCACCTCGGCGCTGCTGATCACCGCGGCGCTCGGCGCGATGATCCTGGCGTTCGTCGGCCGCGACGGGAAGCCCGCGCGCAAGACGCAGAAGGAACTCGTCGAGGAGCGCTTCCAGTCCGGCACGCGGGTCGGGTCCATCCCCGGTCCCGGTGTCTTCGCCACCGCGAACTCGGTGGCCACCCCCGCACTGCTGCCCGACGGCAGCGTGTCGGAGGAGTCGCTGTTCGAGCTCATCGAGGCGACCGACAAGTCGACCCTGTCGGACGACGTCGCCGAGGTCGCGGGCACCGGGCACCAGCCGGACCCGCACGCGCTCAAGGGAAGTGAGTCGTGACTCCCACGTACTACCTGCTGCTGTCGGCACTGCTGTTCAGCATCGGCGCCGTCGGTGTGCTCGTGCGCCGCAACGCCATCGTGGTCTTCATGTGCGTCGAGCTCATGCTCAACGCGGTCAACCTGAGCCTCGTGACGTTCGCGCGGATCAACGGCTCGCTCGACGGTCAGGTGATGGCGTTCTTCGTGATGGTCGTCGCCGCGGCGGAGGTCGTCGTCGGCCTCGCGATCATCATGTCCATCTTCCGGACGCGTCGCTCGGCCTCGGTCGACGACTCGAACCTGCTGAAGTACTGAGGGGTCACCGGTGACGGAACCTGTTGTCGCCAGCGGGGTCGCGAGCTTCGCCTGGTTGCTGTTGGCGCTGCCCGCGTTCGGCGCGGCGGTGCTGCTGATCGGTGGGAAGCGCACCGACAAGTGGGGCCATCTGCTGGGCTGCGCCACGATCCTCGGCGCGTTCGCGTACGGCCTCGCGTTGTTCTTCTCCACGGTCGGCATCGAGAACCCGGAACAGCGCGTGCAGAACCTGCACCTGTTCGACTGGGTGCACATCAACGCGCTGACCGTCGACTTCGGACTGCGGCTCGACCCGCTGTCGCTCACGTTCGTGCTGCTGATCACCGGTGTGGGTTCACTGATCCACATCTACTCGATCGGCTACATGGCGCACGAGGAAGGCAGGCGGAAGTTCTTCGCCTACCTGAACCTCTTCGTCGCCGCGATGCTCCTGCTGGTGCTGGGCAACGGTTTCGTGACCCTGTACTTCGGCTGGGAGGGCGTCGGTCTCGCCTCGTACCTGCTGATCGGCTGGTACCAGTACAAGCCGGAAGCGGCGTCGGCGGCCAAGAAGGCCTTCCTGATGAACCGCGTCGGTGACCTCGGGCTCGCGATCGCGATCTTCCTGATGTTCAACCGGCTCGGGACCACGCAGTACACCGAGGTCTTCAGCCGGGTGAAGGAGTTCTCCAGCGCCGAGATCCTCGCGATCACGCTGCTGCTGCTCCTCGGCGCCTGCGGCAAGTCCGGTCAGTTCCCGCTCCAGGCCTGGTTGCCGGACGCGATGGCCGGCCCGACCCCGGTGTCCGCCCTGATCCACGCGGCGACGATGGTCACCGCGGGCGTGTACCTGATCGCCCGCTCGAACCCGATCTACGACCTGTCCGCGGACGGGCGTCTGGTCGTGATGATCATCGGTGGCGTCACGCTGCTGATCGGTTGCATCATCGGTTGCGCCTACGACGACTTCAAGAAGGTCCTGGCGTACTCGACGGTCTCGCAGATCGGTTACATGATCCTGGCGGTGGGCCTCGGCCCGGTCGGTTACGCGCTCGGCATCATGCACCTGCTGACGCACGGCTTCTTCAAGGCGGGGCTCTTCCTCGGTGCCGGTTCGGTCATGCACGGCATGAACGACGAGGGCAACATCCGCCGGATGGGCGGCCTGGCGAAGTACCTGCCGATCACGTTCGTCACCTGGACGCTCGGCTACCTCGCGCTGATCGGCATCCCGCCGTTCGCCGGCTACTTCTCCAAGGACGCCATCATCGCGGCGGCGTTCACCGGCGAGGGCTGGCGCGGGTACGTCTTCGGCGGGGTGGCGCTGCTCGGTGCCGCGCTGACCGCGTTCTACATGACCCGCCTGCTGATCCTCGTGTTCCTCGGCGAGGCGCGCTGGAAGGACCTGAAGTCCGAGGACGGTCGCGAGTACCACCCGCACGAGTCCCCGCTGACGATGACCATCCCGATGATCATCCTCGCGGTCGGCTCGGTCGGCGGTGGCTGGTTCCTCTCCTCCGGCGGGCGGCTGGCCGGTTGGCTGGAGCCCTCGCTGGGCGAGCTCAAGGAAGAGCACGGCGTGATCTCGCACGGCATGGTCGGAATCCTGACCGTCGTGCTCGCGGTGCTCGGCGCGGCCGTCGCGTTCCTGCTCTTCGGCCGCGGCAAGCAGCCGGTCGAGCGGCCGGAGCGGGTGTCGTTCCCGGTGCGCGCGGCCCGTGCGGACCTCTACGGCAACGCACTGAACGAGGCCCTCTTCGCGCGGCCGGGCACCTGGCTCACCCGCGCGCTGGTGTTCCTCGACCTGAAGGGCGTCGACGGGCTGGTGAACGGCACCGCGGCGCTGCTCGGCGGTAGCTCCGGCCGGTTGCGCAGGCTGCAGACCGGGTTCGTCCGCTCCTACGCACTGTCCATGCTGCTGGGCTCGATCTTCGTGCTCGGGGCGCTCCTGGTGGTGAGGTTCTCGTGACCTGGGTTCTGATCGCGCTGCTGGTCGTGCCGCTCGTCGGCGCGCTGGTGGTGTCGTTCCTGCGCAAGGACGACTCGAAGGCCAAGCTCGTCGCACTGGCGTTCTCGCTCGTCGAGCTCGTGCTCGCGGTGCTGCTGTGGACCGCGTACAAGCCGGGCGGCGACCGCATCCAGCTCGCCGCGAGCGTGGACTGGATCGCCGCGTTCGGCGTGCACCTGTCGTTCGGCATCGACGGCATCGCGCTGGTGATGATCGCGGTGATCGCGCTGCTGATCCCGCTGGTGATCGGGGCCGGCTGGACGGAGAAGCTGCCCGCCGGCCGTTCCCAGGGCGGGTACCTCGCGCTGATCCTGGTGCAGGAGGCCGTGACGGTCGCGGTGTTCGCCGCCACCGACGTCTTCCTGTTCTACGTGCTGTTCGAGGTCATGCTGATCCCGATGTACTTCCTGATCGGCGGCTACGGCGGCGCGCGCAGGCAGTACGCGGCGGTCAAGTTCTTCCTCTACTCGTTCCTCGGCGGCCTGATCATGCTGGCCTCCGCGATCGGCGCCTACGCGATGGCGTCGGACGAGCTGGGCAAGGGCACGTTCGACTGGGCGACGCTGGTGAAGGTGGTCAGCGACGCCGACGCGACGACGCAGACCTGGCTGTTCCTCGGCTTCTTCCTGGCGTTCGCGATCAAGGCGCCGCTCGTGCCGTTCCACACCTGGCTGCCCGACGCGGCCGCCGAGGCGCCCATCGGCGTCACGGTGATCGTCGTCGGCATCCTGGACAAGGTCGGCACGTTCGGCATGCTGCGCTACCTGCTGCCGATGTTCCCGACGGCGTCGAAGAACCTCGCGCCGCTGGTGCTCGTGCTCGCGGTCGCCGGTGTCCTTTACGGATCGTTGCTCGCCACGGGCCAGCGGGACATGAAGCGGTTCCTCGCCTACGTGTCGATCGCCCACTTCGGCTTCATCGCGCTCGGCATCTTCTCGTTCACGTCGCAGGCCGCCGTGGGCTCGGTGTCGTACATGCTCAACCACTCGATCTCGACCGGCATGCTGATCCTGGTGATCGGCATGGTGATCGCCCGCGGTGGTTCCTCGCAGATCTCCGACTACGGCGGCATGTCGAAGGTGGCGCCGCTGCTCGCCGGCATGCTGCTGATCTCCGGTCTGACCACGCTGTCGCTGCCGGGCACGAACTCGTTCGTCTCGGAGTTCCTGGTGCTGATCGGGTCGTTCCCGCGGCAGCCGGTCTACACGATCCTCGCGACGGTCGGCATGGTGCTCGCGGCGCTCTACGTGCTGTGGCTGTACCAGCGGATGATGACCGGCCCGCTGCGCGGTGACGCTCTCGTGGGCGCCGCCGCTGGTCCGGGCGCCGTCGGCGACCCGGAGCGCAAGACGGCCATCGGCGACCTCAGCAAGCGCGAGATCGCAGTGCTGGCGCCGCTCGTTGCCATCGTGCTGGCACTCGGGTTCTTCCCGCAGCCGGTGCTCGACGTCATCACCCCGACTGTCGGGGCGACGCTGACCGAGGTCGGCGTGACCGACCCGGTCTCCGTGCAGGAAGGCAAGTGACGTGAACCTTCTCGTCGCTCAGGCGCAGCAGATCCAGGCGCCGGAGATCCACTACGACGCCATCGCGCCGTTGCTGATCGTGCTCGGCGCGGCGTGCGTCAGCGTCCTGCTGGAAGCGTTGCTGCCCAAGCACCAGCGGTGGGCCGTGCAGCTCGTGCTGTCGCTCGTGACGCTGGTCGGGGCTTCCGGCGCGTTGATCCTCTACGCGGTCTCGGACAGCCGGCAGAAGCCGGGCATCGCGACGCTGGCGGGTGCGATCGCGGTCGACTCGCCGTCGCTGTTCCTGTGGGCCACGTTGCTGGTGCTCGGGTTCGGCTCGATCCTGCTGATCGCCGACCGCTCGGTGGAACCGGGCGGAGTGTTCGTGGCTCACGCCGCGATCCGTCCCGGCACCGTCCAGGACCGGGCGCAGGCCACGAAGACCGGCATGCAGACCGAGGTCTTCCCGCTCACGCTGTTCGCGCTCGGCGGCATGATGACGTTCGTCGCGTCGAACGACCTGCTGACCATGTTCATCGCGCTGGAAGTCCTGTCGCTGCCGCTGTACCTGCTGTGCGGCCTGGCTCGCCGTCGCCGCCTGCTCTCGCAGGAAGCGGCCGTGAAGTACTTCCTGCTCGGCGCGTTCGCCTCGGCGTTCTTCCTGTACGGCGTGGCGCTGCTGTACGGCTACGCGGGCTCGGTGAAGCTCTCGGCCATCGCTTCCGCGGCGGCCGGCACGGACCGTTCGGACACGCTGCTGTTCGCGGGCTTCGGCCTGCTCGTGGTGGGTCTGCTGTTCAAGGCGGCGGTCGGCCCGTTCCACGCCTGGACCCCGGACGTGTACCAGGGCGCGCCGACGCCGGTGACGGCGTTCATGGCCGCGTGCACCAAGGTCGCCGCGTTCGGCGGCATCCTGCGCGTGATCACGGTGGCGTTCGAGAACACGCAGTGGGAGTGGCGCGGCGTGCTCTACGGCGTCGCGGTCGTGTCGATGGTGATCGGTGCCGTGCTCGGCCTCACCCAGACCGACGTGAAGCGCATGATCGCGTACTCGTCGGTGGCGCACGCGGGCTTCCTGCTCATCGGTTCGATCGCGCTGGTGCCGGACGGCACGGGCGTGAGCGCGACCATGTTCTACCTGCTGGCGTACGGCTTCACCACGATCGCCGCGTTCGGCATCGTGTCGCTGGTCCGCAACTCGGACGGCGAGGCGACGCACCTGTCGCAGTGGGCGGGCCTCGCGAAGCGGTCCCCGATCGTGGCGGGCGTCTTCACGTTCCTGCTGCTGGCGCTCGCCGGAATTCCGCTGACGTCCGGCTTCATCGGCAAGTTCGTCGTGTTCAGCGCGGCCATCCAGGCGGGGCTCACCCCGCTCGTGGTGATCGCGCTGGTGGCCTCGGCCGTCGCGGCGTTCTTCTACCTCCGGGTGATCGTGCTGATGTACTTCAGCGAACCGGCGCCGGACGGCCCGACCGTGAGCGTGCCGGGTGCCTTCACCACGATCGCGATCACGTTGGGTGCTGTGGTGACCCTGGTGCTGGGGTTGTGGCCCACGTTCGTGCTCGATTGGGCGGGTACCGGCACCTTCCTCAGCTAGGTGTACGTAGTCTGCTGATGTGACCAGTAGCGAGCATGAGGGACCGGGGTTCGCGTTGGTGGACCCCGTGCTCACCGAGCTAGTCCAGGACGGCCTGGCCGAGGTGGAGCGCACCCTGCACGACGTCGTGCAGAGCGAGTTCCACCCGGTGACGGAAACCTCGCTTCACCTTGTGGAGGCGGGCGGAAAGCGGATCCGCCCGCTCTTCACACTGCTGGCCTCCCAGTTCGGCGCCGAGTGGGACCGCGAGAAGGTCATCAAGGCCGCCACTGTGGTCGAGCTCACGCACCTCGCGACGCTCTACCACGACGACGTCATGGACGAGGCGACCATGCGGCGTGGCGCGGTGTCAGCGAACGTCAAGTGGGACAACAGCATCGCGATCCTGACGGGCGACTTCCTGTTCGCCCACGCGTCCCGGCTCACCGCCGATCTGGGGACGGACGCGGCGCGGATCATCGCGGAGACGTTCTCGGTCCTGGTGACCGGCCAGATGCGCGAGACCGTCGGCCCGCAGCCGGGCGAGGACCCGATCTCGCACTACCTCAAGGTGATCGAGGAGAAGACCGGAGTCCTGATCGCCACCGCCGCGCGGTTCGGCGGCATGTTCTCCGACGCCACCGACGAGCAGACCGACGCGCTGCGCCGGTACGCGGAGGTGATCGGCGCGGCGTTCCAGATCTCCGACGACGTGATCGACATCGCCTCTCCGTCGGTCCAGTCCGGCAAGACGCCGGGCACCGACCTGCGCGAGGGCGTGAAGACGCTGCCGATGCTCTACGCGCTCGCGGACCCGTCCGAGACGCGGCTCGCCGAGCTGCTGGCCGGTCCGATCACCGACGACGCGCTGGTGGACGAGGCGCTGACGTTGCTGCGCAAGTCGTCCGGCATGGACAGGGCGCGCGAGACGCTCGACGAGTACGTGGACCAGGCCCGCACCGAACTCGGCAAGCTGCCGCCGTGCGCCGCCCGCGACGCCCTCGAAGACCTGGCCGTCTACGTGGTGGAGCGTTCTCACTAGGTGTCAGTCGACCGGCGCGAGCGTCTGCTTGCGCCGGTTGCGCACCGCGTCGAACGTGAAGATCGCCAGCGCCAGCCAGACGAGGGTGAACCCGATCCACCTGCTGGGCGGCATGGGTTCGTGCACCACGAACACACCCCACACGAACTGCAGCACCGGTGCCAGGTACTGCAGCATGCCCATGGTCGTCAGCGGAATTCGTTGCGCGCCGGCGCCGAACAGCAGCAGCGGCACCACGGTGACGATGCCGGTGCTGAGGAGCAGCAGCGTGTGGCCGGTGCCTTCGGTCGTGAAGGTGTTCGCGCCGCCCAGCGTCAGCAGGTAGACGCCGGCGATCGGCGCGAGCACGAGGCTCTCCGCGGTGAGGCTGGACACGGCGTCGAGCGGCACCTTCTTCTTGAGCAGCCCGTAGACGCCGAACGAACAGGCCAGGACCAGGGAGATCACCGGCAGCCGGCCGTAGTCGACGGTGAGCACGATCACAGCGACGACGACCACGCCGATCGCGACCGCCTGAGCGAGACGCAATCGTTCCTTGAGGAAGATCATGCCGAGTGCCACGCTCACCAACGGCGTGATGAAGTACCCCAGCGCGGACTCGACGACGTGCCTGCTGTTGACGGCGTAGATGTACGTGCCCCAGTTGACTGTGATCAACACCGCGGCAGCGGTAACGATGAGCCAGCCCTTTCCTGATAAATCGAGGAAAGGGTGCCAGCGCTTGAGGATCACGACGGCGATGGCGAGTGTGACGAACGACCAGACGATCCGGTGCGCGAGCACCTCGACCGGCTGGGCGGGTACGAGCAGTGGCCAGTAGGCCGGGAACAAGCCCCAAAGGACGTAGGCGGCTGCGCCGTACGTGACGCCTCGCCCCTGGGTGTGAACTTCTGGCGAACTGATGGAAGAAGTCGTCAGATGGGGCACAAAATCCCACTCTACGCTGGCGTTTCCTCTGCTTGTTTGCGCTGAACGGCGTAGTGACGGAGCATCATCAAAGGCACTGTAGTTTGGCCATGCTCACCCTTCCGAGTGAGTGGGGTCGGAGTGTGGTCGTAGAAGGGGCTTACCCGTGAATGTCTTCGGGCAGGTCTGGCTGTGGAGTCTGCTGGCGTTCGTCGCGGGAGTAGCGCTCACGTGGCTGGTCTTGGTTCGACCCGCGCGCAAGCAGATCGCCGACCTCGAAGATCAACTTCTCGACGCCCGCCGGTCGGCCGCACCGGTCGCCGCGCCGTCTCCCGTCGACGACTTCGAGGTCGACGAGTGGGACGACAACCCGCCGCGGTCGCTGAGCGACGAGGTGCTCACGCCCGCTCCCTACGTGGAGCCCCCCGCCTACCGCGGTGAGCCGGTGACGCCGGTCGTCACCGAGGAACCCGCCGAGCCGGTGGCCGAGCCGGTCGACGAAGAGCCCGTCGTGCAGGAACCGGTCACGCCGGTCCGCCAGTACATGGAGGCGGACGAGGCGCAGCGCCGGTTCGAGGAGCAGCTCGCCGAGCAGCGGGCCCGCGCCGAGGGCACCGACGACGACCGCCCGCGTTCGCTGTTCGAGCGCCTCGCCCCGGAGGACGTCCCCGAGGAGACGCCGGCGGAGATGACGACGGTCCTGCCGCGTTCCGGGCTGGAGGCCGCCGACTTCGACGACGAGCCGGAGCTCCCCGCGGAGCAGACCGGCTTCGTGCCCACCGTGCAGCCGACCGCGGAGGTAGCGCCGCCCGCACCGGAGCCGACCGCGCCCGCCGAGGTCGAGCAGGTCGACGACTTCATCTACCAGCCGCGCGAGGTGTGGGCGGAGCAGGAGCAGGAGGCGTTCCTCGACGAGGCCGCCGAGCAGGAGGACGAGCCCGTCCACCACGAGGGCACCCGCTCCGAGCAGACGACGTTCATCGCGGTCGAGGAGAGCTCCTGGCCCGCCAACGACCTCACCGGCGAGTACCCCGGCCTGCGTGACGAGATCTCCGGCCAGCTGGACGGTTTCGTCGAACCGGAGTCGCCCGCCGAACAGACCATGGTCGAGCCGCTCGACCTGGACGCACCGCACGTCCGCAACGGCGTCTTCGAGTCGACGCTGGCCGAGGAGCCCGGCTTCACCGAGCCGAAGCCGGAGACCCAGCCCGCGCACGCCCGGCGTGAGCCGCTGGAACCGGAGGACTTCGAGCCGGTCGCCGAGGAGTCGCCGCAGCCCGCCGAGTACGCCCAGGAGCTGCCCGAGCAGACCGGCCGTCCGCAGCCTGTCGGCCACGTCCAGGAGCCGGTGGCTCAGGAGTTCCCGGAGCAGGCTGGCCGCCCGGAGCCGGTCGGTTACGCGCAGGAGCTGCCCGAGCGGCCCGGCCGTCCGCAGCCTGTCGGCCACGTCCAGGAGCCGGTGGCTCAGGAGTTCCCGGAGCAGGCCGGCCGCCCGGAGCCTGTTGGCTACGCGCAGGAGCTGCCCGAGCGGCCCGGCCGCCCCCAGCCCGTCGGCTACGCCCACGAGCCGGTCGCGCCGGAGTTCCCCGAACCGGTCGGCCGTCCCCAGCCCGTCGGCTACGTCGAGCCCTTCAGCACCCCCGGTGCCCCGGCACCCGCGCCGTTCTCGGCGTTCGGCGCCCCGCCGGAGACGGAGCTGGAGACCACCGGCCGCCAGCCCCGCGCCGTCGCCGCCGCCTTCGACCACGCCGTGGAGGCCCCGCAGGCGCCCGCCAGGCCGGAGCCCGTCGCCGACCGTCCGCGGTCGCTGTTCGAGCCCCTGCTCGACGCCGACGAGCCGTTGCCCCCGCTCGGCCAGACCCGCCAGCTCCCGGACACGACCAACGACCAGCCGTTCGTGCCCAAGTTCGTGCCCAGCGACGAGCCGCTGCTGGCCGCGCCGCCGGAGCCCGAGCCGGAGCCGGTCGTGACCGACCTGCCGCAGCGGGTGACCGAGGCCGGCCTGCCGATCCGCGAGGCCCGCCGCACCACCCAGCAGCGCCAGCAGAGCTTCTCCGCGTTCGCCGCCTTCGAACAGCAGAAGCCGGAGCCCGCCCCGCCCGCACCCGCCGCCGCCGCGGCGGCGCTGCCGTCCAGGCCGCGCCCCGTCGGTTTCTCGCCGTCCACCGGCGGCCGTCCGAACGGCGCCCCGGCGCCGGGCTCGTCGCGGTTCCAGCAGCCGGAGGGTTTCAACCCGCGCTCGCCGTTCGGCCCGGGCTCGGTGCTGCCGAAGTCGGACGGTCTGGCCCCGGCCGCGGACTTCGCGGTGAAGGCCACTCTGACCGGTCGCCGTTATTACACCGAGGGTTCCGCGAACTTCGGTGAGACGCGCGCCGACGTCTGGTTCCGGACCGAGGCCGACGCCGAGAAGGCAGGGTTCCGCCCGGCACCGTGACCCCCAACAGCAAGAAGGCCCCCACCGCGTTCGGTGGGGGCCTTCTCGTTGTCCGGGGTCAGCCGACCACGGTCCAGGTGTCCTTGCCGTGCAACAGCTTGCTCAGGTCCGCGGCCTTCGCGGCCTTGGCCTCGGCGACCTGCGCCCGCGCGCTGTCGTCGTACGTCGGCCGGTCGGCGCGCCGGAACACACCGGTGACGGTGTGCGTGAGGTCCTGCGTCGACAGCCGCGAGAGCGCGAACGACAGGTTCAGGTCCGACGCGTCGTGGATCACGATGTCCGAGGCGTCCACGTCCGCGGACTTGGCGACCGCGAGCCCGAAGCCCTCGCGCACCACGCAGTACTCGCCCTCGCGACCGAACCGGATCGGCTCGCCGTCGACGACGTTGATGATCCGCCGCTGCGCCTCGTCCGCGTCCTTCAGCACGTCGAACGCGCCGTCGTTGAAGATCGGGCAGTTCTGGTAGATCTCGACGAGCGCCGAACCGCGGTGCTCAGCGGCCTGCCGCAGCACCGAGGTCAGCCCGGCCTTGTCGGAGTCGATCGCACGACCGACGAACGAGGCCTCCGCGCCCAGCGCCAGCGACACCGGGTTGAACGGGTGGTCGAGCGAGCCGACGGGCGTCGACTTGGTGACCTTGCCCTCCTCGGAGGTCGGCGAGTACTGGCCCTTGGTCAGGCCGTAGATCCGGTTGTTGAACAGCAGGATCTTGAGGTTCACGTTGCGCCGCAACGTGTGGATCAGGTGGTTGCCGCCGATGGACAGCGCGTCGCCGTCACCGGTCACCACCCACACGCTCAGGTCCGGCCGCGACACGGCGAGACCCGTGGCGATGGCCGGCGCACGGCCGTGGATGGAGTGCATGCCGTAGGTGTTCATGTAGTACGGGAAGCGGGAAGAGCACCCGATGCCCGAGATGAACACGATGTTCTCGCGCTTGAGTCCCAGCGACGGCAGGAACGACTGCACGGCGTTGAGCACCACGTAGTCGCCGCAGCCGGGGCACCAGCGGACTTCCTGGTCGGACTTGTAGTCCTTCGCCGTCTGCTTCTCGTCAGTCGTGGGAACCCCGGTCAGTCCCGGAATCCCGAGGTCGATCGCAGTCACGCCGACACCCCCTTGATCACGTCAGCGAGCACGTCCTGCAGTTCTTCCGCCTTGAAGGGCAGCCCCTGCACCTTGGTGTACGACACGGCGTCCACCAGATACTTCGCCCTCAACAGCAACGCCAGCTGGCCGAGGTTCATTTCCGGCACGATCACCTTGTCGTAGCGGCGCAGCACTTCGCCCAGGTTCTTGGGGAACGGGTTGAGGTGCCGCAGGTGCGCGTGCGCGACCGGCAGCCCGAGCTTGCGGACCCGGCGGGCGGCCGCACCGATCGGGCCATACGACGAACCCCAGCCCACGACCAGGACCTTCGCCTCGCCGCCCGGGTCGTCGACCACGACGTCCGGCACCTCGATGCCGTCGATCTTCGCCTGGCGCAGGCGGACCATCCGGTCGTGGTTGTCCGGGTCGTAGGAGATGTTGCCGGTGACGTCCTGCTTCTCCAGGCCACCGATGCGGTGCTGCAGGCCGGGCGTGCCGGGCACGGCCCACGGGCGGGCCAGCGTCTCCGGGTCGCGCGCGTACGGCTGGAAGGTCTCCGGGTCGGTCGCGAACTCGACGGTGAGGTCGGGCAGCGAGTCCACGTCCGGGATCAGCCACGGCTCGGAACCGTTCGCGACCGCGCCGTCGGAGAGGAACAGCACCGGCGTGCGGTACTTCAACGCGATCCTGGCGGCGTCGAGCACGGCGTCGAAGCAGTCGGACGGCGACTGCGGCGCGACGATCGGCACCGGCGACTCGCCGTTGCGGCCGAACATCGCCTGCAGCAGGTCGGCCTGCTCGGTCTTGGTCGGCAGACCGGTGGACGGGCCACCGCGCTGCACGTCGATCACCAACAGCGGCAGCTCGGTCATCACCGCGAGACCGATGGTCTCGGACTTCAGCGCGATGCCAGGACCCGACGTCGACGTCACGCCGAGCGCGCCGCCGTAGGACGCGCCGAGCGCGATGCCGATGCCCGCGATCTCGTCCTCGGCCTGGACCGTGGTGATGTCGAAGTTCTTGTGCTTGCTGAGCTCGTGCAGGATGTCCGACGCCGGCGTGATCGGGTACGTGCCGAGCACGACGGGCAGCTTCGAGCGCTGCGCCGCCGCGACGATGCCGTACGCCGTCGCCGTGTTGCCGGTGATCTGCCGGTAGGTGCCGACGTTCAGCTTCGCGGGCGCCACCTCGTAGGTAACGGCGAAGGCCTCGGTCGTCTCGCCGTAGTTCCAGCCGGCGCGGAACGCCAGCACGTTGGCCTCGGCGATGTCGGGCTTCTTCGCGAACTTCTCGCGCAGGAACCGTTCCGTGCCTTCGGTCGGCCGGTGGTACATCCACGACAGCAGGCCGAGCGCGAACATGTTCTTCGCGCGCTCGGCGTCCTTCTTGCCGAGTCCGGTCTCCTCCAGCGCGCCGATGGTCAGCGTCGCCATCGCGACCTTGTGGACCTGGAAGCGTTCCAGCGACTCGTCCTCGAGCGGGTTCGAGTCGTAGCCGACCTTCGTCAGGTTCCGCTTGGTGAACTCGTCGGTGTTGACGATGAGGATGCCGCCGTCCGGCAGGTCGACCACGTTCGCCTTGAGCGCGGCCGGGTTCATCGCCACGAGGACGTCCGGCCGGTCGCCCGGCGTCAGGATGTCGTAGTCGGCGAAGTGCAGCTGGAACGACGAAACGCCGGGGAGGGTGCCCTGGGGCGCGCGGATCTCGGCGGGGAAGTTGGGCTGGGTGGCGAGGTCGTTGCCGAACGCCGCCGCTTCCGACGTGAACCGGTCTCCGGTGAGCTGCATGCCGTCACCGGAGTCGCCGGCGAAGCGGATCACGACGCGATCCAGCTTGCGGGTCTCAGTGCTCATTCCTACGCCGATACCTCTCTCCAAGGATGGCTGTGCCCCACCTCGAGGGTAGTCGCCAGGACCGCGTGCCAGACGGGCCGCGTACCACTGGGCGAGACGAACTGTCCCATCTGCCGCACCGGGTCCTTAACTAAACGGTAAGCACAGCACTACCAGCGGATACCCGAATGCGGCACATGTCACCCTCAATACCTGTTACGCAAGGTAACACCTAACGTCCGCTGATCCGAGCCTTCATCGCGGCCAGCCTGGCAGCGAACTCTGGAGTGTCGATCGAAGCGACCTGTGGCCGCAGCTCCGTCTCGACCGCCTCCGCGTGGTCGTGCATTGCATCGGTCGCGCGCATCGTCGCCTTGATGGTCCGCACGAGTGCTCCTGGCGCGTCCGCAGCGGCCTTGGCCAGCTCTTTCGCTACTGCCAGTGGGTCTTCCGCCAACGCGTGGGCGAGGCCTTTCTCGACCGCCTGGTCGGCGTCCAAGATCTGTCCGAAGAGCGTCATCGCCGTCGCCGTCTGCCGGCCGGTGATCTTCTGCAACATCCACGTCATGCCGCCGCCGGGGTGGATCCCGAGCTGCAGGAACCGCGCGTCGAACCGAGCCTTCGGCCCGGCGACCCGCACATCGGCCGCGAGCGCGAGGTTCAGCCCGGCGCCCACCGCGGCCCCGTTGACCGCCGCGATGGTGGGGATCGAGGCGTTGGCCACCGCCAGGAACCCCCGGTAGATGTTCCGCAGGCCCTCGTCCTTGGAGTTGCCGAGCTGCGTGAGATCCGCACCGGCGCAGAACGCCGGCGGAGCTCCCGTGATGATCAGCGCGTTGGCTTCCCGTTCCGCTTCCTCGACCTTGTCCGCGAGCTGCTGGGACAACTCGACGGTCAGCGCGTTGCGCCGGTCCGGGTCGTTGATCGTGATCACGGCGACGGAATCGTTGTGCTCCAGCAGAACCTCAGCCATAGCCGGGGACTCTAGGGGGCGGGCGGCCGGTCCAGGAGCCGGGACAGCACCACCGTCGACACGGTCCGGTCGATGATCTCGACGGCCCGCAGCCGTTCCAGCGCGGTCTCCAGGTGGTGGATGTCCGCGGCCCGCAGGTGCACGATGGCGTCCGCGGCCCCCGACACCGTGTACGCGGCGCTGACCTCGGCCATCGGCTCCAACCGGTGCTGGATGTCGTGCGGCGCCACGTTGCCCTTGCAGTGCACCTCCACGAACGCCTCGGTACCCCACCCGAGCGCCTCCGGATCCACCACCGCCGTGAACCCGCGCAGAACCCCGTTGTCCAGGAGCTTGTCCACCCGCCGCTTCACCGCGGGCGCACTCAACCCGACCTCTTTCCCGATCTCCGCGTAGCTCGATCGGGCGTTCGCCATGAGACACGAAATGATTCGCTGGTCGATGCTGTCCACACGCAACATTCTGCCCTAGTTCACGCAATGTCGCGGCGTTGATCGATGGTCCAACTGGCCTTTACATTTCGATCCATGACCGTATCCATCTCCGGGCCCGGCGAGCCGATCACGCTCGACATCGCCGCACCCCTCGCGCCGACGCGCATGCCGACCACCCGTCGGTACCTCATGTGCCCGCCGACGTACTTCACGGTGGAGTACGCCATCAACCCGTGGATGGATCCGACCCAGCCCACCAGCACCACGCTGGCACTGGAGCAGTGGACGGCCCTGAAGGAGACCTACGAGCGCCTCGGCCACGAGGTCGACGTCATCGACCCGGTCCCCGGCCTGCCGGACATGGTCTTCTCGGCCAACAGCGGCACCGTCATCGACGGCCGAGTCCTGGGCTCCCGCTTCCGCGCCCCCCAGCGCGCCGCCGAAGCCGACCACTTCCGCCGCTGGTTCCTCGGCGCCGGCTACAAGTCCGTCGTCATGCCCACCGCCGTGAACGAGGCCGAGGGCGACTTCACCTGGACCGGCTCGCTCCTGCTGGCCGGCACGGGCTTCCGCACCGACCCCGGCGCGCACTCCGAGGCCCAGGAAGTCCTCGGCGTGCCCGTGGTGTCGTTGCAACTGGTCGACCCGCGCTTCTACCACCTCGACGTGGCCCTGTTCATGCTCGACGACCAGTCCCCGTCCCCTCTGGTCGCCTACTACCCGGAGGCCTTCTCGCCGGGCTCGCAGCAGGTCCTGCGCCGCCTGTTCCCGGACGCCGTGATCGCCAACGACGACGACGCCGTCTGCCTGGGCCTGAACGCGGTGTCCGACGGCAAGCACGTCGTCATGCCGGTGGAAGCCACCCACCTGGCCGAACAGGTCGCGCGCCGCGGCTTCGAGCCGGTGCTCGTCGACATCTCGGAGCTGCGCAAGTCAGGCGGCGGCCCGAAGTGCTGCACGATGGAACTGCGCGGCTAGACCTCGCCCGCGCAGTGCCGTTCCGCGGTTCCTGTGTGAAGGCCACATATGCCGGTTGACCTGCTCTGATGCTGCCAACGACGTCAGCGTCGGCAGGTCACCGTCTGTCGCTGACTGCGGTCTTCTGCGGCTGTCTCTGGAACATGTGTGGAACAGGAAGAGTCCCCGGCGAGATCATCGCCGGGGGCTCTTTCGCGTCGTCTACCTGCAGAGCATGCCGCCACCCGCGTTAACGCAACCTGCCGTGGAGCTCCTGGTTGGCCTTCCCTCTTGCCTGCGTGGCATCGCGGGTGCTTCGACACGGCGTGGGCAAGCGGTGAGCAAAAGGTTTCCATGATTGTCTCGAATGTTGTGCTCGAACGTCACCTCGTAGAGCCGATGTTGTTCGTCATGTCGGGACCTTCTCGTGAGATGAGAAGGAGCTGTGGCGGCCGTACTTTCTTCGTTCTGCTGAAAAGTCCCATCTCGCCCGCGCTTCGTTGAATCAGTCGTTGCGCTGACTAGGGTCTCCAGGTGTCCTCCGAGGATGACGGGATGCTTGGGTGGGCCTGCCTCAGCTTGGCGATCTGGTTCTGGGCGTTCTGTATTTGCTTGACCATCGTGTTCTTGTCGTAGTCGACCGTGTACGACTTGTACTTCTCGATGTGCGCGCGAATGTGTGAGCGGTGCCCGTCAACCGCCTTGCGTGCTTTCACTGTGTTCTCTGGCATGGAATAATCCGTCCCTCGTCCCGTGGTCTACGGGCTGCATCGGGACATTGTGAGGTCCTGTTACAAGGGTGCCTCGTTGTAACGCATCTGTGAAGTTTGGCGATTCTGTTCCGATCTGGACTTTCGGGGTGCCACCGGAGGATCGCCACCAGCACCGGTGGAATCGGCACGCGCCGCCAACTGCGTCGGTCTGCCACGGCTCAAGGAAGATGCACGGAACAAGAACGCCCGAACAAGACCATTGCTCGGGGCGTTCGCATGTCGCGTAGACCTTCAACAGGCCGTCGACCGTTTCGAGAAAACGGGCTGTCACAAGCCATTTACGCCCCAACCAGTGGTCAGCACGGCGGCCAGGGCGTAAGCGAACGCGAAGACCCCGATGGCCACGAGATCGAAGCGAGTGCCAACGCCGGAGTTGGTGGACACGACCAGCCCGGCAACGGTGATGATCACCGCGCTCATGCAGCCGGTCGGCCACGCGGGGCGCAAGCCCAGCAACCGCAGAGTCAGTCCGGCCAGCACCAGGACCAGGATCAGCCCGCCACCCGCGGTGAGCAATGCGACGCCAAGGCACTCCAGCCCGCCACTCGGGCACAGCACCTTCCCGGTGGACGGCCGGGCCAGGAGGTAGTAGCCCCATCCGAAGACGGCGCCGACCAGCGCGCCGATCACCATACGTCGCAGTACCTCCATGGCGATGATCGTGCGTGATGGGGCAGGTCGTGTCGTGAGTGGAACTACTCCTTCTGACGTTTACGGGCGTCTCAGGGCTTCAGGCTGAGCAGCGCCGCGCCGGTCGCCGGATCGAACGGGACCGATTCGTGGTCGTGGACGATGCGCCACGCGCCGTCGACGCGGCGCCAACCCAGGCTGGCGCGGACCCACATGTCGACCTGGTTTCCGTCGGCCAGCTCACCGGTCACGTGGTAGACGAACGAGCAGAATCCGACATCGCCGCTCGCGTGTGCGGCGAACTGCTCGACCTCGTAGCCGATGGGGCCCGGATAGGCGGCGAACCACGCTTTCGTCTGCTCGATCACCTCGGCCGCGCCGTGCAACTGCAGTGGCGGTAAGACGTTGAAGGCGACCACGTCGTCGGCCAGCTGTGCCGCGAGCGGGGCCAGATCCTTCGAGTGGACGGCCCTGACGCGCTCGTCGACCAGATCGCGAAGTTCCTGCGCTGCGTTCGTCATGACCCGAGGTATAGCCCGTGACGAAACGGATCGCCGATTACTGCGAGCGGCCGTGGACGGTCGACGGGGTGCCGGCTGTCCTGGACCGGTGGCAGTCCGTAGAAGGCGCGGTATTCGCGGCTGAACTGCGTCGCGCTGGCGCGGCCGGCGACCGCTGCCCGCGGCGATGATGCCCGCCTGGTAGCACCGCCCCGGTCGAGTGGACGGTTTCCGGCGACGAGCTGCCGTCGAGACGGTCATCGCGGCCGAACAACCCTGCCTGAGCGTAACCAGGCGTTTTGGAATTGGAACCGCTCCAAGCACCGCTCATCGCGCGAAAACGACCATCCACCGTCTGTGGATAACCGTTTAACGCACCCTGTTGCAGTTAGCCGACCCAGGCCGCCGTTCACGATCGCGCGACCGTTCTGCTACCCACCGTGCAACTCCGGCCGCCCGGCGACCGAACGACGCCAACGGCTTACTCAACCCTCCACGGCTCCATACGCTGGCCTCCTCCCCGGTGGCACCTGCCCGTGAAGAAGGGAACGGCTCCCTGGTCAGAGGGAGCCGTTCGGTCACCTTCGCCGGGTCTCCACCAGTGCAGCGGTGTCCAGAGCGAAGGAGCTTGCCGCAGATGACGTTAATCAGTCCGCTCGTCAACCCCAACCAGGTGGGCGGCGAGCGGTCGGTCTCGCCTGCCGACCCGCATGTGTGCGAACGCCCAGGTGAACGGTCCGCCGAAAACCTGTGGTCCACGATCCGCCATCACACGTCCAGCTGGTCGCTGCTGTCGCGCCTGTTGGTGCTGGTGGTGGGCATTGCCGTCGTGGCCACCGCGCTCAGATGGCTTCGAGTGCCCAGCGCACGTACCGCATCCGCGCGGTGAAGCCGGCCTTCTCGAAGAGGCCGGCCGCGTCCGCCTGCACGCTGGCCTGGTCGTAGCCCAGCGAGGACGCCGCACGAAGCGCGTGGGCGATCAGTGCGCTCGCAACGCCCTGCCGCCGCCACGGAGGACGCGTCCCGACGAGCATGAAGTGCGCGTCACGGATGCCGGTGGCCTCCGTGTCGGCCTCCCAGCTCATGGTCACCAGCAGGCCCACCGGCACGCCGTCGGCATCCCGCATCAGGAAGCTGAGGTCGCGTTGGAACGTCTGGTTGGTGATCTTGTTCTGCCACTGGTCCGCGGGCATCGGCACCGCGCCCCAGTGGTCGGCGTACGACTCGTTCCGCACGAACCGGAAGTCCTCGTCGTTCTGCGGCGACCAGGCCTCGATCCGCGGACTCGGTGACGCCGGAGGCAGGCCGGTGAGCGGGTGCTCCATGCGCTGGTAGTCGCGGACGGGCGTGAAGCCCTTGGAGCGCATCAGTTCGGGCACTCCGGCGATCTGTGCCGCCTTGTGGACGTCCACCACGAGCCTCAGGGTCGGGTGGTGCAGCGCGTGCACGGTCTTCGCCGCCTCGATACCGGCCTCCACGAGTGCGGTGCCGAGGCCGCGGCGGCGGTGGTCGGGGTGCACGCCGCCGTCCATGGTGACGCGGTGGACGTTCTCCGCCGACGGCTTGTGGCGGATCTTCATGTAGCCGACCATCGCGTCACCGTCGAAGACCGCGAGGCTCGCGCGCTCCAGGTCCGCGTAGGGGTCCATCAGTTCCGTGAGCGTGTCCTCGGCGGTGTAGTGCTCACCGATTCGGTCGACGGCCTCGATGGCGTTGAGCAGGTCGGCCGACGTTTGGGCGTCCGCGCTGGTGAGCGGTCGCCACGAAAGCATGCGCATTTGGCGGACGGTATCCATGTGCGCGCGAGCTGTCGCTTGGGTTTGTTGAAGGCATAGCCTCGGCGAAGTGCCCAACGTTCTCGTGATCGGCTTCGATCCGCACACCATCCCCGGCTTCGACCCGGCGCCCGTCGCCGCGGGCATCGAGCGGGGCAGCAGGGCGTTCGCCGAGCTCGGCCTCGCCGAGGACCTCTTCCTCATCGACTTCGCCGAGCTGGACGGCCGCGCCCAGGCCAAGCTCGTCGAGAAGCTCGAAGGCAGGCGGTACGACGCGGTCGTGGTCGGCGGCGGCATCCGCAAGGGCCCCGGACTGCTCGAGCTCTTCCAGTTCGTGGTGAACCTGGTCCACTGGCACCAGCCGGACGCGGCGCTCGCGTTCAACGACAGCCCTGGCGACAGTCCGGACTGGGTGCTCAAGGCACTGGAGCAGCGGCGCGGACGTCCCTCGCCGTGATCACCCACAACATCGGGTGAACCGAGACGACCCTCGCCCCGTACCCCTCTTCAGACCGCAGAAAACGCTGTCCAGCGATCAAGAACGCGCAGGTCAGCTCTACACAACTCAATATGACTACGAAGCGTGATGGCATCACTCGATCGCGTGGTCGTGGAACTGACCCATAACGAGAGCAGGGCTTACACCGAACTAACAGACAGCTCCGCCAGTTCGTCAGGAGGCAACGATGAACTTAAGCAGGATGCAAGTGGCGCGCTGACTGTCTGTCAGCAAGGCATAGCCCAACTCATCGGAAACGTGACGAGAGTCACCCAACGGGCGCTCAAGCTTGCCTGCGCTCGTGACGCGAGGTTACGTTCTCGCCCGCCGATAACGGTTTGGTCACCGGCAGGACACAGGAACCGCAGCACGCGCAACTGAACGTCCGCCTGGAATCCCCCGCCGGGTTAGCCGGAGACCAAGCTCCCCGACGCAGGAGGCTCCCCCTTGGCCCGGCACAGCAAGGCCGCCGGCCGAACCGTGTACACGGTCGTGCCCAAAGCAGAAGTGAAGGCCGGCGCGCATCGCGCCGAGGACGACAAGGTCCCGCTCGCTCACCGCGTGAGCGCCATCGTCGTCGCAGCAGGTGTCGCCGCCGGCACCGCCGCCATCGCCAACGCCGCCACGAGCGGTTCCTCCAGCGAACTCGCTGCGGGTGCCGAGCTCGGGGCGATTCCGGACACGCAGACCAAGACGATCCAGACCATCCACGACGTCAACCCCGGTGGTGAGGTCGGCCGCCTGCTGCAGTTCCAGCAGATGTACGCGCAGCAGACCTTCGAGCAGGCCACCAAGCTCGCCGCGGACGCGCACGCCCAGCGCGAGGCGGCGGCGAAGGCCGAGGCCGAGCGTCAGGCCGAGCTGCGCAAGCCCGCCAAGCAGCGCGAGGTCGAGGGCTGGATCAAGGACGCCATCAAGGTCCTGCAGGCCAACGGCACGAACATCGACAACAGCAGCGTCACCGCGATCTACACGATCATCATGCAGGAGTCGAACGGCAACCCCAACGCCGTCAACAACTGGGACTCCAACGCGATGCGCGGCACGCCGTCCAAGGGCCTCATGCAGGTCATCGACCCGACGTTCCGCGCGTACAAGCTCCCCGGATACGACAACATCATGGCGCCGGTCGACAACATCATCGCGGGCGTGCGCTACACCTACGCCCGCTACGGCGGCTTCAACAACCACCCCGGGTTGGTCAGCATCAGCCTGGGTGGCGGGTACCGGGGGTACTAAAGAGGCCAGTTTCGCCGTGCCGGGGTGCGTGGAACCCATCGGCGGGCGATGCTGTCAAACAGGTTCACCCACAAGCATGGCGGCCCTAGCGGGCGCACGCCCGGTAGTGCTCCCATCGAAGCGATTTCCCGAACGCAGGGAGTGGCCGATGAACGAGCAACAGGCACGCGACGACGAGCTGGCGAAGATCCGCTCTGAGGCGACGAGCTGGCTGGCCAAGATGGCCAAAGCCCAGCAACGTCCCAAAGTCGAACAGCGGAGGCCTGAGCACGACGCCATGACACCCGCGAAGAAGTGAAGGACGGAGAACGCCCCGGCTGCACAGCCGGGGCGTTCTCGTTTCAGCTGACCTCGACGGTGGGGGTGGCCCCGCCGAGCAGCTCTTCCCGGTACGTCGCGGAGACCGTCACCGTTTCACCTGGCCACAGCGTCACGTAGTTGTCGGTCCACAGCGCAGGAGCGATCTCCGGGCCGCCCGCCCCCTTGTGGATGCTCACCCTGGTGAAGAGCGCCACGGAGTCGCCGTTGTTCGTGAGGGTGACGTCTGCGCGTGTACCCGACACGGTGGACGACACGGACAGCTTCTCGTGCGGCAGCGACATCAGACCGGTGAAGTCCGCGAAGGCGGTCTGCGGCAGGTGGTCCCAGTTCTCAGGGGTGGGGATCTTGGTCACGTCCGGAGAGGTGGAGAGCCAGTAGACGTTGCGGTCGACGACCTTCCCCGACGCGTCACGCAGCAGCAGACGCACCAGGTAGGTGCGGGACGTGCCCAACTCGACCTTGTCGACCGCACCGGGCCCCGACGCGGTCACGGACGAGTCCGAGTGCACGGTGCCGTCCAGTTCGAACACGGTGGTCTGCACGTTCATGCCCTCCACCGCGCCGAGCGCCCACACCGTGTTGTCGTCGTAGGAGTACTGCACGTGCTGAGGACGCATGCCCTCGCGTGCGCCGAAGTACCCGCCACTGGGCGTCATCGAGTAGTCGAACAGGTGCCAGTAGAGCTCCGGCTGCGCGTTGTCCAGCATCCAGTAGATGTCACCGGTCGAGGGATTCGTCGGACGCAGCGCGTTGCGTCCGTGCGCCTCGAACTGGGCGCGGTTGACCTCGTAGTTCATCAACTGCGCCTTGCGGACGAAGTCCTCCAGCGACGACGGCTTGCCGTAGCGGTTGGCGAGGGCGTGCCAGAAGTCCCCGAGGCGGCTGAACGTCTCCGAAACCGACAGGTGGTACTGCACGGAGTCGGCGTCGCGCCACAGCGCCTCCAGCTCGGCGTCGCTCAGGAACGACTTCAGCGCCGCCAGCTCGGGAATCGCCGGGCCGGGGCCGTTCTCGCCCTCGAACCCGAACGCGCCGCCACCCACGTCGCCGTAGAAGTAGTTCGGCGGCACGAACCAGTACGGCCCGGCTCCCTTGTTGCCGGACGGGCCGAGCCGCTCGCTCGCCTTCGGCGCGATCGCCGGAAGCAGCGGTAGCGACCAGTCGGTCGACGCGAACGCCTCCAGGTACGTCCGTTCGACCTCCGGCCGCGGCGCCTCGTCGCTGCCCACGTAGAAGCTGAGCACCGACGGGTGGTTCTGCAGCCGGAAGCCTTCGGTGACCGCCGACGCACGTGCCACCGCGAACTCCTCCTGCGTCCACGTGTCGTTGTGCTGCCACCTCGTGCAGCACTCCCAGCCCGGCATCAGCACGATGCCCAGGCGGTCGGCCAGCTCGTAGAACTCGTTCTGCTCGCCCTTGCCCTCGAGCCGCAGCGTGTTCAGGCCGAGGTCGCGCACGTAGGAGAGCTGGTCGCGCATGCGTTGCCGGTCGTCGCGCAGGAACAGGTCCGGCACCCAGCCGGCGCCGCGCACGTGGAACGGCCTGCCGTTGATCTCGAACGCCAGCGCGCCGTCGGAGTTCAGCGACGACCGGACGTGTTTGATGCCGAAGTCGGTCGCCGCCCGGTCCGACGAACGTCCGCCGACGACGGCGTCCAGGTCCAGCCGGTACAACGGCTGATCGCCCATCGCGTACGGCCACCACACACGCGGACGTTCCATGTGCTGTTTGGTCTCCACGGTGGTGGTGCCCATGGCCGGAACCTTCACGGTTTCCTCGAACGGCCCGTCGGCCGAGCCCCTGACCAGCACCTCGACGTCCGAGGAGGTGTGGTTGGTGAGTTCCGCCTTGATCGTCAGGTCCGCGGTCTCCAGCGACGGCACGTCCAACGAAGTGATCACACGCGCGTTGTGCAGCGAGACCGGACCGGTGCGCACGAGCTGCACGTCACGCCACACGCCCATGCTCATGTCCGGTGGCGGCTGGGTCCAGTCGAGGAACTCGATCGAGAGGTACTTGTCGCTGACCGCGGGGAAGACCTTGATGGCCAGCGCGTTCTTCCCGGGGCGCAGCTGCACCTCGAAGTCGTGCGCCGGGTACGCGCCCGCGACGACGTCCGGACCGGCGATCTTGGTGCCGTTCAGCCAGATCTCCGCGCTCGGGATGATGCCGCCCGGCAGCCGCAGGAACGTGTGCGAGTCGGCACGAGCTTCGGCCAGGAACGTCCTGCGGTACCACCACGGCACCGCGAACCGCGCCGCGTCCACCTTGTCGCGCATGTTCGTCGAGTAGTGGATGTCCGGGTACTGCCCGGCGGCCAGGAGACCACCCATCACCGTGGACCTGCGGGGGACGGTCGTCCAGCCGCGGTCGTCGTACTCCGGTCGCGACACGACGTCGCCGCCCACCGGCACGTCCGACGAGGACCGCAGCTGCCAGTCGGGGAACGTCGTCACCTCGCCCGTGCCGGTCGGCGTCCCGAACGGTGGGTGCACCGACCGGGTCACGGTCGCGGGCACGCAGCTCGCCAGGACCAGCAGCACCACCAGCGCCAGACGTTTCACGATGCTGGTCACGGTGCCGGCGCCTCCGACCGGAAGGCCGACCACAGCAGGTTCAGCGGGTGGTCTGCCGGGTGCTTCGACAGCTCGTCCGTTCGAGCGAAGACCCCCACGAGCCGCTCCAGCGAGTCGTCCGAGAGCTCGACGACGCGGAGACCGCCGCCTTCCCTCAGCTCGTTGTTGGACGCGACCACGCCCAGCCCAGACGTCACGATCATGGCCCCCTGTACGAGATTCGAGCGCAGCAGCGAGATGCCGTACTGGATCTCGTCGATCTCGGCCGCGATGTCGAGCCCCTGACGGTAGTCCGGCCCGAACCACCCGCGCAGGAACTCAGCGATCAGGCCGGCGCCCGGCACCACCAGCGGCACCGACCGGAGCTGAGGCACCCGGACGCGGTCGCCGACGACCGTCTCCGGCAGGTTCGTCAGCAGCGCGAGGCCACCGCGCCGCCACTCGATCACGTCGAACTCGGGGCGTTCCCAGCCGGCACCCGCCCGTGTCACGACGCTGCCGCACACCACGTCGACCTCGCGCGTCTCCAGCTTCGTCCAGATGTCCTTGGTGCGGATGTGCACGACCTTGAGGTCCACGTCGCGCTCGCGGAACTCGTCGGCGACGTGGTGCCACGCCTTCGCGAGCGTATCCAGCATGTATCGCGTGGTGCCGACGGTCACGGTCGTGCCGAGCTTGCGGCGGCACTCGTGAATTCCGTCGAGCCACTCCGCGAGCGTGTCCCGAGCCAATTCGACGAGCGACTCACCGGTCTGCGTGAACAGCACGTCCTTTCCGCGTCCCTGCTTCACCACGAGCGCTTCGCCGCACAGCTGCTGGAAGTTCCTGTTCAACGTGTCCAGCTGCTTCTGCACGCTCGACTGCTCGCGTCCCAGCGCCCGTGCCGCCCGCAGCGCCGATCGGGTCTCGTGCACCGTCAACAGGGTCCTGAGCTGGTCCAGCGTGGTATCCAGTAGAGCGCCCGGCATGTTCAGCAGACGGTGCAGTGAGGTGCTGGTGGGGAGCACCAACTGGGACGAGCCGGACATCGGAACCCTCTCTGATGTTCTACCGATCAGTTGGACTGAACTTGACCGCATTTCGCCGGGAAATTATCTGCAGATCCTGTTCGCAAATCGCTGGACACATATCGTGCGGTGTACAAAGCTATCTGCGGCGACCACGCGTGGGAGCCGATTCCGGGGGGAATCATTGGGGGGTGGGGGTCCGCCAGGCGCAAGCTGGTGGGCCCCCAAGTATTACCCTCGCTGGTTGTGACCGTTTCCGCTCGCCCGGACGATGTCGTCCTGAACTGGGGCACCACCTACCGGGTCACCGTCCTCGAACTCGGGCTCGCCTGCTGCGGAGTCGAAGTGATGGCTGCTCTCGACCGCCTTCCCGACCTCGGCGTCACGCCGGTCGCCGGCGCGGGCGAGGCACACGTTCTCGTCGTCTCCGGCACCGTCACGGACGCCATGTTGCCCGCTGTGATCCGCAGTTTCGAGGCCATGCCCGAACCTCGCTACGTCATCTCCGTGGGCGCCTGCAGCAACACCGGCGGCCCGTACTGGGACTCCTACTGCGTCACCAAGGGCATCGACCAGGCGCTGCCGGTCCACGTCGCCGTGCCGGGCTGCCCACCGCGGCCGGAGGCGTTGCTCGAAGGGCTCAAGGCCCTGCACGGCCTGGTGAACGCATGACCGCCACGCAGAAGACCGCCTTCGGCCAGACCGTCCACCACGTCGAGCTCGCCGACTGGCTGGACGTCGCCACGCGACTGCACGACGACGGGCACGTGATGTTCGACTGGCTCGGCGTCGAGGACGCGGGCCGACCCGGCTCGGCCGGGCAGCGGCACGCGGTCTTCCTGCACGTCATCGACCCGCGGACGCGTGAAGGCGTGATGCTGCGCACCGAGCTCGGCGCGTCCGATCGGCTGCCCGGCGTCGCCCACCTGTGGAAGGGCGCGCGGTGGCACGAACGCGAGGCGGCCGAGATGTTCGGCATCGCCGTCGACGACGACGAGCCCGAGCACCTGCTGCTGCCCGACAGCTTCCAGGGCCACCCGTTGCGCAAGGACTTCGTGCTGGCCTCCCGCGTCGTGCGGCCCTGGCCGGGCAGGCTCGAACCGGGCGAGGACAACACCAGCGCCCCGAGCCGCCGCCGCACCGCACCGCCCGGAGTGCCGGACCCGTCCTGGGGCCCGCGCCGTGAGGAGGAGACCCAGTGACCAGCCTTCCGCCGCGCACCAGGGGCGTCATCGCGCTGTTGGAGGCCAACTGCACGGTCTGCATGATCTGCGCGCGCGAGTGCCCAGACTGGTGCATCCACATCACGTCGCACACCGAGGTCGAACAGCAGCCCGGCAGCGCCCGGCCGCGCAGCCGCAACGTGCTCGACCGGTTCGCGATCGACTACGGCCAATGTCTGTACTGCGGCATCTGCGTCGAGGTCTGCCCGTTCGACGCCCTGCACTGGGCACCGGAGTTCGGCTACCCGGGAACGGGCTCGATCGAGGGCGACGGTGCCGTGGCCGAGCTGGTCCACGAACGGGACGTGCTGGCCACGTGGGTCGAGAAGGTGCCGCCGCCACCACCGCTCGACCCGGCCGCGGAGGCCGCGCCGGAAACGGCGACCGGAACCGGACGCAGGCCTGGTTCGTTGAGAGGTAGGACGTAAAACCCGGAGGCGGAACCGTGCACAAGCACTTCAACGGGTTGAAGACGGCCGTGCTGCTCGGCGTGATGAGCGCGCTGATCATCGTGATCAGCGGGCTGTTCGGCCGGACGGCACTGGTCATCGGCCTGGTGTTGGCCTTGGGCGTGAACGCCTACGCGTACTTCAACTCCGACAAGCTCGCCCTGCGCGCGATGCGGGCGATCCCCGTGTCCCAGGTCGAGCAGCCCGCGCTCTACGCGATCGTGCGGGAGCTGTCGCAGAAGGCGCGCCAGCCCATGCCGAGGCTCTACCTGAGCCCGACCATCGCACCGAACGCGTTCGCGACGGGCCGCAACCCGCGCAACGCCGCCGTGTGCTGCACCACGGGCATCCTGGACCTGCTCGACGAACGCGAGCTGCGCGCCGTGCTCGGCCACGAGCTCGCCCACGTCTACAACCGCGACATCCTGATCAGCTGCGTGGCCGGCGCGCTGGCCGCCGTGATCACCACGCTCGCGAACCTGGCACTGCTCGCCGGGATCTTCGGCGGCGGCGATGACGACGACGGCCCCGGCCCGCTGGGCCTGCTGCTGATCGCGTTGCTCGGCCCGGTCGCGGCCACCGTCGTGCGCCTGGCCGTGAGCCGTTCGCGCGAGTTCCAGGCCGACCAGTCCGGTGCCGAGCTCACCGGCGACCCGCTGGCACTGGCGAGCGCGCTGCGCAAGATCGAGCTGGGGACGCGGGCGGCACCGCTCGCACCGGAGCCGGAGGTGGTGTCGCAGAGCCACCTGATGATCGCGAACCCGTTCCGCTCGGGAGAGCAGTTCGCGAGGTGGTTCTCGACCCACCCGCCGATCGCCGACCGCATCCGCAGGCTCGAGGAGATGGCCAGGCGCTAACGCCCGGCCCGTGCCACGGCCATGAGGTACTCGCCGTACCCGGACTTGCCGAGCTTCTCGCCGAGCGCGTAGCACTCGTCGGCGGAGATGAAGCCCATGCGCAGCGCGATCTCCTCAGGACACGCGATGCGCACGCCGGTCCGGTGCTCCAGCACCTGCACGAACTGCCCCGCTTCGAGCAACGAGTCGTGCGTGCCGGTGTCGAGCCACGCGAACCCGCGGCTCAGGTCCACCAGCTGCGCACGTCCCTCGCGCAGGTAGGCGAGGTTGACGTCGGTGATCTCCAGCTCGCCGCGCGGCGACGGCTTGAGGTTGCGGGAGATGTCCACCACACCGTTGTCGTAGAAGTAGAGCCCGGTGATCGCCCGGTTCGACTTCGGCTGCGCCGGCTTCTCCTCGATCGACAACAGCCTGCCGGTCGCGTCGACCTCGCCCACGCCGTACCGCTCGGGGTCCTTCACCTGATACCCGAACAGCACGCAGCCGTCCAAAGAGGACGCGTGGTGCTGCAGCGTCGACGAGAACCCCTGGCCGTAGAAGATGTTGTCGCCCAGCACCAGCGCCACGTCGTCGTCCCCGACGAAGTCCGCGCCGATGATGAACGCCTCCGCGAGCCCGTTCGGCGCGGCCTGCTCGGCGTAGGAGAAGCTCATGCCCCACTGGGACCCGTCGCCGAGCAGCCGCCGGAACAGCGGTAAGTCCGTCGGCGTGGAGATGATCAGGACCTCCCGGATGCCGGCCAGCATCAGCACCGACAGCGGGTAGTAGATCATCGGCTTGTCGTAGACCGGCAGCAGCTGCTTGGAGACCGCCTGCGTGATCGGGTGCAGGCGGGTCCCGCTGCCACCGGCGAGGACGATGCCCTTCACCGGTAGTTGGTGAACTGCAGGGCGATGCCGAAGTCCGAACCCTTCAGCAGGGCGATGACCTCCTGCAGGTGGTCCTTCTTCTTGCCGGACACCCGCAGCTGGTCACCCTGGATCTGCGCCTGCACGCCCTTGGGCGCCTCGTCGCGGATCTTCTTGGCGATCTCCTTGGCCTTCTCCGACGAGATGCCCTGCACGAGGTTTCCCGTGACCTTGAACACCTTCCCGGACACCGCGGGCTCGCCCACCTCGAACGCCTTCATCGAGATGTTGCGCTTGACCAGCTTCTCCTGGAAGACGTCGATCGCCGCCTTGCAGCGCTCCTCGGTCTCGGAGGTGAAGGTGATCGCCTCCTCACCGGCCCAGGCCACGGTGGTGTTGGTCCCGCGGAAGTCGAAGCGCGTGCTCAGCTCCTTGGCCGCCTGGTTGAGCGCGTTGTCGACCTCCTGCCGGTCCACCTTGCTCACCACGTCGAACGACGGGTCCGCCACGACTTCACTCCTCATCGAACTCGGGGTCACAGCCTGCGTCGATGCTACTGGGGGACCCCGATTTGGGGGCTCCCGAAGGTGTTATGTATTGTTCTGCCCGCACCGTTACGACGGTGTGGGGCGGGTTGCCCGAGCGGCCAATGGGAGCGGACTGTAAATCCGTCGCGAAAGCTACAGAGGTTCGAATCCTCTACCCGCCACAGCAACGATGGGCCTCTGACCGAGCTGGTCAGGGGCCCATCGGCCGTTTGTGCAGAGGGGGACTGGCGTGCGCACGCAGATGGCGACCGAGGCCGGTAGATCGACCGCGCCGAGCGAGGACCGCGCGCTCGTGGGCCCGAACCTGCTGGCCGTGCTCGACGGCGTGACGGCCAAGCCGGAGAACGGCTGCGTGCACGGCGTCGGCTGGTTCGCCGACCAGCTCGCCGCGGAACTGCTGCGGTTCGCACACCTCGGACCTGCTCCGGCGCTGGCAGAGGCCATCGCGCAGACCCGCGGGCTGCACTCCGGCAGCTGCGATCTCGATCACCCCGACAGTCCCAGCGCGACGGTCGGGCTCGTCCAGGTCTCCGGTGACGTCCTGCGGTACCTCGTGCTGGGCGACGCCACCGTGGTGATCGACACCAAGCAGCAGTTGCACGTGGTGAGCGACACCTCGACCAACCGCACGGCCGGCGCGAACCCCGCGGACGCCGAGCACGCGCTCACCGGGGAGATCCCGCTGCAGGAGGTGCGGCGCGTCGCGATCCTGTCCGACGGCGCCGCGCGGGCGGTCGATCTGTTCAATCTCTTCGATTGGCGTCAGGCGCTCGAAGTGATGACGGCGAACGGGCCGGACGATCTGATCCGCAAAATGCGCGCGGTCGAAAAGGAAGACGCCAAGGCCGTCGATTGGCCGCGCAAGAAGGTTTCCGACGACGCGACGGTCGTCTATCTCGAACGGTGACGCTCGGCGCGCTGGACGACGTTCTGCGCGGCGCCGCGAGTGTCCGGATCTCCGAGATCGAGTGGTACGGCGAGGTCGTCGTCGACCTGTCGCGGCCGGAGGACCGTGATCGTCTGCGCGCGGCCATGGCGGTGGACTCGTTGCCCGGCTACGTGTGCGCGTGCCGCGGGCGGATCGTGTTCGAGTTCTTCAGTCGGCCACTGGCCGATGGCCACCAAACTCCCGCCACGTGGTCGAGGCGCGCCGGAGGATGCAGGCCGTCGACCCCGTGACCCGCGTGCCTCAGCTGCTGTCCTGGTGTGCGGCCGGCACGGGTCGGCCGCCGTACGAGGACGTTCCGGGGCTGATCCTGCGCGAGACCCCGATCACGGAGATCATCACCGCGCTCCAGGACCCGCGGGCCGACGCACGCCACGACGCCGGTGCGGCGCTCCGGGCACGCGTCCGGGAAGCCGCCGCGGCACGGGGTTACGAGCTGCCGCAGTGGGCGGAACGCCTGCTGCTCAATGCTTAGGCGCGGGCTCCACGCCGCGGCGGCGCGCGATCGCCTGCATGTTGTCCTCGCCCCAGTCGCCCAACGGCAGCAGCGCCTCGTTGAGCCGCTTCCCGAGCGGCGTCAACGAGTACTCGACGCGCGGCGGGACCTCGTGGAACACCTCGCGGTGCACGAGCTCGTCGGCCTCCATCTCGCGCAGCACCTGGATGAGCATCTTCTCGCTGATGCCGGACACGGACCGGCGCAGCTCGCCCGTGCGCAGCGGCCCGTGGTGCAGCGCCCAGAGGATCAGGGCCTTCCACCGGCCGCCGATCACGTCGATCGCCGCGTCCAGGCCGCAGGAGTACTTCCGAGGCAACATGCTGGATCCTTACCAAAAGGTGGGTACCTGACAAAATAGTGGGTACTTGTCGCTTCGACAGTGGCCGAACGAGCATTGCCCGCATGGGGACCAAGAAGACCGTGGGCGTGCTCGGCCTGGGCCGGATGGGCAGCGCGCTCGCATCAGCCCTGGTCAACGAGGGCTACGACGTAACGGTGTGGAACCGCTCGGACAAGCCCGCACCACCGGACACCACCCGAGCCAAGACGCCGGAAGAAGCCTTCGAGGCGGATGTCGTCGTGACCTGTCTGTCCACTTACGACGTTCAGCGGCCGCTGCTCACCAAAGCGATCAAGACGCTCGTCAACCTGACGTCCGGCACGCCGGAGGAAGCCCGTGCCACCGCGCGGTGGGCGGCGGAGAACGGCGTCGAGTACGTCGACGGTGTGATCATGGCCGTGCCGCAGCAGATCGGCACCGGGCAGGCGCGGATCCTGTACGCGGGCCGGCCGGAGCACCACGTCCTGCAGGCGTTCGGCGAACCGGTTCACCTGGGGGAGGACGCCGGTCTGCCCGCCCTGTACGACCTGGCCCTGCTCGGGGTCATGTGGTCGGTGTTCGGCGGATATCTGCAGGCGCAGGCGCTCGTCCAGACCGCCGGGGTCGCGCCGCGGGAGTTCACGCCGCTGGTCACCGACTGGCTCGCCACCGTGAGCACCTTCCTGCCCGAGTTGGGCGAGCAGACCCGGAGCCGGGACTACGAGACGGAAGTGTCCTCATTGGACATCAACGTCGAGGGGCTCCGCCTGCTCACCAGGGCCAGTGCGGAACAAGGCCTCGACGTCACGGTTCCGCGATCACTGCACGAGCTGTTCCAACGGGCGCAGCGCAACGGCCACGGCGCGCACAGCGTCGCGAGCGTCATCGAGGAGATCCGGAAGTGAAGCACCTGGGGAAGAAGGCCGTCGTCATCGGTGGCACGCACGGCATGGGCCGCGCGACGGTGGAGAAGCTGGTCGCGAACGGTGTCGAGGTCGTGCTGACCGGCCGGACCGCGCGGCGGGCCGACGGGCTGAAGGCGCACGCCATCGCGTCCGACGCGGCGAACCTCGAAGACATCGTCAGGCTCAAAGCCGACGTGGCACAACGGTTCCACGACATCGACCTGCTCTTCGTCAACGTCGGGTTCTCCACGCTCACACCGTTCGACTCGACGACCGAGGCCGACTACGACCGCACGTTCGACGTGAACACCAAGGGGGCGTTCTTCACGGCCCAGCACCTGGCACCGCTGATCGCAGAGGGCGGTTCGATCGTCTTCACCACGAGCGTCGCCACGGTCCTCGGCTCGCCCGGCCTGAGCGTCTACGCGGGCGCGAAGGCGGCGGTCAGGGCGTTCGCGCGAGGGCTCGCCGCCGAGCTGGCGCCGCGGAACATCAGGGTCAACGTGGTCAGTCCTGGCTTCATCGACACGCCGTCGATGGGCGTGACCGGTGTGCCGCAAGAGGTTCTGGACGCGTTCAAGAGGCAGGGCGACGAGACGACGCCGCTCAAGCGGCACGGCACGATGGACGAGGTCGCCGACGCGGTGCTCTTCCTGGCGTTCGACGCCACCTTCACCACCGGTGCCGAGCTGGCCGTCGACGGTGGTCTCGGCCAGGGGCTGAGCGCGTAGCAAAAAATCTTCGCCGGACCTGTCACATCTGCCTCGCCTGCCGGGTCGAGAGGGCAGAAGACGATGAAGACAGGGAGAACGAAGATGCGGATCGCCAACCCGATCATGTCCGTGCCCGGCGCGATGAAGGCCTTGCTGGACCTGTCCGCGGCCGCGGAGAAGACGGGACTGGACAAGGACTACGTGGAGCTGATCTGCCTGCGCGTCAGCATCATGAACGGCTGCGGCATGTGCATCGACTACCACACCAAGCTGTTGCGCGAGGCGAAGGTGGCGGACGAGAAGGTCTACGCCGTCGCCGGCTGGAGGGACGTGCCGTACTACACGGACGCGGAGAAGGCGGGATTCGCGCTCGCTGAGGAGATGACGCGGGTGCACGTCAGCGACGACGTGTGGGACGAGGCCGCGAAGCACTACACCGAGGACCAGCTCGCGGGCCTCACGATCGCCATCGGCGCGATCAACCTCTGGAACCGCGTCAACGTGGCCACCCAGCAGAAGGTGGCCTGAACGAGGTTGAAGCCGGCGCGCAAGAGCTTCCTCTCTCTTGCGTGCCGGCCTCAGCGCGCAGCATACCCCATGTCGAACACATGTTCGATCATTGGGCGGTCAACACGCCGATCAACTGGCGGCGAGAGCCGCCCGGCCGTCGTCGGTCAGCTCGGCGCAGACGCGCCGGCCGAACGAGGTGGGCTGCGCGGGGCGCAGCAGTCCCGCGTGCACGAGGTCGTGCGTCGCCATCTGGTCGCAACAGGGCAACCCGTCGACGTACAGCTCGGGCTCCGTGCCGCCGGTGACCTCGGCACGGCCCGCCTCGACGGCCCGCAGCATCGACCGTGCTCTTCCGCTGAGTTCCATCTCGACCCCCCAGGATGTGGTGTCCGAATCCGCTACCCCTTTGTCGAAATAGAGGCCGGATTCGTTCCACAAGTACGGTGTCGTTTGGGTTCTTCGCTTGTGTGAACGGGTAGATCATGCGTCACTACGCCGTTCGGGTCACGAAGACACGCCGGGGGAGTGGCGCAAAGCCGGGCGGCGGACCCACAGCGTCCAGCTCGGCCGGTACCCGTGCGAGTACCAGAACGGCGTCGAGCGCGGGTTCGGCAGGGCGTGGTGGAGCAGTGTCGACGCCACTCCGGAGCGGTCCAGCAGGGCGTGCACGTGCGCCACGAGCGCGCTGCCCGCGCCCGTGCGGCGGGCATCGGGCCGTACGCCGAGGTGGCCGAGATACGCGAACGGGCGGGCGCGCGCGTACCGCTCGATCCACAACGCGTCCTCCGGCATGTCGACGTAAACCATGCCGACGGGCGTGTCGCCGCGGACCGCGAGCCACATCGACTCGGCGGGGCGGTCCAGCACCTCGGTCAGCGAGGCCCGCAGGTGCCGCGCGCTGTTGGGGCGTTCGGTCACCAGCCCGAACGCCTCGTCGTAGCGGATGGTGTTGAGGTTGAGCTCGACCGCGACGTCCAGGTCCGCGTGCGTCGCGGGACGGACGTGCACGTCGGACGGGCGCGGTGCGACGGCGTGCCCCGCGCGGCGCTCCGCGATCACGACCAGCGGTGCGAAGCCGTGGTGGATCAGCGGAAGCGCGTCGCCGGTCTCGTGGCTCGGCAGCGTCACGATCGCCGCGGTGTCCGGGTCGTCCACGCCGGTGAGCCGGGTTTCCCACTCGTCCAGCAGCGCGGGCAGGTCCCAGCCGGGTTGCCAGGTCAGACCGTGGGTGCGCAGCGCTCCCCACGTCGGGAGCAGCGAGTCCGGGTCCGTCTCGCGGTAGGTGAAGAGGTCGGCCACGCCCCATCTGAACATGGCAGGGTCGCAGGCGTGGAGATCTACGTGGTGGATTCGTTCACCGACAAGCCCTTCGCGGGCAACCCGGCCGCCGTCGTGCTCCTGACGGAACCTCGTGACGACGCCTGGATGCAGGCCGTCGCCGCCGAGATGAAGCACGCCGAGACGGCGTTCGTCACCCCCGACAACCATCTCCGGTGGTTCACCCCGACGGTCGAGGTCGACCTGTGCGGGCACGCCACCCTGGCCACCGCGCACGTGCTGGGCGGCGAGCAGAGGTTCACGACGCGTAGCGGCGTCCTCACGTGCGTCAACGACGGCGAGTGGATCCGGATGGACTTCCCGGCAGACCCGCCAGAGTTGACTGACCCGCCAATCGGGCTAGCGGAGGCACTGCCACATGCGACGATCAAGTCCGTCGCGCGCGGGCGCTTCGATTACCTGGTCGAAGTGGGGAGTGCCGCGGAAGTCCGTTCCTTGCGACCTGATGTCCAAGGACTGACACAGATTTCGTCACGCGGAGTAATCGTCACGGCGATCGGCGACGGCGAGGCGGACGTCGTGAGTCGCTGCTTCTACCCGCGGACCGGAGTCCCGGAGGACCCCGTCACCGGTTCGGCGCACTGCACGCTCGCGTCCTATTGGGTGCCTCGGCTGCAACGCGCTGACCTGCTGGCGGAGCAGGCGTCACCGCGCGGCGGGTTCGTGCGGGCGACCCTCGCCCAAGATCGCGTACTGCTCTCCGGGCAGGCCGTGACAGTGCTCCGAGGGCACCTGAGCGGGTAGCCACGTCTGGGTGAATCGAAGTCACTAGGGGTGCTCGACCTGCCATTTCGTCCCCCGAGCGGGGTACATTGGTGCCCCTGGAGGGGTCCTGATCGCCAAGTGCGGGACCCCTCAGTCACGCCTAGAGGTTCCCCCACCCCAGGCCGACGAGGAGGCTGGATGTCCGACCGAGCGTCGGCCCCCGTGTCGGACTCGGCCGCCTGGTCGGCCAAGTCGACCAACCGCGCGTTCAGCGCGTTCGCCGTCACCCTCCTGGTGGCCGGCGTCGTCTGCGCGGGCATGGTCGCGGCCTGGCTGCCGGAGAGGCAGACCACCTCCCTCTTCTGGATCGGCCCACTGCTCGTCGTCGGCTTCCTGCTGGCCGAGCAGCTCGCCATCAACGTCGACGTCCGCAGCGGCGTCGCCTGGACCATCTCCTTCACCGAGATCCCGCTGGTGCTGGGCCTGCTCGTGGCCCCGTTCGAGGTCGTGCTCGCCGCGCACGTGGTGGCCGGCGTGGGCACGTTGCTGGGCAGGCGGATCCTCGACCGCGCCGTGTACAACGCGGGCCTGATGTTCATGGAGATCTCCGTGGCGTTCGCCGCCGCGGAGGCGGTGAACAAGATCGTCGGTACCGGTGGGCCGTTCTGGGCGGGCGCGTTCATCGGCACCATCACCGTGCCGCTCCTCGCGAGCGTGCTGGGCCTCTGCGCGTTGCGGCTCATGGGCAAGTCGATGCGCGTCGGCAACAGCGTCCGTCTGGTGCTGCAGACGCTCGTCGTGGCGTTGCTGAACACTTCCGCCGGCCTCGTCGGCTACCAGATCGTCTCCACCACCGCGTGGGGCGGCGTCCTGATCGTCCTGGTGCTCGCGGGCATCGTGGCCACCTACCTCGCCTACTCGGGCCTGCTGCGCGAGCAGCGCGACCTGGAGGCGTTGAGCGAGGTCAGCCTCCGTGTCGCGAGGTCGGGACAGCACGGCACCGGCCCGCGCCAGCCCGACGACGACCTCACCACGGGCGTGGAAGAGGACGAGTGGCAGCTCATCGCGGAACGCATCCGCGAGCAGCTCAACGCCAACCGCGTCGTGCTGCGCCTGCGCACCGACCCGCAGGAAGCCATGATCACCCTCGTCGCCGGCGAACCGCTGCCCGACGAGATGACCGCGACCGACCCGCGAGCCGTGCGCGAGGACCCGATCCTGCAGCTGCCCGGCACGCACGTCCGGTACTACCGCGTGGCCGACGCGACCGAGGACGTCACCGAGGCCCTGCTGCGCCGGGACGCGCAGGAGGCGCTCGTCGTCCCGTTGCGCGGCGCGACCCAGCTGCTCGGCGCGGTCGAGGCGCACGACCGGTTGTCCCGCTGGCGCGGTTTCGGCAAGGCCGACATCCAGCTCCTGCGCACGCTGGCCTCGCACCTCGCCACGGCCGTGGACAACCGGCGCCTGCTCGCCAGGTTGCGCCACGACGCCTACCACGACCCGCTGACGGGTCTGCTGAACCGGCCCGGCTTCCGCGAGGCGTGCGCCGAGCCGCTGCGCGACTCCCAGCGGGGCGTGGTGCTGCGGATCGACCTCGACATCCTGTCGACCGTGTCCGACGCGCTGGGCCAGGCCTGGGGAAACCGGATGGTCGTCGCCGCCGGACGCCGGCTGCGCGACGCCCTCGGTGCCGACGTGCCGCTCGCCCGGCTGGAAGGCGGCGCGTTCGCCGCGTTCCTCGACGACTCGCGCGCCGCCACCGCCCACGAGATGGCGGAACGGTTGCGGGCAGGGCTTTCCGTGCCGTACCCCGTCGACCGGCTCACCGTCGAGGCCTCCGCGGTCGTCGGCTACGCGTCCAAAGCGGACTCCGAGACCGAGGACCTGGACCCGGACGCGTTGCTGCAGCGGGCGGACGTCGCCGTGCGCGCGACGTCGGAGGGCATGCCGGTCAAGGCCTACTCGCCGTCGATGGGCCAGATCTTCCTGCGCCGCTTCCAGCTCGTGACGCAGTTCCGCCAGGCCGTCGAGACCGGCCAGATCTCGGTGCACTACCAGCCGAAGGTCGCACTGCCGTCCCGCCAGGTCGTGGGTGCGGAAGCGCTCGTGCGCTGGACGCATCCGGAGTTCGGCCGCGTCGACCCGGACGAGTTCGTGCCGGCCGTCGAGGCCACCGGCCTCGTGGACGTGCTGACCGACTTCGTGATGGACCGCGCGCTGGAACGCGTCCGCCGCTGGCTCGACCGCGGGCTGCGGATGTCCATCGCGGTCAACCTGTCCGTGCGGACGCTCGGCGACGAGGACTTCCCGAACCGCGTGGCGGCGGCACTGGAGCGCCACGACGTGCCGTCCGGGCTGCTGACCTTCGAGCTCACCGAGTCGGGCGTCATGGCCGATCCCGAGCGCGCTCTGCCGGTGCTGCGGCGCCTGCACGCGATCGGCGTCGTGCTGGCGGTCGACGACTTCGGCACCGGCTACTCCTCACTGGCGTACCTGCGGCAGCTGCCGGTGGACGAGGTGAAGATCGACAAGTCGTTCGTGCTCGGGATGGGCACGGATCTCGGCGACATGGCCGTGGTCCGGTCGATCGTGGAGCTCGGCCACTCGCTCGGCCTGGTCGTGGTCGCCGAGGGCGTGGAGGACGACGCGGCTCGCGATCAACTCGTCGGCATGGGCTGCGACGTGGCTCAGGGCTACCTGATCTCGCGGCCGCTGTCCGAGGACCGGTTCGAGGCGTGGCTGCGGGCGCGAACGGTGCAGGTCAGGGGTGCGCGCGATGAGACGGTGCTCACCTTGGTGCACTAGAGGCACCCCCGGATTTCGTTCTTGGTGGACGGGTGTTGTAGAGTTCTCCTCGCTCGGCAAGAACGAAAGAGCAAGCCCCTTTAGCTCAGTCGGCAGAGCGTCTCCATGGTAAGGAGAAGGTCTACGGTTCGATTCCGTAAAGGGGCTCCACTACTGGCCGCGGTGCTGAGCATCGCGGCTGTGGTGTGTTAAAGCGGTGTAGCTCAGTTGGTAGAGCAAGCGGCTCATAATCGCTGTGTCGCCGGTTCAAGTCCGGCCACCGCTACGTGAGTGGGTGAGGTGTGTCCGCGGAGGGCGCGGACCATCCTCACTTCGCAGTAACATTCCCTGGGGGCTTCGCCCCCAGACCCCCTACCGAGCGCTCGGCGAGCGGGCGGATCGGCCGGGGGCCGGAATCGGGCAGCAACTTCGTTGCCCAACCCCGCCAGCCGGTAAGCCCGGACTGGGTTCCCGGGGACCATGAGCTCTCAGGAAGGCAAGGACCGTGGCTGCAACCGACGTACGCCCGAAGATCACCCTCGCGTGCGAGGAGTGCAAGCACCGGAACTACATCACCAGGAAGAACCGGCGCAACGACCCGGACCGCCTGGAGATCAAGAAGTTCTGCCCGAACTGCAAGACGCACCGCGCGCACAAGGAAACCCGCTGAGCGCGTAGCAGGTCTTCGACCGAGGCCCGTCCCACAGCTGGGGCGGGTCTCGTCGCATATAGGCTCTTCGGGTGCCTCTCGACCCCAGCTTCACCGGACGTAGTTATCCGCCGTCGCAGCCGTACGACGTGAGCCGCGAGAAGATCCGCGAGTTCGCCGACGCCATCGGTGCGACCAGCCCGGCCTACCGCGACGCCGACGCCGCGAAGGCGTTGGGGCACAGGGATGTCATCGCGCCGCCGACGTTCGCGATCGTGGTGGCGATGAAGACCAACGAGACGGTCATGTTCGACCCGGAGCTGAAGCTCGACTACAGCCGCGTCGTGCACGGCGACCAGAGCTTCGTCCACCACCGGCCCATCACCGCGGGCGACCAGCTCGTCAGCGTGGCCCACATCGACGCCATCACGTCCCGCATGGGCAACGACATGGTGACCGTGCGGACCGAGATCAGCACGGTCGACGGCGAGCTCGTCACCACCGCCAAGTCGATGCTCGTCGTGAGGGGAGAAGACGCGTGACCAACGCGGCTGTCGGTACCGAGCTGCCCGCCCTGTCCGTCCGTCTCCGGCGCGACGACCTGGTGCGCTACGCGGGTGCCTCGCTGGACTTCAACCCCATCCACTGGAACGAGAAGACCGCGAAGGAAGTCGGCCTCCCCGACGTCATCGCGCACGGCATGCTGACGATGGCCGTGGCGTCGCGGATCGTCGCGGAGTGGATCGGCGACCCCGGTGCGATCGTCGAGTACGGGTGCCGGTTCGGCCGGCCCGTCGTGGTGCCGAACGACGGCGAGGGCGCGCTGGTCGAGGTGACCGCGAAGGTCACCAAGGACTTCGAAGACGGAACTGTGAAGGTCAACATCAACGCGAGTTATGAGGGCAAGTCGGTCCTGACCGGCGCATTTGCTCGCGTGCGTGTTTCCTGACACATGCGATCCGCCACAGTTGTACGACCCTGATTCGTGTTCTCGGCACTCGTATGGGTAGGCTGTGCGACAGGCCGCTCGACAGATGCTTGGGCGGTCTGGTTGGAGTGGTCGGGACTGGCTCCCGTACACTTCCTGCGTGGCCAGGGGGTCTCTCGTGGATCCCGAAGGGGTGTAGCTCAACTGGCAGAGCAGCGGTCTCCAAAACCGCAGGTTGCAGGTTCAAGTCCTGTCGCCCCTGCTGTCGAAGCGTCATGGGTGGAGTGGAGGACGGCATGAGCGAGGGCCGCGAGCAGGATCTGCCGGAGGAGCGCGAAGGCGCTGCCGTCCGGCCGTCCACTGCTGCGGCGCGGCGTGAACGTCGTGCCTCCTCTCGCCCGGCCGCCCGTAAGGACGGCAGCAGCGCTGAGTCGAAGAAGAGCGTCGTCAAGTCCGACTCCTCGGACGAGGACGCGAAGAAGGGTCGCCCGACCAAGACCCGTGATGGACAGGAGAAGCGTCCCTCGCTGATCGGGCGGTTCTTCCGCTACCTCCGCGAGGTCATCGGCGAACTCCGCAAGGTGATCTGGCCGACGCGCAAGCAGCTCGTCACGTACACCGGCGTCGTGCTGGTGTTCGTGGTCTTCATGGTTGCGCTGGTGTGGGCTCTCGACCTCGGCTTCGGCGCGGCTGTTTTCGAGCTGTTCGGCTGAGCCGGACAGCTGCCGCTGCAATCAGGAAGCGAGATCCACAGTGACCTCCGATAACGGCGTCGACGCCCAGGAGCTGACCGACCTCACCGACGACGAGGTGTCCGAGGACACCGCGGTCGACGAGACGGTCGAGTCGGAGGCTGTGGAGTCCGAGGACGAGGACACCGTCGCGGACGTCGAGGCCGACGAGGACGTGGACGTTCTCGCGATCGACGAGACCCCGATCGACGAAGAGAGCGCCGACCCCGCCGAAGAGCTGCGTCAGGCCCTGCGCCACGCGCCCGGCGACTGGTACGTCGTGCACTCGTACGCCGGCTACGAGAACAAGGTCAAGGCGAACCTCGAGACTCGTATCCACACGCTCGACATGGAGGACTACATCTTCCAGGTCGAGGTGCCGACCGAAGAGGTCACCGAGATCAAGAACGGCCAGCGCAAGCTGGTGCAGCGCAAGGTGCTGCCCGGCTACATCCTGGTCCGCATGGAGCTCACCGACGCGTCCTGGAGCGCCGTCCGCAACACGCCGGGCGTGACCGGGTTCGTCGGAGCCACCTCCAAGCCCTCGCCGCTCACCATCGACGAGGTGCTGAAGTTCCTCCTCCCGCAGGGCGAGCAGAAGCCCGCGGAGGGCAAGAAGGCCGCTTCGACGGCTGCTCCGAAGCCGACCATCGAGGTCGACTTCGAGGTCGGCGAGTCGGTCACCGTCATGGACGGACCGTTCGCCACGCTGCCCGCCACGATCAGCGAGGTCAACGCGGACGGCCAGAAGCTGAAGGTCCTGGTGTCGATCTTCGGCCGGGAGACGCCGGTCGAGCTGTCGTTCAGCCAGGTCTCCAAGATCTGAGCGGTTCCCTCTCGCGAGGGGGCCGATCGGCCACGCTGCGGCTGGCAGGGCCGCGCGCGGACACCGCAATAACAGGAAGTACGGACAATGCCACCCAAGAAGAAGAAGCTGTCAGCGATCATCAAGCTGCAGATCAAGGCTGGTGCCGCGAACCCGGCGCCGCCCGTTGGTCCCGCGCTTGGTCAGCACGGCGTCAACATCATGGAGTTCTGCAAGGCCTACAACGCCGCGACCGAGTCGCAGCGCGGTCAGGTCGTGCCGGTCGAGATCTCCGTGTACGAAGACCGCTCGTTCGACTTCAAGCTGAAGACCCCGCCGGCCGCGCGACTCATCCTCGCCGCCGCTGGTGTTGAGAAGGGCTCCGGCGAGCCGCACCGCGTCAAGGTCGCCAAGGTGACCATGGAGCAGGTCCGCCAGATCGCCCAGACCAAGATGGTCGACCTGAACGCGAACGACATCGACCAGGCCGCGAAGATCATCGCCGGCACCGCCCGTTCCATGGGCATCACGGTCGAAGGCTGACCAACCAACTTCTGAGCAAGCGTGGGAGAGCCGAGCGCGGCTCATTCACCACGAACTGATCCACGGTTAGGAACAGAGTTATGAAGCGCAGCAAGGCCTACAAGGCCGCCGCCGAGCTGGTGGACCGGGAGCGGCTGTACTCGCCGCTGGAGGCCGCCAAGCTCGCCAAGGAAACGTCCAAGGTGAAGCTGGACGCCACCGTCGAGGTCGCTATCCGCCTCGGCGTCGACCCTCGCAAGGCCGACCAGATGGTCCGCGGCACCGTGAACCTGCCGCACGGTACGGGCAAGACCGCCCGCGTGATCGTCTTCGCAACCGGTGACAAGGCCGCTGAGGCCGAGGCCGCCGGTGCGGACGCCGTTGGCTCCGAGGACCTGATCGAGCGCATCCAGGGTGGCTGGCTCGACTTCGACGCCGCGATCGCGACCCCCGACCAGATGGCGAAGGTCGGCCGCATCGCCCGCATCCTGGGCCCGCGTGGCCTGATGCCGAACCCCAAGACCGGCACCGTGACCCCCGAGGTCGCGAAGGCGGTGAACGACATCAAGGGCGGGAAGATCAACTTCCGCGTTGACAAGCAGGCCAACCTGCACTTCGTCATCGGCAAGGTGTCGTTCGACCCCGAGAAGCTGGTCGAGAACTACGCGGCCGCGCTGGACGAGGTGCTCCGCGCCAAGCCGTCCGCGGCCAAGGGCCGGTACGTCAAGAAGGTCACCGTCTCCACGACGATGGGCCCCGGCATCCCGGTCGACCCGAACCGCACCCGCAACATGCTGGTGGACGAGGCCTGAGCCTCACCGGTTTGAAGTGAAAGGCCCCCGGTTCGCCGGGGGTCTTTTGCGTTGCGTCACAAGGGTTTGCGCGCCGCCATCAGGAACATCAGCGGTGCGGCGGTGAAGTCGCCGCCGCGCAGTTCCGCGAGCCAGCGCTCACCGTCCGCACGTTCGATCGCGCCGGCGCGGACCGCCCGTTCCGTGTTGCGGGTGAAGGCGAAGATCTTGTCGGCCAGCACGAAGTCGTGGAACACCGGAGCCGCGGTGTGCACGGCCTCGACCTCGAAGCCCGCGGCACGGGCCAGGCGGGCGAGCTGACGGCCGATCGTGGCGTTGCGGACCATCGTCGAGCAGACGAACCGGTTGAACGCCCGGTTCATCTCCAGGTCGCCGTCGACGGTCAGGGCGTCCCAGTCCGGTTCGCCGATGCGAAGCAGCCCACCGGGTTTGAGCACGCGCAGGAGTTCGGACAGGACGGTGGCGGGGTCCGCGACGTGCTGCAGCGCGCGATCCATCCGCGCCCGGTCGAAGGTGGCGTCCTCGAACGGCAGTGCGTGGCCGTCGCCCAGGCGGATCTCGACGTGCGGCTCGTCGTGGAAGCGTGTGTTCGCGGTGCCGACCATGTTCTCGTCGATGTCGACGCCGACGACGCGCCCGGACGCGGTCACCGCGTCCGCCATGGCCTGGAGATCAGCGCCTGGACCGCAGCCCAGGTCGAGGACGGTGAGACCGGGTTCCAGCCTCAGCAGGTCGAGCAGTTGCCGCTTGTAGTCGACGGCCACCGCGGCCACGTCGTCCATGTACGCGGCCTTGTCGGGGCTCGGCACCCCCAGTGCATTCGCCATGCACCCCAATCAACCACAGGTGCTGGGCGACCAGTCGGTGATGACCCAGCCGGAACCGACCTTCTCGACGACGAACGTGCCGAGCCGCGGACCGCCCTCGACGGTCAGCTCGCACGAGTTGATGGTGACCTTGGTGGTCGTCGGGGTCTTGAGCATCTCGGGCGGGAACATGACCTGCTGGTACTTGTCGACGCTCGTGACCTGCTTCTTCAGCGATTTGACCGCGGCCGCGCAATCGCTTGCGTTGTAGGCGTTGGCGAACTTCTGGCGGGTGTCGTCGCGCAGGAAGAGCGTGCAGGCACGGGTCGTGTCGGCGAACGAGACGTGCTTGTAGAACATGCCGACGGTGCCCTGCAGGCCCGCCGGTGCGGAGAGGCCCTGGGCCGGGCCGGTCACGCCGCCGCTGTCCTGGGCGATGTCACCGGGATCCTCGGTGCCGAAGTAGTGGTTGTAGGCCCAGAGGACAGAGATGACGACCAGGAGGAGAAACAGCGCGCGCCAGAAGAGGCGGCTTTTGAGCACGAAGAGCCACCAGCGGTTCTTGGGCCGGTAGGGCTGGGGCTCGTAGGAGGGGTAGGGCGCCTGTGGCGTCGCGGGCGGCGTTCCCTGTGGTGCCGTCTGGCCCGCGGCTTCCTGTTGGCGCCGGAACTCCTGGAAGCGCTGGAACTCCTGGAACTCGCGGAACTGCTCGTCCATCGGCGTGGCAGGGGGATGCGGCTGGCGGGGCGCGAGGTCCTTGCCGGGCTCGTCGGTCACAGGTCACATCATGCCGATTTGGTCCGGCGGACACGACTCGCGTACTCTCATCGGTGGTTCTACCGAAGACCGCTGGTTTTCTCCGCGAGGAGAACGAAGGCCCCGTTGCAACACGGGCGGCCCGCGCAGGGAGGACGAGGCTCAAGCAAGTTGTGACGCCCCGTGCTGCTCATGCGCGTGGGCGTTTTTGTTGTTTCGGGACCTCTCGGGATCAGCGGTCTACCCCAGCCCAGAGAGGAGGCGATCATGGCGAAGCCCAGCAAGGTTACGGCGGTCGCTGAGCTCGCGGACCAGTTCCGCACCAGCTCGGCAGCGGTTGTCACCGAGTACCGTGGCCTCTCCATGGCGCAGCTCACCACGCTGCGTCGCGCTCTCGGCGCGGGCACCAAGTACACCGTCGCGAAGAACACGCTGGTCAAGCTGGCCGCCGCGGACGCCGGCGTCGAGGGCCTCGAGGCCCTTCTGTCCGGCCCGACCGCCATCGCGTTCGTCGAGGGCGAGCCCGTCGACGCCGCCAAGGCGATCCGCGACTTCGCGAAGGACAACAAGGCCCTGGTCATCAAGGGCGGCTACATGGATGGCCGCCCGCTCTCGGTCGAAGAGGTCACCGCGATCGCGGACCTCGAGACCCGTGAGGTGCTGCTCGCGAAGCTCGCGGGCGCGATGAAGGGCAACCTGGCCAAGGCCGCGGGTCTGTTCAACGCCCCGGCTTCCCAGGTCGCTCGCCTGGCTGCTGCCCTGCAGGAGAAGAAGGCCGCTGCGGCTCCCGCCGCCGAGGCCGACGCTCCCGCCGAAAGCTGATCACCCGAAGACACACCCGACGCTTTCGCGCGGGAGATAGAAAGGAACGCCGATCATGGCGAAGCTCAGCACCGAAGAGCTGCTCGACGCTTTCAAGGAGATGACCCTCCTGGAGCTGTCCGAGTTCGTGAAGCAGTTCGAGGAGACCTTCGAGGTCACCGCCGCGGCGCCGGTCGCCGTTGCCGCTGTTGCCGGCCCCGCTGCCGGTGGCGCTCCGGCCGAGGAGGAGAAGGACGAGTTCACCGTCGTCCTCGAGGGCGCTGGCGACAAGAAGATCCAGGTCATCAAGGTCGTCCGCGAGGTCGTCTCGGGCCTGGGCCTGAAGGAGGCCAAGGAGCTGGTCGAGTCCGCTCCGAAGCCGCTCCTCGAGAACGTGGCGAAGGACGTCGCCGACGCCGCCAAGGAGAAGCTCGAGGCCGCCGGCGCCAAGATCACCCTCAAGTGATCTGGGCCCCTCCGGGGGTCGCGCTTTGCCTCGCAGTGCCTGAACGGGCGTGCACCCACAACGGGGGTGCACGCCCGTTTTGCATGTCCGGAACCGGTGGACGGCACCCATCGGTGGCAAATGTGCCCGGATTCACATCGGCGGCGAATATGCTCGTTGTCGGGTGGAGGGCAGGTGCGGATGACCGTTTTGCGAGGTCACGCTGTGTGGCGTTATCCAAGCGCAACCGCCGTTAGGCCAACTGGTGAGTAACCTGCCGCGAACGAACTCGTTGCCCCAGTGTGACGCCGATCGCCGCGGCGTCTTGGGCGTGTGCGGAGGTGCGGATGGGCGTCGAGGTGGTCGTCGAGGGTCTGACCAAGTCCTTCGGCAAGCAGACCATCTGGCAGGACGTCACGCTCACGCTGCCGCCAGGTGAGGTCAGCGTGATGCTCGGGCCGTCGGGTACGGGCAAGAGCGTGTTCCTGAAGTCGCTGGTCGGGCTGCTCAAGCCGGAAAAGGGCAAGATCGTCATCAACGGGACGGATCTCGTGCGGTGTTCCGAGCACCGGTTGTACGAGATCCGGAAGATGTTCGGCGTGCTGTTCCAGGACGGCGCGCTGTTCGGGTCGATGAACCTGTACGACAACATCGCCTTCCCGTTGAGGGAGCACACTCGCAAGACGGAGGCCGAGGTTCGGCGGATCGTCCTCGAGAAGATGGAGATGGTCGGTCTCGTCGGGGCGGAGAAGAAGCTGCCGGGCGAGATTTCCGGCGGCATGCGCAAGCGGGCCGGGCTCGCGAGGGCGCTGGTGCTGGACCCCGAGATCATCCTGTGCGACGAACCCGACTCCGGGCTGGACCCGGTGCGCACGGCGTACCTGAGCCAGTTGCTGATCGACCTGAACGCTCAGATCGACGCGACCATCCTGATCGTCACGCACAACATCAACATCGCTCGGACGGTGCCGGACAACCTCGGGATGCTGTTCCGGCGGGAGCTCGTCATGTTCGGGCCGCGGGAGGTCCTCCTCACCAGCGACGAGCCGGTCGTGGAGCAGTTCCTCAACGGACGGCGGCTCGGGCCCATCGGCATGTCCGAGGAGAAGGACCAGGCCACGATGGCCGCCGAGCAGGCGCACGCGGACGCCGGGCACTCGGACGGCTCGCCGGACGAGGACATGCGCGGGGTCGTGCCGCAGCTGGAGCCGACGCCCGGACTGCCGTTCCGGGACGCGGTGAGGCGGCGGAAGGACCGCGTCATGTCGATCATCCACCAGCTGCCGTACGAGGCGCAGCAGGGCATCATCGCGAGCCTCACGCCGGATGACCTGGTGCGGTACAACGTGCACGCCTCCGCGCCCACGCCCAGCCCCTGGCCTCGTCAGGGCGGTGTGCTGTGACGACGCAGGCGACTTTCCCCGGCGCTGGGGCGCTGCGGGAGACCGGGAAGCTGTGCCAGCTCGGCATCGACGTCGTGCGGACGTCGTTCCGGCGGCCGTTCCAGTTGCGGGAGTTCATCCAGCAGAGCTGGTTCATCGTCAGCGTGACGGTGTTGCCGACGGCGCTGGTGTCGATTCCGTTCGGCGCGGTCATCGCGTTGCAGCTGGGGACGTTGACCCGGCAGATCGGTGCGCAGTCGTTCACCGGTGCGGCCAGCGTGCTCGCGATCATCCAGCAGGCCAGTCCGATCGTGACGGCGTTGCTGATCGCGGGTGCGGGTGGCAGTGCGATCTGCGCGGACCTCGGCAGCCGGAAGATCCGCGAGGAGATCGACGCGATGGAAGTGCTCGGGGTGAGCCCGATCCAGCGGCTCGTGGTGCCTCGGGTGCTCGCGGCGATGCTGGTGTCGGTGCTGCTCAACGGCATGGTCAGCGTCGTCGGCGTGCTCGGCGGGTACTTCTTCAACGTGATCATGCAGGACGGCACGCCCGGTGCGTACCTGGCGAGCTTCTCGGCGTTGGCGCAGTTGCCGGACCTGTGGATCAGCGAGATCAAGGCGCTGATCTTCGGGTTCATCGCGGGCATCGTCGCGGCCTACCGAGGGCTCAACCCCGCCGGTGGGCCGAAGGGCGTGGGTGACGCGGTGAACCAGGCCGTGGTCATCACGTTCCTGCTGTTGTTCTTCGTCAACTTCGTCCTCACCACGATCTACCTGCAGGTCGTGCCGGCGAAGGGGAGCTGACGGATGGCGAACAAGGTGCTGTCCGGACTGGACGGGTTCGGCGACCAGCTGGCGTTCTACCTCAAGGCGCTGGCGTGGACGCCTCGCGCTCTCAAGCGGTACCTGAAGGAGACGCTGCGGCTGCTCGCCGAGGTGAGCTTCGGGTCGGGGGCGCTCGCGGTCATCGGCGGCACGATCGGGGTGATGGTCGGGCTGTCGGTGTTCACCGGCACGGTCGTCGGTCTGCAGGGCTTCACGGCGCTCAACCAGATCGGCACCTCGGCGTTCGCCGGGTTCGTGTCGGCCTACTTCAACACCCGTGAGATCGCGCCGCTCGTGGCCGGGCTCGCGTTGTCGGCGACGGTCGGGTCCGGGTTCACGGCCCAGCTCGGTGCGATGCGGATCTCCGAGGAGATCGACGCGCTGGAGGTCATGGGCATCCCGAGCCTGCCGTTCCTGGTGACCACGCGGATCATCGCCGGGTTCGTCGCGATCATCCCGCTGTACGTGATCGGCCTGCTGACGAGCTACCTGGCGGCGCGGACGATCACCGTGGAGTTCTACGGGCAGTCGGCGGGCACGTACGACCACTACTTCAACCTGTTCCTGCCACCGGTCGACGTGCTCTGGTCGTTCGGCAAGGTGCTGGTCTTCGCGGTCGTGATCATCATGACGCACTGCTACTACGGCTACCGCGCGTCCGGTGGTCCGGCCGGGGTCGGTGTGGCGGTCGGTCGCGCGGTGCGGACCGCGATCGTCACGACGGCGCTGCTCGACTTCTTCCTGAGCCTCGCGATCTGGGGCGCCACTACGACGGTGAGGATCGCGGGATGAGGAAGCGTGTGCTGGGCATCGCGTTCCTCCTCGCGATCGCCATGTTCCTGTCGCTGACGGTGGCGCTGTACAAGGACGCCTTCAGCGACTACGTGAAGGTCACCCTCAAGACCGACCACATCGGCAACCAGCTGCAGACGGCCAGTGACGTCAAGGTCCGCGGGCTGATCGTCGGTTCGGTGAAGTCCATCCGCACCAGCGGGGACGGTGCCGAGCTGGAGCTCGCGCTGCTGCCGGACAAGGTCGGCCTGATCCCCGCCAACGTCAGCGCGCGGCTGCTGCCCAAGACGTTGTTCGGTGAGCGGTACGTGAACCTCGTGCTGCCGCAGCAGAAGAGCGCGGCGATCAAGGACGGCGCGGTCATCCAGCAGGACAAGACCAGCAGCGCGATCGAGCTGGAACGCGTGCTGGACAACCTGATGCCGGTGCTGCAGGCGATCCAGCCGGAGAAGCTCGCCACCACGCTGACCGCGTTGTCGCAGGCGCTCGACGGCCGCGGCAAGCCGCTCGGCCAGACGCTGGTGTCGCTGAACTCCTACCTCGGTGAGCTCAACCCGCAGCTGCCCGCGTTGAAGGAGAACATCTCCAAGCTCGCGGACGTCGCCAACGTGTACTCCGACGCCGCGCCGGATCTGCTGCAGGCGCTCAACGACATGACCACGACGACCAAAACGGTCGTGGAGCAGCGGGACAACCTGATGGCGCTGTACGGGTCGCTGACCACGACGTCGCAGGACCTCACCAGCTTCGTCACGGTCAACAAGAACAACATCATCGGGCTCGCCGACACCAGCCGTCCGACGCTGGAGCTGCTCGCCAAGTACGCGCCCGAGTACCCGTGCCTGCTCAAGGGGCTCGCGGACTTCGAACCGGTCATCAGCAAGGCGTTCGGCGAGGGCACGAACGAGCCTGGCCTGCACATCACGCTGGAGATCACGCAGAACCGCGGCAAGTACAAGCCGAACGTCGACGAGCCCAAGTACTCCGACAAGCGCGGTCCTCGCTGCTACGACATCGTGCCGCGGCCGGACCCGTTCCCGCAGTACCCGCCGGACGGGCCGGTGAAGGACGGGTCCAGCTCGCCGCCGCCCGCTCGCGTGGCGCACGACGGGGTCCTGCCGCCCGCTAACGCCGGCAACACCTCCACGTCGTCGGCGCAGGACGTGCTGCGGCTCGCCAACTCGCCGGAGGAGGCCAGGTTGATCGCGGCGCTCTTCGGACCGCGGATCGGGGTCGACCCGCAGGACATGCCGGGCTGGTCGAGCCTGCTGCTCGGACCGCTGGTGCGCGGAGCGGAGGTGACGGTCAAGTGAGGGGAGTGCTCGCTCCGCTGCTGAAGCTGATCACCTTCGCGGTGGTCACGATCCTCGCCACGACGTTGCTCGCGGTCACCATCGCCAACGTGAACCTGGCCGGTGCCACGGACTACAAGGCGCGGTTCACCGACGTGACGGCGTTGAACAAGGGCGACGACATCCGCATCGCCGGTGTGCGCGTCGGGCAGGTCGACGACATCAAGGTGGTTGACCGCAAGACCGCCGAGGTCGAGTTCTCGCTCGACGGCGACCGCAAGCTGCCGGGCTCGGTCACCGCGACGATCAAGTACCGCAACCTGGTGGGGCAGCGGTACATCGCGTTGGAGGCCGGCACCGGTGACACCAAGGCGGTGCTGCCGGAGGGCGGCACGATCCCGTTGGAGCGCACCAAGCCGGCGCTCGACCTGACCGTGCTGTTCAACGGCTTCAAGCCGCTCTTCCAGGCGCTGTCGCCGGAGGACGTGAACAAGCTGTCGTTCGAGATCATCCAGGTGCTGCAGGGAGAAGGCAGCACGATCGACAGCCTGCTGCAGCACACGGCGTCGCTGACCAGCACGCTCGCGAGCAAGGACAAGGTGATCGGCGAGGTCGTCGACAACCTCAACACCGCGCTCGACACCGTGAACTCGCGCGGCGAGGACTTCAACAACCTCGTGATCACGTTGCAGACGCTGGTGTCCGGGCTCGCGCAGGACCGCCAGCCGATCGGTGACGCGATCACCGCGCTCGGCGACCTGACCAACGCCACCGCCGGGCTGCTGCAGCAGGGCCGTGAGCCGTTGAAGAACGACATCGCGCAGCTCGGCCTGGTCTCGCAGACGTTGGGCGACAACGAGCAGATCGTCGACGGCGTGCTCCAGCGGCTGCCGAACAAGCTGGAGACGATCACGCGCACCGCGACCTACGGCTCGTGGTTCAACTTCTTCCTGTGCGAGGCCGGCGGCAAGGTCGCCGTGCCTCCGGTCATCTCGAACCCGATTCCGATCACGGCGTTGCCGGTGACACAGCAGAGGTGCCGCCGATGAAACAGCGCAACCCGATCAGGACCGGCGCGATCAGCCTGACGTTGATCGCCCTGCTGCTGCTGGCCGCGTTCTACTCCGACGACCTGCCGATCGTCGGCGGTGGCACGAGCTACGCCGCGGACTTCAGCGAGGCCGCGGGACTGGTGCCGGGCAACGAGGTCCGCGTCGCCGGGGTGAAGGTCGGCAAGGTCACCAAGGTCGCGCTCAACGGCGACCGCGTGCGGGTCACGTTCAAGGTCAAGGACGCCTGGGTGGGCGACCGGACGACCGCGATGATCCGCATCAAGACGTTGCTGGGCCAGAAGTTCCTGTCGCTCGACCCGCAGGGCACCCAGCCGCTGTCGCCGGGCAACCCGATCCCGAAGGAGCGCACGCTCGCGCCGTACGACGTGAACGAGGCGTTCAACGGGCTCGCGACGACCGTCGGTCAGATCGACACCAAGCAGCTCGCGGACAGCTTCACCGTGCTGTCCGACACCTTCAAGAACTCGCCGGAGCACGTGCGCGGCGCGCTGGACGGCCTGTCCGCGCTGTCGAAGACGATCTCGTCGCGGGACGAGCAGCTGGCCAAGCTGCTGGACAACACCAGGCAGCTGACCAAGACGCTGGCCGACCGCAACCAGGAGTTCGAGAAGCTCCTCTCGGACGGCAACCTGCTGCTCGGCGAGATCCGCAAGCGGCGCGAGGCGATCACCGCGCTGCTCACCGGCACGCGCGACCTGGCCCGCGAGCTCAGCGGTCTGGTGCAGGACAACCAGAACCAGCTCAAGCCGGCGCTGGAGCAGCTCGGCAGGGTCACCACGATCCTGCAGCGCAACCAGGACAACCTCGACCGCAGCCTCTCGTTGCTGGCGCCGTTCTACCGGGTGTTCGCGAACACCCTCGGCAACGGGCGCTGGTTCGACACCTACATCTGCGGTCTGCTGCCGCCCTCGGTGAACCTCGGCGTCGTCGGGTTCAACGAGGAAGGCTGCCTGCCTCCGGGGGTGCAGCGATGACAACGGCGGCCAGCAGCAAGCTGGGGCGCGCGATCGCGATGGCCTGCGTGCTCGCGCTCGTCGCGACCGCGGCGCTGTGGTGGATCTTCTCGGGCATGAACGAGCGCAAGGTCACCGCGCACTTCGCCGCGGCCGTGGGTGTCTACCCCGGTGGTGACGTGCGGGTGCTCGGCGTGAAGGTCGGCACGATCGACGAGGTCGTGCCGGAGGGCAAGTCGGTGCGGGTCGTGTTCAGCCTCGACCGCTCGGTGCGGGTTCCGGAGAACGCGCAGGCCGTCGTGGTGGCGCCGAGCGTGGTCAGCGACCGGTACGTGCAGCTCGCACCCGCCTACACCGGCGGACCGACGATGGGCGACAACGCCGTGATCCCGCGCGAGCGCACCGCGACGCCGGTCGAGCTGGACGAGCTCTACCAGTCGCTGGACAAGCTCACGACCGCGTTGGGACCCAACGGCGCGAACGCCGACGGGGCGTTGGCGGACCTGCTCAACGCCGCGGCGAAGAACCTCGACGGCAACGGCCAGGCGCTCAACGACACGCTGAAGAACCTCGGCCAGGCCACCCGGACGCTGTCCGGGTCCAAAGAGGACCTGTTCGCCACGGTGGACAACCTGCAGAAGTTCACCGCGATGCTGGCCGCGAACGACAGCCAGGTGCGGGACTTCAACAAGCAGCTGGCCGACGTGACGAAGCTGCTCGCCGACGAGCGCGGTGATCTCGGTGCCGCGCTCAACGAGCTGGCGACCGCGCTGCAGCAGGTGCAGGGCTTCATCAAGGACAACCGCGAGGTGCTCAAGTCCAATGTGGACAAGCTGGCCTCGATCACGCAGGTGCTGGTGAACCAGCGGGCGGCGCTGGCGGAGACGCTCGACGTGGCGCCGCTGGCGCTGGGCAACCTGCAGAACACCTACAACGCGGCGTCCGGCACGCTCGACACCCGCGCGAACATCAACGAGCTCAACCAGCCGCCGATCGTGCTGATCTGCAAGCTGGTGCAGCAGGCCACGCCGAACAACGTGCCGCCGGTGCTCGCCCAGACGTGCAAGCAGCTGGAGCCGATCCTGTCCGGCGCGGTGCCGCTGCAGTCGCCGGCGCAGATCGTCAGCGACCTCAACGCGGGCAAGCTGCCGCTGCCCCTGCCGGTCGGGGGGACGCCGCGGTGACATCAACCACCAGAACGAAGCTTGTCGTCGCGGTGACGGCGTTGTTGCTCGTGTCGGGCTGCGGCACCGGCGGGTTCGACGGCGTCTACAACATGCCGCTGCCGGGCGGCGCCGACGTCGGCGACCACCCGTACCGGGTCAAGGCGCAGTTCAAGGACGTGCTCGACCTGGTGCCGCAGGCGGGCGTGAAGGTCAACGACGTGCCGGTCGGACGGGTCGAGCAGATCGACCTCGCGTCGGACGGCTGGACCGCCGAGGTCACCATGCTGGTCAACGGTGACGTGCAGCTGCCGGCCAACGCGTTCGCGAACCTGCGGCAGTCGGCGTTGCTCGGTGAGAAGTTCGTCGAGCTCGGCAAGCCGAAGGACGCGACCGGGAAGCTCGCGGACAACGCCGTGATCCCGTTGGCCAAGACCAACCGCAACCCCGAGGTCGAAGAGGTCTTCGGCGCGTTGTCGTTGCTGCTCAACGGTGGTGGTGTGGCGCAGCTGCAGAACATCACCAAGGAGCTCAACGCCGCGATGGAGGGCAACGAGCAGGAGATCCGCTCGTTGCTGGGCAACCTGAACACGTTCGTCGGGGAGCTCGACAAGCACAAGGCGGAGATCGTCCGCGCGCTGGACTCGATCAACCGGCTGGCCGGCACGCTGGCACAGCAGCGGGAGAAGATCGCGGTGGCGCTGACGGACCTGGAGCCCGGTCTGCGGGTGATCGCTGAGCAGCGCACGCAGCTGGTGACGTTGCTGCAGTCGCTGGACAAGCTGTCCGACGTCGCGGTGGACACGGTCAACAAGAGCCGGGACGACATCGTGGCCGACCTGAAGGCGCTGCAGCCGACGTTGCAGAAGCTCGTGGAGTCGGGGCAGAACCTGCCCAAGGCGTTCGAGTTGCTGCTGACCTACCCGTTCCCGGACGCGGCGGTCGACGGCGTCAAGGGCGACTACTCGAACGCGTTCATCGACCTGGACCTCAACCTCGGCACCGTCCTCGACAACCTGGGCCGGTCGCGGCAGTCCCCGCTGGACTCGCTCGTGCCGACCCAGGGCACGCCGCTGCCGTTGCCGAACATCCCGTTGCCGGGCCTCAGCCCGGGCAGCAACGGGTCCGGGCTGGGCGACCTGCTCGGCGGCCTGCTGGGAGGTGGTCGCAAGTGATCACGCGCGGGACGAAGGTCAAGATCGGCGCGTTCGTGCTGGTCGCGTTGCTGGGCATCTCGTACGTCAGCGCGTCGTACGTCGGGCTGTTCAAGTCGTCGTCGACGGTCGTGACGATGCAGCTCGCCGACTCCGGCGGGATCTTCACCAACGCCGAGGTCACCTATCGCGGCGTCACGATCGGCCGGGTCGGGCAGCTGCGGCTGACCTCCGACGGCGTCGAGGCCGACCTGGAGCTGAACTCGGACGCGCCGCGCGTGCCGGCGTCGACCGAGGCCGTCGTGGCCAACCGGTCGGCCGTCGGCGAGCAGTACGTGGACCTGCGGCCGAAGACGGACGACGGCCCGTACCTGCAGGCCGGCTCGGTCATCCCGCGGTCGGCCACGCGCACGCCACCGCCGGTGGACGGGCTGCTGTCGAACCTGGACGCGTTCGCGTCGTCGGTGCCCACGGACTCGTTGCGGACCGTGGTCGACGAGCTGCACAACGCGTTCAACGGCACCGGTGGCGACCTGCAGGTGCTGATCGACAACACCGCGGCGTTCACCGCGGCCGCCCGCGAGCACCTGCCGCAGACGACGCAGCTGCTCAAGGACGGCAAGATCGTGCTGTCCACGCAGGCCTCTTCCGGTGGTGCCATCCGGTCGTTCAGCGGTGACCTGCGGTTGATCGCGGAGCAGCTGAAGGCGTCCGACGGCGACCTGCGGCGGCTGATCGTGGCCGTGCCGCCGGCGTCGGAGCAGGTCTCGGCGCTGCTGAAGGAGAGCGGCCCGAACCTGGGCGTGGTGTTCGCGAACCTGCTGACCACCTCGAACATCCTCGTGACCAGGCGCGACGGCCTGGAGCAGATCGCGGTGACGTACCCCATCGCCGTCGGTGGCGGCTTCACCGTGGCGCCCGGCGACGGCACCGCGCACTTCGGGCTCGCGCTGAACGTGTTCGACCCGATGCCGTGCACGGTCGGCTACGAGGGCACGAAGATCCGTCCCGGCAACGACACCTCCGCCGCGCCGCTGAACACGCAGGCCTACTGCGCTCTGGCGCGCGGATCGGCGACCTCGGTGCGAGGCTCGCAGAATGCTCCGTACGGTGGCACGCCGACGACCCCGGTCGGCAACGCCACGACGCAGCCGGGCCAGGAGCCGGCGGGGCAGCAGGCGGTGCAGGAGCTGCCGCTGCTGACGTCGCTCGGCCAGCTGCTGGGTTTGCCAGAGGAGAAGAAGTAGTGCGGATCTTCACGGTGGTCGCGGCCGTACTGGCGGTGCTGACGTTCGGGTACGCCGCGTACTTCGGCGTGGCCTGGTACTCGGCGGCGCACTCGTCCGAGTCGGCGTTCGCCGCCACGCGCGACGACGCCCTGCGCTCCGGCCAGGTCGGCATCACGAACTTCCTGACGCTCGACTACCAGAAGGTCGACGAGGACCTCCAGCGCTGGCTCAACTCCTCGACCGGCGAGTTGCGCGCGGAGATCGACAAGGACAAGGACTCGCGCAAGAAGCAGCTGGTCGACGCGAAGTCCGTGACGACGTCGAAGGTGCTCGACTCCGCGATCACCGAGCTGGACGACCGCGCGGGCACCGCGTCGATGATCGCCGTCGTCGAGAGCACCGTGACCCCCGCCGACGGCAAGCAGGTCACCAAGATCAACCGGTACCTGACCAAGCTCACCCGCACCGACGACGGCTGGAAGCTGAGCCAGCTGGGTCCGCTGCGGGCCGGCATCTGATTCGGCCAGAACTGATAGGACGAGTGCACGTGCCCCCATCCCGCCGCCGCCCCATCCCCACTCCGCCCGCCGGAGGCCGCCCCAGGGTCGCCGGCCTGCACCGGCGCGCCACCGAGGCGTCCGAGGTCTCCGAGGTCGCTGAGGCTCCGGAGGGTGTGGAGGCCGTCGAGGCGGCTGGGGAGCCGGAGGTCGAGGAGCTCAAGGCCCCGACGGCGGTCGAGTGGACGCCGCCCGCCACGAAGCAGGCGAAACCCCCGAAGCCGCCGAAGTCCTCGGCGCCCTCGAAGGCCTCGGCGCCTTCGGAGCCCTCGAAGTCCTCGGCGCCTTCGGAGCCCGAGGAGGCTCAGGCCGAGCCGGTCACCGCCAAGCCCGGTGCCAGGCCCGCCTGGCTGCTGCCCGCGGCACTGCTCGCGGTGGCGGTCCTGCTCGGCGGCCTCGGCACGTTCTTCCTGGTCAAGTCGCGCTCGGTGTCCTACGACGCTGCCCTGGTCGACTCCGCGACCACCTCGGCGGTGAACGGCCAGATCCGCGAGGCCGTCGAGAAGTCGTTCTCGTACAACTTCGCCGACGTCTCCTCGACGGAGAAGGCCGCGAAAGAGCTGCTCACCGGCAAGGCCCTGTGTCAGTACAACGCCGTGTTCGGCCCCGTGAAGGAGGTCGCGCCGCAGCAGAAGCTGGTCGTGACCGTCCGCGTGGTCTCCTCCGCGGTCTCGTCGCTGAAGGACGGCCACGCCACCGTCCTCGTGTTCGCCGACCAGGTCACCACCCGCACGACCGACAACCAGTCGGGCGGCGGCACCGCCATGCTGCGCGTGAGCGCGGTGGACAGCGGCGGCCGGTGGAAGATCGACAACATGGAGATGTTCGGCGCCACGCCCGACCAGACCCGCCAACTCCAGGGCTGCTGACCCGACCGCACGCGGGGCTCCCACGTTCCCCAAGCGAAACGCCGGCTCCCGCGTTCCGTCGGCGGACGCACACGGGGCTCCCACGTTCCCCAAGCGGAAACGCCGACTCCCGCGTTCCGTTGGCGGACGCACGCGGGGGCCCGCCGTCCTCTCCTGGAGTACGAAAGCTCCCCGCGTACTTTCGCGGGCGCTCCGGGGAGCCGGTCGTTTGGGTCAGGCCGGTGTCAGGGCCATGATCGCCGTGCCGTAAGATCAACAACCCTCAGAGGTGCCCTGGAAGCACTGCTGAGACACCCTCCGCCAGCCCCGACACGCGTGATCTCGGTCACACAAATCTCGTGGCGCTCTGTAAGTCCGCTTGAAAGCCGCCAACTTCCCACCAAATCGGCCGCACGCGTGTTTGTGCAGGTCAAATGGGTGACGGACGGTGAAGAGCGCTCCATCCACAGAGTGGATCGGCTGTCCACATCTTGACTGCACGCTCATGCAGGGTCACTCTGTCGGTGAGCAAGAGGAGGGTCCTTCCAGGTGCCTCTCGACAGTCGCCGTGCGCGTGGCTAGACTGCCCCTTTGCGCTGCCCATTTTCCGCTTGCCCTTCGCCGAGAGCGTGGATTAGTCGGGCATCGCCGCACCCTTGACAGCCGTGCTAGTTCGCTCTAGCCAGCTACCTGTCCCTGGAAGGACGCATCTTGGCGATCTCTCGCGCGACCAAGGCCACTGCTGCGACCAACTCCACGTCGGGGATCCCTGGAGCGCCGAAGCGCGTCTCGTTCGCAAAGATTCACGAGCCGCTCTCGACGCCCAACCTGCTCGACCTGCAGATCCAGTCGTTCGAATGGCTCACCGGTGACGAGGCGTGGTTCCAGCGCCGCGTCGACGCCGGTGACGAGACCCCGACCAGCGGTCTCGAAGAGGTTCTCAACGAGATCTCGCCGATCGAGGACTTCTCCGGCTCCATGTCACTGTCCTTCTCCGACCCGCGCTTCGACGAGGTCAAGGCCTCGACCGAAGAGTGCAAGGACAAGGACATGACGTACGCGGCACCGCTGTTCGTCACGGCGGAGTTCACCAACCACACCACTGGTGAGATCAAGAGCCAGACGGTGTTCATGGGTGACTTCCCGATGATGACGGACAAGGGCACGTTCATCATCAACGGCACCGAGCGCGTGGTTGTCTCGCAGCTCGTGCGCTCTCCGGGTGTCTACTACGACACCGCGGTCGACAAGACGACGGACAAGGACGTCTTCAGCGTCAAGATCATCCCGTCCCGGGGTGCCTGGCTGGAGTTCGACGTCGACAAGCGCGACACCGTGGGTGTCCGCATCGACCGCAAGCGTCGCCAGCCGGTGACGGTGCTGTTGAAGGCTCTGGGCTGGAGCACGGAGCAGATCCGCGAGCGGTTCGCGTTCAGCGAGACGTTGCTGACCACGCTCGAGAAGGACCACACCGCGGGTACCGACGAGGCGTTGCTCGACATCTACCGCAAGCTGCGTCCGGGCGAGCCGCCGACGAAGGAGTCGGCGCAGGCCCTGCTGGAGAACCTGTTCTTCAAGGACAAGCGCTACGACCTGGCGAAGGTTGGCCGCTACAAGGTCAACAAGAAGCTGGGCCTGGACACCGAGATCAACACGGGTGTCCTGACCGAGGACGACATCGTCACGACGATCGAGTACCTGGTCCGCCTGCACGCGGGCGAGACGATGATGGACGGCGCCAACGGCACCGAGGTTCCCGTCGAGGTCGACGACATCGACCACTTCGGCAACCGCCGCCTGCGCACCGTGGGCGAGCTGATCCAGAACCAGATCCGCGTCGGTCTGTCCCGCATGGAGCGCGTCGTCCGCGAGCGCATGACCACGCAGGACGTCGAGGCCATCACGCCGCAGACCCTGATCAACATCCGTCCCGTCGTGGCGGCGATCAAGGAGTTCTTCGGCACCTCGCAGCTGTCGCAGTTCATGGACCAGACCAATCCGCTCGCGGGTCTGACCCACAAGCGCCGCCTGTCGGCGCTGGGTCCCGGTGGTCTGTCCCGTGAGCGGGCCGGCATGGAGGTCCGCGACGTCCACCCGTCGCACTACGGCCGCATGTGCCCGATCGAGACGCCGGAAGGCCCGAACATCGGTCTGATCGGTTCGCTCTCGTCGTACGCGCGGGTCAACCCGTTCGGCTTCATCGAGACGCCGTACCGCAAGGTCGTCGAGGGCCGGGTCACCGACCAGATCGACTACCTGACCGCGGACGAGGAAGACCGCTTCGTCAAGGCGCAGGCCAACTCGCCGACCGACGACGAGGGCAACTTCACCGACGACCGCGTCCTGGTCCGCAAGAAGGGCGGCGAGGTCGAGTTCATCGACCCGATGGACGTCGACTACATGGACGTCTCGCCGCGCCAGATGGTGTCGGCCGCGACCGCCATGATCCCGTTCCTCGAGCACGACGACGCCAACCGCGCCCTGATGGGGGCGAACATGCAGCGTCAGGCCGTGCCGCTGCTGCGTTCCGAGTCGCCGCTGGTCGGCACCGGTATGGAGCTGCGTGCCGCGGTCGACGCCGGTGACGTCGTCGTCGCGAAGAAGACCGGTGTGGTCGAGGAGGTCTCCGCCGACTACATCACCGTCATGGCCGACGACGGTGCGCGCAACACCTACGCGCTGCACAAGTTCCGTCGCTCGAACCAGGGCACCTGCATCAACCAGAAGCCCATCGTCAACGAGGGCGACCGGGTCGAGGTGGGCCAGGTCCTGGCCGACGGGCCGTGCACCGAGAACGGTGAGATGGCGCTCGGCAAGAACCTGCTCGTGGCGATCATGCCGTGGGAAGGCCACAACTACGAGGACGCGATCATCCTGTCGCAGCGCCTCGTGCAGGACGACGTTCTCACCTCGATCCACATCGAGGAGCACGAGATCGACGCCCGCGACACGAAGCTCGGCGCCGAGGAGATCACCCGGGACATCCCGAACGTCTCCGAGGAGGTCCTCGCCGACCTCGACGAGCGCGGCATCATCCGCATCGGTGCCGAGGTGCAGCCGGGCGACATCCTCGTCGGCAAGGTCACGCCCAAGGGCGAGACCGAGCTGACCCCGGAGGAGCGCCTGCTCCGCGCGATCTTCGGTGAGAAGGCGCGCGAGGTCCGCGACACCTCGCTCAAGGTGCCGCACGGTGAGTACGGCAAGGTCATCGGCATCCGCGTCTTCAGCCGTGAGGACGACGACGAGCTGCCTCCGGGCGTGAACGAGCTCGTCCGCGTCTACGTGGCCCAGAAGCGCAAGATCCAGGACGGTGACAAGCTCGCCGGCCGCCACGGCAACAAGGGCGTCATCGGCAAGATCCTCCCCGCGGAGGACATGCCGTTCCTCGAGGACGGCACGCCGGTCGACATCATCCTGAACACGCACGGTGTGCCGCGTCGTATGAACATCGGCCAGGTGCTGGAGACCCACCTCGGGTGGATCGCCAAGCAGGGCTGGAGCATCAACGGCGACCCGGACTGGGCGAAGAACCTGCCCGAGGAGCTGTACGACGTCGAGCCGGGCACCCGCACGGCGACGCCGGTGTTCGACGGCGCGAAGGAAGAGGAGATCACGGGTCTGCTGGGCTCGACCATCCCGAACCGCGACGGTGAGCGGATGGTCAAGGAGAACGGCAAGGCTCAGCTCTTCGACGGTCGCTCCGGCGAGCCGTACCCGTTCCCGGTGTCGGTCGGCTACATGTACATCCTGAAGCTGCTGCACCTGGTCGACGACAAGATCCACGCGCGTTCGACCGGCCCGTACTCGATGATCACGCAGCAGCCGCTGGGTGGTAAGGCGCAGTTCGGTGGTCAGCGCTTCGGTGAGATGGAGTGCTGGGCGATGCAGGCGTACGGCGCCGCGTACACCCTGCAGGAGCTGCTCACCATCAAGTCCGACGACGTGCTCGGCCGCGTGAAGGTCTACGAGGCCATCGTCAAGGGCGAGAACATCCCGGAACCCGGTATCCCGGAGTCCTTCAAGGTGCTGCTCAAGGAGCTGCAGTCGCTGTGCCTCAACGTCGAGGTCCTGTCTTCGGACGGTGCCGCGATCGAGATGCGCGACGGCGACGACGAGGACCTGGAGCGCGCGGCCGCGAACCTCGGCATCAACCTGTCGCGGTCCGAGTCGCCCTCCGTGGACGACGTCGTCAACTAGTCACCTCGCTCGGGTCAGGGAGCGCAATGCCTCCCGCGTAGCGCTCCCTGACCTTTCCGACCAGCTCCTGCTGCCACCGATCTAAAAAGGGGAAGAGAGTAGACGTGCTCGACGTCAACTTCTTCGATGAGCTCCGCATCGGTCTCGCGACCGCGGACGACATCCGCCAGTGGTCCTACGGCGAGGTCAAGAAGCCCGAGACCATCAACTACCGCACGCTCAAGCCCGAGAAGGACGGCTTGTTCTGCGAGAAGATCTTCGGTCCCACCAGGGACTGGGAGTGCTACTGCGGCAAGTACAAGCGCGTGCGCTTCAAGGGCATCATCTGTGAGCGCTGCGGCGTCGAGGTGACCCGTGCGAAGGTGCGTCGTGAGCGCATGGGCCACATCGAGCTCGCCGCTCCGGTCACGCACATCTGGTACTTCAAGGGCGTTCCCAGCCGGTTGGGCTACCTGCTCGACCTGGCTCCGAAGGACCTCGAGAAGATCATCTACTTCGCGGCCTACGTCATCGTGGGCGTGAACGGCGAGCTGCGCCACAACGACCTGCCGACGCTCGAGAGCGAGATGCAGGTCGAGCGCAAGCGCGTCGAGAACCGCCGTGACGCGGACGTCGAGGCGCGTGCTCAGAAGCTGGAAGCCGACCTGGCCGAGCTGGAGGCGGAGGGCGCCAAGTCCGACGTCCGCCGCAAGGTCAAGGAGGGCGGCGAGCGCGAGATGCGCCAGCTCCGCGACCGGGCCCAGCGCGAGCTGGACCGGCTCGACGAGATCTGGAGCACCTTCACCAAGCTGGAGAAGGGCCAGCTCATCGCCGATGAGCTGCTCTACCGCGAGCTGTACGACCGCTACGGCGACTACTTCACCGGTGCCATGGGCGCCGAGGCCATCCAGAAGCTGCTGGGTGACTACGACGTCGACGCCGAGGCCGAGGTCCTGCGCGAGACGATCCGCAGCGGCAAGGGCCAGAAGAAGCTGCGCGCGCTCAAGCGGTTGAAGGTCGTGGCCGCCTTCCAGGCGACCCGCAACAACCCGCAGGGCATGGTGCTGGACTGCGTTCCGGTCATCCCGCCGGACCTGCGCCCGATGGTGCAGCTCGACGGTGGCCGCTTCGCGACCTCCGACCTGAACGACCTGTACCGCCGCGTCATCAACCGCAACAACCGGTTGAAGCGACTGATCGACCTCGGCGCGCCCGAGATCATCGTCAACAACGAGAAGCGGATGCTGCAGGAGGCCGTCGACGCGCTGTTCGACAACGGCCGCCGCGGCCGCCCGGTCACCGGTCCCGGTAACCGCCCGCTGAAGTCGCTGTCCGACCTGCTGAAGGGCAAGCAGGGCCGGTTCCGCCAGAACCTGCTCGGCAAGCGCGTCGACTACTCCGGCCGTTCGGTCATCGTGGTCGGCCCGCAGCTCAAGCTGCACCAGTGCGGTCTGCCCAAGCAGATGGCGCTGGAGCTCTTCAAGCCGTTCGTGATGAAGCGGCTGGTCGACCTCAACCACGCGCAGAACATCAAGTCCGCCAAGCGGATGGTCGAGCGTGCGCGCCCGGCCGTGTGGGACGTGCTGGAAGAGGTCATCACCGAGCACCCGGTGCTGCTCAACCGTGCACCCACGCTGCACCGCCTCGGCATCCAGGCCTTCGAGCCGCAGCTGGTCGAGGGCAAGGCCATCCAGCTGCACCCGCTGGTCTGTGAGGCGTTCAACGCCGACTTCGACGGTGACCAGATGGCTGTTCACCTGCCGCTGTCGGCCGAGGCGCAGGCTGAGGCCCGCGTGCTGATGCTGTCGTCGAACAACATCCTGTCCCCGGCGTCCGGCAAGCCGCTGGCCATGCCGCGTCTGGACATGGTGACGGGTCTGTACCACCTGACCCGGCACAAGGCCGGCGACATCGGCGAGGGTCACTTCTACTCGTCGCCCGCCGAGGCCCTGATGGCGTTCGACCGCAAGGTCCTGGGCCTGCAGGCGATGGTGAAGATCCGCATCTCCGACAAGAACCCGCCCAAGGGGCAGGAGCCGGAGGGCTGGGAGCCCGGTCAGCCGTGGCTCGCGGAGACCACGCTGGGTCGCGTGCTGTTCAACGAGATCCTGCCGCAGGACTACGCCTTCATCAACGAGGTCATGCCCAAGAAGCGGCAGGCCGTGATCATCAACGACCTCGCCGAGCGGTACCCGATGGTCACCGTCGCCCGGACGCTGGACAAGCTGAAGGACGCCGGTTTCCACTGGGCCACCCGTTCCGGCGTGACCGTCGCGATCTCGGACGTCCTCGTGCCCGCCGCGAAGCAGGACATCCTCGAGGAGCACGAGCGCCTCGCGGACGCGGTGGAGAAGCGCTACCAGCGCGGTCAGCTCTCCCACGAGGAGCGCAACTCCGAGCTGGTCAAGGTGTGGACCAAGGCCACCGAGCAGGTCCACGAGATCATGGAAGACAACTTCCCCGAGGACAACTCGATCCGCGTCATCGTCCAGTCCGGCGCCGCCGGCAACATGACGCAGGTCCGTTCGCTCGCGGGTATGCGTGGTCTCGTGACCAACCCGAAGGGTGAGTACATCCCGCGCCCGATCAAGAACTCGTTCCGCGAGGGCTTGTCGGTGCTGGAGTACTTCATCGCGACGCACGGTGCCCGCAAGGGTCTGGCCGACACCGCGCTCCGCACCGCCGACTCGGGTTACCTGACCCGTCGTCTGGTGGACGTCTCGCAGGACGTCATCATCCGTGAGATCGACTGCGGCACCACGCGTGGCGTGAACATGACCGTCGGCGAGCAGCTGGGCGACAAGGTCGGCCTGCACGAGTTCGCGCAGACGTCGGTCTACGCCCGCACGGTCGCGGACGACATCCACGACGCGCAGGGCAACCTGATCCTGAACCGCGGCGACGACCTCGGCGACCCGGCGATGCAGTCGCTGGTCGAGGCCGGCATTCTCCGCGTGAAGGTCCGCTCGGTCCTGACCTGCGAGTCCGCGGTCGGTGTGTGCGCGTCCTGCTACGGCCGCTCGATGGCGACCGGCAAGCTGGTCGACGTCGGCGAGGCCGTCGGCATCGTCGCCGCCCAGTCCATCGGTGAGCCCGGTACGCAGCTGACGATGCGTACCTTCCACCAGGGTGGTGTGGCCGGTGACGACATCACGACCGGTCTGCCCCGTGTCCAGGAGCTCTTCGAGGCCCGCGTCCCGAAGGGCAAGGCGCCGATCGCCGACGTCGACGGCCGCGTCCGCATCGAGGACGGCGACCGCTTCTGGAAGATCACGCTGATCCCGGACGACGGCTCCGAGGAGATCGTGTTCGAGAAGCTGTCCAAGCGTCAGCGTCTCGCCAACACGGCGACCGGCCCGCTGCAGGACGGCGACCACGTGGCCGTCGGCCAGCAGCTGCTGGAAGGTACCCCGGACCCGCACGAGGTCCTGCGCGTCATGGGCCCGCGCGAGGCCCAGCTGCACCTGGTGCAGGAAGTGCAGAAGGTGTACCGCGCCCAGGGTGTGGCCATCCACGACAAGCACATCGAGGTCATCGTCCGGCAGATGCTCCGCCGGGTCACGATCATCGACTCCGGCGCGACCGAGTTCCTGCCCGGGTCTTTGGTCGAGCGTGCCGACTTCGAGTCGGGCAACCGCGCCGTCGTCGCCGAGGGTGGCGAGCCGGCAGCCGGTCGTCCGGTGCTGATGGGTATCACGAAGGCCTCGCTGGCCACCGACTCGTGGCTGTCCGCGGCGTCGTTCCAGGAGACCACTCGTGTGCTGACCGACGCCGCCATCAACGGGCGTTCGGACAAGCTCATCGGTCTGAAGGAGAACGTGATCATCGGTAAGTTGATCCCGGCTGGTACGGGCATCAACCGCTACCGCAACATCCAGGTCCAGCCGACTGAGGAGGCGCGTGCGGCTGCGTACGCGATCCCCTCGTACGACGACGGGTACTACACGCCCGACGTGTTCGGGACCGGGACCGGTGCTGCGGTGCCGTTGGACGACTACGACTTCGGGCGGGACTACCGCTGAGGTTGCTTAGTTGACATGGGACGGCCCCTGGAGCTTTCGCTCCGGGGGCCGTTTCGCGTTGGTGGGTGCGTTGCGGGCGGGTGGTCGCCTTGCTCAGGGTGCGTCGCGTTTAGGGCTTTCGGGGCTGCGCCCCGGACCCCGCCAATATGATCAAGGGCTGGCCAGTGCCGCACGCGGGTAGATGGCACGCCTGTTGCTTACGGCGGCCGCCGGTTGCGTTGGTGCTTGCAGTGACGGGACCACCCCACCGGGTTGTTTTGGAAAGACGGCTCGGCTTCGCCATCGCTGGATCAGCGGTTTGCGATTCCGTCCAGGCGGAGCGTTGTGGACTCGTCTCGGTGGGTGCCGGTGGTGCCCACGTGCTTCTCGCTGATGGTCGGGCCGTTCTTCAGCACGTGGTAGAGCGCCATGCCGTGGCCTCTGCCCAAGTCGTAGTCGGTCTTCAGCCACTCCAGGACCACGCCTGCCTTCGTGGTGGCGTCGTAGCCGCGTCCGGTGGCTTCTGCCAGCAGCTCGGCCGGGGTCTTGCCGGTCTTCTTCTCCGCGCCGTCTAGGTAGGCCTGGAAGGACATCGTCGGCTCCGTTCGTCTGTTGAACCGAGCCTAGGACGACTATCCCTGTCTTGACAAGAAAATTTGTCGGTAGAGCATGCCAGCTGGAAAGTCCTAGCGGCGGCGAGCGCGGGCCAGGGCTCGGGCTCGGATGACGAGGTCGTCTACGAGGTTTTCGTCGACGAGAGGTGGGACGCCGGGCTCGTCGGTGCAGCAGCGGGGCTTCGTGCGCTTCTCGGACAGGCGGGGGCGGACGCCGGCCATCTCGTAGAGGGCCTCGTAGAGGTCCAGGCCTGGGTCGTCGTCATGTGGGCCGACCAGCAGGACCCACACGACTTCGGGGGACGGGAAGGCGACCACCACTCGGTCGGCGCCTCGCAGGTGTTTCACGCAGAGGCGGGGGAGGGGTTCTGGGCCTGTCACGCGGTAGCCGAGGGCGGCGCAGCCTGAGTGGGCCAGGTCGTCCAGGAAGCGTTCGTAGGCCAGGCGGGCTCGGCCGCGCAGGCCGTTGGCCTGGGCGTGTGCGGTGTGGGTTTCTACTACCTGGATCAAGCTGTGCGGACCACGCGTCCCTTGCCGCTGCGCATCTCGTCGAGGGAGGTGGCGAGGTCGGAGCGGTCCAGCAACGACTGGTCGCTCAGGCGGCGGTGGACTTCGTCGATGAGGCCGCGGGTCTTGCCGGCGCGGCGGAGGTCGGAGACGAGGTGGAGGACCTCGTGGAGGCGCACGGTGTCGAGGAGCATGCGCGGTTCTTGGCTGTGGATGGCCAGTACGCCTTCCCGGGCCCAGGCCTTCACGGTCTTCTCGGTGAGGTCGAGGAGCTCTCCTGCCACCACGGGGCGCACCGGTGGGGCTTGGCGGAGGGTTTTGGCTACTACGCCGTCGAGCTTGTGGCGGCGTTCGTCGTCTTCTGCCAGGGATGACGCCACGGACTCGATCTCTTCGATCGTTTCGAAGAGGTCCCGGATGTGGGCGGCCTCGGTCGCGACAGACATGGCTACTCCTCCCGTTGACTACCGATTATCCACCCGTTTTTCGGTAGTCGTCAACGGCCCCGGAGCAGGGATCCGGGGCCGTGCGGACTCACGAGGAGAAGAAGAGGCCGGCGAGGCCGTGGTGCTTGCGGTGGCCGTAGTAGCCGTGGCCGCCGTGGTGGTGGTGGACCTGCGGTGCGGCACCCCAGGCGGGCTGGGCCGGGTAGTGCGCCGCGGGCGGAGGGGCGACGGGCGGCGGCGGGGGCGTGTGCAACGTGGCTTCGAGACGGGTGATCGACTCGAGCTCGCCGTAGTCGAGGAAGACCCCGCGGCAGCCGTCGCACTGCTCGATGTGGACGCCCATGCGGTCGAACGTGCGCATGTTCGCATGACACTTGGGACACTGCATCGTGTGAGCCTCCTGGGTGGGACCGGACAAAAGCGATATTAGCCGCGGTCACCGCGGTCGTGCGTCGAGATGATCCGACGGCACGCGTCGACCAGCGGTTCCACTGCCTGCAGACCGGTCACTAGTGCCCGTGCTGCCATCTGAACAACGTAGGCCTGAGCCGGGATGTTGAGGACATCCCATTCCGATGTCGTCAGGGCCACACCGCCTGTTTCACGGTAGGTGTCGAGGAACCGCGCCCACAGGTCACCGGGCAGGACGCCTGCCGCGAACAACGCCGCAGGTCGCGCCAAGTCCCACACCGGATCGCCGACTCCGAGGTCGTCCACGTCGATGAGGCGCCACGCCCCTCGGTGCACGAGCTGTCCGAGGTGCCAGTCGCCGTGGATGAGAGCTTTCGCCGACACGTCGAGCGGGGGCAGGACGGCGAACGCCGCGAGCACCACGTCGGCGTGCGGGAGCTCCGGTGGCAAGGCTCGGATGGCGCGCACGATGCGTTCCGGCGCACCGGCGACCGGGCCCTGCGCGGGCAGCGCGTGCAGCTTCGCGAGCAGGGCCGCGCTCTCCTCCCACGGTGCCGCGTCGGGGTCGGCCTGGCTCACCGGCGTCCCGTACGGCCACACCGTCACGGGCCGGTCTTCCACGAACTGCAACGGTTTCAACGGCGGCAACATGAGGTCCGGGTGCGCGGCCGCGATCTCCAGCCGTTGCCGCAACGCCTCGGCGTCGGTGTCCGCGGGATGCGCCTTGGCCACCACGTCGCCGACGCGCACCACGACGACGTCGCCGCGGTCGCCTCCGAGCACCTCGGGATCGGCGGAGGAGCCGGTCAGCGAGGCCATCGCCGCGATCAAGTCGTCCACCGGCTCAGTGAATCAGGTCCGCCTCACCTGGAGATGCAGATCGTCCGCACCGGCTGTGAGTAGGTCCGCGAGTCCTCGCCGCGGCACAACGAGCGGTCCGACTCGCCCTCGACGACCTTGGTGACCCTGCGCGTCCCCGCCCCGCACGCGACGCGCTGGAAGTACTGGTTCGTCGCTTTGAGACAGTCGCCTTCGCGGACGTTGAGCACGTAGCAGTAGCGCGTCGTGCCGGTCTTCCTCGACCGGCCGGACGACTCGTCCAGGTAGTCACCGGTGGGACACATGGTGCGCCTCTCGCGCGAGGAGACCCGGTACACGGCCTCGTCGGACGAACAGTCCACTTCGGCCATGTTCACGCTGGTGTCGTTCACGTCGACCTGCTTCGCGCACTCGCCGACGCCGGCCTGTTCGTGCCAGCCGGAGCAGCCGGCGAGGGTCAGCGTCAGCGCGGCGAGCAGGACGGTGATCTTCACGGCTTCCCCAGGCAGATGGTCGTGGCGGGCTGTGCGTAGAAGGTGGTCTTCTCGCCGGGACCGCAGCTCGGCCGGGTTCCGGTGACGACCTTCGTCACCTTCGACTCCGACGAGGAGCCGCACCGGCTCCTGCCGAGGTCGCTGTCGGTGCCCGTCCTGGCCCGGACGGGGCTGAGGCAGTCGCCCTCCCGCACGTTGAGCAACAGGCACGACGTGTCACCGGTGGCGGTGCGCCGGACGGCGCGATAGGACCCGTCCGGGCAGGTCCCCGGATCGAGTGACCAGCCGGGTGACTCGACGGTCAGCGCGGTCCGGTAGGTCGCGTCGTCCGCCGAGCAGTCGGCGGCCGCGAGGCCGACGGACTTCCGGTCCGCGACCACGGCGTAGCAGTGGCCGACGTCCGACGAGCTGCGCCCGTCGTCGAGGTGCAGGCCGGCGAGAACTGTGAAACCCGCCACGAACAGAGCCGTCAGCACGACCGGCACGATCCACTGCCGCCACACCGTCCGCGCCTCCCCGTCAGGATGAATCCGCTGGCCTGATGTCTACTGCACGTGCGCGTGCGGCACCCCCGTTTTGACCCGGGTAGACGTGGGCGGGTATCTTTGCTACTCGTGCCCGACCCATGTCGGGCCGCTCCGCGTGCCCGTGAGGCAGCGGTGTCCTCCACTCGCAGTGGCAGTTGAAGCCTTTGTTGGGTCTGAACTGTTGCTCGCGGACCTTGGGAGCGGGCGACACGCCCGACCTCGGGTGCAGAGAGGGATCAAGAAACACGAGGGTGAACCGCAAGGTGAACCCGCAAAGACGGAAGAAGCAGCCGGCGAATGCCAACGATCCAGCAGCTGGTCCGCAAGGGCCGCCAGGACAAGGTGGCGAAGCAGAAGACGGCGGCCCTCAAGGGCTCGCCGCAGCGGCGCGGTGTGTGCACCCGCGTTTACACCACCACCCCCAAGAAGCCGAACTCCGCACTGCGCAAGGTCGCTCGCGTGAAGCTGACCAGCGGTATCGAGGTCACGGCGTACATCCCCGGTGAGGGTCACAACCTCCAGGAGCACTCGATGGTGCTCGTGCGTGGCGGTCGTGTGAAGGACCTGCCGGGTGTTCGTTACAAGATCATCCGTGGCTCTCTCGACACCCAGGGTGTGAAGAACCGCAAGCAGGCTCGCAGCCGTTACGGCGCGAAGAAGGAGAAGAGCTGAGATGCCCCGCAAGGGACCGGCCCCCAGGCGGCCGCTGATCTCCGACCCGGTCTACAGCTCGCCGCTGGTGACCCAGCTCATCAACAAGGTGCTGGTCGACGGCAAGCGCTCGGTGGCCGAGAAGATCGTCTACGAAGCGCTCGAGGGTGCTCGCGAGAAGACCGGCACCGACCCGGTCGTCACGCTGAAGCGCGCGCTCGACAACGTGAAGCCGGCTCTCGAGGTCAAGAGCCGCCGCGTCGGTGGCGCGACCTACCAGGTCCCGGTCGAGGTCAAGCCCGGCCGTGCCACCACGCTGGCGCTGCGCTGGCTGATCACCTTCTCCCGGCAGCGTCGTGAGAAGACCATGGTCGAGCGTCTGATGAACGAGCTGCTCGATGCGAGCAACGGTCTCGGTGCGAGCGTCAAGCGCCGTGAGGACACGCACAAGATGGCCGAGTCCAACAAGGCCTTCGCCCACTACCGCTGGTGATGTGACGCCCGGCCCCGCACAGGGGCCGGGCGCTCCCAGCCCTAGTGAGCTGACAAGCTCAAGACAGGGGAAAGACCCGTGGCACAGGACGTGCTCACTGATCTTGCCAAGGTCCGCAACATCGGGATCATGGCCCACATCGACGCGGGCAAGACCACGACGACTGAGCGGATCCTCTTCTACACGGGGATCAGCTACAAGATCGGCGAGGTCCACGACGGCGCTGCCGTGATGGACTGGATGGAGCAGGAGCAGGAGCGCGGCATCACGATCACGTCGGCCGCGACGACCTGCTACTGGAAGAACCACCAGATCAACCTGATCGACACGCCCGGCCACGTCGACTTCACCGTCGAGGTCGAGCGCAACCTGCGCGTCCTCGACGGCGCCGTTGCCGTCTTCGACGGCAAGGAGGGCGTCGAGCCGCAGTCCGAGCAGGTCTGGCGGCAGGCGACCAAGTACGACGTCCCGCGCATCTGCTTCGTCAACAAGATGGACAAGCTCGGCGCGGACTTCTACTTCACCATCCGCACCATCTCCGAGCGCCTCGGCGCGAAGCCGCTCCCGATCCAGATCCCGATCGGTGCCGAGAGCGACTTCATCGGCGTCGTCGACCTGGTCGAGATGCGCGCTCTGACGTGGCGTGGCGAGGTCCAGAAGGGCGAGGACTACACGGTCGAGGAGATCCCGGCCGACCTCGTCGACAAGGCGCAGGAGTTCCGCGAGGGTCTTCTCGAGGCCGTTGCTGAGACCAGCGACGAGCTGATGGAGAAGTTCCTGGAGGAGGGCGACCTCACCGTCGACGAGATCAAGGCGGGTCTCCGCAAGATCGTCGCCGAGGGCTCCGCCTACCCGGTGCTGTGCGGTTCCGCGTTCAAGAACAAGGGCGTTCAGCCCATGCTCGACGCGGTGATCGACTTCCTGCCGTCGCCGCTGGACCTCCCGCCGGTCGAGGGCACGCTGCAGGACGGCGAGACCGTCGTGTCGCGCAAGGCCTCATCCGACGAGCCGTTCTCGGCGCTGGCGTTCAAGATCGCCGTGCACCCGTTCTTCGGCAAGCTGACCTACATCCGGGTCTACTCGGGCAAGGTCGCCTCCGGCACCCAGGTCATCAACGCGACCAAGGACCGCAAGGAGCGCATCGGGAAGATCTTCCAGATGCACGCCAACAAGGAGAACCCGGTCACCGAGGCCATCGCGGGCCACATCTACGCCGTGATCGGTCTCAAGGACACCACGACCGGTGAGACCTTGTGCGACCCGCAGCACCCCATCGTGCTGGAGTCGATGACCTTCCCCGAGCCCGTCATCCAGGTGGCCATCGAGCCCAAGACGAAGGCGGACCAGGAGAAGCTGGGCACCGCGATCCAGAAGCTCGCCGAGGAGGACCCGACCTTCCGGGTCAACCTGGACGAGGAGACCGGCCAGACCATCATCGCCGGCATGGGCGAGCTCCACCTGGACATCCTGGTGGACCGCATGCGCCGCGAGTTCAAGGTCGAGGCCAACATCGGCAAGCCTCAGGTGGCGTACCGGGAGACCATCCGCAAGGCGGTGGAGAAGTACTCCTACACCCACAAGAAGCAGACCGGTGGTTCCGGCCAGTTCGCGAAGGTGCTCGTCACCGTCGAGCCGCTGCCGAAGTCCGACGACGGCGCTCTCTACGAGTTCGTCAACGCGGTCACCGGTGGTCGCATCCCGCGTGAGTACATCCCGTCGGTCGACGCGGGTGCTCAGGACGCGATGCAGTACGGCGTGCTGGCGGGCTACCCGCTGGTCGGCGTGAAGGTGACGCTGCTCGACGGCGCCTACCACGAGGTCGACTCCTCGGAAATGGCGTTCAAGATCGCTGGTTCGATGGCCCTCAAGGAAGCCGCCCGTCAGGCGTCTCCCGCGATCCTCGAACCGATCATGGCCGTCGAGGTCACGACGCCCGAGGACTACATGGGTGAAGTGATCGGCGACCTGAACTCCCGCCGTGGCCAGATCCAGGCCATGGAGGAGCGCAGCGGTACCCGTGTCGTCAAGGCGCTGGTCCCGCTGTCGGAAATGTTCGGGTACGTGGGTGACCTGCGGTCCAAGACCCAGGGTCGTGCCAACTACTCGATGGTGTTCGACTCCTACGCAGAGGTTCCCGCGAACGTCTCGAAGGAGATCATCGCGAAGGCGACTGGGGAGTAACCCCGCACCGGAGCACCGCAGTTCCACCGCGGGCTCTCCGGGGTTAACTCCCTGGGGTCCGCACTATCCGACCCTGACGTGTAAGTCCGGCGGGCGGCCACTACATTGCCCGCCGGACCAGCAAAGAAGAAGTCCAGGAGGACAATCCAGTGGCGAAGGCGAAGTTCGAGCGGACGAAGCCGCACGTCAACATCGGCACCATTGGTCACATCGACCATGGCAAGACCACGCTGACCGCGGCGATCTCCAAGGTTCTGCACGACGCGTACCCCGATGTGAACGCTTCGTTCGCGTTCGACCAGATCGACAAGGCGCCGGAAGAGAAGCAGCGCGGTATCACGATCTCGATCGCTCACATCGAGTACCAGACCGAGAACCGTCACTACGCGCACGTCGACTGCCCCGGTCACGCCGACTACATCAAGAACATGATCACCGGTGCGGCGCAGATGGACGGCGCCATCCTGGTGGTCGCGGCGACCGACGGCCCGATGCCGCAGACGAAGGAGCACGTCCTCCTGGCCCGCCAGGTCGGCGTCCCCTACATCGTCGTCGCGCTCAACAAGGCCGACATGGTCGACGACGAGGAGATCCTGGAGCTCGTCGAGCTCGAGGTCCGCGAGCTGCTCTCCGAGTACGAGTTCCCGGGCGACGACCTGCCGGTCGTGCGCGTTTCGGCGCTGAAGGCGCTGGAGGGCGACGAGACCTGGGGCAAGTCCGTGCTGGAGCTCATGGCCGCCGTCGACTCGGCGATCCCGGAGCCGGAGCGCGAGACCGACAAGCCGTTCCTCATGCCCGTCGAGGACGTCTTCACGATCACCGGCCGCGGCACCGTCGTGACCGGTCGTATCGAGCGCGGCATCATCAACGTCAACTCTGAGATCGAGATCGTCGGTATCAAGGAGACGTCGAAGAAGACGACGGTCACCTCGATCGAGATGTTCAAGAAGTTCCTCGACGAGGGTCGCGCCGGCGACAACGCCGCTCTGCTGCTCCGCGGCATCAAGCGCGAGGAGGTGGAGCGCGGCATGGTCATCGTCAAGCCGGGCACCACGACCCCGCACACCGAGTTCGAGGCTCAGGTCTACATCCTGTCCAAGGACGAGGGTGGCCGCCACACGCCGTTCTTCAACAACTACCGTCCGCAGTTCTACTTCCGCACCACGGACGTGACCGGCGTTGTGACGCTGCCCGAGGGCACCGAGATGGTCATGCCCGGTGACACCACCGGTATGACGGTCAAGCTGATCCAGCCGATCGCCATGGACGAGGGCCTCCGCTTCGCGATCCGCGAGGGTGGCCGCACCGTCGGCGCCGGCTCGGTCACCAAGATCATCAAGTGACCCAGCTGTAGCCAGTAGTTCGGCGCAAGGCCGGGCCAACGGACTCGTTGGCCCGGCCTTCGTCGTTGCAGGACCCGATGTGTGCGTCAGCTCACGTCACACCGCGCAGGGCGAGCGGGTGCAGATCCGCTGCGGGGGATTCCGTTGCCGGACAAAGAATCCGCCACCGCCGTCGCTCCACAAGCGACGGACGAGGTGGTTCACCGGCCAAGATCCGCACGTGATCTGCCTCCAACTCGCCCACCCCGATTTGGACCGCCTCACGCCCGTGTGGCATCCTTTACGGGTTGCTCGACGAAGGCCGGGCCGCACTCGTGCGTGTTCGAGTCCTTCACCGAGCGTCCGCGCCCTGTTAGTGAACGCCTCCTTGCGGAGATGGGCATCAGGGTGCATGGGCTGTGGTAGGCCCAATCCCACCGGGGAGACCTTGAGTGGGACCGGTATGCGCACCGGGCGCGACACGCCCGACCGCGTGGACCGGGCACCATGACACTTCAACAGGGGCGGAGCGCGCCAAGAGGCTGTAACAGGCCTCATCCGAGGCACCGCACCGCAGCGGTACGAGAAGCAGAGGAACGGCAAGCCATCATGGCGGGACAAAAGATCCGCATCCGGCTCAAGGCCTACGACCACGAAGCGATCGACGCGTCTGCGCGCAAGATCGTGGAGACCGTGACGCGCACCGGCGCTCGGGTCGTCGGGCCGGTGCCGCTGCCCACCGAGAAGAACGTGTACTGCGTCATCCGCTCGCCGCACAAGTACAAGGACTCGCGCGAGCACTTCGAGATGCGCACGCACAAGCGACTGATCGACATCCTCGACCCGACGCCGAAGACGGTGGACGCGCTCATGCGCATCGACCTGCCGGCCAGCGTCGACGTCAACATCCAGTAAGCGTTGGGCGCGGAGAGTAACGGACCAATGTCTGACAGGCAGATCAAGGGCATCCTGGGCACCAAGCTCGGCATGACTCAGGTCTTCGACGAGAACAACCGGGTCGTCCCGGTGACCGTCGTGAAGGCTGAGCCGAATGTCGTCACCCAGGTTCGCACCGAGGAGAAGGACGGCTACACGGCCATCCAGCTGGCGACCGGCGCGATTGACCCGCGCAAGGTCAACAAGCCCGTCGCGGGCCACTTCGCCAAGGCCGGGGTCACGCCCCGTCGCCACCTGGTGGAGCTGCGCACGGTCGACGCCAGCGAGTACGAGGTCGGCCAGGAGATCACCGCTGAGGTGTTCGAGGCCGGCGCTGTTGTCGACATCACCGGCACCAGCAAGGGCAAGGGCACCGCGGGTGTCATGAAGCGCCACAACTTCCGGGGCCTCGGCTCCAGCCACGGCACCCAGCGCAAGCACCGCTCGCCGGGTTCCATCGGTGGCTGCGCCACCCCGGGTCGCGTCTTCAAGGGTCTGCGCATGGCCGGCCGCATGGGCCACGTGCGCGTCACGACCCAGAACCTGAAGGTGCACAAGATCGACGTGGAGAACGGCCTGCTGCTCATCAAGGGCGCCGTTCCCGGTCCCAAGGGCGGTCTGGTGTTCGTCAAGACGGCCGCGAAGGGTGGTGCCTGATGTCGACGGTTGAGATCCGTACGCCGGACGGCAAGTCCGCCGGCACGGTCGAGCTTCCCGCCGCCGTGTTCGACGCGCAGGCGAACGTCGCGCTGCTGCACCAGGTCGTCGTGGCCCAGCAGGCCGCCGCGCGCCAGGGCACGCACGCGACGAAGACCCGCGGCGAAGTCTCCGGTGGTGGCAAGAAGCCGTACCGCCAGAAGGGCACCGGTCGCGCCCGCCAGGGTTCGACGCGTGCTCCGCAGTTCGCCGGCGGTGGCACGGTCCACGGCCCGCAGCCGCGCGACTACTCGCAGCGGACGCCCAAGAAGATGAAGGCCGCCGCGCTGCGTGGCGCCCTCTCCGACCGGGCTCGCGCCAACCAGGTGCACGTCGTGTCCGGCCTGGTGGACGGGGACACCCCGTCGACCAAGACCGCGCGCAAGGTTCTGGAGTCGGTCACCCAGGCTCGTCGCGTTCTCGTGGTGCTCAACCGCACCGACGAGGTCGCGTGGGTCAGCGTGCGCAACCTGCCGCACGTGCACGTGATCGCGCCCGACCAGCTCAACACCTACGACGTGCTCGTCAACGACGACGTGGTGTTCACCAAGGACTCGCTCGACGTGTTCCTCGCCAGCAAGGCCCAGTCGGGCTCTGGCTCGGCCGAGGCCACGGCGGTCGTGGTGGACGAGGAGGCCTCGAAGTGATCCCCGACCACAGGGACATCTTGCTCGCCCCGGTGATCTCCGAGAAGTCCTACGGACTGCTCGAGGAGAACAAGTACACCTTCCTGGTGGCGCCGGGTTCGAACAAGACCCAGATCAAGATCGCCGTGGAGAAGGTCTTCGGCGTGAAGGTCGTCAGCGTCAACACCATCAACCGGCAGGGCAAGCGCAAGCGCACCCGCACCGGGTTCGGCAAGCGCAAGGACACGAAGCGCGCGATCGTGACTCTGTCCTCGGACAGCAAGCCGATCGAGATCTTCGGCGGCCCTGCCGCCTGATGACGAGGACTGCGTAGAGATGGGCATTCGCAAGTACAAGCCGACGACCCCCGGTCGTCGCGGTGCGAGCGTCTCCGACTTCGCCGAGATCACTCGGTCGACGCCGGAGAAGTCGCTGATCCGCCCGCTGCACGGCCGTGGTGGCCGCAACGCGTCGGGCAAGATCACCACGCGGCACAAGGGTGGCGGTCACAAGCGGGCTTACCGCTTGATCGACTTCCGTCGCAACGACAAGGACGGCGTGCCGGCCAAGGTCGCTCACATCGAGTACGACCCCAACCGCACCGCGCGCATCGCGCTTCTGCACTACGCGGACGGCGAGAAGCGCTACATCGTCGCACCGGAGAAGCTGAAGCAGGGCGACACGGTTGAGAACGGCCCCAAGGCCGACATCAAGCCGGGCAACAACCTGCCGCTGCGCAACATCCCGGTCGGCACCGTGATCCACGCGATCGAGCTCCGCCCCGGTGGCGGCGCGAAGATCGCCCGCTCGGCCGGCGCCTCGGTGCAGCTCGTGGCGAAGGACGGCCCGTACGCCCAGCTGCGGATGCCTTCGGGCGAAATCCGCAACGTGGACGTCCGCTGCCGCGCCACGATCGGCGAGGTCGGCAACTCCGAGCACCAGAACATCAACTGGGGCAAGGCCGGCCGCATGCGGTGGAAGGGCAAGAAGCCCACCGTGCGTGGTGTCGCCATGAACCCCGTTGACCACCCGCATGGTGGTGGTGAGGGCAAGACCTCCGGTGGTCGCCACCCGGTCAACCCGGCTGGTAAGCCCGAGGGTCGTACCCGCCGCCGCAAGCCAAGCGACAAGCTCATCGTCCGGCGTCGTCGCACCGGTAAGAAGCGCTGAGCAGGGAGGGAGTGAAGGATGCCTCGCAGCCTTAAGAAGGGCCCCTTCGTGGACGACCACCTGCTCAAGAAGGTGGACGTTCTCAACGAGTCGGGCAAGAAGACCGTCATCAAGACGTGGTCCCGCCGGTCCACGATCATCCCGGACATGCTTGGCCACACCATCGCGGTGCACGACGGCCGTAAGCACGTCCCGGTGTTCGTGACCGAGGCCATGGTCGGGCACAAGCTGGGCGAGTTCGCCCCGACCCGCACCTTCAAGGGCCACATCAAGGACGACCGGAAGTCTCGTCGCCGCTAGGCGTCGAACTGAGAAGAGCAAGGGAAAAGCAGCGATGAACGCCCGTAAGGACGCTGAGGCGCAGGAGTTTCCGCGCGCCGTGGCTCGGGCTCGCTACGTCCGCGACACCCCCATGAAGGTCCGTCGCGTCGTCGAGCTCATCAAGGGTCGTAACGCCAGCGAGGCCCTGGCCGTGCTCCAGTTCGCGCCCCAGGCCGCCTCTGAGCCGGTCGCGAAGGTGCTCGCCAGCGCCATGGCCAACGCCGAGAACAACCTGTCCCTGGACCCCGCCACCCTCTGGGTGTCGGCGGCCTACGTGGACGAGGGTCCGACCCTCAAGCGTTTCCGCCCGCGTGCCCAGGGCCGCGCGTACCGGATCCGCAAGCGGACGTCCCACATCACCATCGAGGTGGAGTCGCGTCCGAAGAAGACCAGCGCGAAGGGAACCCGGTAGTGGGCCAGAAGATCAACCCGCACGGCTTCCGGCTGGGGATCACCACCGACTGGAAGTCCCGCTGGTACGCCGACAAGCAGTACGCCGAGTACGTGGCCGAGGACGTCAAGATCCGTCGGCTGCTCTCGCGTGGCATGGAGCGTGCCGGTATCTCCAAGGTGGAGATCGAGCGCACCCGTGACCGGGTTCGCGTCGACATCCACACCGCCCGGCCGGGCATCGTCATCGGCCGTCGCGGTGCCGAGGCGGACCGCATCCGCGGTGAGCTGGAGAAGCTCACCCGCAAGCAGGTCCAGCTGAACATCCTCGAGGTCAAGAGCCCCGAGTCGGACGCGCAGCTCGTGGCACAGGGTGTCGCCGAGCAGCTGTCCAACCGCGTTGCCTTCCGCCGCGCGATGCGCAAGGCCATTCAGTCGGCCATGCGTTCGCCGCAGGTCAAGGGCATCCGCGTGCAGTGCGGCGGTCGCCTGGGCGGCGCCGAGATGTCCCGCTCGGAGCACTACCGCGACGGCCGCGTGCCGCTGCACACGCTCCGCGCCGACATCGACTACGGCTTCTTCGAGGCCCGCACCACGTTCGGCCGTATCGGCGTCAAGGTGTGGATCTACAAGGGTGACGTGGTCGGTGGCATCTCCGCCAAGCGCGAGCGCGACGCGGCCCCCTCGCAGGCCGACCGCGCCCCGCGCCGCGACCGCGGCGAGCGTCCGAACCGGGCCCGTCGCTCGGGTGCCAGCGGCACCACCGCGACGAGCACCGAGGCCGGTCGTGCCGCAGCTGACGCCAACGCGTCCGCCGAGGCCCCGGCTGCTGCAGAGAAGACGGAGAGCTGAGTCATGCTCATCCCGCGCAGGGTCAAGCACCGCAAGCAGCACCACCCCAAGCGGTCGGGTGCTGCCAAGGGCGGCACGAAGGTCACCTTCGGTGAGTACGGCATCCAGGCTCTGGAGCCGGCCTACGTGACGAACCGGCAGATCGAGTCCGCTCGTATCGCCATCACTCGCCACATCCGCCGTGGCGGCAAGGTCTGGATCAACATCTTCCCGGACCGTCCGCTCACGAAGAAGCCGGCCGAGACCCGCATGGGTTCCGGTAAGGGTTCGCCGGAGTGGTGGGTGGCCAACGTCAAGCCGGGTCGCGTCCTCTTCGAGATGGCCTTCCCGAACGAGCAGGTGGCCCGCGAGGCGCTCCGCCGCGCGATCCACAAGCTCCCGATGAAGTGCCGCATCGTTACGCGTGAGGGTGGTGAGTTCTGATGGCAGCGGGTACCACCGCTTCCGAGCTGCGTGAGCTCACCGAGGAAGAGCTCGTGCTGCGTCTGAAGGAGTCGAAGGAAGAGCTCTTCAACCTTCGCTTCCAGATGGCCACGGGCCAGCTCGACAACAACCGGCGGCTGCGCACGGTCCGGCACGACATCGCCCGGATCTACACCGTGATGCGGGAGCGGGAGCTCGGGCTCTCCGTTTCGCCGGAATCCACTGGTGAGGGTGCGGCATGACCGACAGCAACGAAGTTCAGACCGAGAAGCGCAACGACCGCAAGGTCCGTGAGGGCCTCGTCGTGTCCGACAAGATGGACAAGACGATCGTGGTTGCGCTCGAGGACCGCAAGAAGCACCCGCGTTACTCCAAGGTCATGCGCTCTACCACCAAGGTGAAGGCGCACGACGAGGAGAACACGGCGGGCGTGGGCGACCGCGTCCTGCTCATGGAGACCCGTCCGCTGTCGGCCACCAAGCGCTGGCGGCTCGTCGAGGTCCTCGAGAAGGCCAAGTAAGTCCTTTCTAGACAGACCGAGCCCGTCGGGTCGGAAATCCGGCGGGCCAGGAATGGTCAGGAGCAAGTAAGTGATTCAGCAGGAGTCGCGGCTTCGTGTCGCCGACAACACTGGTGCGAAGGAGATCCTTTGCATCCGTGTTCTCGGTGGCTCCGGCCGCCGCTACGCGGGCATCGGCGACATCATCGTCGCGACCGTCAAGGACGCGATCCCCGGTGCCGGCGTGAAGAAGGGTGACGTCGTCAAGGCGGTCGTCGTCCGCACGGTGAAGGAGCGCCGTCGTCCCGACGGTTCCTACATCCGGTTCGACGAGAACGCCGCTGTGCTCATCAAGAACGACAACGAGCCGCGCGGCACCCGCATCTTCGGCCCGGTCGGCCGTGAGCTGCGCGACAAGAAGTTCATGAAGATCATCTCGCTGGCTCCGGAGGTGCTCTGACCATGAAGGTGAAGAAGGGCGACACGGTCGTCGTCATCGCCGGCAAGGACAAGGGCGCGAAGGGCAAGGTCATCCAGGCCTACCCGGAGACCGGCAAGGTCCTGGTCGAGGGCGTCAACCGGATCAAGAAGCACACCCGGATCACGCAGACCCAGCGTGGCGCGCAGTCCGGTGGCATCGTGACCCAGGAAGCCCCGATCAACGTCTCCAACGTGATGGTGGTCGACTCGGACGGCAAGCCGACCCGTGTTGGTTACCGTACGAACGACGAGGGCAAGCGGGTCCGCATTTCCCGTCGTAACGGGAAGGACATCTGAGCATGACTACCGCAGAGAAGATCGTGCCGCGGCTCAAGACGCGCTACCGCGCCGAGATCACCGGCGAGCTGCAGAAGCAGTTCAACTACGCCAACGTGATGCAGATCCCCGGCGTCGTGAAGGTCGTCGTCAACATGGGTGTCGGCGACGCCGCCCGTGACGGCAAGCTGATCGAGGGCGCCGTCAAGGACCTCTCGATCATCACCGGTCAGCGTCCCGAGGTTCGTCGGGCCCGCAAGTCCATCGCGCAGTTCAAGCTGCGCGAGGGCATGCCGATCGGCGCGCGCGTCACGCTGCGCGGCGACCGCATGTGGGAGTTCCTGGACCGCCTGCTGACGATCGCGCTGCCCCGTATCCGCGACTTCCGCGGCCTCTCGGGCAAGCAGTTCGACGGCAACGGCAACTACACGTTCGGTCTGAACGAGCAGTCGATGTTCCACGAGATCGACCCCGACTCGATCGACCGTCCCCGCGGCATGGACATCACCGTCGTCACCACCGCCACGAACGACGAGGAGGGCCGGGCGCTGCTGAAGCACCTGGGCTTCCCGTTCAAGGAGAACTGAGTCGATGGCCAAGAAGGCGTTGATCAACAAGGCCGCGAAGAAGCCGAAGTTCAAGGTCCGGGGCTACACCCGGTGCCAGCGTTGCGGCCGTCCCCACGCGGTGTTCCGCAAGTTCGGCCTCTGCCGGATCTGCCTGCGCGAGATGGCTCACCGCGGTGAGCTGCCTGGCGTGAGCAAGTCCAGCTGGTAATTCAAAGCTCCATTACTTCGCTGTAGGCCCGCACACGACCGTCCAGTCCCTCCCTCCGGGGAGGGCTGGTCTGGACCCTGAGCCGGTGAACCGCAGCGAGAAAGGTTGACCAGGTCACCATGACGATGACCGACCCGATCGCAGACATGCTCACTCGTCTGCGCAACGCGAACTCGGCTTACCACGACAAGGTCGTGATGCCGCACTCGAAGTTGAAGGCCAACATCGCCGAGATCCTCAAGCGCGAGGGCTACATCGCCTCGTACCGCGACGAGGAGGGCGAGGTCGCGAAGAACCTCGTCGTCGAGCTGAAGTACGGCCCGAACCGGGAGCGCAGCATCGCGGGCCTCCGCCGCGTGTCGAAGCCCGGCCTGCGCGTGTACGCGAAGTCCACCAGCCTGCCCCGAGTTCTCGGTGGCCTTGGTGTGGCGATCATTTCGACCTCTGGTGGTCTCATGACCGACCGCCAGGCCAACAAGGCAGGCGTGGGCGGAGAAGTCCTCGCCTACGTTTGGTAAGGGGGAGTAGACATGTCGCGCATCGGTAAGCAGCCGATCATTGTCCCCTCCGGGGTCGACGTGAACATCGCCGGCCAGGACGTCAGCGTCAAGGGCCCCAAGGGCACCCTGACCCTGACGATCGCTGAGCCGATCAGCCTGGAGAAGGCCGAGGACGGCACTCTCGAGGTCAAGCGCCCGAACGACGAGCGCCGCGTCCGCGCGCTCCACGGCCTGTCGCGCACGCTCGTGCACAACATGGTCGTCGGCGTGACCCAGGGTTACGAAAAGAAGATGGAAATCCACGGCGTCGGTTACCGCGTCGCGCTCAAGGGCTCTGAGCTCGAGTTCGCGCTCGGTTACTCCCACCCGGTGAAGGTCGAGGCCCCCGCGGGCATCACCTTCGCGGTGGAGACCCCGACCCGTTTCTCCGTCTCGGGTATCGACAAGCAGCTGGTCGGTGAGGTCGCCGCCAACATCCGCAAGCTGCGCAAGCCCGACCCGTACAAGGGCAAGGGCGTCCGCTACTCGGGCGAGAAGATCCGTCGCAAGGTCGGAAAGACGGGTAAGTGACATGAGCGAGTCGACTGTTACGAAGCGCAAGCCGGTGGGCAAGGACATCTCCACCAGGCGTCGTGTTGCCAAGGCCCGTCGCCACTTCCGCCTCCGCAAGAAGGTCAGCGGCACCGCCGAGCGTCCGCGCCTGGTCGTGCACCGGTCGTCGAAGCACATCACCGTGCAGATCATCGACGACCTGAAGGGCCACACGCTGGCGTCCGCTTCCTCCATGGAGGCCGACGTGCGTGCGCTGGAAGGCGACAAGAAGGCCCGTGCGGCCAAGGTCGGCCAGCTGGCCGCGGCCCGTGCCAAGGACGCCGGCATCACGGCGGTCGTGTTCGACCGCGGTGGCAACGCGTACCACGGCCGGATCGCTGCTCTGGCGGATGCCGCCCGCGAGGCGGGGCTGGAGTTCTGACAATGATGATCACTGGAATTGAGAGGGACGCCTGATGCCAGGACGTACGCGTCGCGAAGGCGGCGGGGGCGAGCGCGGAGAGCGCCGCGACCGTCGTGACGGCGGCCGCGGCGGCGCGGCCCAGGAGAAGACCCCCCACCTCGAGCGCGTGGTTGCGATCAACCGCGTCTCCAAGGTGGTCAAGGGTGGTCGTCGCTTCAGCTTCACCGCACTCGTGGTTGTTGGTGACGGCGACGGCATGGTCGGCGTCGGCTACGGCAAGGCCAAGGAAGTTCCCGCGGCCATCGCCAAGGGTGTCGAGGAGGCGAAGAAGAACTTCTTCCGCGTGCCTCGCATCGCCGGCACCATCCCCCACCCGGTCCAGGGTGAGAAGGCCGCTGGTGTGGTTCTGCTGCGTCCGGCCTCGGCCGGTACCGGTGTCATCGCGGGTGGCGCTGTCCGCGCCGTCCTCGAGTGCGCCGGCGTGCACGACGTGCTGTCGAAGTCGCTCGGCTCCGACAACGCGATCAACATCGTGCACGCGACCGTGGCGGCCCTCAAGGGCCTGCAGCGTCCCGAAGAGGTCGCGGCCCGTCGTGGCCTGCCCCTCGAGGACGTCGCTCCCGCCGGCATGATCCGCGCTCGCGCGGGCCAGGGGGTCTGACCATGGCTCTCAAGATCACCCAGGTGAAGAGCACCATCGGCACGAAGCACAACCACCGCGAGTCGATGCGCACCCTCGGGCTGCGCAAGATCCGTCAGTCGGTCGTGCGTGAGGACACCCCCCAGGTCCGCGGCTTGATCCACGCCGTGCGCCACCTGGTGGTTGTTGAGGAGGTCCAGTCGTGACCATCAAGATTCACGATCTGCGTCCGGCCCCTGGTGCCAAGACCGCCAAGACCCGCGTCGGTCGTGGTGAAGGCTCCAAGGGCAAGACCGCCGGCCGCGGTACGAAGGGCACGGGCGCTCGCAAGAACGTCTCGCCGCGCTTCGAAGGTGGCCAGATGCCGCTGCACATGCGGCTGCCGAAGCTCAAGGGCTTCAAGAACCCGTTCCGCACCGAGTACCAGGTCGTCAACGTCGGTGACATCGCGGCCGCCTTCCCCGAGGGTGGTTCCGTGGACGTCGCCGCGCTGATCCTGGCCGGGCTGGTCCGCAAGGGTCAGCTGGTCAAGGTCCTGGGCGACGGTGAGGTTTCGGTCAAGCTGGACGTCGTGGCGAACAAGTTCTCGAAGTCCGCTGTGGACAAGCTGGCTGCTGCCGGTGGGACCACCACCGTGCTGTAGTTCTGCGTTGTGTTGAAGGGCCCTGAGGCGTTGCCTCGGGGCCCTTTGGCGTTGCTGGGGTGTGGGTGCTGGTGGTAGGCCGTGGACGGGCGCGTTGGGGCGGGTGGTCGCCTTGCTGGACGCGACCGGGCGGGTGGTCGCCTCGCGTTGGGCGGGTCGCGTTCCCTGTCCGTGGGTGGGCGCGTTGGCACCGGACGGTTGCGTTGGTGCTTGCGGTGGCGTGTGACGGGACCACCCCGCCGGGTTCGTGTGGAAAGACGGCTCGGCTTCGCCATCGCGGGGGTTCTGCGGGTAGCTGAACTTTTGCGGGTCCCGGTGGGAACCCCTGGATGGGCGCAAACGTTCGCGGGCGGTGAAATCGCTGCTTGTAGCACGGATTTGCGTGGCGTGCTGGCCCGGATGGCCTAGTCGGGTGGCGAGAGATCAACCGGTTTGAACCTGTGATTGGCCACTGGGTACGGGCTGGTCGCGGGGGGCTGTTAGTGTTGCGGGCTGAACCCGGATGTCCTCCGGGTTGCTTGGTCGTGGCTGCCTGCTGCGGCCTGCCAACTACCGCATGTGCCGGTCCCTGGGGGTCGGCAACGCTCAGGAGGTTCGCGTGCTCGGCGCATTCCGCTCGGCTCTCGCGACGCCGGATCTACGCAAGAAGATCCTCTTCACGCTCGGGATCATCATTGTGTACCGGCTTGGTGCGACCATGCCCGCGCCGGGCGTGTCCTTCAAGAACGTCAAGCTGTGTGCCGACCAGCTTGAGGGGCAGAACATCTACTCGCTGATCAACCTGTTCAGCGGTGGTGCGTTGCTGCACCTGTCCGTGTTCGCGCTGGGCATCATGCCCTACATCACCGCGAGCATCATCATTCAGCTGCTGACCGTGGTCATTCCGCGGTTCGAGCAGTTGAAGAAGGAAGGGCAGGCCGGGCAGGGCAAGCTGACGCAGTACACGCGGTACCTGACCATCGGGCTCGCGATTCTGCAGTCGACCGGTCTGGTGGCGCTGGCGGTGCGCGGGCAGCTGTTCGGCGAGTGCGACCAGGACGTCATTCCTGGCAAGGACAGCATCTTCACCCTCATCGTGCTGGTCATCACCATGACCGCCGGTACCTCGGTCATCATGTGGCTGGGTGAGCTGATCACCGAGAAGGGCATCGGCAACGGCATGTCGCTGCTGATCTTCACCGGTATCGCCGCCCGCATCCCGACCGAGGGCAAGAACATCCTCGACAAGAGCGGCATCACCTTCGCCCTCGTGATCGTGGCCGCTCTCGTCATCATCGCGAGCGTCATCTACGTCGAGCAGGCCCAGCGCCGCATCCCGGTGCAGTACGCCAAGCGCATGATCGGCCGCCGCATGTACGGCGGTACGTCGACGTACCTTCCTCTCAAGGTGAACCAGGCCGGCGTCATCCCGGTCATCTTCGCCTCGTCGCTGCTCTACCTGCCGGACCTGATCGTCCGCCTCACCCAGGGGTCGTCGTCCCAGGCGAACTGGTTCTCGACGTTCGTCCAGACGTACCTGGTCAAGCAGTCGAGCTGGGTGCACATCAGCGTCTACTTCCTGCTGATCGTCTTCTTCACGTACTTCTACGTCGGCATCACGTTCAACCCGGACGAGCGTGCGGACGAGATGAAGAAGTTCGGTGGCTTCATCCCCGGCATCCGTCCCGGTCGTCCGACCGCCGAGTACCTGAAGTTCGTGTTGGGCCGCATCACGCTGCCCGGCTCGCTCTACCTCGGCATCGTGGCGATCCTGCCGAACCTGTTCCTGGACCTCACTGGTGACAACCAGAACCAGAACTTCCCGTTCGGCGGCACCGCGGTTCTGATCATGGTCGGTGTCGGTCTCGACACCGTGAAGCAGATCGAGAGCCAGCTCATGCAGCGCAATTACGAAGGGTTCCTCCGCTAGATGCGACTCGTTCTCGTTGGCCCGCCCGGTGCGGGCAAGGGCACCCAGGCTGAGGTTCTGAGCCGCAAGCTCGGCGTGCCGCACATCTCGACGGGCGACCTCTTCCGGTCACACATCAGCAACCAGACCGAGCTCGGGCTCGAGGTGCAGAGCATCCTCGACGAGGGCGCGCTGGTGCCGGACTCCATCACGAACGAGATGGTGCGCAAGCGCCTGGCCGAGTCGGATGCGGACCACGGGTTCCTGCTCGACGGGTTCCCCCGCAACGTGGCGCAGGCCGACAAGCTCGGTGAGTTCCTGGCCGTCGGTGGCCACGAGCTCGACGCGGTGCTCGAGTTCCGGGTCGACGAGGACGTCGTGGTGGAGCGGCTGCTCGCGCGTGGGCGCACGGACGACAAGGAAGACGTCATCCGGCACCGGCAGCAGGTGTACCGCAACGAGACGGCTCCGCTGCTCGACTACTACGCGGAGAAGGTCATCTCCATCGACGCGGTCGGTGAGATCGACGAGATCAGCGAGCGCGCCCTGGCGGCGTTGAACTCGCTGCGCGGCGAGAAGTGACGGGTGGACTGCTTGACCGGCTCCGCTCCGCTGTTTCGAGTTTTTCCGGCAGTGAACGCATGATCGAGATCAAGACTCGCGGCCAGCTGGAGGCGATGCGCGCCTCCGGCCTGGTCGTGGCGCGTGCCCTCAAGAACGTGGTCGACGCGGTGAAGCCCGGGGTCTCCACGTGGGAGCTCGACGAGATCGCCGAGCAGACGATCCGCGACGCCGGCGCCATTCCGTCGTTCAAGGGCTACCACGGGTTCCCGGCGAGCATCTGCGCGTCGGTGAACGACCAGATCGTCCACGGCATCCCCAGCCGCACGCAGGTGCTGGCCGAGGGTGACCTGATCTCGATCGACTGCGGTGCGATCCTCGACGGCTGGCACGGCGACTCCGCCGTCACGGTCGGCTGCGGTGAGCTCTCGCCTGCCGACCACAAGCTGTCCGAGGCCACCAGGCTGTCGATGCTCGCGGGCATCGAGGCCGCGGTGCCCGGTGGGCGGCTCACGGACATCTCGTTCGCCATCGAGTCCTCTGCCATCGAGTCGGGGGAGCGCGACGGCATCGAGTACGGGATCGTCGCGGACTACGGCGGCCACGGCATCGGCACCAAGATGCACATGGACCCGTTCCTGCCGAACTTCGGCAAGCCCGGCAAGGGGCCGAAGCTCAAGGTCGGCATGGCCATCGCGATCGAGCCGATGCTCACGCTCGGCACGGACGACTCCCAGGAGCTGGAGGACGGCTGGACCGTCATCACGCTCGACGGGACCCGTGCGGCGCACTGGGAGCACAGCGTCGCGATCACCGAGGACGGCCCGTGGGTGCTCACCGCGCCTGAAGAGCAGTAATCCCCTGAGCGTGGACTTGGCCCCGTTCGCCGTGAGGTGAGCGGGGCTATTTCGTTTGTCAAGCCGGATATGGTCGGGGTGACGAGCGAGTCCAATGCTTGGGGGCATTGTGGGGGTAACCCGTTTCGTCCTGTCCGCCCTTCTGATTTCCGCTTCAGGCTGCGCTGCCGTCAAGCCGGCCACCGACTTCACCTACCAGGACATCCCGCCGGAGAAGATCGCCGACCGGATCTTCCTGGCCGACACCATCGCCGAGGTCGAGCACTGCGAGCCGCCGTTCGGCGACGTGCGGGTCCTGCGGCCGAACTTCGTCAGCCCGCCGGCACCGGTCGACGGCGGCTGTGGAGGGCGGGCCCGAGCCGCCGCCGGGCAGGAGTACATCGAGGCCGTGAGCCGCATCACGGCGTTGCACGACACCGTCGTCCACGAGTGGGACGTGGTGCTGAAATCCGGGCCTGAGGCCGCGTACACGCGGTCGATAGCGGTGATGTTGCTGCACTGCCTCGACCGGGAGGGGTTCACCCAGCGCGGGCCCGGTGACCCCAGCCTGGAGAGCTACGGCGTCGGATCCGGCGACGTCGCGCTCGACAACGCGGCGCAGAGGTGCTCCGACGACACCGGCTACGGCAGCTCCGTCGCAGCTCAGAGGGTGCGCACGCTCAAGTCCGTGCTCGGCAGGCACGAGTCGGAGATCAACGAGATCGCCAAGCTCAGGCTCGTGCTGACGAGGTACGCACGGCCGGGTGACGGACCTGACAGGGCCCGATTTGGGTTGCCGGAGTGAACTGCGTACACTGGTCAGGTGGCGCATCCGTCGCGCCGGTTCAGTCATGCCCTCCGAGGTGAGATCGAGCCGGGCTGGAACGCGTCCGAAGGTTATTACCACCGTCACGAAACGCGGAGGACATGGGCAAGAAGGACGGGGCCATTGAGGTCGAGGGCCGCGTAGTCGAACCGCTTCCCAACGCGATGTTCCGCGTCGAGTTGGAGAACGGTCACAAGGTGCTCGCACACATCAGCGGCAAGATGCGACAGCACTACATCCGCATCCTCCCTGAGGACCGGGTTGTCGTGGAGCTCTCGCCCTACGACCTGTCCCGCGGGCGCATCGTCTACCGCTACAAGTGACCTCCAATAGCAGGAGATCTCAGGCGTGAAGGTCCAGCCGAGCGTCAAGAAGATCTGCGACAAGTGCAAGGTGATCCGCCGTCACGGCCGGGTCATGGTGATCTGCGAGAACCTGCGCCACAAGCAGCGTCAGGGCTGAGCAGTCCCACCACGCGCTCGTCGAGATCATCGATGACGCAGTAACGAGAAACTCCTCGCACCTGCCGCACGCAGGGCTTCAAGCGTGCGGACACCCCCGGATTCCAGGCCGGGGCCGGGACACCGGCTGTGAGAGCAGCCGGAAAACGACACAGCGAGTCAGTCACCGGAACTGGGCGAGGAGCAGACCTGGAAGTAGTCGACAGGAGTTAACCGCCACATGGCACGACTCGCTGGCGTCGACCTCCCCCGCGAGAAGCGGATGGAGATCGCGCTCACCTACATCTTCGGCATCGGTCGTACGCGCTCCAAGGAGCTGCTCGCCGCCACCCAGATCTCCCCCGACCTCCGGGTCAAGGATCTGACGGACGACGACCTCGCCAAGCTGCGGGACCACATCGAGACGAACTACAAGGTCGAGGGTGACCTTCGCCGTGAGGTCGCGGCCGACATCCGTCGCAAGATGGAGATCGGTTGCTACGAGGGTCTTCGGCACCGTCGCGGCCTGCCCGTTCGCGGTCAGCGCACGAAGACGAACGCCCGTACCCGCAAGGGTCCGAAGAAGACCGTGGCCGGCAAGAAGAAGGCCGGCAAGAAGTAAGACCTCGCGTCTACTGCCCTCAACTTAGGAGCTCGTTTTGCCACCGAAGTCCCGTCAGGGCGCCGGGGTCAAGAAGATCCGGCGCAAGGAAAAGAAGAACGTCTCGCACGGCCAGGCGCACATCAAGAGCACGTTCAACAACACCATCGTGTCGATCACCGACCCGATGGGCAACGTGATCAGCTGGGCGTCCGCCGGCCACGTGGGTTTCAAGGGCTCGCGCAAGTCCACGCCGTTCGCGGCGCAGATGGCCGCCGAGAACGCCGCCCGCAAGGCCGCCGAGCACGGCATGCGCAAGGTGGACGTGTTCGTGAAGGGTCCCGGCTCCGGCCGTGAGACCGCGATCCGTTCGCTGCAGGCCGCCGGTCTCGAGGTCGGCACCATCCAGGACGTGACCCCGCAGCCCCACAACGGCTGCCGCCCGCCCAAGCGGCGCCGGGTCTGAGGCACGGGGAGGAGTAAGCACAAATGGCTCGTTACACGGGACCTGCGACGCGTATCTCGCGCCGCCTGAAGGTCGACCTCGTTGGTGGGGACCAGGCGTTCGAGCGCCGTCCGTACCCGCCCGGCCAGCACGGCCGCGGCCGGGTCAAGGAGTCCGAGTACCTGCTGCAGCTCCAGGAGAAGCAGAAGGCTCGCTACACCTACGGCGTGCTCGAGAAGCAGTTCGTCCGCTACTACAAGGAAGCGGTTCGTCGCCCGGGCAAGACCGGTGAGAACCTGCTCCAGATCCTCGAGGCTCGCCTCGACAACGTGGTGTACCGCGCGGGCCTCGCCCGCACGCGTCGCCAGGCTCGCCAGCTGGTCAGCCACGGGCACTTCCTGGTCAACGGCCACAAGGTGAACATCCCGAGCTACCAGGTGTCGAAGTTCGACATCATCGACGTGAAGCCGAAGTCCATGCCGACGCTGCCCTTCGAGGCCGCTCGCGCGTCCTTCGGTGACCGCCCGATTCCCGCTTGGCTGCAGGTCGTTCCGTCGAACCTGCGCATCCTCGTGCACCAGCTGCCCGAGCGCGCGCAGATCGACACGCCTGTCACCGAGCAGCTCATCGTCGAGCTCTACTCGAAGTGATCCTCTCCGAGCCACTGTCCGCTCTGGACAGTGGCTCGGGTCGGGTCCCGCATCGGCGCGAAGGGTGTGCCGAGTGCGTTTGCCGGTCTCCGCACCGGCGTCGTGACGGCGTCAAATAGCGGGCGTCGTTGTAGAAAGGTTGAACCCAGTGCTGATTTCCCAGCGCCCCTCGCTCGGCGAGGAAGCGGTCTCCGAGACCCGTTCCCGGTTCGTCATCGAACCGCTGGAGCCGGGCTTCGGTTACACGCTCGGCAACTCGATCCGCCGCACGCTGCTCTCGTCGATCCCCGGTGCTGCTGTCACGAGCATCCGCATCGACGGCGTGCTGCACGAGTTCACCACGGTTCCCGGGGTGAAGGAGGACGTCACCGACGTCATCCTGAACCTGAAGGAGCTCGTCGTCTCGTCCGAGGAGGACGAGCCGGTGACCATGTACCTGCGCAAGCAGGGCCCCGGTGTGGTGACCGCGGGCGACATCGTGCCTCCGGCCGGTGTCACCGTGCACAACCCCGACCTGCACATCGCGACCCTGAACGGCAAGGGCAAGCTGGAGATCGAGCTCGTCGTCGAGCGCGGTCGCGGCTACGTCCCGGCGGTTCAGAACAAGCAGGCCGGCGCCGAGATCGGCCGCATCCCGGTCGACTCGATCTACTCGCCGGTTCTCAAGGTGACGTACAAGGTCGAGGCGACTCGTGTCGAGCAGCGCACGGACTTCGACAAGCTGATCCTCGACGTGGAGACCAAGCCCTCGATCACTCCGAGGGACGCGGTTGCCTCCGCGGGTAAGACCCTGGTTGAGCTGTTCGGCCTCGCTCGCGAGCTGAACATCGACGCCGAGGGCATCGAGATCGGCCCGTCGCCGGCCGAGGCCGACACCATCGCCGCGTTCGCGATGCCTATCGAGGACCTGGACCTCACGGTCCGTTCCTACAACTGCTTGAAGCGGGAAGGCATCCACACCGTCGGCGAGCTCGTGTCGCGCAGCGAGGCGGACCTGCTGGACATCCGCAACTTCGGTGCGAAGTCGATCGACGAGGTCAAGATGAAGCTCGTCGGCCTCGGCCTCGCCCTGAAGGACTCGCCTCCTGGGTTCGACCCGTCCGCCGCCGCGTCGGACTACCACCCCGGTGACACGGGCTGGGGTGCCGGTGCAGGCCTGGACCCGCACGACGACGGCCAGGACTACGCGGAGACCGAGCAGCTCTGACGCTCTGAATCAGAGCTAGAGGATCTCTTTCAGTTACAGGAGTAAGCGATGCCCACCCCTACCAAGGGCCCCCGGCTCGGTGGGTCTCCGGCGCACGAGCGGCTGCTGCTCGCCAACCTGGCGACGGCGCTGTTCCAGCACGGCCGGATCAAGACCACTGAGGCGAAGGCGAAGCGGCTGCGTCCGTACGCCGAGAAGCTGATCAGCAAGGCCAAGGTCGGTGACCTGCACAACCGTCGCGAGATCATGAAGGTGATCCGCGACAAGGACGTCGTGCACAAGCTGATCGCGGAGATCGGTCCGTTCTTCAGCGACCGTTCCGGTGGCTACACCCGCATCACCAAGACGCTGGCGCGCAAGGGCGACAACGCCCCCATGGCCATCATCGAGCTGGTGCAGCAGAAGCTCGTCTCCACCGAGGCCGAGGCTGCGCGCAAGACCAAGTTCGCCAAGGACGAGAAGCCGGCTGCGGCCGCGGTCGTCGACCAGGACGCCGAGGCGCCCGAGTCCGCGACCATCGACGCCGCCGACGAGCCCGCTGAGGGCGCTGTCGAGGTCGACGGCGAGCCGTCGGCCGAGGACGTCGAGGCGGAAGAGGCTGCTGAGAAGGACAAGTCCTGAGCAGTACGTCTGCTGACGAGCCCGTCGTTCCCACTTCTGGGGACGGCGGGCTCGTTCGTGTGCGGTTCGACCTGGGGTACGACGGCACCGAGTTCTCCGGGTGGGCCCGTCAGCCCTCGCGTCGCACGGTGTGCGGGGTGCTCGAGGACACCCTGTCGATGGTGCTGCGCGAGGACGTCGTGCTGACCGTGGCCGGGCGGACCGATGCCGGGGTGCACGCCTCCGGACAGGTCGCCCACGCCGATCTGCCGTCCACTGTGGATGTTGCCGGGCTGCCCAAGCGGTTGGCTCGGGCGTTGCCGTCGGATGTGCGGGTGTTCTCGGCTCGGGTGGTGCCGTTCGCGTTCGATGCGCGGTTCTCGGCGTTGCGGCGGCACTACGAGTACCGGGTTTCGGATGCTGACTTCGGGGCGCATCCGTTGCGGCGGTTGGACACGCTTGCCTGGCCTCGGCCGCTGGACGTTTCGGCGATGAACGCCGCGGCTGAGTTGTTGTTGGGGGAACACGACTTTTGCGCGTTCTGCAAGCGGCGGGACGGGGCTACGACCATTCGCGAGTTGCAGCGGCTTGAGTTGGCTCGGTCTGCTGATGACGGTGTGATCACCGCGTTTGTGTCTGCTGATGCGTTTTGTCACTCCATGGTTCGGTCGTTGATCGGGGCGTTGCTGGCCGTTGGGGAAGGGCGTAAGGGTGTTGAGTGGCCCTCGTCCTTGTTGTCGTTGAGCGGGCGCGCTAGTGGGGTGACTGTGGCTCCTGCTCATGGGCTGTGCTTGGTTCGGGTTGATTTTCCTGGGGATTCTGAGTTGGCGGCTCGGGCTGAGGCCACTCGGAAGGTTCGGACTCTGTCCGGGTCGTAGGTGGGCGCGTTGCGGGCGGGTGGTCGCCTTGCGTTGGGCGGGTTGCGTTTTCTGGCTTTCGGGGCTCTGCCCCGGACCCCGCCAATCTGATCAAGGACGGCCAGCGCCGCGGGCGGGCTGATGGCACGCCGGTTGCTTTGGGCGGCTTGCGGTCGCGTTGTTCGGTTGAGGTGACGGCACCACCCCACCGGGTTTGCACGGAAAAGACGGCTCGGCTTCGCCATCGCGGGTGATCTGGTGTTCCCTTCCCTTTCCCGTGGAAAGGGAGGAGCCCCCGGCGGGGGGACCGGGGGCTCCGAGGGGTGGAGTGGTTGTCGTTGGGCTAGATGTCCAGGGTCCAGGAGTCCAGGTAGCCCGTGTCCTGGCGGTAGTAGTCGTGGACGCGGAGTTTCCAGGTGCCGTTCGCGTCCTCAGTGGAGACGTTCACGTTGTAGGTGGCGTTGACGTCGTCTGCGCTGTCGTTGCCGTTGGGGACCTTCAGCATTTTGACGGCGCCTGAGGGGGCGATCAGGGCCAGTTCCAGGTCGCCTCGGTAGGTGTGCTTGATGGCCACCTTCACGGTGCCCGTGGCGCTTGCTTTGCCGTTGCAGTCGGCGATCGTGATGGACGAGGTCACGGTGTCGGCGTCTGGGATGGCGGTGCGGGTGTTGTTCGTGACCGCTGGGCACTGGCCCGGTGGGTTGCCCGGGGCGGTGCCGGTGATGTGCAGGAGCTTGTTCGGCGAGCCGGTGCCTGGGTTGGTGACGACGTCGGAGGTGGCGTTGTCCACCAGGGCGTCGCGGACCTGTTGCGGGGTTGCCGTCGGGGACGAGCCGAGGAACACCGCTGCCGCGCCCACTACGTGAGGTGTGGCCATTGAGGTGCCGCTGATGGTGTTGGTGGCGTTGTCGTCGGTCAGCCAGGCGCTGGTGATGTCGCGGCCCGGGGCGAAGATGTCCAGGCAGGTGCCGATGTTCGAGAAGGACGAGCGGGCGTCGGTGCGGTCGGTCGAGCCGACGGTGATGGCTTCCGGGGTGCGGGCCGGGGAGGTGTTGCAGGCGTTGCCGCCGTTGTCGTTGCCTGCGGCCAGGCCGTAGGTCACGCCTGCCGCGATGGAGCGCTTCACGGCTGCGTCCACGGTGTCGTTGGCGCCGCCGCCCAGGGACATGTTGGCCACCGCGGGCTTGTTGGCCGGGTTGTTGGTGACCTGGTCGGTCACCCAGTCGATGCCGGCGATGACGCCTGCGAAGGTGCCGGAGCCGCTGCAGTTCAGGACTCGGACGCCCACCAGCTTCACGTCCTTGGCGACGCCGTACTTCGTGCCGCCGACGGTGCCTGAGACGTGGGTGCCGTGGCCGTGGCAGTCGGTGGCGTCGTCATCGTTGTCCACGGTGTCGCGGCCGGAGACGGCACGGCCGCCGAAGTCGCTGTGGGAGAAGCGGATGCCCGTGTCGATGATGTAGGCGGTGACGCCTGCGCCTCGGTTCGGGTAGGTGTAGCTGTTGTCCAGGGGGAGGGCGTTCTGGTCGATGCGGTCCAGGCCCCACGACGGGGTCGGGGACTGCGTGTCGGTGAGGTGGACCTCGCCGTCCTGCTCGACGTAGGCGACGGCCGGGTCTGCTGCCAGGTGCTTCGCCTGGGTCTCGGACATCTCGGCGGAGAAGCCGCGCAGTGCGGACTTGTAGGTGTGCGTGACCTTTGCGCTGTACTTGGCGCTGAGGTTCTCCACACTGCTCGTGCCGTTGTCCTTCAGCACGACGATGTAGTTGTCCTTGATCGCGTTCGACGCACCGAGGTTACGAATCTCCCCCTCGGGCGCAGCGGTGGCGGAGACGGACGACAGGGCGAGCGCCGTGCTCGCCACCAGTCCGATCCCTGCCGCTCGTCTGACCCACGATTCACCCATAGCAGCGTGCTCCCTCGTCGAAGGATCGTGCAGGTGAGAGTTTTCTTAGTGGCGTAGACGGATTTCGCACAAGAAGGTCCACGAAAGTACCTTCGTATGGCGAATCAACAGATTTGCGGGCCATGTGAATTAATTGGTTCCGCTGAGCTATGGACAACGCAATTGCGCCCCGAACGGTTCACCGTTCGGGGCGCAAGTTTCGTCTATTTCGCCGAGCGTCTCAATCGCCTCGGCGGACGGCGCCGAGGATCTGCTGTTCGGCCGGGGTGGTGTACAGGCGCAGGTGCGCCCACATGTCCTGGCCCATCGCGATGACCTGGTCGTCCTTCAGCTGGGTCAGCTGCTGGAACATCTGCGGGCGCAGGCGCCACATCTGGCCCGCCAGCTGGGCCTGGCCCATCGGGAGGCGTTGCAGCAGCACGAGGTCCGCGTTGTTCGCCGTCGACGAGGCCTGCGGGTGCAGGTACGGCAGCACGTACATCGTGGTCTGCCACGGTGCGCGCGGCGGGAACAGCTCCTGCGGGACGTGGCCGCCGTCGTGGATCACGAGCAACGGCATGTCCTCCGTCGGGCGCGGCAGGTCCGCCGGGGAGAGGCGGCGCAGCTGCACCAGCTGAGACGGGCGGCCGTCCGGGCCCTGGCCCGCGGCGCGCACGACCGGTTGCCAGGCCTGGGGGCGGCCGGTGGCGATGATGATCCACGCGCCGGTGGCCATGGCCCTCAGCGCGATCTGGCGGGCCAGGTACAGGCCGCCGACGACCACCATGCGGGTCGGGGTGGGGCGCAGCACGGACACGGTGAGCGGTTCGCCCTTGGTGCCCTGGCCGAGCATCATGCCGCCGCGGTCGCCGCTCGGGCTGACCAGGTCGAGCATGTTCGGCGACACCAGGAACTCCGGTGCCACCGAGCCGCGGCCGCGCGAGTCGAGCAGACGGGACGAGCTCATGCCGCACCTCCCAGCGGCAGCGTCGCGGCCAGGCCGGCGAGCTGCATGCCCCGCAACGGGGTCAGCGTGATGTCGAGCTTGTCGCTCAGCTTCGACAACTGGTCCTCCGCGCGGTCGAGCTCGCTCGGCGTGCGGGCGCTCACCCGCACCAGGCCGCGCAGCGAGACCTGACCGTCCTCACGGGACGGTGAGATCGACATCGCCAGGGTCGAGGACAGCGCGCGCACGCCCGTGAGCGCGTTCAGGTTGCCCTTCAGGCCCTTCGACGGCCAGCCGGTGATCGCGTAGCTCGCATGACCGACGCCACCCGCGGTGACGCCCGACCACTTTTCGCGCAGCGACACGGGATTCGTGTTGCCGACGGCGGCGGTCAGTTCGGCGGACGAGATCGCCGCGCGCAGCAGCTCGTCCGAGTCGAGCGGGCGGATCGTGACGCCCGCGGACTCCAAGGCGTTGCGGACGCGGGACAACGCGCCGATCAACGCGCGGTGGGCGCCGACGACGCCGCCACCGCGCTCCCGGATCGCGTCACCGCACCGGCGCGGGTCGAGCCGCACCGTGATCCACGTGGTGCGCCGGGCGGCCGCGGGCAGCGGGCCGAGCACCTCCATGTACGAGCTGACCGCGGGCGAGTTCGGCGGGAGTGCCGCGCTGCCGGGGTAGCAGTGCCAGATCACGGTGATCGCGTCCAGCACGACACCGCGGTCCTCCAGGCACGGCGCCAGCGCGCCGAGCGGCAGCGACGGGGCCGAGCCGACCGGGGAGATCAGCGGCGGGGTCGGGTCGACCAGCAGCACGGCCGTCCACACGCCGTCGTGCCACGACAGCGCGAGCGGGCGGCGTTCGTGGTCGACGCCCTTCGCGATCACCAGGTCCGGGATCGCCAGGCGCAGCAGCGCGACGCGCGGGTCCTCGGGGCCGAGCACCTGCATCTCGTCGTCACCCGGCTTGGACTCCTGCGGCTCGACGCGCTTCGCGGTGCGGCTGTGCGAGCGGAAGCTGTAGCGGAGCCGGACGCCGATCCACTGGGTCAGCCAACGACCACGCGATCGGGTGAACGCCAGGATCAGTGCGATGAGAAGCACACCGCCGGCGATCGACACGGACACGACGTTGAGGGCGCCGCCGGAGGTTTTCACGCCCATGAGGGTGAGAACGAGGAGTGCGATGGCGAGACCGATCTCGATCGTGACTACGTTCGAGACGGGCAGAGAGCCGAGGCTGACTCCGGCACCTCTGCGCCGGACACGCCCGACGGGACGCGGAGGCACAGGTGCCTGCTGGCCAGGAACCCCAGGTCCCTGCGGCCGTGCCATCCCTGGGTTCGGCCGGGGCGGATGTGGAGTGGTCACGGACATCCGTTGTGGTCTCTTTCCCCTCGATGGTCGGTGGGCTTGGCGAACCGGCCCACGGAGCAACCTGCGTCCGGCTATCCTGCCGAACCGTACCGCGACTGGGAGAGCAGCGAGCCGAGAATGGCATCAACACCCACCACCAAGTCACACGTCGAGGCCTACCAATTCGTCCTGCGGCGGATGCAGTCCGCACTGGTCCGCAGAGACGCGGTGATGCTGCATGACCCCATGCGCAGCCACTCTCGCGCGACAGCGGTCGGTGTGGTCCTGGGCGTCGTCGGTCTGCTCGGCTTCCTCGTGTACGGGGTGTTCAGCCCGGCACCGCGGCTGGACGAGAACACGCAGATCGCCATCAGCAAGGAGACGGGTCAGGTCTACGTGGTCGACGCCTCGCCGAGGCGCCTGATCCCGATGACGAACCTGGCCTCGGCCCGGCTGCTCTGGTACTCCCGCAACAACCCCGACCAGCAGTCCGGTGGCGGTGACGCGCCGGGTGGCACCGCGAACAGCGGGCAGAACCAGGTCGCGGGCGGCGAGCCGAAGCTCGTGAGCGAGGCGACGCTCGCGGCACTGCCGCGCGGCAGGCTCACCGGTCTGCCGGACGCGCCGGACGTGCTGCCCAAGGCGGATCTCCGCATCGACGCGCAGTGGTCGGTCTGCGACACCCTCCAGCTGGACAAGTTCCGCGAGGACCAGGCGGTGGAGAACCAGATCAAGACGACCGTGATCGCGGGCGTCAGCGGCGGCAACCCGGAACTGGGTGACGAGGCCGTGCTGGTGCAGCAGCGCGGGGGCGCCAAGAAGACGTACCTGATCTACCGCAAGCCCCAGCAGCTCAAGGACATCTCGTCGTCGACGGTCCGCGCGGAGGTGGACCCCAAGAACGACAAGGTGCTGAACGCGCTGAAGATCAAGAACAAGCGGCCCCGGGCGATCAGCACGGCGCTGCTGAACGCGATCCCCGAGGTGGCTCCGCTGGCCGCGCCGGTGATCGCCAACCAGGGCAAGCAGGCGACCTACGTCACCGAGACGAGGGTCAACATCGGTGACGTCGTCCGGGTCGAGCGGCAGGCCGGCGACGAGTTCATGGTGGCGCTGGAAGACGGTTTCCAGACCGTCGACGAGACCGTCGGCGACCTGCTGCGCTGGTCCTACGCGAACAACAAGCAGGCGATCGAGCTCTCGCCGAACGCGATCACCGACCACAAGGACCCGAAGAACCCGCTCAAGCTCGAGTCCTACCCGACCAAGATCCCGACCACGCTCGAGGCGAACCCGAACAACACCGTCGTGTGCCTGGGCTGGAAGGCCGAGAACTACACCGCGGACAACAAGGCCGAGCACATCTCGGTGACGATCGGCTCCAAGCTGCCCGGTCCGAAGGACATGTCCGGAGTCGAGCTGAACACGCCGGGCGCGGCGGGCGAGATCATCGACGAGTTCATGATGCTGCCCGGCAAGCAGGCGGTCGTGCGGGCCAGCCAGAGCCTCGGCGACTACGGCACGGGCCCGGTGCAGATCGTCACCGGCCGCGGCGTCCGCTACGGCATCCCGGACGCCGGCACCGCGGCGGCGCTGGGCCTGGAGGGGAACTTCCCGCCGGCGCCGAACCAGATCCTGAGCCTGCTGCCGATGGGCCCGCAGCTCAACAAGAACGAGGCGAACCGCAGCTACGACGCGATCAACCCGGCCCAGAAGGGCCAGATCAAGGATCCGCAGGCGACCCAGAAGTAGCGGAACCGTTCCGGGTGCCTCATCGTCGGATTCACGGCAAATGCACTCGGAAGTGTCTTAGGGGGACAGTCGTGGCCGGTCGCATCTCCGTCGATCCGGAGTGGTTGGAGCAGTACGCCGACCGGATCGACGGCACGACGGACGATCTGCGGCGGGTGCGGGACGCCATGAAGGTGTCCCCGCTGCGCCCCCAGTCGTTCGGCGAGATCGGCGCGACGCTGGGAACCGCCCAGGGCTACGCGCGTGCGGCCGAGCTGCTCAACTCGCAGCTCGCCCGCGCCTGCGACACGCTCGACGCGGCCGCCAAGGGCCTGCACGCCGTTGCCGCGGAGCACGGGCACCACGACCGAGAAGCCCTGCAGCTCATCAAGAAGGCCGATCGGCGGTAGGGGGAGCTGTGGTGGCCAAGGACGGCAGGCAGATCGCGGCCGAGGTCGGTCCCGAGCTCGACTACCTCTCACGGGTCAGTCGCAAGCTCGGTGTCGTGGACCTCGTGCACGACTTCTTCGACCCGCTCGTGGGCGACTGGAACGACCTGCGCGAGGAAGCCGAGCGCTGGCGCAAGGCCGCGAAGGTGACCGAGGCGGTCACCAAGCACATCGCGGCACCACTCGGTGGCCTCGACGCGCGGTGGGAGGGCAAGGACGCCGACGCGTTCATGGACCACATGCGCAAGGTGGGGCTCGCGGGCGGCGACATGTCCGACGCGATGAACGCCATGGCGGACGCGTTGGAGGAGACCGCCGACGCGGTGCACGGCATCGTGCAGGACATGGCGCACGTGCTCGCCGACGCCGCCGACTCGGTGTCCGGCACGGCGGCGTTGCCCGTGGAGGGCGACCAGCGCGCGATCAGCCACATCGAGGAGCTCAAGGACCCGGTGCGCGAGCTGCACGACTCGGCACGGCAGGTCCTGGAGGCGTTTCTCAAGCTGTGCGACGGGGTTTCCGGCGACGGCGGCCACTTCGGCGCCGTGCGGATGGAGCACCAGTATCCCGACAAGGACTGGACCTACGCCGCGCCGGCCAAGCCGGAGCCGAAGCCGGCACCCGAACCGGCCAAGGCGTCCGACACGGCCACCGCGAGCAAGGGCGGGGTTCCGCCGACCGGTGGTGGCGGCGGTGGTGCCGGCGGCGTCGGCTCGGTCGGTGCCCCTGCCGCGTCCGCGGCGCAGCCGCAGCAGATGCAGTTCGGCGGCGCCACCGGCGTTGCTGAGCAGCCTCCGCCCCCGGAGAGGGGTACCGGTGCGGCCCCGGCCGCCGCGGCCGCTGGTGGACGTCCTGGGGCCGCGCCCGGCGGTATGACGGGCGGCATGCCGATGATGGGCGGCATGATGGGCGGGCAGGGTGGTCAGCAGGGCGGCGACAAGGAGCACAAGCCGCGGCAGCGGATCACCGGCTCGATCGACGACCTGCTCGGCAAGCCGAAGAAGGCGGCCCCGCAGACGATCGGCGAGGACTAGCTGTACTGACGACGAAGGGCTCCTTCCTCCACCACGTGGAAGAAGGAGCCCTTCGTCGCTTGCGGCTCTGCGGACTACACCGGGCGGCCGCGCCTGCGGTTCATCGAGTTGCGCACGAACAACGTCAGCATCAGCAGTGCGCCGCCGATGCCGATGCCCGACAGCGCCACGATGATCGGCGGCCAGTCGGTGCCGGGCGGCGGCGTGACGGTCGTGTTCATCTCCTTCGGCTGCGGCTTCTGGAAACCCTTGGCCTCCGCGGGAAGCACCGCGGTCAGCGCCGCCACCGGGTTGATCATGCCGTAGCCGACCTTGTTGTCCCGTCCGGACACGTTGCCGGGGTGCAGCGCGGTGGCCTTCAGGCGGTCCATCACCTGGCGCGCGCTGAGATCGGGGAACCGCTGGCGCACCAGCGCGGTGATGCCGGCCACGTACGGCGAGGCGAAGCTGGTGCCCTTGATGTCGCTCGCGCCCTGCGCGGTGACGTTCGAGTTCGTCAGGCCGGTGCCCTTGGGGTCGACGGAGATGATCTCCTCACCCGGTGCGGCGATGCTGACCCACGGGCCCCAGACGCTGAACGACGAGACCGCGCCGGAGCGGGCGATCGACGCCACCGACAGCACGTCGTTGGCGAACCACGCCGGCGACGAGACCACGTTGACGTTGCTCGGGTCCAGGTTGTCGTTCTGCTTCGGGCAGCCCGCCTCGGTGCTGAGGTTGCCCGCCGCGGTGACGATCACCACGTCCTGGACGTCGACCGCCCACCTGATCGCGGCCTGCAGCTTGCGGTCGTCGTCGCTGAAGAGCTTGGGGGCGCTGCAGTTCGTCAGCGAGATGTTGATGACCTTGGCGCCCTTGCTCGCCGCGCGGACGATGGCCTGGGCCAGGGTGCCGACCTTGCCGGCGGAGTTGCGCTGCTCGCCCTGGTCCTTGTACTCGTACCGGTCACTGGTCTGGCGGATCGCCAGGATCTCCGCTTCCGGTGCGGCGCCGACGAAGTCGCCCTCGGTCTTGGCCGCCGCCGCGACGCCCGCGACCTCGGTGCCGTGGCCGTCGCAGTCGTCCGTGCCGTTCTTGCCACCGGACTGGTCGACGTACTCGCCGGTGGGGGTCACGCGGTTGCCGAAGCGCGGGTTGCGCGGGTCGACACCGGTGTCGATGATCGCGATCTTGATGCCCTTGCCGGTGGCGAAGCTGTGCGCCTGCTGCAGGTTCAGGTAGACCTGGCCCCACGGCATGTACTTGATCAGCTCGTTCTTGGTGTCGGACTCCACGCACGCCTTGGAGGTGCGCTTGTAGAGGACGTCCGGCTTCCCCTCGTCCTTGGGCGGATCGGTGTTCGGCGGCAGTTCCGGCGGAACCGAGTTGGAGGACTTGGCCGCGGCCGACGTGGACGACGGCTGAGCGGAGGCGTGCGGCAGCGCTCCCGTCAGCAGCAGCAGTCCGGCGGTCGCTGCCGCCGTGGTGCGCCTGATGCCGGTCCTCACAGCGTGATCAGCCCCCGGAAGACCGAGTACAGGTCCATGACGGCCAGCGCCAGCGGGACGACCGCGGCGATCAGGACCGCCTCGACGATGTCGACGGTGCGGCGCAACGGCGGCGAGAACCGCTGGCCGGGGAAGACCACGCCGAGCACCAGCGCGCCCGCGCCGAGGATCAGCAGCGTGCCGAACACGAAGACGATGCGGTTGAACTCGTCGGAGTCGATCAGCCAGCCGAGCAGGATGCCGGCGCTGGCGAACATGCCGGTGGACAGCAGCGCCACGGCCTGCGCGCCGTTCGCGTACGCCCGGCCGCGCATCATCAGCACGATCGCGACGACGACACCGTAGATCGGGCCCCAGATCGTGTTGGCGGACGCGGCGACGATCGCGGCCAGCGCGGCCACGACGCCCGTTCCGATGATCATGCCGGTCAGGTACTCGTGCGCGACCGCGGTGCGCCGCTCGATCACGGCGAACTCCGGGAAACCGGTGTCCTCCTTGAGGTCCTCGGCGTTCGTCGGCACGACGGGCGGCGGGATCTTGGCCAGCTGCAGCGTGAGCCTGGGCAGCATCGACAGCGCGGCGAGCGCCACCGCGCCGCTCGCGGCGGCCACTCCGGCGAGCGGGTGGTCGACGAACGTCGCGACGAGGAACGCCAGCGCCACGATCGTGCCGCTGGTCGCCGCGGCGATGAACACCGTGATGCCCTGGCCGATCAGCAGGATGCCGCCCCACGCGAAGATCATCATGAGGGCCGAGGCGAGCAGCATCTTCGGGTTGAAGCCGACCCCGGGCACCGCGTGGAAGCCCGCGACGAACGCCATCGGCAGCGAACCGCACGCGGCGATCAGCACACCCGTCGACGCCGCCCGGTACGCCCGCGCGATGGTCGCGCCGGTGGCCAGCGCGGCGATGGCCGCGACACCCGCGGTGATGGCGGCGGCGAGCCCGCTGCCCTTGTCCCCGGTCGTGATCGGGCCGGACAGGAAGAGGGCCACCGCGGCGGCGATCAGCGCGAGCGCGCCGGCCAGGTGACCGAACTTCTGCGCGGTCTCCTTGGTCCACGGCCGGAACGAGTCCGGATCGGACTCCGCGATCGCGTCGACGACGTCGTCGTACAGCGGTGGCGGCGGGTTTTCGTTGCGGCGGCGCAACTGCAGCAGCTCACCGTCGACGACGCCGAGCGACGCCAGCGTGCGCGCCGGGTCGAGCGGGTTGTCGCCGAGCTTGGCGAGGCACCAGCCGCCGTGCCGGACACCGCCGTCCGGAGTGGCCTCTCTCGCCATGTCCAGCAGCATCGGCAGGAGATCGGCCACCGCCACGTCGGCAGGCAGCGCGACGTCGATACGCGTTCGAGGTGCCACCACCGTGACACGGCTGAACACCGTCGTACCGGTCGCCACCAGGGCCCCCTAAGTCAGATCAGCACTTGTAACTTCGCCCCGACCTTATTGGTCCACTCGGACGGTCGCCGGGCGGCCCTAGTATGGCCGCACCGGCACCCTCTGCACGTGTTGTTCGCAGAACACGTTCGACTGGGTTTTTTCCAGACCCACCTTCGTGGCGCGCGCAGATGCGCAATAGTGTCGGTTGCTACTGGTGGCGTAACGAGAGTCGAAGAGGTGCCTGTCAGTTGAGCACGCTGCAGTTCAAGCGAACGGCACGCCTTGCTGCTCCCCGGCCTCCCGGCGGCGAGGTCCACCTCGAGCCGCCACCCGAGGTCCCCCGGATCATCCCCGGCAACATCATGATGAAGGCGATGCCCGTCGTCATGATCCTGGCGTCCGTGGGCATGATGGCAATGATGTTCATGTACTCCAACAAGCAGCCGGCGTCGATGATCATGCCCGGCATGATGATGATCTCGACCATCGGCATGATGGCGGGAGGCATGGGCTCCGGGAAGGGCCAGAAGAAAGCCGAGATGAACGAGGACCGCAAGGACTACCTGCGGTACCTCGGCCAGATGCGCGACCGCGCCCGCGAGGCCGCCGACGAGCAGCGCGCCGAACGCGAGTGGGTGCACCCGGACCCGCAGATGCTGTGGTCGCTCGCCACCACCCGGCGCATGTGGGAACGCCGCCAGAACGACCCCGACTTCTGCCACCTCCGCGCGGGACGGGGCTCGCAGCGCCTCGCCACCCGACTGGTGCCGCCGCAGACCGGTCCGGTCGAGGAGCTGGAGCCGATCGCGACGCTGGCCCTGCGCCGGTTCGTGCGCGCCCACTCGCTCGTGCCCGACCTGCCCATCTCCATCGCACTGCGCGGTTTCGCCGCGGTCGGCCTGCTCGGTGACATGGAGGACCGCCGCGACCTCGCGCGTGCCCTCATCGCCCAGCTCGTCACCTTCCACGCCCCCGACGACCTGCTGATCGCGATCGTCAGCGCGGGCCGCACGAAGCAGCTGTGGGAGTGGGCGAAGTGGCTGCCGCACGTGCAGCACCCCACCGACATCGACGGCATCGGCCAGCGCCGCATGATGGCGAACTCGCTCGCCGAGATCGAGGCGATGCTGGACGAGAACCTGCGCGACCGGCAGCGGTTCACCCGCAACGCCCCGCCGCCGCCCGACCAGCCGCACATCGTGATCGTCATCGACGACGGCGACATCAGCCGCGAAGAGATGATCATCCTGGAGGAGGGCCTGGTCGGCGTCACGCTGATCGACCTCTCCGAGTGCCTCGGCAACCTGACCGCCCGGCGCGGCCTGCGCCTGGTCGTCGAGAACAACCAGCTCGGTGCCCGTTCCGCGAGCGGTGTCGAGTGGTTCGGCGCGCCGGACCGACTGTCCATCGTGGAGTCGGAGGCGCTGGCCCGCAGGCTCTCGCCTTACCGCATGGGCGCAGCCGGCGAGGTCGGTGGCGACGGCGGCGAAGACCCGTTGGCGATGAACAACAACCCGCCGCTGCTCGAGTTCATGGGCATCCCCGGCGACCCGATCACGTTCGACGTGCAGCAGGCGTGGCGGCCGCGGCCCAAGCGCGACCGCTACCGCATCCCGTTCGGCATCGGCGAGCACGGCCAGCAGGTCGAGCTCGACATCAAGGAAGCGGCCGAGGACGGCATGGGCCCGCACGGCCTGTGCATCGGCGCGACCGGTTCCGGCAAGTCGGAGTTCCTACGCACCCTGGTGCTGGGCCTGCTGGCCTCGCACTCGTCGACGGCGCTCAACATGATCCTCGTCGACTTCAAGGGTGGTGCGACGTTCCTCGGCCTGGACAAGGCACCGCACGTCGCCGCGACGATCACCAACCTGGCCGGCGACCTCACCCTGGTCGACCGCATGAAGGACGCCATCGCCGGTGAGGTGTCGCGGCGCCAGGAGGTGCTGGCGAAGGGCAACTACAAGAACGTCTGGGACTACGAGAAGGCCCGTGAGAACGGCGCCCAGCTCGACCCGCTGCCCGCGCTGTTCATCTGCATCGACGAGTTCTCCGAGATGCTGACGGCCAAGCCGGACTTCATCGACATCTTCCTCCAGATCGGTCGCGTCGGCCGGTCGCTGCAGATGCACATGCTGCTCGCGTCGCAGCGACTCGAGGAAGGCAAGCTGCGCGGTCTGGACACGTTCCTGTCGTACCGGATCGGTCTGAAGACGTTCAACGCGGCCGAGTCGCGTGCGGCGATCGGCGTGCCGGACGCCTACGAGCTGCCGCCGATCCCCGGCTCGGGTTACCTGAGCGTGCAGGGCATGCCGCTGACCAGGTTCAAGGCGCTCTACGTCTCGGGCACCTACCGGCCGTCGGGCATGCAGTCCGCCGGTGAGTCGGTGGCGGTCCGCAGCGACAAGCGCCCGCGGTTCTTCGTGCCGGACTTCATCGAGATCCCGAAGGAGCCGGAGCGGCCGATCGAGCCGGTCCCCGTCGCGGCCGCGCCCAAGGAGGACGCGAACGAGCCGACCCAGCTGGAGCTCATCGTCGACCGCCTCGTCGGTCAGGGCCCGCCCGCGCACGAGGTGTGGCTGCCGCCGCTCAACGAGCCGCCGACGATGGACACGATGCTGCCGCCGCTCGACGTGACGCCCGACCGAGGTCTGACGTCGCCCGGCTTCCCCGGCAACAGCACGCTGCAGATCCCGGTCGGCGTGGTCGACAAGCCGTTCGAGCAGCGCCGCGACCTGCTGTGGGCGGACTTCTCCGGTGCCGCCGGTCACGGCGCGGTCGTCGGTGGTCCGCAGTCGGGCAAGTCGACGCTGCTCAGGACGATCATCGCGTCCATGGCGTTGACGCACACCCCGCAGGAGGCGCAGTTCTACTGCATCGACCTCGGTGGTGGCACGCTCGCCTCGATGGAGGACCTGCCGCACGTCGGTGGCTTCGCCGGTCGTCTCGACGTCGACAAGGTCCGCCGCATGGTGGCCGAGCTGCAGACCCTGATCACCGAGCGCGAACTGCGGTGGCGCGACCAGCGCATCGACTCGATGTCGGAGTTCCGCAACCGCAGGCGCCGCGGTGAGATCAAGGACGACAACTTCGGTGACGCGTTCCTGATCGTGGACGGCTGGATGAACTTCCGCCAGGAGTTCGAGATGGTCGAGCCGCAGGTCCAGGCGCTGGCGGCGCAGGGTCTGTCCTACGGCGTGCACGTGATCATCGCCGCCAACCGGTGGGCGGAGATCCGGCCCGCGATGAAGGACCTGCTGGGCACGCGGTTCGAGCTGCGGCTCGGTGACCCGAGCGAGTCCGAGATCGACCGCAAGGTCGCGGTCAACGTGCCGCCCGGTCGTCCCGGCCGCGGTCTCACGGGCGACAAGCTGCACTTCCTCACCGGTCTGCCGCGCATCGACACGTTGCAGGACCCGACCACCGTCTCGGCGGGTGTCCAGGACCTCAGCAACAAGCTCAACCAGGCCTGGCAGGGCCCGCGCGCCCCGCAGGTCCGGATGCTGCCCGACCTGCTGGACTACGCGCAGTTCATGGCTCAGGTCCAGCAGCACAACCCGAACCGAGGCCACCTGGTCCCGGTCGGCGTCAACGAGGACGAGCTCGCGCCGGTCTACATGGACTTCGACGCGGACCCGCACTTCTTCGCGCTGGCCGACGGCGAGGCGGGCAAGACGAACATCCTGCGCACGATCGTCCGCGGCATCATGACGAGCTACACCTCCGCGGAGGCGTTGATCCTGCTCGCGGACTTCCGCCGCACGATGCTCGGGTTCATCGACACCGACCACCTGCTGAGCTACGCGGTGTCGAGCACCCAGCTCACGCAGAACATCCAGGAGGTCCGCGGCTCGCTCACCAAGCGCATGCCCGGCCCGGACGTCACGCAGGAGCAGCTCAAGAACCGGTCCTGGTGGACGGGTCCCGAGGTGTTCATCGTCGTCGACGACTACGACCTGGTGGCGCCGCAGGGCGGTGCGAACCCGCTGCAGCCGCTGGCCGAGTTCATCCCGCAGGCCAAGGACGTCGGTCTGCACATCGTCCTGGTCCGCCGCATGGGTGGTGCGTCCCGCGCGATGTACGACCCGGTGATGGGCAAGCTGAAGGAGATCTCGGCGCCGATCTTCGTGGGTTCCGGTTCGAAGGAGGAGGGCAACATCGTCGGCAACCTCAAGCCGTCGCCGCAGCCTCCTGGCCGGGGCACGATGGTGACCCGCAAGCACGGCCAGCAGCGCATGCAGTTCGCCTGGATCCAGCCCGACTGAGCAACCGCTCACGGCACGCGGGGACCTTTCGTACTCTCCACGAGTACGAAAGGTCCCCGCGTGCGTTTCGCGGGCAAGCAAAAGGGCCCGCAGCCGAAGCCGCGGGCCCAACCGAACAGCAGGGGACTGTCCGGTTCCCCCATGACCGGATCTCCGTCCGAACCGACCCACTGGGGAGGGGCGGTCCGGCAGGAGGGCCGACGATCGTGACACCCCCCAAACCTTCGTTGTCACTCTCGTCCTCCGGCTGATCACCACTCTGCCTGGTGGCGCTCACACTTCGGTCACAGTGCGCGCCCATACACTCGACGCTCGTCACCACGGGGGGAGAGGTACGGCGTGGGAGTCGAGTACCGCGTGCTGGGGCCGCTGGAGGTCCTGCTCGACGACGCCCCGGTCGCCGTGCCCGCCGGCCGGTGCCGTGTGCTGCTCGCCACACTCCTCTTGCGCGCCAACGAGTTCGTGCCGACCTCCGAGATCGTCGAACGGCTCTGGGACGGCGCGCCGCCCAGTCTGGACCGGGCGGGCAAGACGTTGCACATGGTCGTCACCCGGCTGCGGCAGGCGCTCGGACCGGCCAACTGCGTGCGCACCGGAGCCGGCGGGTACGCGGCTCTGGTCGATCCCGGGCAACTGGACCTGCTGAGGTTCCGCGCGCACTTGAACGCCGGTGAGCACGCCGCGGCCACGGCGTTGTGGCGCGGACCGGTGCTCGCGAACGTGACGTCGGAGTCGCTGCACCGCGACGCCGTGCCCGCGTTGGTCCAGGAACGGCTGACCGCGCTGGAACACCGGATCGACGCCGACCTGGCGCGGGGCGTCGCGGCGGAGCTGGTGCCGGAGCTGCGGGTGCTCACGACGCAGCACCCGTTGCGCGAGGTGTTCTGGGCGCAGCTGATGCTCGCGCTGCACCGCAGCGGCCAGCAGGCGGACGCGCTCGCGGCGTACCACGAGGTCGCGGCCGTGCTGAACGCCCAGCTCGGCGTCACGCCGGGGCCGCGGTTGCGGGACGCGCAGCAGCAGGTGCTGGCCGGTGACGTGCCGAGGGCGCCGGTGCGGCACCACGTGCCCAGGCAGCTGCCGACCGCGTTGCCGAACTTCGTCGGCCGGGAGTCCGAACTGGACGGGCTCGACGCGGTGCTCGGGTCCCGCCACCTGGTCGTGGTGATCAACGGCAGCGGCGGCATCGGCAAGACCTCGCTCGCGGTGCAGTGGTCGCACCGGATCGCCGACCGGTTCCCCGACGGCCAGCTCTACGCCGACCTGCGCGGGTTCGACCCGACCGGCGCGCCGGTGAACCCGAACAGCGCGGCCCGGGACTTCCTGCTGGCGCTCGGCGTGCCGGCGGACGAGATCCCGCTCGGCACCGAGGCGATGCTGGACAGCTACCACGAGCTGCTCTCGCGGCGGCGGGTGCTGGTGCTGCTCGACAACGTGCGCGACGTGGCCCAGGTGCGCCCGCTGCTGCCCGGCGGGTCGCGCAGCCTGGCCGTGATCACGAGCCGCAACCGCTTGCGCAGCCTGGTCGCGGACGGCGGCCACGCGTTCGGCCTGGACGTCCTGGACCCGGCCGAGTCGATGGTGCTGTTCGGCGGACGCGTCGGCGCCGACCGGATCGCGGCCGAACCGGACGCGGCCACGCGGCTGGTCCAGCTGTGCGCGGGGCTGCCGCTGGCGCTGGCGGTGGTGGCCGCACGGGCAACGCTCGACCAGCACCCGTTGGGCATGCTCGTCGAGGAGCTGGAACACGCGGCGTTGGACGCGTTGGACACCGACGACCCGTTGACCAGCGTGCGCGCGGTGTTCTCGTGGACGTTCGGCTGCCTGAGCCCGGCGGCGGCACGGCTGTTCGTGCTGCTCGGCCTGCACCCCGGCCCGGACGTGACGGTGCCGGCCGCGACGAGCCTGATGGCGGCACCGGCGGTCGAGGCGCTCGACGAACTGGCCAGGTACAGCCTGATCACCTCCCAGGACGACCGCTACCGGTTGCACGACCTGATGCGGTCCTACGCGGCGGAGGAGGCGGCTCAGCGGCTGTCGTCGGCAGAACGGTCCGAGGCCCGGCAACGGATCTTCGACCACCTCCTGCACTCGGCACTGGCCGCGGTCGCCAAGTCGGACCCGCTGCGCCAGCCCATCACCACGCCGCCCCCGGCACCGGGCGCCGTCGTGCTGACGTTCGAGACGACCGGCGACGCCGACCACTGGTTCGCCGCGGAACGCGCGGTGTTCGGCCCGGCCGTGGCCGCGGCGGGCGAGGCGGGCCTGGACGGCCACGTGTGGCGCACGGTGTGGGCGATCCGCCACTTCCTGCTCGCGACCGGCCGGTGGCGCGAGGGCGAACGCCTGCAACGCCTCGCCATCGCCGCCGCACTCCGCGCGGACGACCTGGAAGGACAGTGCCGGTCCCGGCGCGGCCTGGTGTCGTTCCTGGTGCCGGAGCAGCAGTTCGAGGAGGCCGAACAGCAGCTCAGAACGGCCGTCGCGCTGGACTCGCAGCTGGGCGACCCGATCGGCCTCTCCAACGACCTGCGCGGCCTCGCCTACCTGCTGGGCCGCCAACGCCGCTACGCCGACGCCCTCGAACCGCTGTCCCGTGCCCTGGAGGTCGCCTCCACCAGCAACGACCAGATCGAGATCGCCAGCGTCGCGGCCTCGCTCGGCTTCGTGCACCACGAGCTCGGCGACCACGAGGAGGCGGCGGTCTGGGCGGTGCGGGCGCGCGACATGTTCCTGGAGCTCGTGCCCGACGAGCTCGACACCGCCGTGGCCTCGAACCACGACACCCTCGGCAGCATCTACCGCGCACTCGGCCGTTACGCCGACGCCGAGGCGAACTACCTCAGGTCGGTGGAACTGCAGGGCGCGCTGTCGTACCGGCACTACCAGGCCGACACCCTGGTCCGGCTGGCCGACATGAAGCGGGACCTGGGCGAGCTGGACGCGGCCCGCGGCCACTACCTCGCCGCGCTCGCCCTGTACGACGACCTCGGTTTCGCGAAGGCGGACGACGTGCGCGAGGTCCTGGCCCGGATGGGCTGAGGAGGCCGGTCCCACCACAGTGAAGAGGGAGGTGACTGCGGCGGACCGGCCAGTCATCAGGGTTGCCGACCGGGCTCACACTTCGGTCACGTGGCGCTGCCTGAGAACTGATGAGCGGTGCTGGTGGCCCCCCAGGTCTTGCGCCACCAGCACCGCTGAGGAGAACTCTGCCGTACTGTGCTCACACTTCGCTCACACAGCGATCACACCGCGTCTACACTGCCGGTGACCTGGGGAGATGTCGTGGGAGCCGAGTACCGCGTGCTGGGGCCGTTGGAAGTGCTGCTCGACGGCGAGCCCGTCACGGTCCCGGCTGGACGGTGCCAGGTGCTGCTCGCGGCGCTGCTCCTGCGGGCCAACCGCTTCGCGCCGGTCGACGAGCTGATCGACCTCGTCTGGGACGGTACTCCGCCGCGGCTCGACCGCGCCAAGGCCACTCTGCAGATGGTGGTGCGGCGGTTGAGGGTCGCGCTGGGCGAGGCGGACTGCGTGCGCTCGGCTCCCGGTGGCTACCTGGCGGTCGTCGAACCCGACCAGCTCGACCTGCTGAGGTTCCGGGCGCTGGCGGACTCCGGTGACTTCGGGGCGGCGGCCGCGTTGTGGCGCGGGCCGGTGCTCGTGGACGTAGCCTCGGACGCCCTGCACCGGGCGGAGGTGCGGCGGCTCGCCGATGAGCGGCTGGTGGTGCTGGAGCGGCGGATCGAGGCCGATCTCGAACGCGGCCTGGCCGGCGAGCTGGTGACCGAGCTGCGGTCGCTGGTGGCCGATCATCCGTTGCGGGAACCGTTCTGGCGGCAGCTGATGCTCGCGTTGTACCGGTCGGGGCGGCAGGCCGAGGCGTTGAACGCCTACCAGGACGTGCGGGCCGAGCTGGTCGAACAGCTGGGGGTCGAACCCGGCGAGGCGTTGCGGGACCTGCACGAGCGGATCCTGCGGGCCGACGTGCCGAAGTGCGCGAAGGTGCCGCGGCAGCTGCCCGGCGGGGTGCAGACGTTCGTGGGCCGCGACGAGGAGCTCGGCCTGCTCGACGGCCCCGGCGGGGTGACGGTCGTGCACGGCGTCGGCGGTGTCGGGAAGACGGCGCTCACGCTGCGGTGGGCGCGCGAGGTGCGCGACCGCTTCCCGGACGGCGACCTCTACGTGAACCTGCGCGGGTTCGACCAGGAGGCGGCGCCGCTCGACCCCGCCGCGGTCGCGGAGACGTTGCTCGTCGGGCTCGGCGTGACCGCGGTACCGGCGGACGAGGACGCGCGGTTCGCCCTGCTGCGCACCGAGTTCGCCGACCGGCGGATGTTGCTCGTGCTCGACAACGCCGCTTCGGTGCGTCAGGTGGTGCCGCTGCTGCCCGGTTCCGCCGGGGTGCGGGTGCTGATCACCAGCCGCAACCAGCTCCGCGCGCTCGTCTCGCGGCACGACGCCACGGCGATCGGTCTGCGGCAGTTGGCCTTCGACGAGTCACGGGCGTTGCTCGCGGCCGTGCTCGGCGAGCAGCGGCTGCGGGCCGAACCCGAGGCCGTCCGCGAGATCGCCGATCGCTGTGCCGGGCTGCCGCTCGCCCTTCGGGTCTTCTCGGAACGGGTCGCGCGCTTCCCGGACATCTCGTTGCGGGAGTTCGTGTCCGAGTTGGACAGTGCGCGGCTGGACGCGTTGAGCGACTTCGACGACGTGGACGTGCGGTCGGTCTTCAGCTGGTCGTACCGGGCACTGGACGACGATTCCGCGCGGATGTTCCGGCTGTTGTCCCTGCATCCCGGCCCTGACCTCGACGTGAGCGCGGCCGCCGCCCTCGCGGGAGTCTCCGTCGTCCAGGCGCGCAGAACGCTGGAGCGGCTGGTCGCCGACCACCTCGTGCAATCGCGCACACCGGGCCGTTACGACCTGCACGACCTATTGCGCGCGTACTCCGCCGAGCTGTGCGGTGACGACGAGGCGGCGGCGCTGAGGCTGACCGAGTTCTACGTCCACACGCTCGAAAACGCCGCCACGCACGAGGGTTCGCGCATGCTCACGCGAGCGGGTGAGGTCACGTCCGGGGTGGTGCCGCGGGAGTTCTCGTCGCGGTCCGACGCGCTCGCCTGGGTCCGGCAGGAGTGGGACAACTTCCAGGCCGTGGCGCACCAGGCGATCGCCCGCGGCTGGGGACGCCTCGGCATGGTCGTCGCGGCCCACATGCACTCGTATCTGCTGTTCACGAAGACCCGGTGCAACGACGCGATCAGTCTGTTCGAGGTGGCGCGGTCGCACGGCACGCCGCGCGAACAGGGTTTCATGCTGCTCAAGCTGGCTGCGGTCTACGACGACGTCGGCCGGCTGGAGGAGTCGCTGCGCTGCTTCGACGAGGGGCTCCGGTTCGCGCACGAGGCGGGTGAACGGGTGGCCGAGGCGGCTTCACTGATCAACATGGCCGGCGTCCACCGGCGACTGGGGAATGCGGAAGACGCCGTCGACTGCGCCAGGCGCGGCCTGGAGATCGCTCTCGAACTGGCGGATCCGTACTACGAGAGCGCTGCTCGCGCCAACGTCGCCCTGCAGCTGCGGGTGGCCGGCCGGCTGGAGGAGGCGCTGGCGGAGAGCGAGCGGGCGCTCGTCGTCGCGCAGGACCTGGACGACAAGTTCATGCGCGCCAACGTGCGCGGGCTGCACGCGAGGATTCTCGGCCAGGTCGGCCGGCTCGACGAGGCGGTGTCGGAGCTGAGCTCGACCATCGAGGTGTCGTTCCAGTTCGGGGACGTCGCCGGTGCCGCGGAGGGGTTGCGCGACCTCGGCAAGTTCCTGGTCGGGCTCGGGCGCCCAGACGACGCTGCCGAGGCCTGGCGGCGCGCGCTCACCACCTGCCGCGACCTGGACGGCAAGCACGCCGAGGAGATCACTGCCTTGCTGGAGGGGTTGTGACGACGGTCGAGGACCGCCGCGGTCAGCCGCCTTCGAGTTCTCGCACCAGCTCGCGGATCTTGTCCGCACCTTTGAGCTTCGTGTGTTCGGTGACGGACAACGCCTCGCGTGCACACCTCAACGCGGCCGGCCTGTCACCTGCGACACCGAGCACCTCCGCACCGTTGAGGAGGATCTCGACACGAGCCGCGCTGCTGACGTGATCGAGCGACTTGGCGAAGATCTCGCGGTACACGCGGACCGCACCGTCCAGGTCTCCCATGCCGTACTTCGCCTTCGCCCTGGTGTCCTGCATCACCTCGTCCGTGACGCCCAGAGCGGCGAACACGTCGGCGGCCTCGTCCGCGATTCTCGCGCCCTCCTCGTAGTCGCCCATGACGACCAGGGTCCAGGCGAGGGAGTTCAACGCGGTGCCGAGTCCGAAGCCGTCGTCGATGATCCTGCGATATTCGACGTGCTGGCGGTCGTGGTGCAGCGCCTCGTCGTAGCGCCCCATCGCGCGATAGGTGCCGGCCAGCGTGCCGGATGTGCTGGCCATTCCCTGCGTGTGACCGATGTCCCTGCGCAGCCGCAGTGCCTCGTGCAGGAGGCGGAGCGACTCCTCCAAGTTGCCCGTGTTCCGGTGTGCGTATCCCAGCGTGTGCAGCGCTGACGCCTCTGCGTACCGATTGCCGAGCTGTCGTGCCGCATCGAGCGCGATCGTGTTGAGGCGCAGGAAGTCCTCGGTGCTGCCATCCGCGATGAGGTAGCCCCACATCCCGCTCGGGATCTGCCACGCGTGCTCCAGGTGCCCGTGCGCCAGCGCGAACTCGCAGAGCTCCAGGAGCATGTCGTGCCAGGTCCTGAACCAGGACATCGCGTCGCCCTTGTCGCGGAACCCGACGAGTTCGACCACGTCCTCGCGGTCGGTCAGCGGCAGTTCCATCCGGCTCCTGCGGATCACGCGGTCGGCGCTGTCCACCGAGTGGAGGTGGTGGTCGAGGAACCTCACCACGGCGGCACGCTGCTCAGCGGAGGGCTCCTGGGCTGCCACGCATTCCCGCGCGTGCAGTCTGAGCAGATCGTGTTGCGAGAACCGCTGGGGCGCGTGCTCTTCGACGAGATGGGCTCGTGCCAGCACTCGCAGCAGCTTCAACGCACGTCCGCTCGGCACACCCAGCAGTGCCCCGGCGGACTGCGGAGTGAGGTCCGCCCGCGGGGCCAGCCCGATCATCCGGAACATCCGTTGTTCCTCCGGGGCGAGAGCCGTGTAGGAGAGGTCGAACGCGGCCCTGACCGCTGCGTCCTCGTCGTCGCCGATCTCCAGCTCGGCCAGCCGGTTCTCGGTGTCGAGCTGGTCCACGAGATCTCGCACCCGGAGATGAGGTTCGCTCGCGAGCAACGACGCGGCGATGCGCAACGCCAGCGGTAGGCAGGCGCACAACCTGGCGAGCTCCGCGGTGGCCTCGGCCTCGGCCCGTGCGCGGTCGGTGCCGATCACGTTCTCCAGCAGCTGGATCGCCTCGTTCAGCGGCAGCACGCCGAGCTTCAGCACCTTCGCGTCGTTCAACGCGACCAGGCCGCGGAGGTCGGAGCGGCTGGTGATCACCACGACCGACCGGCCGCCCGCGGGCAGCAGCGGCCGCACCTGGTCGGCTGTCCGAGCGTTGTCGAGGAGCACCAGAACGCGGCGGTCGGCGAGCAGCGACCGGTACTCACCGATGCGCTGGGTGGTCTCGTTGGGAATGTCCTTCGAGGACCGGCCGAGTCCGCGCAGCAGCTGGCCGAGCGCGTCGTGAGGGGTGACCGGATCCTCACGGTCGTAGCCGCGCAGGTTCACCGCGAGCTGCCCGTCCGGGAACCTGTCGCGCACCCGATGCGCCCAGTGCACGGCGAGCGCGGTCTTCCCGACGCCCGCCGAACCCGCGATCGCGGAGATGACCACGGCCTGTCCGGCCTGGTCGGACGGCAGCAGCCGGTCGAGCGCGGCGAGGTCGTCGGTTCGGCCCGTGAACCGGGCCAGGTCGGGAGGCAGCTGCCTGGGCACCGCGGTGTCCGGCCGGGTGGAGCCGCCCGTCGGCTCGGCTCGCAGGATCGACTGGTGCACCTCCTGCAGCAGGCTGCCGGGATCGATCCCCAGCTCGTCCGCGAGGAGGCTGCTGACCTGCCGATACGCTTCGAGCGCCGCAGCCTGCTGGTGCGAGCGGTAGAGCGCGATCATCAGCTGCGCCCAGAAGCGTTCGCGCAGCGGGTGCTCCGCGGTCAGCGCCCTCAACTCGGGCACGAGGTCGGCCGCGTGCCCGTCGTCGAGATCCTGCTCGATGCGTCGCTCCAGCACCACGAGCCGTTCCTCGGCGAGAACGGGCACCTCCTCCCGGTGCAGGGCGTCCGAGACGACGTTCTGCAGTGCCGGGCCGCGCCACAGGGCCAGCGCGCTGTGCGGATCGGTGGCCGCCAGCGAGCGGAACCGCAGGAGATCGAGGTTGTCGACCTCGGCGAGGTAACCGTTGCTGCTGGTGGTGACGCAGTTCGCGGGCCCGAGTGCCTGTCTGAGCCGGGTGACGGTCATCTGCAGCGTCTTCGCCACCCGATCGGTTGATATGTGCGAGTCGTCCCACAGCCGTGTCACTAGCTCGTCGGTGGACACGAACTGATTGGCGCGCAGGAGCAAGGTGGCCAGCAGCACCCGGCCCTTGCCGCTGGGCAAAGGCACGGGCTTGCCGTCGAAGAGCACTTCCAGCGGCCCGAGCACGCGGTACTCCGTCCCCTGCACGCGGCGAGCCTATGACACCTCCGACCCAGCGTGGCGGCGATGTAGCAGGCCTTGAGACGGCGCGCCGTCATCCTCCGGCGTTCTTGATCCCGTCACGGCTTCGGCAGACTTGTCAGCGGCTGCCACACTCGTTGGCCAGGTGGAAGGGGGATGGTGAGCGTCGAGTTCCGCGTGCTCGGGCCCCTCGAGGTGCTGCTCGACGGAGAACCGGTCGAGGTGCCGGCCGGTCGGGGCCGGGCGTTGCTGGCGACGCTGTTGTTGCGCGCCAACCAGCTCGTGCCGGTCGACGAGCTGGTCGAGCGGCTGTGGGACGGCGAACCGCCGACCGCCGACCGGGCCCACAAGACGCTGCAGATGACGGTGCTCCGGCTGCGGAAGGCCCTGGGCGCTGCCAACTGCGTGCACACCCGCCCCGGCGGCTACCTGGCCGTCGTGGAACCGGACCAGCTCGACCTGCTGCGGTTCCGCGCGCTGGTGGGCTCGGGTGACCTCGGTGCGGCGTCGGCGTTGTGGCGCGGCTCGGTGCTCTGCAACGTCCAGTCCGACGCCTTGCACCGCCACGACGTGGCCGGGCTGGCCGACGAACGGCTCGACGCGCTGGAACTGCGCATCGAGGCCGACCTCGACCGCGGCCTCGGCCGTGAGCTCGTGGCCGAGCTGAAGTCGCTGGTCGCCGACCACCCGTTGCGCGAGTCGTTCTGGCGGCACCTGATGCTCGCCCTGTACCGCGCCGGCCAGCAGGCCGAGGCGCTGTCGGCCTACCAGAAGGTGCGGGAGAAGCTCGCGGACGAGCTGGGCGTCGATCCCGGCAGGCCGCTGCAGGAGCTGCACCAGCAGATCCTCCGCGCGGAGGTGTCGGTCAGCGGGCGGCAGGTGCCGCGCCAGCTGCCGGCCGGCGTGCGCAACTTCGTCGGCCGGGACGAGGAACTCCGGTTGCTCGACAAGGCGCGCGGTGTGACGGTCGTGCACGGCGTCGGCGGCGTCGGCAAGACCGCCCTGGTGCTGCAGTGGGCACGCCAGGTGCGGGACCGGTTCCCGGACGGCGACCTGTACGTGAACCTGCGCGGGTTCGACCCCGAGGCGCAACCGATCGACCCCGCGACCGCGGCGGAGTCGCTGCTGGTCGGCCTGGGTGTGCAGGACATCCCCGCCGGTGCGGACGCGCGGTTCGCGTTGCTGCGCACCACACTCGTCGACCGGCGCGTGCTGATGGTCCTCGACAACGCCGCCTCGCAACGCCAGGTGCTGCCGCTGTTGCCGGGAGCCGCCGGCGTGCGGGTGGTGATCACCAGCCGCAACCAGCTGCGCGGGCTCGTGTCGCAGCACGACGCCACCGCGTTCAGCCTGCGTCAGCTGGACTTCGAGGCGGCACGCACGCTGCTCGCCGCCGTGCTCGGTGCCGAGCGGCTCGACGCCGAACCGGAGGCCGCGCGCGAGATCGCCGAGCGGTGCACCGGTCTGCCGCTGGCGTTGCGGGTCTTCGCGGAACGCGTCTCCCGGTTTCCCGGCGTGTCGCTGCGGGAGTTCGTGACAGAGCTGGAAAGCGCCAGGCTCGACGCCCTGACCGACTTCGACGACGTGGACGTGCGCGCGGTGTTCTCGTGGTCCTACCGCGCGCTCGACGAGGAGTCGGCGCGGATGTTCCGCCTGCTGTCGGTGCATCCGGGCGCGGACTTCGACGTCAGCGCGGTGGCCGCGCTCGCCGGCGTCACCGTCGCCCAGGCCCGCCGTCTGCTGGAACGCCTGGTCGCCGATCACCTGGTGCAGTCGCGGACGCCCGGCCGGTACGACCTGCACGACCTGCTGCGGGCGTACTCGGCCGAGCTGTGCGGCGACGACGAGGAAGCGGCGCTGCGGTTGACCGAGTGGTACGTCCACACGCTGGAGAACGCCACGTCCCGCGACCCGGCGCGGATCATCGTGCGCGCGTCCGCCGTGACGTCCGGCGTGGTGCCGCAGGACTTCTCGTCGTGGTCGGAAGCGCTCAGGTGGCGCCGCCAGGAGTGGGCCGGCCTCAAGGCGATCGCGTTCGCGGCCATCGCACGGGGATGGCGGCGCCACGCCCTGGTGATCTCGATTCACCTGCACAGCTACCTCGTCGTCGACAACACCCACTGGCACAGCGCGGTCGACCTCTTCGAGGCGGTGCGCGGCTTCGGTTCGGTGAGCGAGCAGGGCATCCTCCACACCAAGCTGGGCGGGCTTTACGAGTTCGTCGGACGCCACGAGGACGCGTTGCACTGTTACGACGTCGGACTGCCGCTGCTGCGAGCGGAGGGCGAGCGGATCTCGGTGGCGGGAGCTCTGGCCAACCTCTCCAAGCTCTACAGCAAGCTCGGGCGGCGCGAAGAAGCGGACGCCGTCCTCCGCGAGTCCCTCGCCATCGCGATCGAGATCGACGACGCCTACATGCAGCTCGTGGCGCACGCCAACTTCGCCAGCCGGTTCATCCACGACAAGCGGTGGGAGGACGCGCTGCGGGAGATCGACCGGGCGACGGCCCTCGCCGCGCGAATCGGTGACGAGTACCTCGTCACCAGGATCCGCGGCTTCCGCGCCGAGGCGCTCGTCGGCCTGGGCCGGTACGGCGAGGCCGAGCCGGAGCTGCGCGCGGTCGTGGACGTGATGAGACGGGTCGGTGACACCGAGGGGGTCGCCGACGGGCTGGTGCTGATCGGTGAGGCGTTGATCGGGCTGGAGCGGCCTGCAGAGGCCGCGGTGGAGTGGCAGCGCGCCCTCGACATCTGGCGCGCGGTGAAGGACCGCCGCGCGGACGGGCTGGCCGCACGGCTGCAGGCCCTGCGATGAGCGTCGAGTTCCGCGTCCTCGGGCCCCTTGAGGTGCTGCTCGACGGCGAGCCGGTCTCGGTCCCGGCCGGACGGAGCCAGGTGTTGCTCGCCACCCTGCTGTTGCGCCCCAACCAGTTCGTGTCCGTCGACGAACTGGTCGACCGGTTGTGGGACGGCGAACCACGCACGGCTGACCGGGCCCACAAGACGTTGCAGATGGTCGTCACCAGGTTGCGGCAGTCGCTCGGCGCCGCCAACTGCGTGCGCACGGCCAGTGGTGGTTATCTGGCGGACATCGGTCAGGACGAGCTGGACCTGCTGCGGTTCCGCGCGCTGGCGGGCTCCGGCGACTTCGCCGCGGCCGTCGCGTTGTGGCGCGGCCCGGTGCTCGGCAACGTCAGGTCCGACGCACTGCACCGCGACGACGTGCCGCCGCTGGTCGACGAACGCCTCGTCGTCCTGGAACGCAGGATCGACGCGGACCTGAACCGGGGCCACGCTTCCGGGCTGGTGGCGGAGCTCAGATCCCTGGTCGACGAGCATCCGCTGAGGGAGACGTTCTGGCAGCAGCTGATGCTGGCGCTCCACCGCTCCGGCCGACAGGCCGAGTCGCTCATCGCGTACCAGGAGATCAGGGAGCGGCTCGCCGACGAGCTGGGCGTCGACCCGAGCCCGGCGTTGCGCGACCTGCACCAGCAGATCCTCCGCGCGGACGTCTCCCACGTGGATCGCCGTGCGGTGCCACGGCAGCTGCCGGCCGGTGTGCCCGATTTCGTCGGCCGCGACGAAGAGCTCTCGGTGCTGGGCGAGGAGAACGGGATCACGGTCGTGCACGGCGCGGGAGGCGTCGGCAAGACAGCCCTTGCGCTGCAGTGGTCCCACTCGGTGCGGCACGACTTCCCGGACGGTGACCTCTACCTGAACCTGAGGGGCTTCGACCGGGAGGCGCAGCCGGTCGGCCCAAGTCAGGCCGCGGAGCTCCTGCTGCTGGGACTGGGCGTGAAGGACGTGCCGGCCAGTGAGGAGGCGCGGTACGCGTTGCTGCGGACCGAGCTGGCCGGACGCCGCATGCTGCTGATGCTGGACAACGCCGCGACCAGCCGGCAGGTGCTGCCGCTGCTGCCCGGCACGGCCACCGTGCGGGTGATCGTCACGAGTCGCAACCAGCTGCGCCCGCTCGTGGTGCGGCACGGTGCGACGAGCGTCGCGTTGCGGCAACTGGACAACGACGACGCCCACGCACTGCTCACGGTGGTGCTGGGCGCCGCACGGCTCGACGCGGAACCCGAGCCCGTCCGCGAGATCGTCGAGTGCTGCGCCGGGCTTCCCCTCGCCCTGCGAGTTTTCGCCGAGCGGGTGGCGAGGTTCCCGGACACCCCGCTGCACGCTTTCGCCGCCGAGCTGCGCACCGAGCGGCTCGACGCGCTGACCGACTACGACGACGTCGATGTGCGCGCGGTGTTCTCGTGGTCGTACCGATCGCTGGATCCGGAGCCGGCGCGGATGTTCCGCCTGCTGTCCGTCCACCCGGGAACCGACCTCGACGTCGGTGCCGCGGCCGCGCTGGCCGGGGTGACCGTGGCGCAGGCCCGTCGGTTGCTGGAACGGCTCGTGGCCGATCACCTCGTGCAGACCCGTTCACCGGGCCGGTACGACCTCCACGACCTGCTGCGCGACTACGCCGCCGAGCTGTGCGGCGACGACGAGGCGGCCGCGCTGCGGTTGACCGAGTGGTACGTCCACACCCTCAAGAACACCGTGGCACGGCACGGGGTCAAGCATTCGTTCGAGCCGGCCGAGATCACAACAGGTGTTGTCCCGCACGAGTTCAACACCCGGTTCGACGCACTCGCGTGGTGTCGCAACGAGTGGGACAACCTCGCGGCGACGATGTACGCGGCCGTCGATCGCGGCTGGCACCTGCTCGCCCAGCTGATTCCGATCTATCTGAACACACACGACAGCATCGAGGGACGTCGCAGCCGGGAGCTCGTCACGCTGTTCGAGCGGGTGCGAGATCTGGGCCTTCCGCGTGAGCGCGGGTTGATCAACGTGAAGCTCGCGTCGCTGTACGTCGACGTCAAGCGGTACGAGGACGCCTTGCGCGGTTTCGCGGCCGGGCTTCCACTCGTGCGCGCGGCGGGAGACCGCATTGCCGAGGCGTCCGCGCTGAGCAACATGGGCAACGCCTATCAGCGCATCGGGCTGCTGGAGGAGTCGCTCGACTGCCAGCGCCGCAGTCTTGCGCTCGTGGTCGAAGCCGGTGTGGCGAACCAGGAATGCATCACGCGGCTGAACATCGTCGGAACGCTCACCGACCTCCGTCGCTGTCATGAGGCACTCGAGGAAGGTGAGCGGGCGCGGTCGGCGATCCGCACGGCCGGCGACGAGTACCTGGCGGCACGAGCGGACGCGCTGATCGGTGCTGCCCTGTCGGTGATGGATCGGCTCGACGATGCGGCCACGCTGTTCGAGCGCTGCCTCGAAGGGATGCGCAGGTTCTCGGACGTGCGCGGGCAGATCGTGACGCTCGACGAGGACCTGGCGCCGGTGCTGTTCCGGCTGGGGCGGCACGACGACGCGGTGAGGGCTTGGGAGCAGGCGCTGGAGCTGGCCAAGGCGGTGGGCAACGATCGCGCGGCGGGGCTGGAGGCGAAGCTCGCGCTGGTGCTCGGACCCGGACCGGAGTGAGCCGAGGTTTGCCATCCGTGTCGTCCGGCCGTGCCGCATCGGGTAAGCATGTGCGCGGAAGAGGGGAAGGTGCATGAGCCTGCACGTCGCGGTCGACTTCGGCACGTCGAGCACCTGTGTCGCCGTCTCGGCCCACGGCCGGGAGCCGCAGGTCGTCGTGTTCGACGGCCAGCCGCTGGTGCCGTCCGCCGTGTTCGTCGCCGCCGACGGCACGTTGTTCGTGGGTCAGGAGGCCGAACGCCAGGCCGCGGTCGACCCCGCCCGGTACGAGCCGCACCCGAAGCGCCGCGTCGACGAGGGGGAGTTGCTGCTGGGCAGCACTGTGCTGCCGGTGGTGGACGTCGTGCGCGCGGTGCTGACCCGTGCGGTCGGAGAAGCGCGCCGGGTCGGTGGCGGGGCGCCGGTCGACCTGCTCGTGCTGACGCACCCGGCTGACTGGGGCAGTGTCCGCACCCGCGTGCTGCTTCAGGCCGCGCGCGGGCTCGGTCGTGAGCTGGTGCTCGTGCCGGAGCCCGTCGCGGCCGCCGTCTTCCACTCCGCGAGCCATTCCGTTCCGGACGGTGCCGCGCTCGCCGTGCTCGACCTCGGCGGCGGAACTGTCGACGCGAGTGTGGTGGCGCGCACTGGCAAGAGCTTCCGGGTGCTCTCGGCCAAGGGCGACCCGAGTTTCGGTGGCGCGGACGTCGACCAGGCGTTGCTCGAACACGTCGGCGGGCTGGTCTCGGCCAAGGACCCCGAGGCGTGGCGGCAGCTCGTCGAGGGCCGTGAGATGGCCGACCGGCGCAAGCGGCGGGTGCTGCGGCAGGACGTCCGGGGCGCCAAGGAGACGCTGTCCCGGCACGCCTACACCGACGTGCCGATGCCGCCGCCGTTCCCCGACGCGCACGTCACCCGGTCCGACCTGGAGCAGCTGATCACCGCGCCGCTGAGCCGGGCGGCCGCGCTGGTGGGTGCGGCCGTGCGGGACGCGGGTCTCGCTCCCCAGCAGCTGGCCGGGGTGTTCCTGGTCGGCGGGTCGAGCCGGATTCCGCTGGTCGCGCGGCTGGTCCACGAACACACGCGTGTGGTGCCGACGAGCATCGACCAACCGGAGACCGTCGTGGCCCGTGGCGCGCTGCGGGCGGTCAGCCTCGATCCGGAACGGACCGGCGGCGTCGCGCCGCAGAAGCCGCAGGGCGGTCCGGGTGAGGTCACCCACAACCTCCGGGTGACCGACGACACCACCCGCAAGATCACCCGCCGGATCACGCCGCCACCGGTCGCGCAGTTCCCCTCCACCTTCCCCGCACCCCCGCCGCCGCCGAAGAAGAGCAAGACGCCCCTGTTCGTCGCGATCGGCGTCGTGGTGGTGCTCGCCGCGGCCGGGGTCGGTGGTTACCTCTGGCTGAACCGCGAGAAGCCGCAGCAGCCGAACCCGCCGGCGAACCAGATCGCCGTGTACGACTACAGCTTCACCCGGCCGGACGGCTGGGAGCAGACGGGCGGCGCGCCGCAGGACCGCCAGGTGCTTTTGCAACCGATTGACCGCAAAACCGCCGGCCCGGATTCACCGGTCGATCGCATTGCTGTGCAGGAGCAAACACTTGTCTACGACAGTGACGTGGATCGCCCTCGCGCGCTCAAAGAACTGAAGGACCAATACGACAAGCGGGCGGGTGACGGGGGCAAGGTCTCCGGATTTGCTGATGCGACCACATTCGCGGGCAAGGTTGTTGTTCACTATCGCGAAGAAGTGAACGGCTCCGCAGTCGACTGGTACATCCAGTTCGCCCGCAAGGCTCAGGTGAGCGTGGGTTGCCAGGCCACCGAGGCGGGCAAGACGCAGGTCCGCAGCGCGTGCGAGCAGATCGTCCGCTCACTGGTCATCAAGCCGCAGTAGCAACGTCAGGGGAGTTGCCGATGTCCGCCACCGAGGCCCTTGGCCGGTTCCGCGCCGACGTGGGAGCCGCCGTCACGCGTGCCCGCCGTGCCGCCGGTGAGATCGGTGAACGCAACGCCAAGCTGCGGGAACGCACTCGTGACCTGGCCAGGCAGACCCGCGAACCCGGTGCTCGGGCCACCTCGGCGGACGTGCGGGAGGCGGCCGCCGGGTTCCGCGCAGACCGCGGACTGCCCGTCGTGGAGGTGCCGGATGCGGCCGTGCCGGCTCCAGTTGAGACGCAGCCGCCGGCCACTCTCGGTTCGGTCGCCGTCGCCGGTCCGAGTGGTCAGCTTCCCCGTGTGAGTGACGATGACGAGGACTTTTCGCAGTCGCGAATCCTTTACTGACACCTGGTTTCACCCGGAACCGTTTACTAGCGCAACTACTTCGAAAGAAGTCGCGACAGGGTGGAACCGACGTGGCAGGGTCCTCGTCGGAAGAGGCGTACCAACCAAGAAGTACGGCCTGAAGTTCTAGACAAGGGGGCTCTCCCGTGACCAGTTTCTCTCTTACGCCTTCAGACCTGGACGCTCTGGCGAAGCACATCTCCGAGGTCAACGACCAGACGCAGGGCACGCTTCGTGGAATTCGCAATGCCGCCGACGGTGTTGCGAGCGCCTGGTCGGGTGAGGCTGCGACGGCCTTCCAGAAGCTGATCGAGCGCTTCCAGGACGACGCGAACAAGGTGCAGGAGGCGCTGATGGAGATCTGCTCGCAGATCTCGAGCTCTTCGGACGTCTACAAGCGCAACGAGGAAGAGCAGAAGGGTGCGCTCGGCGGCATCGCCGGCCGTCTCGCCTGACCTGACCTCGTCGTCAACGCTTCACACCTTCAAGCTTTAGCTACTTCCAGGGGAGATTGATCATGGACGGAATCAAGGCCACTTTCGCCGAGATCGAGAGCGCCGGCTCGCAGATCAGCAGCGGCGCCTCGCAGGTTCAGCAGCAGCTGGACGACCTCAAGGCGCAGGTCGACAAGACCCTGGCGGCGTGGGAAGGCTCCGCGCAGGGCGCGTACCAGGCCTCGCAGGCCAAGTGGGCGCAGGCCGCGGGCGACCTGCAGGCCGTGCTCGCCGCCATCGGTACCGCCGTGCAGCAGGCCGCCGAGGCCTACCGCAACGCCGAGCAGCAGAACACGCAGCGCTGGGGCTAGAACCCGCCGCACTGCCGCTAGACCCTCGCGAGCCCCGGAACCACGTGGTCCGGGGCTCGCGTACGTCCGGGGGTGGCAGCTCACAGGGGGCCGTTTTGGTCCCCGCACCACCCATCCGGTATCTTCTTACGTTGTTGTGCGGTAGCTGGCGCCCGTGTGTGCCGCGCCTGTCTCGGAACCACCGCTTGGCACGTCCAAGATCGGTCTGGGGCAACCGCCGCAGTGACCCCAGACGCAAGTGACGACGAGGTAGATCCGTGCGCACGTACAGCCCGAAGCCCGGTGAGGTGACCCGCACCTGGCACGTGATCGACGCCCAGGACGTGGTGCTCGGCCGGCTCGCCACCCAGGCCGCGACGCTGCTGCGCGGCAAGCACAAGCCGACCTACGCCCCTCACGTTGACACCGGTGACTTCGTGGTCATCATCAACGCTGACAAGGTCGCCCTGACCGGCTCGAAGCGGGACCAGGAGTTCCAGTACCGCCACTCCGGCTTCCCCGGTGGTCTGCGCAAGCAGTCCTTCGGCGAGGTTCTGGACACGCGTCCGGACCGCCTGGTGGAGAAGGCGATCAAGGGCATGCTGCCCAAGAACCGCCTGGGCCGTCAGATCGCGAACAAGCTGAAGGTCTACAGCGGACCGAACCACCCGCACGCGGCCCAGCAGCCGCAGGCCTTCGAGATCAAGAAGATCGCCCAGTGAGCGACGAGTACACCGAGGAAGTTCCTGTGACCACCCCTGAGAACGAGACCCCTGACGCCGTCGAGGCCGTCGAGGTCGAGGCCGAGGTCGTCGAGGCTCCCGAGGCCGAGGCCGCTGAGGCTGAGGTCGTGGAGACCTCCGCGCCGGTGGTCGCGCCCTCGCTGAACGGCGCCGCGCACCTCGCGCAGACCGTCGGCCGCCGCAAGGAGGCCGTCGTCCGCGTCCGCCTCGTGCCCGGCACCGGCAAGTTCACCCTCAACGGCAAGGCCCTCGAGGACTACTTCCCGAACAAGGTGCACCAGCAGCTCATCAAGGAGCCGCTCGTCACCACCGAGAAGCCCGAGACCTTCGACGTCATCGCCAACCTGCGTGGCGGCGGCATCACCGGCCAGGCCGGTGCGCTGCGCCTCGCCATCGCGCGTGCGCTGATCGCCGTCGACTCCGAGGACCGCCCGGCGCTCAAGAAGGCCGGCTTCCTCACCCGTGACCCGAGGGTCAAGGAGCGCAAGAAGTACGGTCTGAAGAAGGCCCGCAAGGCGCCTCAGTACTCCAAGCGTTAATCAAGCTCCACAGCTGTACCTGCGGGAGCAGCAGTTCACCTCGAACTGCTGCTCCCGCAGTGTTTTCCGGGTCCTTTCCCGCCTCGCAGTGTGTCCATTTCGGAGGATTCATGGCCCGCCTGTTCGGCACCGACGGAGTGCGTGGTCTCGCCAACGCCGATCTCACCCCTGAGCTCGCGATGTCCGTCGCCGCCGCAGCGGCACGTGTGCTCGCCGAGCACGACCGTTCCCACCGCCCGGTCGCCGTCGTCGGCCGCGACCCCAGGGCGAGCAGCGAGATGCTCGACGCCGCGGTTACCGCGGGCCTCACCTCGGCCGGCGCGGACGTGCTGCGGGTCGGTGCGCTGCCCACGCCGGCCGTCGCCCACCTCGTCTCCGCGCTGGGCGCCGACATCGGTGTGATGATCTCCGCGTCGCACAACGCGATGCCGGACAACGGGATCAAGCTCTTCGCCGCGGGTGGTCACAAGCTGCCCGACGCGGTCGAGGACGAGATCGAGCAGCACATGGGCACGGGCTTCGAACGGCCCACCGGTGCCGCGATCGGCCGGGTCCGCGACGTCCTCGACGCCGAGACCCAGTACGTCGAGCACCTGCTCAAGGTCACGCCGCACCGCCTCGACGGCCTCAAGGTCGTGGTGGACTGCGCGAACGGTGCCGCGTCGGTGGCCGCACCGGACGCGTACCGCCGCGCCGGGGCCGAGGTGATCGCGATCAACGCGACCCCGGACGGCCTCAACATCAACGACGGCTGTGGCTCGACGCACATCGACGTCGTGGCCGCCGCGGTCCGCGAGCACGGTGCCGACCTGGGCATCGCGCACGACGGTGACGCCGACCGCTGCCTCGCCGTGGACGCCGAGGGCAACATCGTCGACGGTGACCAGATCCTCGCGATCCTCGCGCTCGCGATGCGCGACGCCGGCGAGCTGTACGAGGACACGCTCGTCGCCACGGTGATGAGCAACCTCGGCCTGCACATCGCCATGCGGGAGGCGAACATCCGCCTGCGCACCACCGCGGTCGGTGACCGGTACGTGCTGCAGGACCTCAAGGCCGGCGGTTTCTCGCTCGGCGGCGAGCAGTCCGGTCACGTGGTGCTGCCCGCGCACGCCACCACGGGCGACGGTCTGCTCACCGCGTTGCGCCTGATGGCCCGCATGGCCGAGACCGGCAAGTCGCTGGCGGACCTCGCCGCGGTGATGCGCCGCCTGCCGCAGGTCCTGATCAACGTGAAGGTCTCGGACAAGGCCGCCGTCGCCAAGGCCGCGTCGGTCAGCGAGGCGGTGGCCGCGGTCGAGGCCGAGCTGGGTGACACCGGCCGCGTGCTGCTGCGCCCGTCCGGAACCGAGCAGCTCGTGCGGGTGATGGTCGAGGCCACCAGCCACGAACAGGCGGAGTCCGCCGCGCAGCGCCTCGCGGGTGTGGTTTCCTCGGTGCACTGAGGATCTCGGAGGACTCGTGGCTATCTGGTTGGTGCTGATCTTCCTGCTCGTCCTGGTGGTCGGCGCGGTGGTGCTGGTGGTCGTGCTGACCACCAGGAAGAAGCCCGCGCAGCCGCCGTATCCCCCGCAGCAGGGGTACCCGTACCAGCAGCAACAGCAGTTCCCGCCGGGGCAGCAGGGCTACCCGCAGCCCCCGCCTCCTCCCGGTCACCAGCCGTACCCGCCGCAGGGGCAGCAGCCTCCCGCGCCGGGCGGCTGGTGACCGCCTGGCCGACAGCGGCGGCACCCGACCGGTGTGATCATCGGCGGGTGCCGCCGAATGGCTGTTTACTAAGGCAACCGACATCACGGAGCGCAGGTCAGCGTGTGAGCTGAGCTGGCACTGTATGGCGGAACCCGGCTGAGCCGAACTGCGTCAGATCGGGGACAAGGGGAGGCAGGAGCACATGTCTGGCTTTCAGGCCAACGCCGGCGAAATGATGTCGTCCGCGACGACCATTCAGGGCATCGCGACCGAAATCGAGAACTACAAGGCGAAGATCACCGCCACTTCCGTGGTCGCGAAGGACTTCGGTCGCGCGCACGAGACGAGTGGGGGCAAGTACGTCGCCGGCCTGCCGAAGCTGGGCGAGGCGATCGCCGCGTACTCCGCGGCGATGAAGGGCCTCTCGGACAAGCTGCGCGAGTCGGCCAACGGCTACGCGTGGACCGAAGAGGCCAACGCCGCCAAGGTCAACAAGCAGGGAAGGTAGTCGCGGATGCCCAGCTGGGAAGAAGTCAAGAAGCTCTGCGACAACCCCGAAGTCCCCATTGACCAGAAGAAGGCCTTGCTGCAGGCGTACTACGCCACCGAGGCCCGCGACAACCCGTTCGGCACGTTCAACGACGAGCTCGAGGACTACCTCGACAACTACGACATCTCCTGGGGAGATGGTCAGTGGCAGGCCTTCAAGGACACGATGCCTTGGGCCGACAGCTCGGACGACCGGCTGAACAAGGCCTACGACGACGCGAAGAAGTCGGGCGAGGCCGGCCAGAAGAAGATCGACGACTACAACAACTCCAAGAAGGCCGGCCAGGACGCGCTGGACCAGTCCGAGCAGCGCGCCGCCGACGGTGGCGCGGGCGTCGCCAACTCCAACGAGCTGCTCGACGCGGGCATGCCCGGCCTCAAGTACTTCGAGAACTTCCTCCCGGTCTACCAGGAGGCGAAGTCGGTCATCGGCGTCGGCGCGGACGTCAACACCGACTACGGCAACGTCAAGAAGCTCTACGAAGAGCAGCGCGACATCGACTTCCACAAGATCGACGTGGACATCGTCGAGATGCGGCAGATCTCCACCGATCTGCGCACCCAGCAGGCCGACTCCGAGAAGTCGATGTCGAAGCTGTGGTCGACCTGGGACGGCAAGGCCGCGGACAACTCCCGCGCCTTCGTCGCCGACTTCTCCAAGAAGGCGGCGGCCGTCGCGGACGGCGTCAACCACATCGCCGACGCGACGCGCCTCGCGTGCCACACCGTTTCGCAGCTGGTGAACGACAAGGCGAGCACCGTGCTGAACGGGGTGGGCAGCCCGTTCGACATCGCCGGCAAGACGCCGCCGCAGATCCGCGAGATCGTGCAGGCCGCGGACAGCGAGGACGAGGGCGTGCTCAAGCGCGCTGCCGGGTACGTCGGCATCAAGATCGACGACGAGGCGTGCGACGGCGACGTGTGGAAGGGCGAGGTGCGCAAGGGCTGCCGCGAGTGGCTGCAGGGCACCTTCCACAAGGACGTCAGCGAGAAGTACAAGAACTTCGAGGACCTCTGCAAGAACACGAAGAAGGCCGTCGACGACGCGTGGAACGCGCTCGGCGCCGAGATCGACAAGATCAACACCAAGCCGTTCGACCCGGCCAAGGAAGAAAAGCCCGCCGAGAAGCCCGGTGACAACGGCGGCGGTGGTGGCGGTGGCAAGAACCACGGCGGCGGCGGTGGCGGTGGCGGCGGCTCGACCGGTGGTGGCGGCGGTGGGGGCGGTGGCATGCCCGAGATCCCCAAGCCGGAGAACCCGCTCGACAAGAACGGCGACGGCAAGCCGGACATCCCCGGCGACACCGACGGTGACGGCAAGGTCGACGACCTCGACGGCGACGGCAAGCCGGACCACCCGCAGCAGCAGCCGAAGCACGAGGAGAAGCTCGAGTCCGTCACGGTGAAGGCGGGCGACAACACGATCAAGGTCACGGAGCCCGACTCGAACGGGCACGTGAAGATGACGATCGACACGCCCAAGGGCGACCCGAAGACCTACGACCTCGACTTCAGCAAGAACCCCGAGGCCGCCAAGGCGCTGATGGGCCAGAACGGCACGCAGGCCGTCACGGCCATGGCCAACCAGCTCACCGGCACGGCGACCCAGGGCGGCCCGCAGGCACCGGGAACGCACGCACCGGTCGCCGGGAACACGCCCGTGGCACCCGGTGGCGCGCCCGGTTCGGAGTCGAACCCGATCCCGGTCGAGGTCGGCGCCGACGGCAAGATCCACATCGAGCAGGACGGCGTCAGCTTCACCGCCGAGGTCGACCCGAAGACCGGCGAGATCAACCTGGTCGCGGACAACGGCGACGGCACGCCCGACCAGATCGGCGTGGCCTTCGGTGAGGACGACAACCCCGCCGCGGGCGCTGAGGGCAAGCTCGACCCGGCGGGCGCCGGTGGCGGCATGGCCGACGGCCAGCGGCTCAACCAGCCGCTGAACCTCCCAGAGCAGGACTTTCCGCGACCGGTCGAGGGCGAGTTCCAGACGATGCCCGCGCCCGCCCAGGGCGAGTTCCAGACCATGCCTGCCCAGGCCGAACAGGTCTGGAGCCCGCCGGGGCAGGAGACCCCGAACGTGGCCGAGCGCTTCCAGGAGTCGATGGGCCGCAGCTACATCGAGGACAACGGCATCATGCCGAACGTCGGCGAGCACCGGGGCCCCGGCGAGGGGCCGCAGTTCACCCACGCCGTGGCCTCGGACAGCACGTCGACGTCCGGCGTCTCGTTCACCGGCGGCGGCTCGTCGGGCCACGAGTCGGTGCTCGGCGGATCGGCTCCGGCCGACAGCGCGTGGAGCACGCCGTCCCACAGCGACAACGGCGTCGCGTTCGACACGAACGCCTCCGAGGCGGGCCAGGCCGGTTCCGCGAACCTGCCGACGATGCAGGACGGTCACGGCCAGCCCACCTCCGGTCCCGCGGCCGGCGGCATGATGGGCGGCGGGATGATGGGCGGCGGCGGCATGATGGGTGGTGCCGGCGGCCACGGCGGTCAGCAGGGCGGCGACACCGAGCGCGGCGCGAGCCAGTGGCGCACCACCGGTTCGCTGTTCGACGAGGACAACAGCAACCCGTTGAGCGGCGCCCAGGGCGTGCTCAGCGGCGATGACGGCAACCGGGGTGGTCAGTGGTGAGCGATCTCGACCTCGCCGCGTTCAAGGCGAAGCTCGCGGGCATCGAGTCGGAGCACTCGTCGCGCATGGCGGACGTCCGGCAGAAGTTCGACGAGTCGACCAAGGCGACTCAGGAGAGCCACGACAAGTTCGCCGACCGCAAGCAGCGGCTCACCGAGCGGTTGCGCGAGATGGCGCGCAACCAGCGCGGCGACGGTCAGCAGAAGAACGGCAACAAGGAGCTCTCCTTCGGGCTGGAGGACGAGACCGCGGCACCGCACGACGACCTGGCGGAAGAGCTCGCGCAGATCGAGCGGGAACGGCAGGAACGTGAGCTGCGCGCCCAGTCGCAGGCCTTCATGAACGCATCGGAGGCGCCGCAGCGGCACGTGCGCCAGCCTCCCGCCGTCCAGCAACCGCTGGTACCTCCGCCTCCGCCGGTCCGCCAGCCGCCACCGCCGCCACGCCGGCCGCAGCGCCCGGTCGTCGACGATGACGACGACCTCAGCAACCAGAGCTGGCTCTCCTGAACGACCAACGCCCCCAGGTCCGACGACCTGGGGGCGTTGTCGTGCTCAGCGCGGCGGTCCGTAGCCGGGCGGCGGCTGCTGCGGCGGGAACTGCTGTGGTGGGTACTGCGGCGGGAACTGCTGCTGGGGCGGGAACGGCGGCTGGGCGGCGGGTTTCAGCGCGTTGGTCACCGGCGGCAGGATCGCCAGCACTCCGACGACGAGCGTGAGCCCGGCCGCGATGTAGTTGTCGCTGGTCCCGCTCCAGCCGAGCTGGTGGTAGTAGAGGAAGTGGGCGACGGCGGCGAGCACGGCCACCAGCACGGCACCGGCGACGAGGAACGCGCCGGGCAGCTTGCGCAGCACGATCAGCAGGGCGCCGAAGACCAGCACCACCGCCGCGAGCAGCTTGAGCACCATGTCGGCGATGCTCAACGGCACCAGCAGGTCGCCGTTGCCGCCAGTTCTCGCCAGCAGTCTCGCGACGACGTCCGGCTCCGCCTCGTGCGGAGGTTCGATGACGATCCGCATCACGCCGAGGATCGCCCAGTACACGGCGACCCCGATCGCGCCCACCGCGGCCACGACGGCCAGCGCGAAGTTCCCGCGCTTCGGCGCCGGCGGTGGCGGACCCCACTGCTGTTGCTGCGGCTGGTGCCAGCCTCGGTTCTGCTCTCCCGGCATCACGGGGAGCACGCTAGCGCTGACGCAGCGCCGCTCGCTGGAAGATGAGGTTCGCGTTCTTCAGATCGCCGTCGAGCAGCTCGTCGTACGTGCGCTCACCGGTCAGCACCCGCAGCAGGAACGCGGTCACGAAGGCCCGCCCGAGCTTGTGCGATCCCCGTTCTGCGCGCCCGTCGAGCAGGAGCTCGCTCCAGTGCCGCCCCTCGGTGAACCCGAGGTGCGAAGCCTTGGGCAGCAGCCGCAGCTGCACGGGGCCGCCCCACGCCTGGGCGATCGCCTCGGCGTGCCCGACCGGCGGCGCGATCCGGTCCTCACCGGCCGCGAGGTGCAGGCCGGGCACTCGGACGTCCCGCGCGGCGTCCAGTGCGGACGGACGGGTCTCCGTTGCGGCCAATGTCACAACGGCCCGGACGTGATCGGCTTCCGAGGCCGCCAGCACCGCCGCGCCGCCGCCCATCGAGTGCCCGGCCAGTGCGAGGCGGGCCGGGTCGACGCTGATGTCCCCGGTTCCCAGCCGCACGCCGGTGCAGATGTCCAAAGTGGTCAGCAGGTTCGCCGCCAGCACCCGCGACGACAGCAGCGGCCCGCGCTCCACGGCAGGTGCCGCGGCGACGACGCCCCACGACGCCAGGTGCCGCAAAAGCCCGTGGTAGCGGCGAACGGGCTGCATCCAGCCGTGTCCGAAGGCGACGGCGGGCAGGCCCAGACCGGCGGTGGGCGTGAAGATCACTCCGGGCAGGCCGACGAGCGCGAGGTCGCCGCGCAGCACCGGGTGCGGACCGGGCCTGCTGAGCTGCTCCAGGGCCTGTTTCGCGGTCAGCGTGATCACGCGGCGAGCCATGGGGTGAACCGTAGTCGATCCTGTCGCGCGCACCACACCTGAGATTGGTCTACACCATACGGGCTTTTGACCAGCACAAACAGCGCGTCACCACTCATTAGGGTTAGCGGCGTGGTCTAGCTAGTCTGTTTCCCGTGTGCGGAATCGTGGGATACGTGGGTCACCGGGCAGCGCTCGACGTCGTCCTGGACGGGCTGAGGCGGCTCGAGTACCGGGGTTACGACTCGGCAGGCGTCGCGGTCATCAACGAGGGCGACCTCGCCGTCGAGCGCAAGGCGGGCCGGCTGCAGAACCTGGAGACGAGGCTCGACGAGGTGGGCCGCGACAACTTCGCGGGCACCGTCGGCATGGGGCACACGCGGTGGGCGACGCACGGCGCGCCGATCGACCGCAACAGCCACCCGCACCGCGACGCGACGAACCGCGTCGCCGTGGTGCACAACGGCATCATCGAGAACTTCGCCGCGCTGCGCGCCGAGCTCGAAGGCCTCGGCGTCGAGATGGCGTCCGACACCGACACCGAGACGGTCGCGCACCTCGTGGCGTTCGCCTACGCCGAGGGCGACACGAAGGGCGACCTGCCTGCCAGCGTGCGCAAGATCGTGCGCCGCCTCGAAGGCGCGTTCACCCTCGTGTTCACGCACGCCGACGAGCCGGACCAGGTCGTCGCCGCCCGCCGCAACTCCCCGCTGGTCGTGGGGGTCGGCGAGGGCGAGCACTTCGTGGCGAGCGACGTCTCCGCGTTCATCGCGCACACCAAGGAGGCCGTCGAGCTGGGTCAGGACCAGATGGTCGTGATCACCCGCGACGGCTACGAGGTCACCGACTTCGACGGCGAGCCGGCCGACGCCAAGCCGTTCACGGTCAACTGGGACCTCAGCGCCGCCGAGAAGGGCGGCCACGAGTACTTCATGCTCAAGGAGATCGAGGAGCAGCCGGACGCGCTGGCCAACACGCTGCGCGGCCACTTCTCGAACGGCCGGATCGTGCTCGACGAGCAGCGCCTGTCCGACCAGGACCTGCGTGACGTCGACAAGGTCTTCGTCGTCGCCTGCGGTTCCGCCTACCACTCCGGTCTCGTCGCGAAGTACGCGATCGAGCACTGGACCCGCCTGCCCGTCGAGGTCGAGCTCGCCTCGGAGTTCCGCTACCGCGACCCGGTGCTCGACCGCGACACGCTCGTCGTCGCCGTGTCGCAGTCCGGCGAGACCGCCGACACGCTGGAGGCCGTGCGCCACGCCCGTGCGCAGAAGGCCCGCGTGCTGGCCGTCTGCAACACCAACGGCGCGCAGATCCCGCGCGAGTCCGACGCCGTGCTCTACACGCACGCCGGTCCGGAGATCGGTGTCGCGTCGACGAAGGCGTTCCTCGCCCAGATCGCGGCGAACTACCTGGTCGGCCTGGCCCTGGCGCAGGCACGCGGCACCAAGTACCCGGACGAGGTCGCCCGCGAGTTCCACGAGCTGGAGGCCATGCCCGAGGCCGTGCAGCGCGTGCTCGGCACCGTCGAGCAGGTCCGCGCCCTGGGCCGTGAGCTGGCCGACTCGAAGGCGGTGCTGTTCCTCGGCCGCCACGTCGGCTACCCGGTGGCGCTGGAGGGCGCGCTCAAGCTCAAGGAGCTCGCCTACATGCACGCCGAGGGCTTCGCCGCCGGTGAGCTCAAGCACGGCCCGATCGCGCTGATCGAGGAGAACCTCCCGGTCGTCGTGGTCATGCCGTCGCCGAAGGGCCGTGCCGTCCTGCACTCGAAGCTGGTGTCGAACATCAGCGAGATCCAGGCCCGCGGCGCCCGCACGATCGTGATCGCCGAGGAGGGCGACGAGACCGTGCGCCCGTTCGCCGACCACCTGATCGAGATCCCGGCCGTCCCGACCCTGCTGCAGCCGCTCATCTCGACGGTCCCGCTGCAGGTGCTCGCCGCCGAGATCGCGCGCAGCCGCGGCTACGACGTCGACAAGCCCCGCAACCTGGCGAAGTCCGTTACGGTCGAGTGAGTGAGAGGCGTCTGGCACACCGAACGCGTCAAGTCCGCTGAAGAGGAGCTCATGGCGGTGGTCCCGCCGGGCTCGCTGATGCGCAAGGCCGCGTTCGGTGTGGCCACCCACGCCCTCAGGCTTTTGCGCGGACGTCGCCGCGTGACGTTGCTCGTGGGTGCGGGCAACAACGGCGGCGACGCTCTCTGGGCCGGATGTTTCCTGCGCCGTCGTGGTGTCGCGGTGTCCGCCGTCCTGCTCAACCCGGCCAAGGCGCACGCCGAAGGGCTCGCGGCCTTCCGCCGCGCCGGCGGCCGGATCGTCTCCGAGGTCGGGTCACCGGACCTGGTGATCGACGGCATCGTGGGGCTCTCGGCACGCGGTCCGCTGCGCCCCGACGCCGCCGCGCTGGTCGACTCGGTTCGCGCGCCGATCCTGGCCGTCGACCTGCCGAGCGGCATCGACCCGGACACCGGTGAGATCTCCGGGCCGTTCGTGCGAGCCCACACGACGGTCACCTTCGGCTGCCTGAAGCCGGTGCACGCGCTGGCCGAGTGCGGCGACGTGCGGCTGGTCGACATCGGCCTGCGGCCGGCGGACCCCGACTTCGTGCTGCTCGACCGCGCGGACATCGCCTGGCCGGTGCCGGGCCCGTCCGACGACAAGTACACCCAGGGCGTCACGGGCGTGGCGGCCGGCAGCGCGACGTATCCGGGCGCCGCCGTGCTGTCCACGGGCGCTGCCGTGCTGGCCACGTCGGGCATGGTCCGGTACGCCGGTCCCGCCGCGGACGCGATCCGCGCACGCTGGCCCGAGACGATCTGCACCGGCTCGATCACCGACGCCGGCCGCGTCCAGGCCTGGGTGGCCGGCCCCGGCATGGGCACCGGACCGTCGTCGGCGGAGGTGCTGCGGTTCGTGCTGGACGCCGGGGTGCCGGTGATCGCCGACGCGGACGCGATCACGTTGCTCGCCCAGCACCCCGAGCTGTGGGACGCCCGCGACCCGGACACCCCACTAGTGCTGACCCCGCACGACCGCGAGTTCGAACGACTGGCCGGACCGGTGGGCGCGGACCGCGTCGCGGCGGCGCGCAAGGCAGCTCAGCGGTTCAACGCCGTGGTGCTGCTCAAGGGCCATCGGACCGTGGTGGCGGCGCCGGATGGACGGGCGCTGGTCAACTCGGCGACCTCGTCGTGGCCCGCGACGGCCGGGTCCGGGGACGTGCTGTCCGGGATCATCGGCGCGTTGCTCGCCGCCGGCGTGGACCCGTTCCTGGCAGCCGGGTACGCGGCGTACGCGCACGTGCTGGCGGCGGAGCTGGCGGCTGACGGCGCGCCGGTGCCGTCGTCGGGGCTGATGGCGGCGATCCCGGACGCGATCCGTGCGATCCGAGGCCGTTAGACCACCGAGAAGCCCGCGGTCAGCTCCCGCCTGCCGGTCAGCGCCAGCAGGACCTGCCGGCCGTCGCCGGTGACCGCTGCCAGCCGGGCGGCCAGCGCGGCCGACTCGGCGAGCGCGTCGACGGGCAGGTCGACCGGCACGTTCGCCGCCATGGCGATGTCCATGCCGTGCACGACCAGCTCGAACGTTCTGGTGGGCAGCCACTGGGCCAGTCGCATGCCGCCGGCCGACGTGGTGACCAGCAGGTCCGGATCGGCGACGGTGACGGCGGCGACCGCACGTTCGGCGAACTGCCGGACCGGGCCTGCGGGCTGATCGCCCAGGCGCGCGCCCCACTCCCCGGCGTCCGCGCCGGACAGAGCGACGACGGCCTGGTGGACGGCAGGGTCGATGGTCTTCGCCAGGGCGTAGTAGGCCTCCGGCGTGGCGATGTCCTCGGTGGTGGCCGGCTGGTCGAGCGCCTCGGTGACCTTGACGAGCCCGGCCGAGACGGTGTGGCCGATCAGGTCGCGCAAAGTCCAGTCGCCGAGGCCCGGCCCGGGAAGACGGTCGACGGGCAGCGCGTCCATCAGGTCGGCGAAGGCGTGTGCGGTTGCGCTGAAGATCTGCTGTGCGGCCATGCCGTCAGCGTCGCAAAGTCCGTGCCACCGCAGCCCGTGCTTCGCGCACGGTGAACGTGGCGGCGTGTGCGAGTTGCGCCATAGTCCCTGTTCGCGGCTGTCATGGCACGATGAACAGGTTATGGCCCGTTCAGAAGTGGTTGTCGACCTCGGTGCGTTGCGGCACAACGTCGCACTGCTGTCGAGCCTTGCCCCCAGCTCCGAGACGATGGCCGTCGTCAAGGCGGACGGCTACGGTCACGGCGCGGTGGAGGTCGCCAGGGCGGCGCTGGAAGCCGGCGCGACCTGGCTCGGTTCCTGCTCCACCCAGGAGGCCCTCGCGCTGCGCGCGGCCGGCATCCGCGCCCCGATCCTGGCCTGGCTCGACGCACCGGATGAGGACCTGGCCGCCGGCGTCGCGGCCGACGTCGACCTGTCCGTGTCGTCGATCTCGGACCTGCGCCGGGTCGAGCAGGCGGCCGAGGAGGCCGACGCGCGACCCCGGATCCACCTGAAGATCGACACCGGGCTGAGCCGCAACGGCTGCCAGCCGCACGACTGGCCGGAACTGGTCGAACAGGCCCGCAAGCACGAGGTCGTCGCGGTCTGGTCGCACCTCGCGTGCGCCGACGAGATCGGCCACCCGTCGGTCGACCTGCAGGCCAAGCGGTTCGACGACGCCTACGAGGTGGCGAAGGCCCACGGTCTCGACCCGAAGAGGCACATCGCGAACTCGGCCGCCCTCCTCACGCGCCCCGACCTGCACTTCGACCTCGTCCGGCCGGGCATCGCGATGTACGGGCTGAACCCGGTGCCGACCGGCCACGACCTGCGCCCGGTGATGAGCTACCGGTCGCACGTGGCGCTCACGAAACGTATCCCCGCCGGCGAGTCGGTCTCCTACGGGATGACATGGACCGCGCAGAAGGACACGACGCTGGCACTGGTGCCCGCCGGGTACGCGGACGGTGTCCCGAGGGCGCTCTCCGGCCGGATGGAGGTGCTCCTGGAGGGGAAGCGCCGCCCGGTGGTCGGGCGTGTCTGCATGGACCAGATCGTCGTGGACTGCGGGGACGACGAGATTGCCGAGGGTGCCGAGGTCGTCCTGTTCGGCGACGGGAGCCGGGGGGAGCCGACGGCGACGGAGTGGGCGGAGCTGACCGGGACGATCGACTACGAGATCGTCTGCGGGATGTACCGGCCGCGGGTGCGGAGGATCTACACGTGAAGCCGGTGTGGAAGGTCGTCGGGTGGGTCGGTGGCGCGCTCGGTGCCGCCGTCGCCGGTGCCGCGGTGGCGCAGACGGCGAAGGTGTCGCACGAGCGCAAGACGGCCACCGACAGCCTCGCCGACGAGCCGTTAGGCGCGCTGCGGCCCGATCGCGAGTCGACCGTGGCCGCGGACGACGGCGTGCCGATCTCCGTGGAGGAGGTCGACCCCGGTGACGGTGGCGCCGCCGACATCACCGTGGTGCTGGTGCACGGGTTCGCGCTGGACCGCCGCTGCTGGCACTTCCAGCGCCGCGATCTCGCGGAGCTGCTCGACCCGCGCGTCCACCAGGTGCTCTACGACCAGCGTTCGCACGGCCGGTCCGGCAGGTCCTCCGCCGAGGGCAGCACGATCGAGCAGCTGGCGCTCGACCTCGACGCGGTGATCCGCTCGGTCGTGCCGGAGGGGCCGCTCGTGCTCGTCGGCCACTCGATGGGCGGCATGACGATCATGGCCCTGGCCGAGAGCCGGCCGGAGCTCTTCGCCGAACGGGTGCGCGGTGTCGCGTTGATCGGCACGGCCGCCGGAGCCGTGGGCGGCGCAGGGCTGCCGAAGTCCGTGCTCTCGCGCTACAACCCGGTGACGCTCGGCATCGGCCGCCTCGCCGGGGTGCAGCCCGCGCTCGTCGAATGGGTCCGGCGCGGTGCGAAAACCCTCACCTGGAGCGGCATTCGCGCGCTGGCGTTCGGTGACCGCAAGGTGGCTCCGTCCCTTGTGGACCTGATGGAGAAGATGATCAACGGGACGACGGTGAAGGTGCTCACCGAGTTTCTGGAGACCCTCGGCACGCACGACCGCTACCGGGCGCTGGCGGGCCTGCGGCACTGCGAGGTGCTCATCCTGAGCGGCGACGCGGACAAGCTCACGCCGTTCTCGCACGCCGAGCGGATGGCCGAGGAGATGCCCCACGCCACCCTCGTCCGGGCCCCCGGTGCCGGGCACATGGTGATGATGGAGCAGGCTGATCTCGTCAACGACCATCTGGTCGCGCTGGTCGAACGGTGCGCGGCCGATCGCGGAGAGAGTCGGAAGAAGTGGTGGCGCCGAGCGTGAAGACCGTCGAACTGCCCCTGGTGGAAGACACCGAGGAGTTCGGCCGCAAGCTGGGTGAAGTCGTGCGGGCGGGCGACCTGCTGCTGCTCGCCGGGCCGTTGGGTGCCGGGAAGACGGCACTGGTGCGCGGGCTCGCGCGCGGCCTCGGGGTGCAGGGCAGGGTGTCGTCGCCGACGTTCGTCATCGCCCGCGTCCACGAGCCCGCGGAGGGCGGCCGGGGCGTGCCGCTGGTGCACGTCGACGCGTACCGGCTCGGGGGTCACCTGGACGAGTTGGACGATCTTGATCTGGACACGGACCTGGTCGACGCCGTGGTCGCCGTCGAGTGGGGCGAGGGCGTCGCGGAACGCCTGAGCGAAGATCATCTCCTCATCCGGCTGGAGCGCGGAATCGACGACGTTCGCACGGCTCAGCTGATCCCGCACGGCGAGTGGGCGGCTCGTGACCTCCCCGTGTGACGATGATCAGCGCATGGGGTGACGTCCATTAAGGACAGAGCGTGACGAGCCGATGAAACTTGCATGATCAAGAAGATGCTTGTTGCGACTGCTGTCATCGGTGGCGCCATGCTGGTCGCCGCGTCCCCCGCCTCGGCCGGCGAGGGGCACGACCACGGCCGCTCCGGCCACGGCATCAGCATCGCGGACAACCTGTGTGCCGCTCCGTGGCAGTGGAACGGCCCGTTCTCGCTGCTGCACGAGGGCCACGCGCCCGGCTACGCCGCGTGCAACGACAACTCGGCCGCTGGTGGCTCGGACATCAGCATCGCCAACAACGCCTGCCTGCTGCCGTGGCAGTGGAACGGCCCGCTGGAGATCTTCACGGTCGACCACGCGCCGTCCTACGTCGCCTGCAACGGCAACTCGGCGGGCTGATCGACGGACGTCGTGGGGGATGGCCGGGCGAGCCCGTCGGCCATCTCCCACGACCGTCCTCTCAGGACAGCTCGCGCTTGAGCACCTTGCCCATCTCGTTGCGCGGCAAGGCTTCCAGGTAACGCACCACCCGCGGCCTCTTGTGCGGTGACAACAGCTTCGCCACGTGGTCGCTGAGCACCGACGGTTCCGGCGCCTCACCCGCGGGCACCACCCAGGCCACGATCCGCTCGCCCAGGTCGTCGTCCGGCTCGCCCGTCACCGCCACCTCGGCCACCGCCGGGTGCTCCAGCAGGGCGTTCTCGATCTCGCCCGCGCCGATCTTGTAGCCACCGCTCTTGATGAGGTCCGTGGCCCTGCGCCCGACGATCCGGATGTACCCGTCGGGGTCGCGCACCGCCATGTCACCGGTCCGGAACCACCCGTCGCGGAACGCCTGCTCCGTCGCGTCCGGCCGGTTGAGGTACTCCAGGAACAGGTTCGGCCCGCGCACCTCGATCTCGCCGATGTCGCCGATGCCGACGTCGTCGCCCTGCTCGTCGACCACGCGCACCTCGACCCCGTCCACCGGCAGCCCGACCGCACCGGGCCTGCGGTCGCCGTCGAACCGCACGCTGACGTTCATCAGCGTCTCGCTCATCCCGTACCGCTCGACGATGCCCTGTCCGGTGGCCCTGGCGATGCGCTCGTGGTCGCTCGCCGGCAGCGCCGCACTTCCGGAGACCAGCAGCCGCGCGGTCCGGAACTGCTCGGCGAGCGCTGGATCTTTCTCCACCGCCTCGGCGATCCGGTGGTACATCGTCGGGACGCCGAACATCATCGTCGCGCCGGTCGCGAGCTCGTGGCCGATGGCCTGCGGCGAGAACTTCACGTGCCGCACCGAACCGCCGAGCCGCAGCACGCCGAGGACTCCGATGCCCAGCCCGTGCACGTGGAACAACGGCAGCCCGTGCACCAGCACGTCTTCGTCCGTCCACTGCCACGCCTTGGCGAGCGAGTCGATGTTCGACGTCAGCGCACGGCGCGGCAGCACCACGCCCTTGGGCGGCCCGGTGGTGCCCGAGGTGTAGATGACCAGCGCGGGCGTCTCGGGGCCGGGCTCGTCGAACGTCCCCGGCTCGCCGAACACGATCGGTTCGTCGCGCAGCACCAGGTCGGGCTTGCTGTCCGACATGATGTGGTCGAGCTCGCGCTCGCCCAGCTTGGGGTTGAGCGGCACGACCGCCACACCGGCGAGCAGCCCCGCGACGACCGCCACGCAGGTTTCCGGCGTCGAGGTCGCCCACACGGCGATGCGGGTGCGGCCGCGCAGCCGTTCCGCCAGAGTGCCCGCGGCCTGGTGCAGCTCGGCGTAGGTCAGGGACTTCTCACCGAAGCGCAGGGCCTCGCGGTCACTCGGTTCAGCGAACATGGGATCCAGGGTGGTACGCGCCGCTGGAGCCCGCATCGGAAGTGTGGGGACGCCCACGCTGCGCGTCACCCGTGGTTCGCGTCGCGTGGGCCCTCTTTCCCGAAGCGCGACGTCCACGTCGCAGCCGCCTCGCCGGCGACCTGCGGTCGCGCGAAAGCCGTCGTTCGCCCCGCGTTACTCTGGACAACTGTGCTAGTGCTCGCCGTCGACACGGCCACCCCCGCAGTCACCGCCGGTGTGGTCGACCTCGCGCCCGATTCCCCGCCGCGCCTGCTCGCGAAGCGGGTGACGCTCAACGCCAAGGCGCACGGCGAGCTGCTCACCCCGCACATCAGCGACGCGCTCGAAGAGGCCGGCCACACCTTCGCCGACCTCGACGCCATCGTCGTCGGCGCGGGTCCCGGCCCGTTCACCGGCCTGCGGGTCGGCCTGGCCACGGCCGCCGCGCTCGGCCAGGTGCTGAACCGCCCGGTGTACCCGGTCGCCACCACGGACGCCATCGCCAGGGACGCGGCCAGCGGTCACCCGCTGCTCGTCGCGACCGACGCGCGGCGCAAGGAGGTCTACTGGGCCGCCTACGACGCCGCCGGTCGCCGCACCGACGGGCCGCACGTCGAGCGCCCGCAGGACCTGGCGGAGAAGCTGCCGTCGCTGGGCGTGCACCACGCGACCGGTGAGGGCGCCGAGATCTACCGGGACGTCCTCGGGCTCGACACCCTCGACGCGCGGCACCCGTCGCCGGAGGGCCTGGTCGCCGCCGCGGCCGCCGAGGTGCTCGCCAAGGCCCGGCCCGCCGCGCTCACCCCGCTCTACCTGCGCCGCCCGGACGCGGTCGAACCCACCGGGCGCAAGCGGGTGACCAAGGCATGACCACCGGCACCGTCACGCTCGCGCCGTTGCAGCACGCCGACGTGCCCAGGTGCCACGAGATCGAGCTGGCGTTGTTCCCCGGCGAGGACCCGTGGAGCGAGAACGTGTTCCACAGCGAACTCGACAACGGCCACTACTACGTCGGCGCGTACGCGGACAACGAGCTCATCGGTTACGCGGGGCTCGCGGCGAGCGAGTTCGAGGCCAGCGTGCACACGATCGCGGTGGCCGAGCACTGGCAGGGCCGGGGCGTCGGCAAGAAGCTCCTGCGAGACCTCCTCGCCCGCGTGGACGAGATCGGCGTCCCGGTGTACCTCGAGGTCCGCACGGACAACGAGCCCGCGATCGCCCTGTACCTGGCGCACGGCTTCGAGCACCTCGGCCTGCGCCGCCGTTACTACCAGCCGTCGGGTGCCGACGCGTACACGATGGGAAGGCCTGCTCAAAGTGTCTGATCGCTTGATTCTCGGCATCGAGAGCTCGTGCGACGAGACGGGCGTCGGCATCGTCCGCCTCGGTCCGGACGGCTCGCTCGAACTGCTCGCCGACGAGGTCGCCTCCAGCGTCGAGGAGCACGCCCGCTTCGGCGGCGTCGTGCCGGAGGTCGCCTCCCGCGCCCACCTGGAGGCCATGGTCCCGACCATGCGCCGCGCCCTGGACGCGTCCGGTGTCGAGCTCTCCCAGATCCACTCCATCGCCGTCACCGCGGGCCCCGGTCTGGCCGGTGCGCTGCTGGTAGGCGTGTCGGCCGCGAAGGCCTACGCCGCCGCGCTCGGCAAGCCGCTCTACGGCGTGAACCACCTGGCCGGCCACGTCGCCGCCGACACGCTGCAGCACGGCGCGCTGCCGGACCGCTGCCTCGCGCTGCTGGTCTCCGGCGGCCACTCGCAGCTGCTGATGGTCGAGGGCGGCCTGGCGAACTCGATCACCGAGATCGGCTCCACCGTGGACGACGCGGCCGGCGAGGCGTACGACAAGGTCGCCCGGCTGCTCGACCTGCCCTACCCCGGTGGTCCGCCCATCGACAAGCTCGCCAAGCAGGGCAACGGGTGCGCGATCGCGTTCCCGCGCGGCCTCACCGGCCCGCGCGACGCGAAGTACGACTTCTCGTTCTCCGGTCTGAAGACCTCGGTCGCCCGCTGGGTCGAGCGCGCCGAACGGGCCGGCGAGGAGATCCCGCTGGCCGACGTCGCCGCGTCGTTCCAGGAGGCCGTCGCGGACGTGCTGACCGCCAAGGCGATCCGCGCCGCGAAGGACCTGAAGGTCGACACGCTGGTGATCTCCGGCGGTGTCGCGGCCAACTCGCGGCTGAGCGGCCTGGCCGCCGAGCGCTGCGCGGAGGCGGGCATCGAACTGCGCGTGCCGAGGCCACGGCTGTGCACCGACAACGGCGCGATGATCGCGGCACTCGGCGCCCACCTGGTCCACGCGGGCGCCAAGCCGTCCTCGATGGACATCTCGACCACGCCGGGCCTCCCGGTCAGCACGGTCCAAATCCTCTGACCCCGCGGCACGCAGGGCCCCTCCGTTCCCCACAGGGAAACGCGGGGCGCCCGCGTCACTCCGACGGCACGCGGGGCTCCCGCGTTGCTCCGACGGCACGCAGGGCGCCTGCGTCACTCCGACGGCACGCAGGGCGCCTGCGTCACTCCGACGGCACGCAGGGCGCCTGCGTTGTTTCGATGGCACGCGGGGCGCCCGCGTACTCCAGGAGAGTACGAAAGCTCCCCGCGTGCCTTCGGTGAGACGCGGTCAGAGGCGGTGGAGGCCGGGGCGGCGGTCCTCGACCGCGAACGTGGCCTTGGTGCGGATGGGCGAGCCCGGCCGCGTCACGTAGTCGAGGCCGCGGAACTCCGTGCGCAGCTCACCGGGCGTGAACCTGCTCAGCGCGTACCCCCGCCGGTTGTTGAAGTACTTCACGTGAGGGTTCTCGCGCAGCCAGGACGCCGTCTCGGCGTACTCCTCCGAGCCGTCTCCGCCCGCGGTGATGGACGTGGTCACGAGCTCGGTCGCGAGCGTCGGTGACGACGGGTCGTCCCAGCGCAGCTTGACCTCCGCGCCCCACGCCGCGTGCACGTCGCCGGTGAGCACGATCGGGTTCCGCACGTCGCCGAACCGCGCCACCACCCGGTCGCGGTCCGCGACGTAGCCGTCCCACGCGTCGAGCAGGAACTTGGCCTCGTCACCGGGGATGTAGTCGTACTGCGAGAAGAACACCTGCTGCCCGAGGACGTCCCATCGCGCCGTGGACTCGCGGAAGCCGTTGAACAGCCACGCTTCCTGTTCGTCGCCGAGCATCGTGCGGTCGGGAGCGAGTCGTTCCGGGCAGAACTGCAACCCGTCACCGCAGGCCTGATCGGTCCGGTACTGCCGGGTGTCGAGCATGTGGAACGTGGCCAGCGCGCCCCATCGGATCCGCCGGTACAGCCTTGGTGACCTGCGCAGGGGCATGTTCTCGTAGTGGGCCTGGAACGCCGCCGCCCTGCGCTTGGCGAAGTCGGCCTGCGGGGTGTCGGGCTGCAGGCCCGCCCAGTTGTTGGCGATGTCGTGGTCGTCCCACACGACGGCCCACGGCGCGACGGCGTGCGCCTCCTGCAGGTCGGGGTCGGCCCGGTACTGGGCGTACCGCCGCCGGTAGTTCGCGAGCGTCGTCGAGGTCGGGCCCTCGACGTGGCGGGCGATGCCGCTCGGTGAGAGGTGGATGCCGGCCTCGTACTCGTAGGTGTAGTCGCCGAGGTGCAGGATCAGGTCGGGCTCGTCCTCGGCCATCCTTCGGTAGGCCGTGAAATAGCCGTGCTCGTACTGCGCGCACGACGCGAACGCCATCGTGAGCGGCACCTCCAGCGTGCCGGGGGCGGGCGCGGTGCGGGTGCGGCCCGTGCGCGACAGGTGGCCGAGCGCGGAGAAGCGGTAGAAGTACTCGCGTCCCGGCTCCAGCCCGGCCAGCTCGACGTGGACGCTGTGGCCCTCCTCGGGTCGAGCGGCGGTGGAACCCTGCTGGACGATCCTGGTGAAGCGCTCGTCGTGCGCGATCTGCCACTGAACCTCGACCGGGCGGTTCGGCATGCCGCCCATCCCGTCCTCGGCGAGCGGTTCGCGGGCCAGGCGCGTCCACAGCACCACTCCGTCGGGTGCCGGGTCGCCCGAGGCCACACCCAGTGTGAAAGGGTCGGTCGGCCGGGCGGACGCGGCGACCGAGAACGCTGTGACTCCCGCCACGCCGGCGATCAGCAGCGTGCGGCGCGTCAAGGTGGGCATGCTTGGAATACGGCTCCCACCGGGTGAGCGGTTCGGGGGTCTCGTTGAAGCGTTGGCACTCTCATGGGTAGAGTGCCAACTGCACGGCACCAGCACCGCCCCGACCCCCGCGACGGCGGGGTGGCAGGAGCCGTAACAACGAAACCTGCCAACGACCCGTGGAGGTCATCCCGGTGAGCGTGAACATCAAGCCGCTCGAGGACAAGATCGTCGTCCAGGCCTCCGAGGCCGAGACGACCACCGCCTCCGGCCTCGTGATCCCGGACACCGCGAAGGAGAAGCCCCAGGAGGGCAAGGTCCTCGCGGTCGGCCCCGGCCGCATCGACGACAAGGGCAACCGCATCCCGGTCGACGTTGCCGTCGGCGACGTCGTCATCTACTCGAAGTACGGCGGCACCGAGGTCAAGTACAACGGCGAGGAGTACCTGATCCTCTCCGCTCGCGACGTGCTGGCCGTCGTCAACTAAGACGCCTGGTCAACATGCCTGACGCCCCGGCGCCCCATCCCGGGGCATCCGGGGCGTTTCGCTACTCAGAGAGGCTTTGAGGTAAATGGCCAAGCAGATCAGCTTCGACGAGGACGCTCGTCGGGCGCTTGAGCGCGGCGTGAACAAGCTCGCGGACACGGTCAAGGTCACCCTTGGCCCGCGCGGGCGCCACGTCGTGCTCGACAAGAAGTTCGGTGGCCCGACGGTCACCAACGACGGTGTCACGATCGCTCGTGAGATCGAGCTGGACGACGCGTTCGAGAACCTCGGCGCGCAGCTCGCCAAGTCGGTCGCCACCAAGACCAACGACGTTGCCGGTGACGGCACCACCACCGCCACCGTGCTCGCGCAGGCGCTGGTCAAGGAAGGCCTGCGCAACATCGCCGCGGGTGCGAACCCGACCGCGCTCGGCCGTGGCATCCAGGCCGCCGCCGACGCCGTCGTGGACGCGCTCAAGGGCAAGGCCACCCCGGTCAAGGGCCGCGACAACATCGCGCAGGTCGGCACCGTCTCCTCGCGCGACGAGTCGATCGGCCAGCTGCTGGGCGAGGCCATCGAGCGCGTCGGCGAGGACGGTGTCATCACCGTCGAGGAGTCGTCCACGCTCGCGACCGAGCTGCAGATCACCGAGGGTGTGCAGTTCGACAAGGGTTACGTGTCGACGCACTTCTCGACCGACCTCGAGGCGCAGGAGGCCGTCTACGAAGACGTCCGCATCCTGCTGCACCGCGAGAAGATCTCGGCCCTGGCCGATGTCCTCCCGATCCTCGAGAAGGTCGCGGAGTCCGGCAAGCCGCTGCTGATCATCGCCGAGGACGTCGAGGGCGAGGCCCTGTCCACGCTGGTGGTCAACGCCGTGCGCAAGACGCTGAAGGTCGTCGCCGTGAAGGCGCCGTTCTTCGGTGACCGCCGCAAGGCGTTCCTGGACGACCTCGCGGTCGTCACCGGCGGCGAGGTGATCTCCGCGGAGATCGGCCTGAAGCTGTCCGAGACCACGCTCGACCAGCTGGGCTCCGCCCGCCGCGTCGTCGTGACCAAGGACGACACCACGATCGTGGACGGCGGCGGCACCAAGGCCGACATCGCCGGCCGCGCGGAGCAGCTGCGCCGCGAGATCGAGGCCACGGACTCCGACTGGGACCGCGAGAAGCTCCAGGAGCGCCTCGCGAAGCTCTCCGGCGGCATCGCCGTGATCAAGGTCGGCGCCGCCACCGAGACCGAGCTCAAGGAGCGCAAGCACCGCATCGAGGACGCGGTCGCCGCTACGAAGGCCGCGGTCGAGGAGGGCATCGTGCCCGGCGGTGGTTCCGCGCTGGTCCACGCCTCCAAGGTGCTGGACGACAAGCTCGGCCTCACCGGTGACGAGGCCACGGGTGTCGCGCTGGTCGCGAAGGCCCTGGCCGCGCCGCTGTTCTGGATCGCCGCGAACTCGGGCCTTGAGGGCGCGGTCGTGGTGAACAAGGTCCGCGAGGGCGAGTGGGGCTTCGGCATCAACGCCGCGAAGCTCGAGTACGGCGACCTGCTCGACCAGGGCATCATCGACCCGGTCAAGGTCACCCGCTCCGCGGTCGCGAACGCCGCCTCCATCGCGCGCATGGTGCTCACGACCGAGAGCGCCGTCGTCGAGAAGAAGGCGGAAGAGCCCGCTGCTGCCGGTGGCCACGGCCACGGGCACGGACACGGCCACTGAGTTCTTCGAACTCAAAAGGAAACGGGCGACACCCTCCGCGGTGCCGCCCGTTTCCTTTTAAACGATTGCCAGCTGACGCTTGCGCGCCTTGATGATGTGGTCGCGCTCCGATTCCGAGAGCCCGCCCCAAATTCCGTACGGTTCCTGCACGGCGAGCGCGTGCCTGCGGCACATCTCCAACACCGGGCAGGCGAGGCAGACGGCCTTGGCGCGAGCTTCCCGCCGTGCTCTCGCCGGACCCCGTTCACCATCAGGGTGGAAGAAGAACGCGCTGTCCATGCCCCGGCACGAACCGCGCATCTGCCAGTCCCAGAGATCTGCGTTGGGACCGGGGAGCCTTCGGGTGTCCGCCATCGAGACCGCCTCCGTGACGACTGCTCCATTCGGCTTAACGATGATCCACCGTAGAACCGCGTCAAAACTTGTTCAAGAGGCTGAAGACCCTTATCAACTGATGGGTGACGACACGCGTGTTCGATCACTCACCGCCCGGAGTTGCCGCCCGGATGAGGTGAACGGAACATGGCTCTCGTGATGACACAGCCGGAGCACAGATCTGCCGGTAGTCACACGAGTGAGCCCCTTCTCTCAGTGGCCGCGGTGGCCAGGCGACTCGGCGTGGCTCCTGCCACCCTTCGCACCTGGGACCGGCGTTACGGGCTCGGCCCGAGCGGTCACACGACCGGGCGACACCGCAAATACGGGCCCCGCGACGTGGCTCGTTTGGAATTGATGCAACGCGCTCTCCTCCGTGGCGCGTCGTCGGCCGAGGCGGCTCGTTTCGCCTTGGACTCGAAATCATCGATGACGCACGGCGAGGTTCCCGTCGCACCATCGGGTGGCGGTCGCGGCCTGAAAATGCCGGGCGCGTCCCGGCTGGCGCGCGGGCTCGGCCGCGCGGCGCTCGCGATGGACTCCATCGCGGTGCAGGGCATGCTCGCCGACTCGCTCGCGTCCGACGGTGTGATCGCCACCTGGAACGAGGTCGTGCGACCGGTCCTGACGGCCGTTGCCGCGCGGTGGCAGCTGTCCGGCGCCGGTGTCGAGGTGGAGCACCTGTTGAACGAGTGCGTGCTCGCCGCCTTCGTCCGCGCGACGCCTCTCGTCACCCTCGGTCGCAACCATCGGCCCGTGTTGCTGGCGTGCATGCCGGAGGAGAGGCACAACCTTCCGCTCTACCCGTTGGCCGCGGAGCTGGCGCAGCGCGGTGTGGTCGCCCGGCAGCTCGGGGCGGCGTTGCCGGTGGACGCGCTGGCGGCCGCGGTGCGTCGTACCGCGCCTTCCGCGGTGGTGCTGTGGGCGCAGCTGCCGCGGTACGCCGATTCGGGGGTGATCTCCGCGTTGCCGCGCACCCGGCAGCAGGTGAGGTTGTTCGTGGGCGGGCCGGGATGGCGACGTGGAGTGGTGACGGCGCCGGCCGAGCGGGTGGACGACCTCGCCGAGGCCGTCGCCGCCGTCGAGGCCGCTGTCACCTGACAGACTTCACCGGTGGAAGAGGAGCTGCGCCGCGCCGCCTTCGGCGACTCACCCGATCTGGATGTTTGGGCCGCGCTGTCGTCCTCCAGCCCGCGGGTGCGCTGGCTCGCCGCCGTCGTGCTGGGCGGCCAGGGCCACTACGCCGCCGCGGCCACCGTGCTGGACGCGCTCCGTCACGACCCCGACCCGGTGATCGCGTCCCTTTCTCTCTCCACTCGCGCGTCCCACCACCGTCAGCTCGGCGCGCATCACCTCGCCCGGCCCCTCGACGGCGCGGCCCTCACCCGCATCGGGAAGAGCGGTGGCGGCGATCCGGACGGGGTCGACGCGGACGGTGCCCGGACCGACGCGTTGCTCGGTCTCGCCGCCGACTCCCTCGGGGCCGGACGGCTGGGTGAGGCCCGCCGGCTCCTCGCGCGAACTGAGACGGGCTCGTGGAGGAGTGAGGTCCGGCGGGGATGGGTAACCGCGGAGGTTGAGCTCGCGTCCGGTCAGGCGCACGCCGCGGTGGCCCCCGCCGAGGCGGCGTACGGCGTAGCGACGAGCAGAAAGGCGCTGCGGCACGAGCTCAAGTCGGCGCTGGTTCTGGGCACCTCGTTGGTCGTGTGGGGGACACCCGACGGCCTGACAAGAGGGGTTGAACTGGTCGAGTGTGAGCTAAATCACAGCGTCACAAAGCGGCTTCATCCGTTGATCTGGCCGAGCGCTCTTGTCCTGGTGGGTCGTCCCACCACGGTGGGCGCAGTCGCCATCGACCGGGCGACGGAGGCTCTGAGCTGCGTGTTACGCAGAGCTGATCCCGTCAGCCGACAGGTTGCTCTTGATTCCCCGTGGGTGCCGAGTGGGCTGCTCCGTTCCGGGGAACCCCCGAACGCAGACCCTCAGACGAACTTCTTGACGGATTAAGCACCGGATCGTGTCAAGGTTGGGCCGCGAGCGTCCGATAGGGGAGATGGAACGTCACTCGGCTGCAGGAAGGAGTCCCCGTGACCACGGTCCTTATTTGCGACGACCGGCGCAGTGTGCGGGAGGGTCTCACCCGCGTGATGTCGGCTGTCCCCGGGGTTAGCCGCATCGACTGCGTAGCGCACGGTGACGAGTTGTTGGCTCGCTTTTCCAGGCAGCCGGTTGACGTCGTTCTGGTGGGAACCCAGCGCGCCGTGCCGACTGGGGTAGAGGCCACCCGGCGACTCGTCTCCGCCAATCCGCAGGCAAACGTCATCGTGTTCGGAGCACCCGACGACGCGGGCAGCATCGCTGCCGCGATCGCCGGTGGCGCCCGCGGCTACCTGAGGTGGGACGCGTCGCGTCCCGAGCTTGTGGCAGCCCTCGCGCACACGCTCGCCAGCACCTCGGTGCCGGCGCCGCGCCAGCCCTCCGACCCCGGCGTGCAGCTCACGGAGCGCGAGCTCCAGGTGCTGCGCGGCATGAGCCAGGGCAAGAGCAACGGCCAGATCGGCCGCGAGCTCTACCTGTCGGAGGACACGGTGAAGACGCACGCGCGTCGCCTGTTCCGCAAGCTCGGTGTCCGTGACCGCGCTCAGGCGGTCGCGCACGGCTTCCGGCGCGGTCTCGTCCAGTAGTCGACTCGCCGCACCGGCCCCGCGTCCTCATATGCCGCATGTGGGGAAGCGGGGCCGGTGGCGTGAGACGCCTCACCTGCTGCACCAGGTGTTTCTTCGGGTCGCGCAGTTAGCTCAGCCCGGTGACAATGTCGCCGGGCTGTTGCCGTTCGGCGTGTCTGCTGGTCACGCGGGGTGTCCATACCCCACTGATGAACAGAAGGCGTTAAGACCGGTACGGTGAGTGCTGCTGCAACGAGTCGCCGTGAGTGACTCGTGCTGTTTCATGTCGGTACGCCAACAAGTAACACCAGGGCTGTTGTCTGCGATGACCAACTTGGGGGACGGACTGGACGCCGAAGTGGGCGCGGCCGTCGACGGCGACCGCCAGGCGATCGAACGCCTGCTGGCCTCCATTCGTCCTCTGGTGGTGCGGTACTGCCGCGCCCGAGTTGGCAGGCAGGAGCGAAGCTTCGCTTCGGCGGACGATGTGGCCCAGGAGGTGTGTCTCGCGGTGCTCACGGCATTGCCCAGCTACCGCGACCAAGGTCGGCCCTTCCTCGCGTTCGTGTACGGGATCGCGGCGCACAAGGTTGCCGATGCACATCGGTCTGCCGCCAGGAACCGCTCCGAGCCCGTTCCTGAAGTCCCCGACGCACCGGAGACCGACGCTGGTCCGGAGCAGCGGGCGATGCAGGGCGAGCTCTCCGATCGGATGGCTGTACTACTGCGCGTCCTGCCGGAGAAGCAGCGGGAGATCCTGCTGTTGAGGGTGGTGGTCGGGCTTTCCGCCGAGGAAACTGCCGAGGCGGTCGGTTCGACGCCGGGTGCGGTCCGGGTGGCGCAACACCGTGCGCTGGCTCGGCTCCGCAAGTCGCTGGCAGCGGAGGAGGTGGTCTGAGTGGCCGACGAACACGGGAAGGACGACGAGCAAGTGCGCGGACCGGACGACAGAGCCCCGCACGAACCCGTTGTGGCGGATGATCTTTCGGCTGTGCAGGCCGATGACAGGCTGCTGGACGCACTGGGGTCTGCGACGCCAGGTGCGGCCGGCTCTCTGGTCGACGACGAGCTGAACGCGTTGCTGCTCGCGTGGCGCAACGAGGTGGAGACCGCGCCCTTCGGCGAACTGGTCGACACCGAGACCGCCATCGCCACCATCCAGGCTGCCCGCCCGCAGCCGGTGAGCAGGCACCGCTTCCTGATCCCCCTGGCAAGCGCCGCCGCGGTACTGGCCATCGCCTTCACCGGCGTGAGCCTGGTCGCCCGCGACGCCCAGCCGGGTGACGCGCTCTGGGGCCTCACCAGGGTCCTGTACTCCGAGCACGCCAAGTCGATCGAGGCCGCGGCCATCATCAACACCGACCTCGAGTCCGCCCGCCTCGCCCTGCGCGAGGGCAAGGTCAACGAGGCTCGCGAGAAGCTCAACAAGGTCGAGGCCAGCCTCGGCTCCGTCTCCACCGCGGACGGCAAGGCCCAGCTGCAGGAGAAGCACGCCGAGCTCGAGAAGCAGCTCAACACGAACACCTCGGCCACCGCGCCCTCGCCGACCACCCCGTCGGCGCCGCAGTCGACCGAGTCCTCCACCAAGCCGACGACCTCGTCGTCGACGTCGTCGAGCGAGCCGACCACCACCACGGTGCCGCCCACGACGACCACGACGGTCGCCCCTCCGCCGACGTCGAACGGTGAGAACCCGCCGCCGCCTCCGCCCCCTCCGCCGGGCACGGGCACGGGCACCGCGGAGTCGCCCGGTTCCAGCGGGGCCGCCAAGGGGCAGGAGCACGGGGAACCCGGCTCCAAGTGAGACGCTGTGTGAACGGCTCCTGATCTTTCGAGGTCAGGAGCCGTTCACATGCTGCGGGTGGTCACGCGCAGGCCGCGCGCGGCCGGCAGTGGCCAACGCCACGCCGGCGCGCCGCGTTCAGCGCGCCGACTCGGTGGCCGTCACGCCGTCCGCGTAACCCCGGCAGTACTCCCAGCTCACGTAGGCACCGGGGTCCGGGTCGAAGGCGGGCTCGTGCGGCCGCATGCGGCCGTCGGAGAGCAGCTGTTCGAGTGAGGCTCGCAACAGCGCCCAGTCGTGGTAGTGGGGTTCCTGGCACTCGCCGCAGTCGACGACGATGCCGCGCACCCCTCGGTGTTCGAGCAGGGCCTGGTAGACGGCGAGGTCGCTCAGGTCGCTGACCAGCTCTGCTCGTTCGTCGTCGTCCATCGGGGGATGGTCGTGGTCCGGCTCACCGAGGGTGAGCGCGGGGTCCTCGGGGTCGCCCTCGAAGGGGTCTGGTGGCAACGCGTCGTGCGGCACGACCCCGCACGGTACCCGCCGTACCCCCACAGCCGTCCAGATACCATGGGCAGCACCGCCTCCGCCTGCGGAAACCTGACCCGCGGGCAGAGGGGCAGACCGCACGACGGAAGGCATGTCACCCGCTATGACCAGCGAGCTCAACGCTGACGGAGTCCCGAGCAAGTTCGCCATGCTGGGGCTGACCTTCGACGACGTGCTCCTGTTGCCGGCAGAGTCCGACGTCGTTCCCAGCGGCGTGGACGCGAGCACCAGGATCTCGCGCAACATCACCCTCAAGATTCCGCTGGCCAGCGCCGCGATGGACACGGTCACCGAGGCGCGGATGGCGATCTCCATGGCGCGTCAGGGCGGCATCGGCGTGCTGCACCGCAACCTGAGCGTCGAGGACCAGGCCCGCCAGGCGGAGACCGTCAAGCGGTCCGAGGCCGGCATGGTCACCGACCCGGTCACCTGCTCGCCGGACGACACGCTGGCCCAGGTCGACGCGCTGTGCGCCCGCTACCGGATCTCCGGTGTGCCGGTGACCGACGCGAGCAACAAGCTGGTGGGCATCATCACGAACCGCGACATGCGGTTCGAGCTCGACCACTCCAAGAAGGTCAGCGAGGTCATGACCAAGGGCCCGCTGGTCACCGCGCAGGTCGGCGTGTCCGCCGACGCCGCGCTGGGCCTGCTGCGCCGCCACAAGGTCGAGAAGCTGCCGATCGTCGACGGTGACGGCAAGCTGCAGGGCCTGATCACGGTCAAGGACTTCGTCAAGACCGAGCAGTACCCGAACGCCACCAAGGACCCGGACGGCCGCCTGCTGTGCGCCGCCGCCGTGGGCGTGGGCGAGGACTCGTTCGTGCGCGCCATGACGCTCGCGGACGCCGGTGTGGACGTGCTGATGGTCGACACGGCGCACGGCCACTCGCGCGGCGTGCTGGAGATGGTCGCCCGCATCAAGAAGGAGCTCGGCGACTCGGTCGACGTCGTCGGCGGCAACATCGCGACGCGGGCCGGCGCGCAGGCGCTGGTGGACGCGGGCGCGGACGGCGTGAAGGTCGGTGTCGGCCCCGGCTCGATCTGCACCACGCGGGTCGTCGCGGGTGTCGGCGTGCCGCAGATCTCCGCGATCTACGAGGCCTCGCTCGCCTGCCGTCCCGCCGGTGTGCCGGTGATCGGTGACGGTGGCATCCAGTACTCCGGCGACATCGCCAAGGCCATCGCGGCCGGCGCGTCCGCCGTGATGCTCGGCTCGCTGCTCGCGGGCACGCAGGAGGCGCCCGGCGACCTGATCCTGGTCAACGGCAAGCAGTTCAAGACCTACCGCGGCATGGGCTCGCTGGCCGCCATGCAGTCCCGCGGTGACGCCAAGTCGTACTCGAAGGACCGCTACTTCCAGGACGACGTGCTCAACGAGGACAAGCTCGTCCCCGAGGGCATCGAGGGCCGCACGCCGTTCCGCGGCCCGTTGTCGCAGGTCGTGCACCAGCTCATCGGCGGTCTGCGGGCGGCGATGGGCTACACGGGCTCCCGCACGATCGCCGAGCTGCAGAACCAGCAGCTCGTGCGCATCACCGCGGCGGGCCTGAAGGAGAGCCACCCGCACGACATCACGATGACCGTCGAAGCCCCGAACTACACAACCCGTTAGGGTTCTCCGGGCCGTTCGAAGGCCCGCTATCGCTTGGGAGAGGAACTAGAGGTGCGCGATCTGGTCGAGATCGGCATGGGCCGGACCGCGAGGCGGGCCTACGAGCTGGACGACATCGAGATCATCCCGTCCCGTCGCACGAGGTCGTCGAAGGACGTCTCCACGACGTGGCAGATCGATGCCTACCGCTTCGACATCCCGCTGATCACCCACCCGACCGACGCGATCGTGTCGCCGGGCGTCGCGGTCGCGGTCGGTGAGCTGGGCGGTCTCGGCGTGCTCAACGCCGAGGGCCTCTGGGCCCGGCACGGCGACGTCGACGAGGCGCTGTTCCGCCTGGTCCAGGCCACGGAGGACAGCGACGACCCGGCGGCGGCGGTGAAGGTGCTGCAGGAGCTGCACGCCGCACCGCTGCGGATGGACCTGCTCGCCGAGGCGATCAAGCAGGTCCGCGAGTCCGGCGTCACCGTGGCGGCCCGGGTCAGCCCGCAGCGCGCCGCGGAGCTCACGCCGGACCTGCTGGCCGCGGGCGTCGAGATCCTGGTCGTGCAGGGCACGATCATCTCGGCCGAGCACGTGTCGCGCGACGGTGAGCCGTTGAACCTGAAGTCGTTCATCGCGGACCTCGACGTCCCGGTGATCGCCGGCGGTGTGGGCGACTACCGCACGGCCATGCACCTGATGCGCACCGGCGCGGCGGGCGTGATCGTCGGTTACGGCTACACGCCGGGCGTCACCACCACCGACACCGTGCTGGGCATCGGCGTGCCGATGGCCACCGCGATCGCCGACGCCGCGGCCGCGCGCCGCGACTACCTCGACGAGACCGGCGGCCGGTACGTGCACGTCATCGCGGACGGCGGCGTCATGACGAGCGGCGACGTGGCGAAGTCCATCGCCTGCGGTGCCGACGCCGTGATGCTGGGCGAGCCCCTCGCCGCGGCGACCGAGGCGCCGGGCCAGGGCCTGTACTGGACGGCGTCGTCCGCGCACCCGTCGGTGCCGCGCAGCCTCGTCGCCGAGGCCGTGGACCAGGAGCTGGACCTTCGCAAGCTGCTGTTCGGCCCGTCGTCGGACCCGCGCGGCGTGACGAACCTGTTCGGCGCGCTCAAGCGGGCCATGGCCAAGACCGGCTACTCCGACCTCAAGGAGTTCCAGAAGGTCGGCCTGACGATCCGCGGCTGACAGCTGATCGACGAGAGGCGCGCTCCGGCAGGGGCGCGCCTCTCTGCTTTTGCGTGGCCCCCCGACGGAAGCTGATCTTGCAACCGATCCGCCCTCCCGTGCGTCCTGTGGAGCGTGGAATTGGATGCCTTGTTCGGTGACAGCAGCGTCGACACTGTGGAGGAAGCACCCGCCCAAGAGCCGGAAGGCATCGGCTGGAAGGCACTTGCCCTGTTCATCTGCGGTGGACTGGTGATCACGGCACTGGTCGTGGCGTTCATGGTCTGGGTCATCGAGGGCCTGGTCCTGTAGATCCCAGGGGGCGTCTGAACCGATCGGGACTAGGCGTTACCGGAAGTAACGCCTACTCTCCGGTTCATGGGTGAACTCGCCGGTAACTTCGATGTGGTCATCGTCGGCTCCGGGTTCGGTGGCAGCGTGGCCGCGCTCCGCCTGACCGAGAAGGGCTACCGCGTCGCCGTCCTGGAGGCGGGGCGCAGGTTCGCCGACGACGAGTTCGCCAAGACCAGCTGGAACCTGCGGAAGTACCTGTGGGCGCCGCAGCTCAAGTGCTTCGGGATTCAGCGCATTCACCTCCTCCGCAACGTCATGGTGCTGGCCGGTGCGGGCGTCGGCGGCGGCTCTCTCGTGTACGCCAACACGCTGTACCGGCCGCTCAAGCCGTTCTACGAGGACCGGCAGTGGGCGCACATCACCGACTGGCAGGACGAGCTGGAGCCGTTCTACGACCAGGCGAGCCGGATGCTGGGTGTGGTCACCAACCCGACGACGACCCCGAGCGACGTCGTCATGCAGAAGGTCGCGAAGGACATGGGCGTCGAGGACAGCTATCACGCGACACCTGTCGGCGTGTTCTTCGGCGAACCCGGAAAGCCCGCCGACGACCCGTACTTCGGCGGCGCCGGGCCGCGGCGCACCGGGTGCACCGAGTGCGGCAGCTGCATGTCCGGTTGCCGGGTCGGCGCCAAGAACACGCTGGTCAAGAACTACCTGTACCTGGCGGAGAAGCTCGGCGCGCAGGTCTTCCCGCTGACCACGGTCACCCAGCTCAGCGAGCGCGACGGCCGGTGGACCGTCGAGACCCGGAAGACCGGTGGACGGGCCAGGCGGACCTTCACCGCCGACCAGGTGGTCGTGGCCGCCGGCACGTGGGGCACGCAGCAGCTCCTGCACCGGGCCAAGGCGAGCACCCTGCCGAGGATCTCGGACCGGCTGGGCGAGCTCACCCGCACCAACTCCGAGTCGATCATCGGGGCGGCCAGGTACTCGGTCGACCCGGACAACGACTTCACCAAGGGTGTCGCGATCACGAGCTCGATCCACCCCGACGAGATCACGCACATCGAGCCGGTCCGGTACGGCAAGGGCAGCAACGCCATGGGGTTGCTGCAAACCCTCGCCACGGACGGTGCGGCGAGCACGCCGAGGTGGTTGCAGTTCATCAAGGAGGCGGCCAAGCACCCGTTGAAGCTGCTGAGGCTGCTCAGCGTGCACCGGTGGAGCGAGCGGACCGTGATCCTGCTGGTGATGCAGAGCCTGGACAACTCCATCACCACGTTCCTCAAGCGCGGCAAGCTCACCAGCAGGCAGGGCCACGGTGAGCCCAACCCGGCGTTCATCCCGGCCGGTCACGAGGCGAACCTGTTGGCCGCCAAGCACATCGACGGCATGGCGGGCGGCACGTGGGGTGAGCTGTTCAACATTCCGCTGACCGCGCACTTCATCGGCGGCTGCGCGATCGCGGCCGACGAGGAGCAGGGTGTCATCGACCCGTACCACCGGGTCTTCAACTACCCCGGGCTGTCCGTTGTGGACGGTGCGGCGATCAGCGCGAACCTCGGCGTGAACCCCAGCCTCACGATCACCGCGCAGGCCGAGCGGGCGTTCTCGCTGTGGCCGAACAAGGGCGAGCGGGACCAGCGGCCCGAGCAGGGGCGGCCCTACCGGCGGATCAACCCGGCGAAGCCGAAGAACCCGGCGGTTCCCGATCAAGCTCCAGCCGCATTGCGGTTGCCGATCGTGAAGGCGTCCTGACACGGTGTAGGCATGGCCACCAAGCCGTTCGCCTCCAGTGCCGACCTCGCCCCGAAGGACGAGGTGTTCATCCAGCTCGCCGAGGGCGTCTACACCCTGACCGCGGAAGGAGACCCCAACGTCGGGGCGATCGAGGCCGAGGACTTCCTGATCTGCTTCGAAGCGCGCGCCACCCCCGCGGCCGCGCGCCGATGGCTCGAAAAACTGCGCAAGCACACGAAGAAGCCTGTCCGGTACCTCGTGCTCAGCCACTACCACGCGGTCCGCACGCTCGGCGCCAGCGCGTTCGACGCCCAGGAGATCGTCGCGCACGAGATGACACGGGTGCTGATCGCCGAACGGGGGCAGCAGGACTGGGAGAGCGAGTACGGCCGCATGCCGCGCCTGTTCGAGAAGCCGGAGGAGATCCCCGGCCTCACCTGGCCGACCCTCACGTTCTCCGACCGCATGTCCATCCCGCTCGGCGACGAACGCGGCGACCTCGTGCTGCAGCACCTCGGGCGCGGGCACACGGCGGGCGACATCGTGGCGTGGCTGCCGCAGCAGCGGATCCTCTTCGCCGGCGACCTGGTCGAGTCGCAGGCCGCGCTCTACACCGGTGACGCCTTCCACGACGAGTGGGCGACGTCCACATTGGACGAGATCGAGGACCTGGGCGTGGAGGTGCTCGTCGGCGGACGCGGCAAGGTCGCCCGCGACCGCATCGAGGTCGAGGCCGCGATCAACCAGAGCCGGCACTTCCTCAACGAGCTGCGCCGCACGGTCGGCGGGGTGCACGCCGAGGGCGGCACGCTCAAGCAGGCCTTCGAACTCGCGCACCGGATGCTCGCGCCCCGCTACGGGCGCTGGCCGATCTTCGAGCACTGCCTGCCGTTCGACGTGCAGCGCTACTGGGACGAGTGCGACGGCAAGGACTGGCCGGAGATCTGGACCGCCGAGCGCGACCGCGCGGTCTGGAACGCCCTGCAATGACTCCGGTGCTGGTCGTCGGTGCCGGACCGGTCGGCCTCACGGCCGCGCTGTTCCTCGCGAGAGCCGGTGTGCCGAGCATCGTGCTGGAGAAGTCGCAGCGACGTCAGCAGGCGGGCAGCCGCTCGATCTGCGTCCAGCGCGACGTCCTGGAGATCCTGGAGCGGGTCGGCGTCGGACAGGCCGTCGCCGACGCGGGCGTCACCTGGTACACCGGCCGCACCTACCACCGCGACCGCGAGGTGCTGACCCTGACGTTCCCGGAGGTCACGGGTTTCCCGCCGTTCGTGAACACCCCGCAGACCGTCGTCGAGCAACTGCTGGAGGAACGCGTCCGCGGCGAGCCGCTGATCGAGCTCCGGTACGGGCACGCCCTCGAAAGCCTGACCCAGGACGACGAAGGCGTGTCCACAAAGGACATCCGGGCGACCCACTGCATCGCGGCGGACGGCATGCACTCGACCGTGAGACAGCTCCTGGGCATCCCGTTCGAAGGCTTCTCGTTCGACGACCGGTTCATCATCGCCGACGTCCGCGTCGACCTGGACTTCGAGACGCCGGAACGCCGTTTCTACTTCGACCCGCCCTGGAACCCCGGCCGTCAGGTCCTCCTGCACCCGCAACCGAACGGTGTCTGGAGGATCGACTGGCAGGTCGCGGAGGACGTGCAGCTCACCGACGACCACATCCGCGCGATCGTGGGCGACCAGCCGTACGAGGTGGTCTGGCAGTCCACCTACCGCTTCCACCAGCGGCGCGCGAAGTCCCTGCGCAGCGGCCGGGTCCTGCTCGCGGGCGACGCCGCGCACGTGATGAGCCCGTTCGGCGCCCGCGGGCTGAACTCGGGCATCTGCGACGCCGACAACGCCGCGTGGAAGATCGCGGCCGACCGCGCCGGCGAGGCGGGGCCGCAGCTGCTGGCCTCCTACGACGTCGAACGCGGTGCGGCCGCCGACGAGAACCTCCGCATCACCGGTGACACGATGCGATTCCTGGTGCCGGGGAACGAAGAAGAGCGCGCGCACCGGCAGAAGGCGCTCGAAACAGGTGAAGGCATCGACTCCGGCAAGCTCTTCACGCCGTTCTCCTACGAGACATCGCCGCTGACCACCGACGGCGGCGAGCTGGTTCCTCGCTCCCGCACCGCGGGTCCGGGTTTCACGACCAGGAACGGTTGGTTGATCAGACCGGACGGGCACGTTGCCGCACACCGTTGCGACGATCAGGTGAAGCTGCGCGCTCTCGGCTGGTGACGAGCAACCCACCGCCGAAGGTGGACGTGTGCACACCATGGGGGTCAACAGGCGAACTTTCTTGCAGGGCGCCGCGCTCGCCGTCGCCGGCATCGGCACCGGCACGGCCGTCGCCGACACGAACTGGGCGAAGCTGCGCAGACGGCTCGGCGACCGGCTCGTGCTGCCGCAGGACGCGGGCTACGACCGGCTCAGGTTGCCGTTCAACACGGTCTACGCGAACCGCAGGCCGGCCGCGATCGCCAGGTGCGTGCGGCCGGAGGACGTGCAGGCGTGCCTGGAGTTCGCGTCGCACGAACGCATCCCGGTCGCGGCCCGCAGCGGCAAGCACAGCTACGCGGCCTATTCGCTGCCGGAGAACGGCCTGGTCGTCGATCTCGCCGGGATGTCGGCGGTGGACGTCGCGGGCAGCCGCGCATGGATCGGCGCGGGCGCCCAGCTGCTGCCGGTGTACGAGGCGATCGGCGGTGCCGGGAGGGCTCTGCCCGCGGGCACGTGCCGCTCGGTCGGCATCGGCGGGCTCGCGCTCGGCGGCGGCATCAGCGTGATCGGCCGCAAGTACGGGCTGACTTGCGATCACCTGACGGGCGCCAGGATCGTCACCCCGGACGGCTGCCTGCGCACGGTCTCCGCGCACGAGGAACCCGACCTGTTCTGGGCGTTGCGCGGTGGTGGCGGCGGCAACTTCGGCATCGTCACCCAGTTCACCTTCCGCACCGATCCCGCTCCGGACGTCACGGTGTTCAACCTCGGCTACCCGCCCGGCGCGACGGCGGAGGTGTTCGACGCCTGGCAGGAGTGGATGGCGCACGCACCGGACGAGCTGTGGTCGGGTTTCCGCGTCGACGCGGGGCCGTTGTCGGACCCCAACGTCGGTGGCGTCCACGTGGGCCAGGCGAAGGACCTGCTGCCGTTGCTCGACCGGATGCCGCCCGCGGAGCGGTTCGTCCAGGAGATGACGTACCTGGAGGCGATGCGCTACTACGCGGGCGATCCTGACCCCGGCAAGCCGTTCGTGGCGTCGTCGCGCATGCTCCGCGACCACGTGCCCGGCTCTCGGGTCGCCGGCCTGATGGACGGACAGCGCAACGTCGCGATCCTGTTCGACTCGTTCGGTGGCGCGCTCGCCAGGGTCGCGCCGGACGCCACGGCGTTCCCGCACCGCGACGCCCGCGCCAGCGCCCAGATCTTCGTGGACGTCGTCGACGAGACCGTCGAGCAGGCCCGTGCGCGGCTCGCGGTCGTGCGGGACGGCCTCGGCGCCGGCAACACCGGGTACGTGAACTACATCGACCCGGAGATGCCCGACTGGCCGACCGCCTACTACGGCCGCAACCTCGCGCGACTCAGGAAGGTCGCGCGACGCTACGACCCGGACCGCGTGCTGGCGTTCCCGCAGGCCCTATAGCTGGATGCCGGTGAGGACCGTCACGCGCTCCTCGGTGAAGTCCTCCATCGCCGACCGGACGCCCTCACGCCCGGTGCCCGAGCCCTTCACGCCGCCATAGGGCATCTGGTCGGCCCGGTAGGACGGCACGTCGCCGATGATCACGCCGCCGACCTCCAGCTCGGCCGCGGCCTCGAACGCCACCTGGACGTCCCTGGTGAAGACCCCGGCCTGCAGCCCGTACCTGGTGTCGTTGGCCTGCGCGAACGCGTCCTCGACCCCGTCGGCCACCGACACCACGAGCACCGGCCCGAAGATCTCCTCGGTCCACACCTTGGCGGTCTTCGGCACGTCGGTCAGCACGGTCGGCTCGACCGTCGTCCCGGTCCGCTTGCCGCCGAGCAGCACGCGGGCGCCCGCGTCGACGGCCATGTTGACCCACTCCTCGACGCGCCGTGCGTTGTCCTCGTCGATCAACGGACCGACCTCGACCTCGGGGTCGTGCGGGTCGCCGGTCTTCAACGCGCTGACGGCGTCGACCAGCTTCGGCACGAACTCGTCCGCCTTCGAGCGGTCCACGATCACCCGCTGCACGGCGATGCACGACTGCCCGGCCTGGTAGTTGCCGAACGTGGCGATCCGCCGCGCCGCGTGGTCCAGGTCCGTCCAATCAGGACAGATGAGGGCCGCCGCGTTGGACCCGAGCTCCATCACGACGTGCTTGCGCGGTGCGGCGTCCATCAACGACCAGCCGACCTTCGTGGAGCCGGTGAACGAGATGACCGGCAGCCGCTCGTCCTGCACCAGCGCGTCCATGTCCGCGCCGCGCACGGGAAGGATCGAGAACGCGCCCTCCGGCAGTTCGGTCTCGGCCAGGATCTCGCCCAGCAGCAACGACGACAACGGCGTGGCGGAAGCGGGCTTCACGATCACCGGCGCACCCACCGCGAGCGCCGGCGCGACCTTGTGCGCCACCAGGTTCAGCGGGAAGTTGAACGGCGCCACGGCCAGCACCGGCCCGCGCGGCACGTGGCGCACGACCGCCATCCGCCCCACGCCGTTCGCCTCGGTGTCGAGCCGCTGCAGCCCACCGGTGAACCGGCGTGCCTCCTCCGCGGCGAACCGGAACGTGTTGACCGCGCGCGAGACCTCGATCTCGGCCCACTTGAGCGGCTTGCCGTTCTCCGCCGTGATCGTCTCGGCGATCTCCTCGGCCCGTTCGGCCAGCGTCCGCGACACCTGCAGCAGCGCCTCGGCCCGCACGTGCGCGGGTGTTCGCCGGAACTGTTTCGCCACCGCGTGGGCCGCGGCGACCGCGCGTTCGACCTGCTCCGGGCCCGGTACGGCGACCGAGGCGACCTCGGTGCCGTCGAACGGGTGGAAGACCTCTAACGCCTGCTCGCCCTGCTCGGGGCGGCCGGCGATCCAGCACGGCCTGGGTTGCGGCGTGAACGCGTCCATGGGATCACGTTAGGCCCTATTGGCCTGCACGTACTGGGTGAGTCCCACGTAGTAGTCGTCGTGCCGTTCCGCACGTTGCCGAACGAACGCCGGATGCTCGCGAATGGTCCTGATCATGTCGTCCAGCCGCATGAGGACGTGTTCGTCTTCGTAGCCGCACCCGTAAGCCTCGCAGAACAGCAGCGCACGCCGTTTGCGCTCGTGGGGCAGGCCGAACACGAACTGGATGATCGCCCAGCTGACGTCCCACCAGCGCGGACCGGGATGAGCCGTGTCGAAGTCGAACACGCCGACCGGCAGGCCGTCCCGGTAGACGGTGTTGTACGGCGCGAAGTCGCCGTGGAGCACCACCTCGACGGGCTCCCTGGCGGGGAACTGCCACCCGTCGAGCTCGCCGTACCCCTCCGTCGCGTCGTGCAGCCTGCGCAGCAGCAGAGCCGACGCGACCAGCGACTCGTCGTCGTCCGGAAACACGTGGCCAACGTCACCGGGCAGATAGCTGAGCAGTTCGTGCGACCCGTCGAGTCCGAGCGGGACCGGCGCGATCCCCAGAGGAGCCAAGTGGCGCAACAAATCGTGCACCCGAGGCGCCCACGGCCCGGCCGGTCTGCGCACCGCGTCACCCACCCTGAACACCTGGTTCAGCCCGCCACCGGTCAGCAGCTCCCCGTCCACGCATGACATCCTTGGCGGCGTGTCCGACACCAGCAACCGCCCTGTTCTCGTCGTCGACTTCGGCGCCCAGTACGCGCAGCTGATCGCCCGCCGCGTGCGCGAGGCCCAGGTCTACTCCGAGGTGGTCCCGCACACCGCGACGGTGAGCGAGATCCTGGACAAGAACCCGCTGGCCATCGTGCTGTCCGGTGGCCCGTCGAGCGTCTACGAGGAGGGCGCGCCGCAGGTCGACCCGAAGCTGTTCGAGACCGGCGTGCCGGTCTTCGGCATCTGCTACGGCTTCCAGGCCATGGCGCGCGCGCTCGGTGGCGCAGTTGAACAGACCGGCACCCGCGAGTACGGCCGCACGGACCTGAGCGTGCCGACCGAGGGTGGCGCGCTGCACCAGGAGCTCCCCGCGAGCCACCCGGTGTGGATGAGCCACGGCGACGCCGTCACCAAGGCGCCGGAGGGCTTCACGGTCACCGCGACCAGCGAGGGCGCCCCGGTCGCCGCGTTCGAGGACACCGAGCGCCGCTTCGCCGGCGTGCAGTACCACCCGGAGGTGCACCACTCGCCGCACGGCCAGGAGGTGCTGCGCCGGTTCCTGCACGACATCGCGGGCATCCGTCCGCAGTGGACGACGTCGTCCATCGTGGACGAGCAGGTCGCCCGGATCCGCGAGCAGATCGGTGACGGCAAGGCCATCTGCGGTCTCTCCGGCGGCGTCGACTCCGCCGTGGCCGCCGCGCTGGTCCAGAAGGCCATCGGTGAGCGCCTCACGTGCGTGTTCGTCGACCACGGCCTGCTGCGCTCCGGTGAGCGCGCCCAGGTCGAGCGCGACTACGTGGCGGCCACGGGCATCAACCTGGTGACCGTCGACGCCCGCGAACGCTTCCTCAACGCACTCGCCGGCGTCACGGACCCGGAGGAGAAGCGCAAGATCATCGGCCGCGAGTTCATCCGCGTGTTCGAGCAGGCCGAGCGCGACCTCAAGGCCGAGGGCGACTACCGCTTCCTGGTGCAGGGCACGCTCTACCCGGACGTCGTCGAGTCCGGCGGCGGCGCGGGCACCGCGAACATCAAGTCGCACCACAACGTCGGCGGCCTGCCGGACGACCTGCAGTTCGAGCTGGTCGAGCCGCTGCGCGCGCTGTTCAAGGACGAGGTCCGCCGCGTCGGCACCGAGCTGGGCCTGCCGGAGACGATCGTGCAGCGCCAGCCGTTCCCCGGCCCCGGCCTCGGCATCCGGATCATCGGCGAGGTCACCCAGGACCGCCTCGACACGCTGCGCCAGGCCGACGCCATCGCGCGCGAGGAGCTCACTGCCGCCGGTCTCGACCGGCAGATCTGGCAGTGCCCCGTCGTGCTGCTGGCGGACGTCCGCAGCGTCGGTGTGCAGGGCGACGGCCGCACCTACGGCCACCCGATCGTGCTGCGCCCGGTGTCGTCCGAGGACGCGATGACGGCGGACTGGACGCGCCTGCCGTACGAGGTGCTGGAGCGGATCTCGACCCGGATCACCAACGAGGTGGCCGAGGTCAACCGCGTGGTGCTGGACGTGACGTCCAAGCCGCCAGGCACCATCGAGTGGGAATGACGTAGCAGAAAGGCCCCCGGCGACCGGGGGCCTTTCTCATTGCCGGGACTTCCGCTTCAGGGAGTTGGTCAGCAGCACCAGCCCGACCACGATGGCCGTTCCTCCCAGCGCCCACCGGAGGTCGAACCAGAACGTCCCGTTGCTGAGGATGTACGCGGCCATCAGGCCACCGCCGATCCCGAACATCAGCCCCAGCGGGTCGATCCGCCTGCGCATCACCGGCTCAGTCACGGAGCACCTTCACCTCTCCGACGTTCGTCCGAACGTCCAGGTCGATCTTCAAGCCACCCTCGCCGTTGTCACCGAGGTCGGTGCCGTCGACCTGCACGGAACCGCCGTCCGCCCTCTTGCCGAGGCAGTTGAGCTCGCCGACGGACGAGGCCTCGCAGCGGAACGTCACGTCGGCGTTCTTCGGCACGTGCACGATCAGCTCGCCGAGGTTCGCCTCCAGCGAGGTCTTCACCGAACCGGAGTCCGGGAGCTCCCGCAGGTCGAGGTGCACGCTGCCGACGCCGACCGCGTACCTGTCGTTCACCTCGGCAACGGTCTTCGGCGTCGGCTTGAGGTCAGCGAAGTTGGTCGGGCCGTCGAACTTGAACGTCGTCATCGCGAAGCCCACCGCGGACAGCGGGACCAGCAGCCAGATCAGGCCGCGCCCGCCACCGGTGAACGCACCGACCAGCAGCCCCGCCGACAGCACCGCGACCAGCAGGCCGAGCACGTGCGGAACCGTGAGCCACGGCAGCCAGTTCCAGGCGATCGCGGAACCGGCGATCACGAGCGACGTCACGCCCAGGGTCATCAGGCCGATGCGCGGCCTGCGCGGCCGGGGAGCCGGCGGTTGCGGCTTCGGCGTCGGTTCCGGCAGGTCCCACGCGAACGGGGCGGCGCCGAGCGGGTCCCAGGCAGGCGCGCCCGGCACCGGAGGCACCGGCGCGGGCTCGGCCAGCGTGGCGGGCGCCAGGTGGCCGCGGTTCTTCTGCAGCAGGTAGATGGCCGCGACCGCGGCGGCCAGCGTCACGACGACCTGGAACCCGCCGTTGTCGAACGTCAGCGCGAGCGCGGGGAACATCAGCAGGCCCAGCACCACCGTCCGCGTCTGGGACATCGAGCTGTAACCCTTGTTGATCAGCGACTCCAGTGGCGCGACCTGGTCGCCCTCCTCGGGCAGCAGCAGCCAGCCCGCGAGGTACAGCGGCACGCCCACGCCGCCCGACAACGCGAGCGCCACGAACGCGATCCGCACGATCACCGGGTCGATCTGGAAGCGCAGGGCGATCCCGGTGGCGACGCCGCCGAGCTTGCGTCCTGCGCGGGGCCGCACCGGACGGTGGGCCCAGAACTCCCTGAGCGTGTCCGCCACGCCCTGCATTGCCTTCTCAGTCCCGCTCACGGTGACAAGGTTGCGCTGTCACGCCTGGAACCACATCAGGGACCAGCCCTGATTCGCGGAACCGGGGTCATCCCTGATGAACAACAGCCCGGGACGTGTGACGATCTGACGGTGAGTGCACGGATTGAGCCGATGCGCCGTCGACGCACCGGTCGGGTGGTCGCGGGCGTCGCGAGCGGACTGGCGGACCACCTCGGCGCACCCGTCTTCTGGGTGCGCGCGGTCTTCGCCGGGCTCGCCGCGCTGAGCGGGATCGGGATCGTCGCCTACGCCTTGCTGTGGATGTTCGTCCCGCAGTCGACCGTGGCCGAGCCGGAGACCGACAAGGACCGCAAGGAGTGGCAGCAGGCCGTCGGTCTCGCCGCTCTCGGCATCGGTGTCGCGGTGTTCACCGGGCTGATCGGTGGCACGGCGAGTGGCTGGATCACCGGTCCGATCGCCGTGGCGCTCGTGGGCGCCGCGGTCGTGTGGCGCGAGGCGGACGAGGCGCAGCGGCGTCGGTGGAAAGACGGGGCGCTGGGGCAGGGGAAGACGGGGATCGTGCGGACGGTGGCGGGAGGGGCGCTGGTGCTGGCGGGTGTCGCCGCCTTCCTCGTCGCGAACGACTCCATCCAGAACCTCTCGACCGTCGTGCTGTCCGTGCTCGCCACGTTGATCGGTGTCGCGGTCCTGACCGTGCCGCTGTGGATGCGGCTCGTGCGTGATCTCGACGCGGAACGCCGCGCGCGCATCCGCACCGAGGAACGCGCGGAGATCGCCGCCCACCTGCACGACTCCGTGCTGCAAACGCTTGCCCTGATCCAGAAGCAGTCCGAGTCGCCGCGCGAGGTGAAGCGCCTGGCCCGCAGCCAGGAACGCGAGCTGCGCAGCTGGCTCTACGGCCGTGAGGTGGGCGAGCAGCCGGCGACCATGAGCGTCGCCATCGCCCAGACGTGCGCGGAGGTGGAGGACCAGTTCGCGATCGCCGTCTCCCAGGTCGTGGTCGGCGACTGCGAGCTGGAGGACGGGATGTTCGCGCTGATCCAGGCGTCGAAGGAGGCGATGGTCAACGCCGCCAAGCACGCGGGCGTCGGCGAGGTCAGCGTGTACGCGGAGATCGAACCGGACAAGGTGACGGTGTTCGTGCGCGACCGCGGCAAGGGCTTCGACCCGGACACCGTTCCGGAGGACCGGCATGGCCTGGCGGGCAGCATCCGGGGGAGGATGGACCGGCACGGCGGTCAGGTGCGGTTGCGGACCGCGCCGGGTGAGGGGACCGAGGTGCAGCTGGAGATGCCGAGGAAGACGGAGGCCAGGACGTGAGCGTGAGGGTGTTCCTGGTGGACGACCACGCGTTGTTCCGCGCGGGGGTGCGGGCCGAGCTCGACAACATCACCGACGAGGTGGAGGTGGTCGGCGAGGCGGGCAGCGTCGGTGAGGCGGTGGCGGGGATCGCGCACCACAAGCCGGACGTGGTGCTGCTCGACGTGCACATGCCCGACGGCGGTGGCGCCGAGGTGCTGCGGCAGATCCGGACCAAGATCCCCGAGGTCACGTTCCTCGCGCTGTCGGTGTCGGACGCGGCCGAGGACGTCATCAACGTCATCCGCGCCGGTGCCCGCGGCTACGTCACGAAGACCATCTCCAGCCAGGAGCTGGTCAAGGCCGTCGTGCGGGTCAGCGAGGGCGACGCGGTGTTCTCGCCGCGGCTGGCCGGGTTCGTGCTGGACGCGTTCGCCGACCGGCCGGGCGCGGCGCCGATCAGCGACCCCGAGCTCGACCTGCTGACCCCGCGCGAACGCGACGTCCTGCGGCTGCTGGCCCGCGGCTACGCTTACAAGGAGATCGCGTCCGAGCTGTTCATCAGCGTCAAGACGGTGGAGACGCACGTGTCGAGCGTCCTGCGGAAGACCCAGCTCTCCAACCGGTACGAGCTCTCCCGCTGGGCCACTGATCGCAGACTGGTCTGAGTGATTTGATCGAGAAGGTCGCCCGCGGCGCCACCGAGGTGCTCGCGCCGTGGGTCTGGGTGATCCTGCTGCCGTTCGCGGTGGCCGCTGCTTCCGAAGGTCTGTGGAAGACGTTGCTGTGGGGGTTCGTGGTCGCCTTGACGGCGTCCGTCATCCCGATGGCCGTCATCGTCCGCGGCGCGCGCAAAGGCAAGTGGGACGGCCACCACGTCACTAACCGCGAGGGGCGCCTCGTTCCGCTCGTCACGGCCGGTGCGTCGCTCGCGGCCGGCACGGTGATCATGGTCCTTGGGGATGCGCCGCGCAGCATGCTGGCCTTGGCGGGCAGCATGTTCGCCTCGTTGATCGTGAGCATGGCGATCACGTTCGGGCTGAAGTGGAAGATCTCCTTGCACGCCGGGGTGGCGTGGGCCGCCGTGGTGACCATGGCGATCGTCCACGGGCCGTGGATGCTGCTGATCGCGCTGCCGGCGGCCCTGGTGGCGTGGTCGCGGGTCGAGCTGGGTGACCACACGACGGCGCAGGTGCTGGCCGGGACGGCGATGGGCGTGCTCGTGGGTGGCGGCAGCTTCTGGCTGCTCACCCAATCTCTTTGAGGCTGACGATCTTCATCTCGTTGTTGACCGCGGCGATCGCGACCTCGACCGTGATGTTCCGCTGCTTGCCCAGGTCCGTGACGAGGGACAGGTCCACGGTGACGACCCAGTTGGGGCCGTCCGAGCGGACGGGCTTGTCCGGCGTCTGGAGGCACCGCACGGAGGTGTAGATCTTCCACCGCTTCTGGAAGTCGGCCAGCGGTTCCCTCGCCCGGTCCGCGAAGTGGTTCCACGCCGCCGTGGGGTTGCCCGGCAGATCGGCGTAGTGCTGCAGGACGAACGCGAGGGCTTCCTCCGCCGTGAAGTAGCGCGCCTTCTCGCCGGCGGGGATGTTGTTCTGGCTGGTCGGCGCGTAGTTGCCACCGGGATCGCTGCGGTTCAGGTACGCCGCGGCCGCGCCACCGCCGACGGCCAGCAGCCCGATGATCGAGACGAGCACCAGGATCCGGCGCTTCGGCGCCTTGAGCCCGCGCGGTGCCGGCACCGGCAACGGCTGGGACGGCTGCGGTTCGGCGGCCAGCAGGTCCGCGGCCTCCTGCGCGCTCGGCCGCTCCTTCGCGTCCACCGCGAGCAGCCGCGTCAGCAACGGGGTGAGCTCACCGGCGCTCTTCGGGTCCCTGAGCTGGCCGCTGGCCGCGCGGTAGATGAGGCCGAAGCTGTTGTCGCTCGGCCCGAAGACCGACTCGCCCTCGACGGCCGTGTAGATCGTGGCGCCGAGCGAGAACACGTCGGACGCCTCGCCGGGCTGCTCGCCGCGCGCCACCTCGGGAGCGAGGTACGCCGGGGTGCCCGAGATCACGCCGGTGTCGGTCATGGTGCCGTCGCCGTTGGCCTTGGAGATGCCGAAGTCGGTGATCTTGACCGTGCCGTCGTGGCCGATCAGGACATTGCCGGGCTTGATGTCGCGGTGGACGATGCCCGCCGCGTGCGCCGCGGCCAGCGCCGAGGCGACCTTGGCCCCGATGTTCGCCGCCTGGGAGGGCTTGAGCGGCCCGTTCTGGGCGATCAGCTCCGAAAGGCTCTGGGACGGCAGGTACTCCATGACGATCCACGGCTCTTCGTCGTTGTTGCCGACGACGTCGAACACCGCGATCGCGTGCGGGTGGTGCAGCCGGGCGGCGTTGCGCGCCTCGCGCATCGCCCGCTGGTGGTCACCCGTGATGAGCTGCTTGACCGCGACCTCGCGTGCCAGCACCTCGTCCCGAGCCCGCCAGACCACCCCCATCGCCCCGCTGCCGATGCGCTCCAGCAGCGTGTAGCGGCCCCCGATGGTGGTTGTCACACCACGAGACTAATCAATCACCCGGACGCGCATCCCCGGGATCACCGTCACGGGTTGGTGCGAATCGTTCACATCATGCCTACCAGTGGGGACCGTGTCTCGGCGTCGCTGCCCACGCCGCCGAACACCGCTGGTGGTCTCCCGCGCCCGTCAGACCACCTCAGGACACGAGAACTAGTCGATCGTCGAGACCAGCTTCTGCAGCTCGCGGTCGAAGTCGATCCACAGGTCCTCCTCGCCCGGCTGCACGACGTCGTAGGAGCTGTCCAGGAACGCCGCCACGTCCTCGGCGACCGCGCTGAGGATGGCGAAGCCGGTCGGCGCGTTCAGCTCGACCAGGACGCGCTCGGGGTCGTCGGACGCGGGGCGGACCAGGATGTCGCCCTCACCGGACGGGGTCAGCAGACCGTCGGCCAGCAGGTCGCGGGCGAACATCCACTCGACGCGGCCGGTGCCCGTGTGGAACACGATGGCCACCGCGTACGGGTCCTCCGGGTCGTACACCAGCTCGGCCTCGACCGGCGCTGGAGCCGCGCCGGGGGCCAGCAGCTGAAAAGTCGTCCGAGTGGTGACCTTCAGGTTCTCGTTGTTCATGTCGATGTCCTTCCCAGGCTGGTCTCCATGTCCGCTCACAAAGAGGAGACGGCTAACCGGCGGGATAAGGACGCGGTTCGTCTCGGAACCATCCTATTGGGGGAGACGTGCGTCTCACCGTTCAGCGTTTGACCAGGTCGCGTGTCTCGTTTGGTGAGACGTTCTGACCTGCCGCGACCGGCTGCCTGCGGGTCAGCGCGACGCCCATGAGCACGACGAGCATGCCCGCCACGACCCTCGCGTTGAGCTGCTCGCCGAGGAAGATCGCTCCGAGGAGTACCGAGACCACCGGCAACAGGTAACCGACCGTAGTCGCCGTGGTGGCACCCTCGTCCGCGATGACGCGGTAGTTGAGGATGAACGCGGCGCCGGTGCCGAAGACGCCGAGGACCGTCACGGCGACGACGCCGATCCAGTGCAGGTGCAGCGGCTGCAGGCCACCGAACGGCAGCGCGAGCACGAGCAGTCCCATCGCGGTGGTCAGCTGCATGGCGGCGAGCTGAGTCGAGGTCGCGCCGGTGTTGACCAGGTGGCGGCCCGCGTAGGTGTAGCCGACGGCGTAGCTCGCGGCGCCCGCGAGGCAGAGCACCGCACCCCAGCTCGCGATGCTGTTGGCCTGCTGCCACGGCGCGAAGATCAGCAGCACGCCCGCGAAGCCGAGCCCGAGGCCGAGCATGCGAACGACGTTGCTCAGCTTCTCGGTGCCCAGGAAGAGCCCGATGGTCAGCGCGAACAGCGGCGTCGTGGAGTTGAGCACACCGGAGACGCCAGAGTCGACCGTCTGACCGCCGATCGCGAAGAGCGTGAACGGGATGGCGCTGCCGAACGCCGCCACGAACAGCATGTGGCCCCAGGTTCTGCGGTCGCGGGGCAGCGTCATCTTCGCCGTGGCGAGCACGACGAACAGCACGACCGCTCCGAAGAACGTCCGCACGAGCGAGATCTGCAGGGGCGCGAGGCTCCCGAGTGCGAGCTTCATCCAGAGGAAGCTGGATCCCCACAGCAGGGCGAGCACGCCCATCCTGATCAACGTTCCGCGCTGGTTCACACGTCCAACGATGCGCGCCCGAACCCGTAAATACAATTTAATTGTTGTGCATAACCTTTAAGTAGGGCTGTAAGATTGACGCATGCTGGACGTGCGACGCATGCAGGTGCTCAGGGCGGTCGTGACCACGGGTTCCATCACCGCGGCCGCGACGAACCTCGGCTACACCCCGTCCGCCGTCTCCCAGCAGGTGGCCGGCCTGGAGAAACAGGCGGGTCTGCCGCTGCTGGAGCGGGTGGGCCGCGGCGTCCGCCCCACGGCGGCGGGCCGGCTCCTCACCGAGCACGCCGGCCGCCTCTCCGAGCAGCTCGCCGAGACCGAGAGCGCCCTGAGCGCGTTGCGCAACGGCTGCGCAGGCACGCTGCGCGTCCGCTACTTCGCCACGGCAGGTGCCGCACTGGTGCCGCCCGCCGTGGCCGCCTTCCGCGCCGAACGCCCCGGTGTGGAGCTCGACCTGAAGCTCAGCGAGCCCACCGACCCGTTCGAGGAGCTCGCCGCGGGCCGGGCCGATGTCGCCATCACCGTCCTGGAGCCGAACGAGCCCGCCCCCGAGGGCGTGGTCGCGCGCCACCTGCTCGCCGACCCGTTCTTCGCCGTCCTGCCCCGCGGCCACGCGCTGTCCCGCAAGCGCGTGATCGACCTGGCCGAGCTGGCCGACGAGCCGTGGATCAGCGCGGACTGCGGGTCCACGTGGCCGTGCAGGGACCTGGTGTCGAACGCGTGCGCGGGTGCCGGGTTCGCCCCGAAGATCGCCGTGGAAAGCGATGACTACGCGACCGCGCAGGGTTTCGTGGTGGCCGGGCTCGGCGTCACGCTCATCCCGCGGCTCGGCCTGAACTACGCGCACCCCGGCGTGGTGCTGCGCAAGGTCCGCAATCCTGAGCCGGTGCGGCACATCCACGTCGTCTACCGCGAAGAGGCCGCGTGGAACCCCGCCGTGGTGGCTCTGGCGGAAGCCCTGGAGAAAGCCGCGCTGGCCAGCTGACCCGCTACGCCCCGTTGCCGAGCGGCTTGTCGTAGCTCAGCAGGAAGTTCGGTGAACGCCACTCCAGCGAGACCTGACGCTGGATCGACGACTTCGTCCCGTCCTTCTTCGTGACGTCCAACGAGACCACGAAGTAGTAGGGCTGCCGTTCCTCGACGTTGGTGACGTTGACCTGCTTGACGCCGCTCCAGAAGCTCTTGAACCCGTCGTACCCGCCGGGGTACTGGCCCTGGAACGCGGCGTTGCCCATCTGCCACGCCTCGTCCGGCTTGCCGGGCGCCGTCTGGAAGTAGTCCTCCAGCAGGGCGCGCTTGTCGTCGTCGGTCGGCGTGTCGGTCCACTGGCCGGCCTTGCCCGCTGACTTGGAGGACGTCGACGGCTTGGTGCTCTCCGACGTCTGCTGGGTCTGGGTGTTGCCGCCCGCGTTGTTGCTGGAGCCGCCGTTGTCCTTGTTGTTGGAGATGATGCTGGCGAACATGATGCCGATCACCGCCGCCGCCACGATGGCGAGCGCGGTGAAGATGGTCGACTTCTTGCTCTTCGCCACCGAGGACAGCGAGGTGGGCCTCGGGCGCTGCGAGTACTGGGGTGCCGCGGCCGGACGGTGGTTCGACGGCGGCTGCTGCGTCGGCACGGGCCGTGGCGGCGTGTGCACGTCCACGCGGGTGGCGGCCGGAGGCGGCGGCTGCTGCGGCGTGAGGGCGCGGGTGGCGGCCTGCTGCTGCGGTTGCTGCTGGACCGGGGCTCCGCGCCACGACGGCGGGTGCGTCGGGGCGACGACGGCCGGCGTGAAGGCGGCTGCCTGGCCGTTCGCCACGGCGGCGAGGGCGTCGCGGGCCTCGGCCATCGTCGGGCGGTCTTCCGGCTCCGCGCGCAGCAGACGCATCAGCAGCGCGGTCAGCGGGCCGGCGTTGCGCGGCGGGTTGACCTTGCCGGAGGCGACCTTGTGCAGCAGCGCGATGGTGTTCTCGCTCAGCCCGAACGGCGGTTCGCCCTCGATCGCGGCGTACAGCGTCGAACCCAGGGAGAACACGTCGGACGGCGAACCCGGGTCGTAGCCCTTGGCCACCTCGGGAGCGAGGTACGCGGGGGTGCCGGCGAGCATGCCCGTGGCGGTGACGGTGACGTCACCGGTCGCGCGGGAGATGCCGAAGTCGGTGATCTTGACGGTGCCGTCGTCGCCGAGCAGCACGTTGCCGGGCTTGATGTCGCGGTGCACGATGCCCGCGTTGTGCGCGGCGGCCAGCGCGGAGGCGACCTGCATGCCGATCGACGCCACGTCGCGCGGCGGGAGCGTGCCGCGTTCGGACAGGACCGCCGAGAGGCTCTTGGACGGCAGGTACTCCATCACGAGCCACGGCTGGCCGTCGTCCTCGGCGACGTCGTAGACGGCGACCGCGTGCGGGTGCTGAAGCCGCGCCGCGATGCGGCCCTCTCGCATGGCCCGTCTCTTCGCCTCGTCCGTGTCGGCTTCGGCGAGTCCGGGCTGCAAGAGCAGTTGCTTGACCGCGACGGTGCGGTGCAGACGTTCGTCGTGTGCCGTCCAGACGACGCCCATGGCGCCACTACCGATGCGCTGGCTCAATCGGTAGCGACCAGCGACCAATCGGCCATCGTCGGTCACAGTTGCTCCCCGCTGTGCGGTCACTTGCTCTCTGTTCAACGGCTCATCACACCTTTGGGTTCAGATCACCCATCGGTGCGGGTACCCACCTTACGAGATTTCTACGACGTAACGGCGATTAGGTCGTTTGCTTTACGGCCGTCGTCGTGGTGGTCGTCGTCGTGCTCGACGGCGGCGGCGTCGTGGTCGTAGTCGTCGTCGTAGTCGTCGTTGTGGTGGTCGTAGTTGTAGTCGTCGTAGTGCTAGACGTCGTTTCGCGCGTTGTCGTTGCCTGGGGCGTGGTCGTCGTCACCTCAGTGGTCGGCGTCGTCGTCGGCACCACGGCCGAGGACGAGACCGGCGGCACCGAAGGCGCCTCGCGCTCCTTGTTGAACACGCCCAGCGCGACCAGCAGACCACCGATGACCAGCAACAACGCCAGCACGACCGCAGCGATCACCAACGGCCGGTTGTCCTGCTGCCTGCCCGCGGGCACCATCGGCGGCGCCGTGCGGGGAGGCGCCGTGGGCCGCGCCACCGGACGGACCACGCGGGTCCGGTCGGGTTCGATCATCGCCGTCGGTTCGGGCCCGGCGGGTACCGGCAGCCCGCTGAACGACGGCGACCTGCCGTGCGCGACGGCGTTGAGCAGCTCGCGCGCCTGCGACATCGTCGGCCGGTCGTCCGGCTCGTAGTTCAGCAGGTACAGCAGCGTGTCGGCGAGCGGGTGGTCGACGGTCGGCGGGTTGATCCGCCCGGCCGCGACGGCATGCAGAACACCCAGAGTGTTGTCGCTCACCCCATAGGGCGGTTCGCCCTCCATCGCGGCGAACAGCGTCGAACCGAGCGAGTAGACGTCCGAGGCGGCCGTCGGGTCCTGGCCGCGCGCGATCTCCGGGGCGAGGTACGCGGGCGTGCCGGCGATCAGGCCGGTCTTGGTGACCGTGATGTCGTCGGAGGCCCGCGAGATGCCGAAGTCGGTGATCTTGACGACGCCGTTCTCGGCGATCAGCACGTTGCCGGGCTTGATGTCGCGGTGCACGATGCCCGCCGCGTGGGCCGCGGCCAGCGCCGCCGCGCACTGGGCGCCGATGTGGGCGACCTCGATCGGGTCCATCGGTCCGCCCTCGGCCAGCGCGTCGGCGAGGCTGTAGGACGGCAGGTACTCCATGACCAGGCACGGGACGCCGTCCTCCTCGACGACGTCGTACACGGCGATGGCGTTCGGGTGGTGCAGCTTGGCGGCGATGCGGCCCTCGCGCATGGCGCGCTGGATGGCCTCGTCCTGCTCGGTCTCGTCCAGGCCGGGGGCCAGGAGCAGCTGCTTGATGGCCACCTCGCGGCCGAGGCGTTCGTCGTGGGCACGCCAGACGATGCCCATCGCACCGGAGCCGATGCGGTCGAGGAAGCGGTAGCGGTCGGCGATCAGACGGCCGTCCGAGGTGTCGGACGTCGTCACAAGACCACCTCTGGGGTGCAACACAGCGGAACTGCGGCTGCGGCAGCAGATCCCACGCTCGTGCTCCTCGTGCGGTAGTCAGCGGTCGTCCGGAATGCCCGCACAGGGTACCCCTGTCGTGGGCGGCTGCTGAGCTACCGGGTTGTGCGTCACTTCACGGGGGCGAAGAAGTCGAACCCTCCGACGGTGTCACCGACGGTGTTGAGGACCGGGTCGAGCAGGCCGAGGTTCACGCTCACGTCGACCGGGTTGGACTGCGTGGGCAGCGGGTTCTGCGTGGTGGGGGCCTTGGTGCTGCTGCTCGGCGCGGTGGTGGACGACGTGCTCGCCGGCGGCGGCGGGGGCGGAGTCGTCGTGCTGCTCGACGGCGGCGTGCTCGACTCGCTCGTCTGCGACGACGGGGACGGCGTGCTTGCCGACGGCGTCTGGGAGGAGGAGGTCGGCTGCTGCGTCGGCTGCTGCGTCTGCTGCGCCGGGCGCTGCGGCTGCTGGGTCTGGACGTACGGGGCGACCCGCGTCTGGGTCTGCTGCGTCGTCGGGTCGGTGGTCTCGGTGGTGTCGTCCTGCTGCGTCTTGTTCGACGGCAGCTTCACGACGCCCTCGGTGCCGGCGCTCGCGCCGCGGGCCTGGGCCCGCTCGTCGAACCGCACCTCGGCGAGCGGGCGCTCGTTCGGCGAGGACAGCCACGAGGAGGCGGCGAAGGCCACCGAACCGCAGAGGACCACGCCACCGCTGGCGGCGACGGCCAGCTTGCCGACGGTGAAGCCGCTGCGCTGCGTGTCGTCGGCACGGCCCTCACGGCGCAGCAGCTCCGTGATGTGCAGCTCCTTCATCGGCTGCTTCCTGGGCTTGCTGCCCGGTGCCTTGACCGGCTTGAACTTGACGGTCGGCTCGAACGCCTCGGGGGTGATGTCGTCGGTGATCACCGGGATCTCCACGGTTTCCGCCTCGCGGCGGGCGATCAGCTCGGCGACGGACAGCTGGCCGGTTGACTCCGCCGAACCGTTCAGCCGCCGACGATGGTCCTCAATCGACACCGCTCGTTCACCCTTCCAAGTTCGCTGCTGCGCACTGGCGGGAACATGGATACCGAATCGTGACCCGAGATGTAACCCCTTCGGGGGAATTTTCACGTTGAAAACTAGGTTTTCGCGACGAGCGGTCACCGTTCGACTGCGAACGGCGAGACCAGTTGGGTGCGGCCTAACTCCTCTGCGCCGAAAGGACCTCGGTGCCGATGATGCGCGGCTGGGTCGTGTCGGTGAGCCAGAAGAGCTGTTCGATGCGCAGCCAGCTGCCGTCCAGCTCCTGCATCGAGACGACCGCGAGCACCGAACCGTCCGGCCGGACCGACGTCTGGTCGACGTTGACCGTCTTGATGATCGACCAGGACTCGACGAACTCCTTGGGGTTCGTGCCGACGAGGTCCGGCGACAGCAGCTTGGCCGCCGAGCCGGGCTTGGTGGTGAGCAGCTCGTAGAACCGCTTCACCACGTCCACCTGCGGCTGAGGGCCGATCGAGACCTCCGGTGTGGTCGGTTCCGGCGTCTCCAGCAGCAACGCGGACGGCTGGGGCAGCGGGATGTCGGCCGTGGTCTGCCGCGGCTTGTTCTCGTTCGGCAGCTGGGCCGACAGGACGTCGGGACGCAACGCGCTCGCACCGGACAACGCGATGGGGCGTTCGGTGGCGGGGACGCCGGTGTTCGCCGGGCGCTTGCCGGCCAGGACCGCGGCGCCCGCGACGGCGGAGACCAGCACGATCGCGCCGGTCAGCAGCCCGGCGGCCTTGGCCAGGCGGTTCCTCCGCAGGCGACGGCGGCGTCCGGAGACGACCGGGATCACGGCCGTGGTCGCGGCCATGTTCTCGGTGGGGCCGAGCAGCGAGGTGACGAGAGCGTCGGTGGCGGCTTCCTCGTTCGACGGGATGCGCATCGGGCTGGGCTGCTGGTTGATCAGCTCTGCCACGCTGATCGAGCCGGCGCGGGTGTGCCTCCGCCCGGTCGTCGCGGGACGCTGCACTGGCCTGGTCCTCCGTACTGTCCGTGGTCACCAGAAGACGTACCGTGGCTACCCTTGATGACGCCAGCATCTGGACGGACTTCAGCCGTTCGTGGCGTTCGGCGGTGCTCGGATTCGCTCGATGGTGCTACTTACTACGGTCGGTAACTCGGGCCGTGACCTTTAGCCACCTTCGGGTTTTTCAGCCGCCGAGCTTCAACCGCTCGCCGTTGATCAAGGGCAGGTCGCCCAGCGTGAAGCTCAGCTCGCGCTTCTCGGTGCTGACCGAGCCGTCCTTCTTCGTCACCTGCAGCAGGCTGACGGTGAGGCCCTTGCTCGGGTCGACGACGATCTCCTTGACCTCGATCAGCGAGATGTCCGCGAGCCTGCCCTCCAGCAGCGCACCGGCGTTCGACCGCACGGTGTCCGTGGTCATGGCGAGCGCGGTGTCGGCGTTGGTCGCCATCTCGCGGTAGAAGTGCTCGGTCTGCTGGGCGATCTTCGTGCCGTCGACGACCGGGGCCCTGGTGACCGGCACGGTCGTGATCACGGGCGCCGTGGACCCGTTCGGCTTGGTGTCGGTGGCCGGTCCCGGACCGCTGGTGCCCGGTGCGCTGGACCCCGCACCCGGCACGGGAGCGCCCCTGCCGGTGTTCGCGGCGGACGGCCTCGTGCCGGCCGTGGCCGACGGGCTGGTGCCGCCGGTGGGCAGCGCGGAGATCAGCGGGACGTCGGACGGGTAGCCGGGCAGGCCGATCGTCTCGACCGCACCGCCACCGCTCACCAGCTTGGCCGCGGCGACGCTCAGGCCGACCAGCACGAGCACCGACGAGATGACGGCGAACCAGGCCGCGCGCTTCCACGTGCGCGGGGGCGTGACCGAGGCGGGCACCAGGCCGATGTTGAACTTCCGCAGTCCGTCGGTGTCCTGCAGCGGATCGATCTGGCGGCGACGGGGCAGCGGGATGCGGTCACCCCCGACGACGGGGCGCGGCTGCTCCTCCAGCGGCTGCGCGACACCGTCGTCGACACGATGTTTGCCCGGCAGTTCGTCCATTCCCGACACCCCTCTGCGACGCAGTCAGAGTAGGGCCGTCCGGACGTACCGAACCAACCAAAAGGGGGCGTTCAGGACGAGTGACACTCGATTGTGTGAAGTTTCTACCTCGGCGGAAGTTGCGCTTGACCGCTGTTCAGCTGCTTGTGCGTCTTCTGCACGCCGTTGATGGCGGCCAGACCGCTGCCGCCCGCGATCAACGCGCCGATCACGTCGGCGGCGGTGCTGTCACCGTTGGTGATCAACAGACCGATCGCCGCGCCCGCGGTCGTCAGGATGGCGGTCCTCCACCGGGACCGGACGAACTGCGAGACCGGTGCGCCGGCCAGGCCCTTCTTGTTCGCGGCCGAACCGAGCAAGGCCAGGTACGCGTCGTGCGCCAAGGCGGCGAGCAGGCCTGCGATGGCGATCAGTGCGGCGATGATGCCCATGTGTCCAGTGTGCCTCCAGATTTTTCCGGTGGACCATCCGTGATCGCCCTGATATCCGGTTCGGGTGGACATGTTCTGGCACGACGACTGCCTTGAGCACGATGCCGGTGAGGGCCTGTGGGAGCTGCCGGGTTCCTGGCCGTGGCTCGACGTGGCCGAACCGCACCCGGAGAACGCCGCGCGGCTGCGAACGTTCCGGCACGCGCTGACGCACGGTCCGGTGGCCTCTTACTTGAAGTGGCACGAGGGACGCCATGCGTCCGTCGACGAGCTTCTGCGCGTGCACACGGCCGAGTACCTCGACTCGTTGCGGGTTTCTACGCGTGTGGCGCTGGAGGTGAACACGATCGTGGGACCCGAGACGTGGCGTGCGGCGTGCGCTGCGGCGGGGACCTCGTTGGCCGCACTGGAGTCCGGGGCGCCACTGGCCTATGCGCTCGTACGTCCGCCCGGCCACCACGCGCAGCCGGACCTGGCGGACGGCTACTGCTTCGTGAACAACGCTGCGCTGGTCGCGGAAACCGCGCGACGGCAAGGGATGCGGGTCGCCGTGCTGGACTGGGACGTGCACCACGGCAACGGCACGCAGGAGGTGTTCTACGACCGTCCGGACGTGCTGACCATCTCGGTGCACATGCGGCACGGCTCGTGGGGCACCAACCACCCGCAGACCGGTGCACCGTCGGAGGTGGGTGCCAACGGCCGGAACGTGAACATCGAGCTGTCACTGGGCGCGGGCGACACGGCGTACCTGCGCGCGTTGGACGAGATCGCCTTCCCGCTGCTGCGCGAGTTCGCGCCGGACCTGCTGGTGTGCGCGTCCGGGTTCGACGGTTCCGCGTTCGACCCCAACGGCCGCCACAACCTCACCGCATCGGGTTACCGCGAGATCGGGCGACGGGTGGCGTCGTTCGGCCCGCGGGTCGTGCTCACGCAGGAGGGTGGCTATCTGCGCGGTTACTCCGCGCTGTGCCTGCACGCGCTGGTGGAGGGGCTGCTGCGGCTGCCGGAACCGTTGCTCGAAGATCCGCTGGCCTACGTGCCGGACGACGTCCAGCTCGTCGACGCGGACTTCGCTCGCGTTCGCGCGGCCCTGCGGCCTTTTTGGCCCGGCGTGCTGTGACGCCGGGCCGGCGCGTCCTCTACCTGCCGAGCGGGCCGCGGCCCATCTTGAGCAGGATCAGCGCGAGGTCCTTGCCCTCCGGGCCGAGCGGCCGGTAGCGGTTGAGGACGTCGATCTCGCGGTTGTGCACGATCTTGGTGCCGCCGGCGGCCATGCGGGCAGCGCCGATGATCTTGGAGATCTCGACGCGGCGTTGCACGAGGCGCAGTATCTCGGCGTCCAGGTGGTCGATCTCCTGGCGCAGCTCGTTGATGTCCGGCTCGGTGGTGGTGTCCATCGTTTTGACGACCTCTCGACTCTTCGAGTCCTTGGCCCGGAAGCGAACGAAGCCCCGGGGTCCGAGGACTCCGGGGCTTCGTGGTGGCTTGTTGAGCGCTAGACGACCACGGGAGCCGGAGTCCGGATCCCGTAGAAAAACTCGAAGAACGTCACGCGCACGGACCCAGTGTTGCACAGGATCCGCCCCGGCCGCCAAGTCCGCGGGGTGAGAGGGCTCACCAGGTGGGACGGCACCTGATCGAACATCCGGATCGAACACATGGTCGGGCGGTACGGGTTTTGTCGGTGCCGCCCGGTACCGTGGATGGACGATGAGCGCCTTGTTCGACTTGCCCTCAAGTCCCCCCGTTTCCCGCGCGGGCCACCTGCTCGACGACCTGAACCCCGCGCAGCGCCGTGCCGTCGAGCACGCCGGTTCTCCGCTGCTCGTGGTGGCGGGCGCCGGCTCCGGCAAGACGCGCGTCCTCACCCGGCGGATCGCGTACCTGCTCGCGGAACGCGACGTGCACCCCGGCCAGATCATGGCCATCACGTTCACGAACAAGGCCGCCGCGGAGATGAAGGAGCGCGTCGCCGACATGGTGGGCGCCCGCGCCCGTTCGATGTGGGTGTCGACGTTCCACTCGATGTGCGTCCGCGTCATGCGCCGCGAGGCGAAGACCCTGGGCATGTCGTCGAACTTCTCGATCTACGACAGCGACGACACGCGCCGCCTCATCACGCTCGTCGCGCGCGACCTCGATCTCGACCCGAAGAAGTACCCGGCCCGCACCCTGGCCGTGCACATCTCGAACCTGAAGAACGAGCTCGTCGACCCGGAGACCGCCACCGCCCAGGCCACCAACGACCTGGAACGCCGCGTGGCCGAGGTCTACACGGTCTACCAGCGCCGCCTGGGCGAGTCGAACTCGCTCGACTTCGACGACCTCATCATGCGCACGGTCGAGCTCCTGCAGACCTTCCCGGACGTGGCCGAGCACTACCGCCGCCGCTTCCGCCACGTCCTGGTCGACGAGTACCAGGACACCAACCACGCCCAGTACACCCTGGTGCGCGAGCTCGTCGGCAAGGCGGGCGGCGAGATCCCCCCGGCGGAGCTGTGCGTGGTCGGCGACGCGGACCAGTCCATCTACGCCTTCCGCGGCGCCACGATCCGCAACATCGTGGAGTTCGAGCGCGACTACCCGGACGCCACCACGATCCTGCTGGAGCAGAACTACCGCTCCACCCAGAACATCCTGACCGCCGCGAACGCGGTCATCTCCCGCAACCCCAACCGCCGCGACAAGACCCTGTGGTCCGACCTCGGCGAGGGCGAGAAGATCGTCGGCTACGTCGCCGACAACGAACACGACGAGGCCGCCTTCGTCGCCAACGAGATCGACCGCCTGGTCGACGGCGGCGAGGTCAACAACTCCGAGATCGCCGTCTTCTACCGCACCAACAACCAGTCGCGCGTCTTCGAGGAGATCTTCATCCGCCTCGGCCTCCCGTACCGGGTGGTCGGCGGCGTCCGCTTCTACGAGCGCCGCGAGGTCCGCGACGCCCTGGCCTACCTGCGCACGCTGGCCAACCCGGAGGACACCGTCTCGCTCCGCCGAATCCTGAACGTCCCGAAGCGGGGCATCGGCGACCGAGCGGAAGCCTGCGTCTCGGCCTACGCGGAACGCGAACGCATCAGCTTCGCCGCCGCCCTCCGCGAGGCCGTCGACGACCGCGTGCCGATGCTGAACCCGCGCTCCCGCAACGCGATCGCGGGCTTCGTGGAACTGATGGACCAACTCGGCGAGATGGTCGAGCGCGAGGACGACGTGGCCGACATCCTCGAAGCCGTCCTGGAGAAAACGGGCTACCGAGCCGAACTCGAAGCCAGCGAAGACCCCCAGGACCACACGAGGATCGAAAACCTCAACGAACTGGTCACCGTCGCCCGCGAGTTCACCGAACTGGAACTCCCGGAAGGCGCGGACCCGGTCCCGTCCCTCCCGGCCTTCCTGGAACGCGTCTCCCTGGTGGCCGACGCCGACTCGATCCCAGACGCGGACTCCGACGGCGTGGTCACCCTGATGACCATCCACACGGCCAAGGGCCTCGAATACCCGGTCGTCTTCTGCACGGGCTGGGAAGACGGCGTCTTCCCGCACATGCGAGCCCTCGGCGACCCAGCCGAACTGGCAGAAGAACGCCGCCTCGCCTACGTGGGCATCACCCGAGCCCAGAACCGCCTCTACCTCTCCAGGGCCCTGGTCCGCTCGGCCTGGGGCCAGCCCTCAGCCAACCCGGCCTCCCGCTTCCTCTCGGAAATCCCCCAGGACCTGCTCGACTGGCGCCGAGTGGAACCGTCCCGCGCAGCCCCAGCCGCCGCCACGACCTGGGGCCGCTCAGCCTCAGGCGGCATAGCCTCCCGAGGCCTCTCCCGCCCGGCCCCCGGCAAGCCGGGCTGGAAGGACGCGCCGGCGATGAAGCTGGAAGTGGGCGACCGCGTGACCCACGACAAGTACGGCCTGGGCCGAGTGGTCGCAGTGGACGGCGCAGGCCTGCGAGCCACCGCCACCATCGACTTCGGCGGCTCCGGCACAGTCCGCCTGATGCTGATCGGCAGCGTCCCAATGACCAAGCTCTAGCTGTACTGACCTGAGAGGTTGGGAACGCGGCTGGCGGGTGGCTGGCCTTTGAGTGCGGTGTGACCGCGGTGGTGATTGTAGGTGTGTAGCCACCGCGGGAGCGCTTGTCGGCGTTCGGTCTCGGTGCGGTAGGGGCGGGCGTAGGCCCATTCGTCGAGCAGGGTGCGGTTGAAGCGTTCGACCTTGCCGTTGGTCTGGGGCCGGTAGGGGCGGGTGCGTTTGTGGGTGATCCCGGCTGCGGCGAGGGTGTCGCGCCAGAGCAGGGAGCGGTAGCAGGCCCCGTTGTCGGTGAGGATCCTCTCGACGGTGATTCCGTTGGCGTGGAAGAAGATCTGTGCTCGTTGCCAGAACGCGACGGCGGTTTCCTTGGTCTCGTCGGCGAGGATTTCGGTGTAGGCCAGGCGGGAGTGGTCGTCCACGGCGTTGTGCAAGTAGCTGTAGCCGAGATTCGCGCGGCCGCCGACCTTGCGGGGCCGGGCGGGGTCGCGATGCGCGGAGCTGTTGTGCCCGCCGACGGTCCTGCCGTGGATCTTGTGGCCACCGCCGTCGGGGATGTTGCCCAGTTTCTTGATGTCGACGTGGACGAGCTCGCCGGGTGTGGCGCGTTCGTAGCGGCGTACCGGCTGGGCGGTGGCACGGTCGAGATGACTGAGCCGGGCCAGGCGGTAGCGGGTCAGGACCCGATGCACCGTCGAGGGCGCCAGCCCGAGCAGGTAGGCGATCCTCGCAGGCCCCCACCGCCGCGCCAGGCGGATCTTAATGATCCGCCGTTCGGTTCGAGTCGGAGTCCGGCGCGGGCTCGACAACGGACGTGACGAGCGGTCGGTCATCCCCGCCTCACCGAATTCCCGGTAGCGGTCGGCCCACCGTTTGGCCGTGCTCACAGAGACCTGGAACCGCTCCGCGGCTCGCCGCAGTGGCCAGCCGTCGTCCACGACACACCGGGCCAGGCGCAGCCGGCCCAGCTCGGTCAGCGGTGCGTTAGCGTGAGTAATCGAGGGCCTCCTGGCTAGCCGGTGCAGATGTCGCAATCCACACCGAACCCGGAGGCCCTCCCTCATTCCAAGATCATCCGATCACGTGTCGGACCGTTCACAACGTCTCGGGTCAGTACATCTAGCCCACACCCGCCACCCGCGCAGGCGGGCCACCCAAGCCACCCGCGACGGCGCAGCCGAGCGGTCCGCCCGCGCGCCCCAGGCGCACCCCACACCAGCAAAGGCGTGGCCGAGCCGAGGAACCGCACCCCCAGCGGCATCCCAGCCAATCTGTGATGGCGCAGCCGAGCCGAAAAGCCGCGCGGCCAGCGGCACCCTGATCATCCGCGATGGCGCAGCCGAGCCGTCTTTCCACAAGGCCCCGGTGGGGTGGTCCCGTCACGAGTCGTAGGCGAAGCCCTGCCGCGCTCGGGATCCGGGGTCAAGCCGACACGCTCTTCGTCGGCTTGACCCCGGATCCCGAGTGTGGCTGCCTCTGGTGCGGCTCGTGACGGGACCACCCCACACACCGCAACCCAACTAAGCAACCGCAAGCCGCCCAACCCAACCGGCGTGCCATCAACCCGCCCACGGCGCCGGCCGGTCCTTGATCAGATTGGCGGGGTCCGGGGCGGAGCCCCGAAAGCCAGAAAACCGAAGCCGACGGTGCCAACCGCACCCACCTGCGAACTCGCAACAGGCACCCGCCAACGCAACCGGGGACGACCCACGCGACCAGCGCGCCCACCCCCCAAACCCAGCCTGATCAGCCAGTTCACCCACCCCGAAGAAATCTCCCAAAAAGTCAGAAAACCAGCGCAACGAACCCCAACCTCGTACGTCTATGTGGGTGTCGCAAGCAGCACAGCCACGGGCCGTTCGGGGCGATCCGGGCAAGGGGAGCAGCCTGCGGACAAGGGGAGCGAAGTGATGGCGGGGGCCGAACTTCGCGGCGAGGTGCGGCCGGACCGAACGGGAGAGCGGTCCGGCCGCACACAACCGCCTCAACCAGCCGGTCTTCAACTCGCTGGTCTTCAACTCGCCGACCTTCTCGGCCACTGACTCCGGCCACTGATTCAGGCCAACTCATCGAGATCGAGATCGAGCCGCAGCTCAGCCCAGGTCAGGCCAGATCTTGCCCAGCCGACGGCAGGCGCAACCCGGCCGAGGAGCACAGCCCCAAGCCGCAAGCGCCGAAAATTGTCAGACCCACCGAGCAAAATCAACCGCGTGAGGACCCAACTCCCCGCGGGAGCACCAAAAGTGGATCACGTACTGGCCCAGCTGCTGCACGAACGCGTGTTCGCAACCCTGAGCGTCCTGGAAGCCCAGCACCGCCGAGCCGAATCCTCAGCAAGGCTGACCGCCGCCTGGCGCACCCTGCTGAACCTCCACGAACCGACCGACACCGGCGCCTGCAAGGCCTGCGGCCCCCGGTGGCGCAGACACATGTGCTCGGTCTGGCGGGTGGCAACGGCCTACTTCATCACCCCGGACCCCAGCACGCCGCCGTAAGCCGCAACGCGACCACTGCCCGGCTGCAGAGAGACTCGAACCCCGATCAAGCCCGCTCCTGAGCCCTCAGAAGGCGTCAAACCGACCCGGCACGCGGGAGGACAGCGCCCGAACGCCGAAACCCCGCGAGAAAGCTACTGAGGCGTAGTTCAGGAAGAGCCGAATCAGATCGTGACGCCGCGGGCGTTGAACCAGGGCAGCGGGTTGATCTTCTGGCCGGCCGGGTTCCAGATCTCGCAGTGCAGGTGGGGGCCGGTCGAGAAGCCGCGGTTGCCCATGCGGGCGATCTGCTCGCCTGCCTTGACCTGCTGGCCTTCGCGGACGTTGAAGCTGTCGACGTGGCCGTAGACGGAGATGTAGCCGTCGGCGTGCTGCACGCGCACCCAGAGGCCGAAGCCGGAGGCCGGGCCCGCCTCGATGACGACGCCGTCGGCGACGGAGTAGATGGGAGTGCCGATGGGGCCCGCGATGTCGATGCCGAGGTGCATGGTGCCCCAGCGGCCGCCGTAGCCGGAGGTGAACTCACCGGCGGCGGGGCGGACGAACTTCGGGCGGCGCTTCTCGGCCTCTTCGGCCTCGCGCTGGGTGGTGAGCTGCTGGCTGCGGAGCAGCTTCTGGGCTTCGGCCGAGCCTTCGGAGGTGGTCTTGGAGACCGCGAGGATCTGCGGGGCGGAGGCGGTGTCGCCACCCTGACCGGTGAACGCCGCGGCGCCGTCGGTGTGGTTCGCGAGCTGGACGTCCTTGCTGTCCTTCGCGGCGGCCTGGAGAGTCTGGCCCGCGCCTGCTGCGGCGAAAGCGCCTACTGCGACGGCGGCGACGACGATGCGTCCGCGGAGCGCCGACGGTGGCGGGGGGAGCCGGTGGGAGCTGATGGTGCGCGTGGAGGCACGGTCGACTGCCTCGTCGAGCGCAGCACTGCGTTCATGGCCGCCGGGGGAGCGGTGGTGACTCAAAGCTTGCCCTTCCGCCTTCGGGGAGCCTGATCGGTGGACTGCCGGGCGGGGGATTCCCGGTGAGCCAGATTTCGGGGTTCTGACTCGGTGTCCTTCTGTGATCAGACCGTGACAACGGACCGGGGGACAGTAACGGCGGGGAGCCTCAGAGGGCAAACCCCAGTTCGTTATGTCCCCCGAAGAGGCGGCAACCAGGAGGTTTCAACTGTCAACTGTGACCGTCGGTCACTTCGGGCGGGCGACACGCCTCACCGCCAGCGGCGATGGGGTGACCCAGGGAGTCGTCCGATCGAGTGATGGCTGTCACAACTACGTGAAGAGTCCTCGTGTCAACCGGCAAAGAAAGGTGACCTGAATCACGTATCTGGTGCTCCTCGACGAGCAATGAGGAGTGCTCCAGCCGGGCGTTGCGCTGCGGCACGATGATCTGATCCATCTCCGACCACACCACGACGAAGCGCGTGCGGCACGGGCGGCAGGGCTCTTCGAGCTCCGACAGCAGCTCCGAACCGGGGCGCAGCTGCCGGGTCAACGGCGTCGGCAGCAGGTACGAGAGCAACGTGCCGCGGTGTGGCGTCCCCAGGGTCACGAGCGTCCGAACGCGTGCATCGCCGTGCAGCCGTTGTACGTAATACCTCGCGATGAGCCCGCCGAGCGAATGGCCGACCACGTGCACCTGGTCGGCGCCGGTCTGCTCGCAGATCCGCTCGATGTGCGCACCGAGCAGCGCGGCCGAGCGGCGGACATCCCCCGTCAACGCCGTCAGCACGCTGTAGTTGATGGCGTGCACCACCCCGAAGCCCCGCCTCCGCAGCGCCCCCGACAGCACCGCGAAGGCGGAGCGGTTGTCCCCGATGCCGTGCACCAACACGATCGGGGTGCCCGCCGCGTCCATCGCCGAAACCATCAGCCCGCGCTGCAGGGGTGGCAGACCGTCGGTGCGGTAGTGCCGGAACTGGCCGTCCTGGCGCAGCTGCTCGGTGATCGCGCCCCACGGGTAGAGCACTGCGTGGGCCGTCAACCAGGCCGCTTCCATCGCGACTCCACGCAGACCGCCGGGCGTGGCCATCGCGCGCAACGCGACCTTCACCTCTTCGGCGACATCGCGCGCGGTGTGCACACCCCACCCGGCACGGTCGAGGACGGCGTCAGTCAGACGCGTCATCCACGACCGGCTGTTATCGCTCACATGAGCGACGGTAAGTGATGAAGTCACCGGCTAGGAGTACCCGACGCGTCTTTTCCACATGCGAACGAATTTCGTCTCATTAGGTACTGACCGCTGACGCGGAAACCACCAGGTGACTTGCTAGGTTCGCCCGCGATGACTCGAACCGAGCTCGAGAACCAGACCCCGGCCGCCGCTCGGCTGCGCATCTCGTGGGCGCTCGCCTCGGCGGGCGGTCTCCTCCTCGCCGCGGGCCCGCTGCTCGGCGTGGTCAAGGGCGCGGAACCCGCCTTCACGTCGTGGCCGCTGCTCGCCCTGCTGGCGCTGGCGCCGCCGGCCGTCGCGGGCGTGCTGCTCTTCCGCGGCAGGCCGTTCGTGGCGGCGGGACTGATCGCGGCGGTCGGTGTCCTGTCCCTCGGACGACTGCTGAGCGATCTCCAGATCGCGTTCGCCCCGATGGCCGTGGCGCGCCCCGAGCTGTTCCGGCCGACCACCCTGCTCGCGGTCACCCCGTCCGCCGGGTTGTGGCTGCTGGTCGCCGGGCACGTGCTGGTGATCGCGGGTGGCGTGCTGGCGGCCGGTCGGGCCGGCCTGCCGGCGGACGAGTCGGAGCCCCCGGCCCTCGTGGCCCTTCCGGTGATCATCGCTGCGGTGGCGACCGTCGGGTTGCTCGGCAAGCCGTTCACCTCGACGGACCCGTTCCAGCTCGACCGCGGGCCGTGGGACCTGCCGGTGCTCGGCCTGACCGGTGGCCTGCTCCTGGCACTCGCCGCACCGCTCGCCACCGCGCTCGCGGCCAGCTCGCCCGACCCGGACACCCGCGAGGGCGGGGCGTTCGGCGTGTCGCTCGCGCTGCTGGCGGTGGTGCTGCCGCCGCTGGTGGCGGGCACGGTCGCGACGGGTCTCGGCATCACCGCCGGCTCGGTGCTCGTGCTGCTCGCCGCGCTGATCCTGCCCGCGGTGCCGCTGCTGGCCAGGCTGGCGCGGGTGCTCAGCGGCAAGCGCGACGAGACCCGCGACCCCGCCTTGCCGACGGTGCGGCGCATGCACGTGGCAGCGGGTGTGCTCACTGTTCTCTCCGCTCTGATGGTGCTCATCGGCGCGGTCCTGCCGCAGCTCGTCCTCTCGACGGGCGGGGACGCGCCGGAGCTCGCGTCCGCGAAGCTGCTCTGGCCGGCCGGGCTCGCGTTCGGCGTGCTGGGTCTCGCGTTGCTCGTGCCGTCCGTCGCCGCCGCAGTGCGCCCGGCGTTGCTGTTCGGCTTCCTCGCGGTGCAGCTCGCCGCGGCGGGCGCGGCCGAACCCGTCCTGACCGCGAGCCAGGCGGGCATCGCGCAGCCGGGTGCCGGTTTCTGGCTGATGGTCGTCGAGCTCCCGCTCGGCCTGCTCGCGCTGGTCTGCGCGGGTCTCGCCGGTGCGGTCGAGCGCGAGAACGCCGAACCCGGCCGCAAGGACGAGGTCCCGATGACCGAGCTGGGCGCGGCACTGCTCGCCGGGCTCTTCGCGGTGGGCGCCTTCGCGTTGCCGGCCGTGCGCGCCGCCGACTACAAGGCGCCGACGCTGGGGTCCGACAACGACGTGGCGATCTGGGTGGCGTTGTTCGTCTCACTCATGCTCCTGATCATCGGCCTGGTGGTCGCGCTGCGGTCGAGGCCGGCTCGCGGCGCCGCGGTGCTCGCCGGCGCGGTGCTGCTGATGGGTGTGCGGGCGCTGGAACTGCCGCTGACGGGCGACAAGGTCGTGGGCGCGACGGCAGGTCCAGGCACGTGGCTCGCGCTCGCGTCGGTGGCCGCACTGCTCGTCGCGGCGGGCCTGATGGGCGCTCGCGCGACCCGGTGAACCCGCTCATTCCTGTATTCGCGCGCGTGCGCGTGATCGACCTCACCGCCGTTGAGACCGACCTCACCAGTGGTGGCGTGCGAGCGGTAGCCGCAGCTCGATAGTGTCTTGGCCCAGCCGCGTCAAGTGGGTTCGCACGGCCCCTTGAGGACCACCCAGGCGCGGTGTTCCGACACCGACGTCGCAGGAGACCCGAGTGGACCTGTACGAGTACCAGGCGAAGGACCTCTTCGCCGCCCACGGCGTCCCGGTACTGCCGGGCGATGTGGCCACCAACCCCGCCGACGCCAAGGCCATCGCCGCGAAGTTCGGCCAGCCCGTCGTCGTCAAGGCCCAGGTCAAGACCGGCGGCCGCGGCAAGGCCGGTGGTGTGAAGCTCGCTTCCACCGCCGAGGAGACCGAGGAGAAGGCGACCGCCATCCTCGGCCTGGACATCAAGGGGCACATCGTTCACCGCGTGCTGGTGACGCCCGCCTCCGACATCGCGGAGGAGTACTACTTCTCCTTCCTCCTCGACCGTGCCAACCGCACGTTCCTCGCCATGGCGAGCGTCGAGGGCGGCATGGACATCGAGGAGGTCGCGGCCACCAAGCCCGAGGCCCTCGCGAAGATCCACATCGACGCCATCAAGGGTGTCGACGCGGCCAAGGCGAAGGAGATCGCCGACGCGGCGAACTTCCCGGCCGAGGTCAAGGACCAGGTCGTCGACACGATCGTCAAGCTGTGGGAGACCTTCGTCGCGGAGGACGCCACGCTCGTCGAGGTCAACCCGCTGGTCCGCGACCCGCAGGACAAGATCGTCGCGCTCGACGGCAAGGTCACGCTCGACGAGAACGCCTCCTTCCGCCACCCGGCGCACGCCGAGCTGGTCGACAAGGCCGCGGAGAACCCGCTCGAGGCCAAGGCCAAGGAGAAGGGCCTCAACTACGTCAAGCTCGACGGCGAGGTCGGCATCATCGGCAACGGCGCCGGTCTCGTGATGTCCACTCTGGACGTCGTGGCGTACGCCGGTGAGCAGTACGGCGTGAAGCCCGCGAACTTCCTCGACATCGGCGGCGGCGCGTCCGCCGAGGTCATGGCGAACGGCCTGGACGTCATCCTCGGCGACGAGGCCGTGCGTTCGGTGTTCGTGAACGTCTTCGGTGGCATCACCGCGTGCGACGCCGTCGCCAACGGCATCGTCAAGGCGCTGGAAATCCTCGGCGACGAAGCCACCAAGCCGCTCGTCGTCCGCCTCGACGGCAACAACGTGGAGGAGGGCCGCCGCATTCTCGCCGAGGCCAACCACCCGCTGGTGACCGTTGTCGACACGATGGACAACGCGGCCGCCAAGGCCGCCGAGCTCGCGGCTGCGGGGGTCTGAGAACGATGGCTATCTTCCTCAACGAGAACAGCAAGGTCATCGTCCAGGGCATGACCGGTGCCGAGGGCACCAAGCACACCAAGCGCATGCTCGCGTCCGGCACGAACATCGTCGGTGGCGTGAACCCGCGCAAGGCCGGCGAGAAGGTCGACTTCGACGGCACCGTGCTCCCGGTCTTCGGTTCGGTCAAGGAGGCCATGGAGGCCACCGGCGCGAACGTGACCGTGATCTTCGTGCCGCCGGCCTTCGCGAAGGCCGCCGTCGTCGAGGCGATCGACGCGGAGATCGAGCTGGCCGTCGTCATCACCGAGGGCATCCCGGTGCACGACACCGCCTACTTCTGGGCGCACGCCGTCGCGACCGGCAACAAGACCCGCATCATCGGCCCGAACTGCCCCGGCATCATCAGCCCCGGCAAGTCGAACGCCGGCATCATCCCCGCGAACATCGCGGGCAGCGGCAAGATCGGTCTGGTGTCGAAGTCCGGCACCCTGACCTACCAGATGATGTACGAGCTGCGGGACTTCGGCTTCTCCACCGCGATCGGCATCGGTGGCGACCCGATCATCGGCACCACGCACATCGACGCCCTCGAGGCCTTCCAGGCCGACGACGAGACCGTCGCGATCGTGATGATCGGTGAGATCGGTGGCGACGCCGAGGAGCGCGCGGCCGCGTACATCAAGGAGAACGTGACCAAGCCGGTCGTCGGCTACGTCGCAGGCTTCACCGCCCCCGAGGGCAAGACCATGGGCCACGCCGGCGCCATCGTCTCCGGCTCGGCGGGCACCGCGCAGGCCAAGAAGGAGGCCCTCGAGGCCGCCGGCGTCAAGGTCGGCAAGACGCCGTCCGAGACCGCCGCCCTGATGCGCGAGATCATGAACGCTCTCTGACGAGTAGTTCCAGAGCAGCACACGAGGGCCGGACACCGGAGTACTTTCGGAGTCCGGCCCTCGCTCGTGTGGCGGAACCGGCATGATCCGGTCATCGTCTGAGCATGTGCGTCAAGTAGCGTTTTGAAGCATCACTCGGCTGGAGGAGGAGACCTCGACATGTCCGTGCCTTACGGCGCACCCCAACAGCAGCCGCCGGGTCCGGCACAGCACCAGGCACCGCCTCAGGCCCACGGCGCCCCCGGCGCTCCCGGCGCCAACAACATCAACCTCAGCCTGATCCTCCCGCTGGTCGCGGCCGGTCTGGGCCTCGTCGCCTACCTCATCGCGTTCGCGGACGACGTCAGCAGCGGCAACGTCACGTACCTGCTCGCCGCGGGCATGCTCGCGGGGCTCACGGTGCTGCCGAGCATCCCGAGGGGCTTCGTCCCGGTCGCCGCGATCCTGGCGGCCGTGCAGACGTTGCTGCAGCTGCAGGGCATCATCAAGTCGCCGTCGGTGCAGGGGCTCGACATCGTCGTGCTCATCATCGCGCTGCTGGAGACCGCGGCGATCGTGCTCGCCTTCCTGCTCGCCGAGGGCATCGTGAAGTTCGAGCCGAAGCCCGCGAACCCCTACGGCGGTCAGCCCGGTCAGCCCGGTGGCTGGAACCCGCAGTCCGGCGCCTTCCCGCAGCAGGGTCAGCACCCGCAGCACGGTGCGCCCCAGCCGCAGGCTCCGCAGCAGCAGCCGCAGTCGTTCGGCCAGCAGCAGTTCGGTCAGCAGCCGCAGCAGCCCGCGCAGCCGGGTCAGCCGCCGCAGCAGACCAGCTTCATGCCGCAGCCCGGCCAGTTCGGTGCCCCCGGCACGCCGCCCGGTGGCTTCGGCGGACCGCAGCAGTAAGTGTTCGACCGCTGTGCTGGTTTTCTTCTGGGGTGGTGCCGGGTCTCCGGCACCACCCCTGTCGTATGACCCGGCGTGCCTCACTCGAACGGCCCAGCCGGCCTGACACAGTGGAGAAGTGCCCGTGCTGCAACGCGAAGTGACCCGTGAGGTCGCCACCGTGCGTCCGCCCGAGTTCTCGCGCTCCGAACGCATGCGCGTGCTCGTGGCGGCCGCGGTCGGATCGGTGGTCGTCGGGTACGCCGCCGTCGCCGCGGTGCTCGCGCTGGTCTCCGCCACGGCCACGTACGCCACCTTCTCCACGGCCGGTGTGCTCAGCGCGGCCGCGCCCGCGTGGCTGGCCGCGCACCACGTGCCGTTGCGCTTCGACGCGGGACAGCTCGGCGTGCTGCCGCTGCTGCCCACCGCGTTGCTGATGCTGCTCGTCGGCCGCACCGCCGCGGGCACGGCGGACCGGCTCGGGCTCTACGAACCCCTCCAGGCGCGCGGTGTCGTGCTGAGCATCGCCGGTGCGCACGCGGTCGTCGGCGGCACGATCGCGTTGCTGATGGGCGACGGCGTCGTGCGCGCCACGCCCGCTGTCGCGTTCTTCGGCTGCGCCGCCGTGTCCGGTCTCGCCGCCACGCTCGGCGTCGCCCGCCGCTGCGGTCTGGTCGAGATGGTGTTCGACAAGCTCGACCCGGTGGCGCTGCACGGTCTGCGCTCGGGCTTCATGGCGCTGTTCGCACTGGTCAGCGTGGGTGCGCTGGCGGTGGCGGGCGGGCTTGCGGCCTCGTGGTCGAGGACGGGCGAGCTGTTCGCGGGCGCGGGTCCGTCGGTCGGCGTCGGGCTCGGGGTGTTCCTGCTGTGCCTGGCCTACCTGCCGAACGCGATCATCGCCGGCTTCTCCTACGTCGTGGGCGCCGGCTTCTCGCTCGGCGGGGTCGAGGTCTCGCCGATGCGGTTCGTCGGCGGGCCGGTGCCTCCGGTGCCGCTGCTCGCGGCGATGCCGGAGGAGAAGTCCGCGTTCAGCCCGGCCGTGCTGGCCGGTGCGGCGCTGATCGGCGCGTTCGTCGGCTGGACCTGCCGCAAGGTGTCCGACCGGCCGGCCTCGCGGTTCCGCGCGGTGCTGGTCGCCGCGGTGACCGCCGCCGTGGGCAGCCTGGTGCTCGCCGCGACCGCCGGTGGACGGCTGGCGTCCGGCGCGTTCGACCCCGTGACGGTGCCCGCGGGCCTGTTGGCGCTGATGGTGGCGCTGTGGGTGCTGGTGCCGGGTGTGCTCGTCGCGTGGCTCGCCGGGTCGAGGGTGAAGCCCGCGGTGGTGGCCGATGACGCCGAGTTCGTCGAGCCGGACTTCGACGAGGAGGAAGCGGCCGACTCCGACGTCGTGTTCGAGGACGACGAGCTCACCGACCAGTTCGAACAGCTCGAAGTGGTGGACGAGGACGAGTTCGAGGTCGAAGAGGACCTCGAAGACGACGACTACTACGACGACGAAGAAGACGAGTACGACGACGAGGAAGAGCCGGAGGACGTCGTCGAGGAGGACGAAGAACCCGAGGAAGACGTTGAGGCAGAAGAAGAGGGCCTCGACGCGGAGTTCGACGAGATGCTCGGCATGGAGCCGGAGGAGGACCTGGACGGCAAGCCGGAACGGTGACGTCATAGGCTGCCCCTGAGCTGCTGCAACACCGCCGCACGACCAGGAGTAGACGCTGAGCACCGAACTTCGGCTTCCCACACCGGCGCGCGTCGTCGTACTCGTCTCCGGTTCCGGAACCCTCATGCAGGCGTTGCTGGACGCCGACCTCCCGATCGAGGTGGTCGCGGTCGGCGCCGACCGCGAGAACATCGAGGGCCTCAAGCGCGCCGAACGCGCCGGGGTGCCGCACTTCGTCGTCAAGCTGCGCGACCACGCCGACCGGGCCGCGTGGGACGTCGCGCTGACCGAGGCGGTCGCGTCCTACGAGCCCGACCTCGTGGTGTCCGCCGGCTTCATGAAGATCACCGGCCCGGCGTTCCAGGCGCGCTTCGGCGGCCGGATGATCAACACCCACCCAGCGCTGCTGCCCGCGTTCCCCGGCGCCCACGGCGTGCGGGACGCCCTGGACTACGGCGTGCACGTCACCGGAGCGACCGTGCACCTGGTCGACACGGGCGTGGACACCGGGCCGATCCTCGCGCAGGAGGCCGTGGTCGTCGAACCCGGCGACACCGAAGAGACCCTGCACGAACGCATCAAGGTCGTCGAACGCCGGCTGCTCGTCGAGACGGTCGGCCGGCTGGCCCGTGAGGGCTGCACCGTGAACGGACGAAAGGTGAGCATCCCGTGACCACTCCTGCCGAGAGGCGACCGGTCCGCCGGGCCCTGATCGGGGTCTCCGACAAGGCCGGCCTGCTGGAACTGGCCACCGGCCTGCACGCGGCCGGAGTCGAGATCGTGTCCACCGGCGGCACCGCGAAGGTCCTCGCCGACGCGGGCGTCCCGGTGACGCCGGTCGAGCAGGTGACCGGGTTCCCCGAGTGCCTCGACGGCCGCGTCAAGACGCTGCACCCGCGCGTGCACGCCGGTCTGCTCGCGGACCTGCGCAAGGAGACGCACGTCCAGCAGCTGCGCGAGATGGACATCGCGCCGTTCGACCTGCTGGTCGTGAACCTCTACCCGTTCACGCAGACCGTCGCGTCCGGTGCTTCGCCCGACGACTGCGTCGAGCAGATCGACATCGGCGGCCCCGCGATGGTCCGCGCGTCGGCGAAGAACCACGCGAACGTCGCGGTCGTCGTCGACCCGGCGCGCTACGAGTGGGTGCTGGAGAACGTCCGCGAGGGCGGCTTCACGCTCGCCGACCGGCAGAAGCTGGCCGCGGACGCGTTCCGCCACACCGCCACCTACGACGTGGCCGTGGCGTCCTGGATCGGGAACGCGCTGGCGCCCGACGACGAGGGCAGCGGCTTCCCGGGCTGGGTCGGTGCGACCTGGAACCGGTCGAACGTGCTGCGCTACGGCGAGAACCCGCACCAGCACGCCGCGATCTACACGCAGGGCGACGGCCGCGTGGGCCTGGCGTCGGCGAAGCAGTTGCACGGCAAGGAGATGTCGTACAACAACTACCTCGACGGCGACGCCGCCTGGCGTGCCGCGTGGGACCACGAGCTGCCGTGCGTCGCGATCATCAAGCACGCCAACCCGTGCGGCATCGCGGTGTCCGACGTGAGCATCGCCGACGCGCACCGCAAGGCGCACGAGTGCGACCCGGTCAGCGCGTTCGGCGGCATCATCGCGGCCAACCGCGAGGTCACCGTGGAGATGGCCGAGTTCGTCTCGGAGATCTTCACCGAGGTGATCATCGCTCCGTCCTATGCGGACGGTGCGGTGGAGGTGTTGCAGCGCAAGAAGAACGTGCGCATCCTCGTGGCCGAACCGCCGGCCCGCGGTGGTGCCGAGATGCGTCCGGTGTCCGGCGGCCTGCTGCTGCAGCAGCGCGACGCCATCGACGCCGAAGGCGACTCGCCGGCGAACTGGACCCTCGCGTGCGGCAAGCCCGCGGACGAGAAGACGCTGGCGGACCTGGAGTTCGCGTGGCGCGCCATCCGTGCCGTGAAGTCGAACGCGATCCTGCTGGCGGACAACGGTGCCACCGTCGGTGTCGGCATGGGCCAGGTCAACCGGGTCGACTCGTCGCACCTCGCGGTGAAGCGCGCGGGTGAGCGGGCCAAGGGTGCCGTCGCGGCCTCCGACGCGTTCTTCCCGTTCCCGGACGGTCTTGAGGTGCTGCTGGAGGCCGGCGTGCGCGCGGTCGTGCAGCCCGGTGGCTCGGTCCGCGACCCCGAGGTGATCGCGAAGGCCGAGGAGCACGGCGTGACGCTGTACCTGACGGGCACGCGCCACTTCGCGCACTGATGTGCTGAGAGAACGGGGCCGTCTCCTTCGTGGAGGCGGCCCCGTTTCCGTCAGAGCTTCGCGACCATCGCTTCGGCCAGGCCCTTCGCGGCGGCTTCGAACTCCGGGACGTCCGGCTTGGTGTGGGTGAAGACGCCCGCGTCCCAGCCGGTGTAGTCGACCTGGACGACGGTGTCGCCCTTGCGCACGATGATCCAGATGTCCGTGATCGCGGAGTCGTCCTCCTGCACGAGCACCGCCGCGGCCTTGTCGCCGAGCCCGTCGAGCGGCTTCTGCTGCGGCACACCCCTGGTCTTCATGTGGTCCGCCACCATCTCGTCGACGTCGGTGCGGTTCGAGTTGGTCGTGACGTACACGGTTGCGCGGCGGTAACCGGTGCCGTCGACGTCCTTGGTCTGGCTCCACTCGCAGATCGTGCGCTTGGTGTTCTCGCCCATGTCGAACTCGGACGAACCGAGCCCGTCCGGGTTCGTGACGCGAGCCTTGGCCAGTGCGGCCTCGGTGATGTTCCCGCACAACGCCGGCAGCTTGTCGGCGCGCTTCGGATCGCCGCCGTCCCTGTTCGCGTCGAGGTGGAGGACGAGTGCGACGGCGCCGCCACCTCCGAGCACCAGCAGACCGACGATCAGCAGGATGATCAGCGGTGCCTTGCTCTTCTTCGGTGGCGGCGGTGGCGGATGGCCGTAGGCCGGCGGGGGCTGCTGCCATCCCGGCGGGGGTTGCTGCCATCCGGGTGGTGGCTGCTGCCACCCGTGTGGTGGTCGGTTCACGGTTTTCCCCAGTAAGTCCCAGTGATCCGGCCACCGTAGATGACCTTGTCCGACCGCGTGCGCCTGTCCCCCGAAAGAGTGACGCCCTGGCATTGACACAGGGGTGCGGAGGCGCGCTACGATCATCCCGTTCGTTCGAACAGGAGTTCGAATAAGCAAGTCGCCGAACTTCCCGCGGCGGCCGTGCACAGGGGTGCGCACGGTCCGAGACGGGAGGTGGGTGGAGTGTCCAGGTCGGCAACGGCGTCGTTGGCCGCGCTCGGGGTGAACCCGGCCAGCGAGCTGACCAGCACCACCACCGACCACGCCACGGGGCGGGTCCTGCCGGTTCGCGGGGAACTGGCGGGCCTGCTGCCGTGGGGCGGCTTGCGGCGAGGCAGCACGGTGTCGGTGGGCGGATCGACATCGTTGCTGCTCGCCCTGCTCGCGGGCGCGACCGCGGACGGCTGCTGGGCCGCCGTGGTCGGTCTGCCGCAGGTGGGCGTGCTGGCCGCGGCCGAGCTCGGGGTCTCGGTGCAGCGGCTGGTACTCGTCCCGCAGCCCGGTGCCGATCCGGGCCCTGTCATCGCGGCCCTGCTGGACGGCATCGACCTCGTGGCCGTCGCCTGTCCACTACCTCCCTCACTCGCGCGTCGCCTCACCGCGCGCGCCCGTCAACGCCGCGCCGTCCTGATCGCCTTCGGGGCCTGGCCCTCGCCCGACGTGGCGCTCACCGCGGAGTCCGTGCGCTGGAACGCGCTCGACGACGGCGCGGAAACGTTGCGGCGTCAGCAGATCAGCGTGCGCAGCGGTGGCCGCGGCGAGGCGGGCAAGCCCAAGCACGTGGTGCTGACGTTCGGCGAAGAAGAGATCGAGCTCCCGCTGGTGGCCGGTGACCCGCCCGCGTCCGACGAGCCGGCTGATGCCGGTCCGGACCGGGTCGACGAACTGGCCTCCAGGCGGGCTACAACCAGGGGTCGTCCTGCGTGAAGGACACCCGTCTCCTCGCGGTCTGGTGCCCCGACTGGCCCGTCGTCGCCGCCTGCACCGCCACCGGCACCAGTCAGCACGTGCCGGTGGCGGTCCTCGACGGCAACGAGATCGTGTCCACCTCGGCGGTGGCACGGGCCGAGGGCATCCGCGGAGCCATGCGCAAACGCCTGGCCGAGTCGATGTGCCCGGAGCTCGTGACCTTCGAGCACGACCCGCAGCGCGACGCCAGGTTCTTCGAACCGGTCGCGGCGGCGGTCGAGGAGCTCGCGCCCGGCATCGAGGTCGTGCAACCGGGCCTGGTCGCGGTGCCGGCGCGGGGGCCGGTCGGCTACTTCTCCTCCGCCGAGCAGGCGGCCGAACGCATCGTCGACCACATCGCCCAGCACACCGGTGTCGAAGCCCAGGTGGGGGTGGCCGACAGTCTCTTCGCGGCCACGAAAGCCGCGCACCGCAACGTGATCGTGCCGCCGAACGGGACAGCGGAGTTCCTCAGACCGTTGGGTGTGCACGAGCTTGACGCGCCGGAGCTGGTCGATCTGTTGCGAAGACTCGGCCTGAAGACGCTCGGTGCGTTCGCGGACGTCCCGGAGAACGCGGTGGCGTCACGGTTCGGCGGCCCGGCCACGCGGCAGCACCGCCTGGCCCGCGGCCTGCCGGAACGCCCGCTCGACAAGCGCAGACCCGCGCCGGAGCTGGCCGTGACGGAGACCTTCGACGAACCGGTCGAGCGCATCGACTCGGCCGCGTTCGCCGCGAAGATCCTCTCCGAACGGCTGCACGAGAACCTCGCGAACCGAAGCCTCGCGTGCACCCGGCTCGGCATCCACGCCCGCACCGAACACGACGAGGAGCTGCACCGGGTGTGGCGGGCCGCGGAACCGCTGACACCGAGGGGAATCGCGGACCGCGTGCGCTGGCAGCTCGACGGCTGGCTCACCCGCGAACGCCTCACCTCCGGCATCAGGACGCTCACCCTCGAACCGGTCGAGGTCGTCAACGGCACCGCGCTCCAGCTCGGGTTGTGGGGCCACGACGACGAACGCGCGGTACGAGCACTGCTGCACGTCCAGGGCCTGCTCGGCCCCGACGGCGTGCTCATGCCGGTGCTCGACGGCGGCAGAGGGCCGAAGGAGCAGGTCAGGCTCGTGCCGTGGGGTGACGAGCGGGTGCCGGTGCGCAACCCGGACCACCCGTGGCCCGGCCGGTTGACCAGGGCGCCGGCGACGCTCGCGGACGACCCGGCCGAGCTGAAGGACGCGAACGGCGACGAGGTCGGCGTGACCGGTCGTCTCGAACTCACCGCGCGGCCTCAGAGCCTTGTGGTGAAAGGGAAAGCGCAGGAGGTGACCGCGTGGGCCGGGCCGTGGCCGGTCGACGAGCGGTGGTGGGCGCCGGACCCGCACCGGGCCGCGCGGGTCCAGGTGCAGACGCCCGACCAGGCGTTCCTGCTGATCCGCAGGGACCAGAGGTGGTTCTTGGAAGGGGTGTACGACTGATGCACGACGACCAGTACTGGGAGCTGCTGGAGCTGCTGATCCCGTTGCCGCGCAAGGCTTCCGGTGGGGTGGAATAACCCGCCGGTCCGCTGGAGGGAGCTGGAACGCGCTCTTTCCGGCAAGCCCGTCGAGCAGAAACCCGACGGCGGCGACGGTCCGGGGTGGTCACGGCACCGCGACCGGTACACCGCGCCGCCGGGGTTCCAGCTGCGCGTGGACGAGCTCGCGGTCACCCGCAAGCGCGTGCCGTACGCGGAGCTGCACTGCCACAGCAACTTCAGCTGGCTCGACGGCGCGAGCCACCCGGAGGAGCTCGTCGAGGAGGCGCAACGGCTCAAGCTCGACGCCATCGCGATCACCGACCACGACGGCATGTACGGCGTGGTGCGGTTCGCCGAGGCCGCGAAGGAGCTCGGGATGCACACGGTGTTCGGCGCCGAGCTGAGCATCGGCCTCTCGAAGCCCGCCAACGGTGAGCCGGATCCGGAGGGCGACCACCTGCTTCTCCTCGCGCGCCAACAGGAGGGTTATCACCGGTTGTGCCGCACGCTCACCACCGGACACCTCCACGACGACGCGGAGAAGGGCAAACCCGTCTACGACCTCGACCAGGTCGTGGCGGACACCCGCGGCGAGGTCGTGGTGCTGACGGGCTGCCGCAAGGGAACCGTCCGCAGGGCGTTGGCCAGGGAGGGCCCGGAGGCGGCGTACCGGGAGATCGTCCGGCTCACCGACCTGTTCGGCACGGGACGCGTCCACGTCGAGCTGACCGACCACGGCCTGCCCGAGGACAGCAGGCGCAACGACCTCCTCTTCGCGATGGCGCAGGACCTCAAACTTCCCGTGGTGGCGACGAATGCCGTGCACTACGCCACCGCGAGCCGCGGCAGGCTCGCCGCCGCGATGGCCGCCGTCCGCGCTCGGAGCAGCCTCGACGACATGGCGGGCTGGCTGCCGCCGGCACCCGCCGCGTTCCTGCGCAGCGGTGAGGAGATGTGGCACCGGTTCCGCCGTTATCCCGGCGCCGTGCACAACGCCGCGTTGCTCGGCATGCAGCTGGCGTTCGACCTCCGCCTCGTCGCACCGCAGCTGCCGCCGTTCGACGTGCCGCCCGGTCACACCGAGAGCAGCTGGCTGCGTCAGCTCACCCACGAAGGCGCTCGGCGCAGGTACGGCGACCACGACGAGAAGGCGTTCCGGCAGATCGAGCACGAACTGAAGATCATCGAACAGCTCGGTTTCCCCGGCTACTTCCTGGTCGTGCAGGACATCGTGAACTTCTGCAAGCGCAACGACATCCTCTGCCAGGGCCGGGGTTCCGCGGCGAACTCCGCGGTCTGCTTCGCGCTCGGCATCACCAACGTGGACGCGGTCCGCTTCGACCTGCTCTTCGAACGCTTCCTCGCCCCCGCCCGCGACGGCCCTCCCGACATCGACGTCGACATCGAGTCCGACCGTCGCGAGGAGGTGATCCAGTACGTCTACACCAAGTACGGTCGCCGCCACGCCGCCCAGGTCGCGAACGTCATCACCTATCGCGCCCGTTCCGCCGTGCGCGACATGGCCCGCGCCCTCGGCCACTCGCCGGGCCAGCAGGACGCGTGGAGCAAGCAGATAGACCGGTGGGGACCGCTCAGCACCACCACCGACGACTGCGACATCCCGCGTCCGGTGCTGGAGCTGTCCGCGCAGCTGGAGAACTTCCCGCGGCACCTGGGCATCCACTCCGGCGGCATGGTGATCTGCCACCGCGCGGTCAGCGAGGTGTGCCCGGTGGAGAAGGCGCGCATGCCCGACCGCACGGTGCTGCAGTGGGACAAGGACGACTGCGCGTCCATCGGCCTGGTGAAGTTCGACCTGCTCGGTCTGGGCATGCTCTCCGCCCTGCACTACGCCATCGACCTCGTGCGCGACCACGAGGGCGTCGAGGTCGACATGGGCAAGGTCGACCTGGAGGACGAGCGCGTCTACGAAATGCTGCAGAAAGCCGATTCCGTCGGGGTTTTCCAGGTGGAGAGCCGCGCGCAGATGGCGACGTTGCCGCGGTTGAAGCCGCGGGAGTTCTACGACCTCGTCGTCGAGGTGGCGCTGATCCGGCCGGGCCCGATCCAGGGCGGCTCGGTGCACCCGTACATCAGGCGCCGCAACGGGGTCGAGGAGTGGGACTACGACCACCCGTTGCTGGAGAACGCGCTGCACAAGACCTACGGCGTCCCGTTGTTCCAGGAACAGCTGATGCAGATCGCGGTCGACGTGGCCGGTTTCACCGCCGCCGAGGCCGACGAGCTGCGCAGGGCCATGGGCGCGAAACGGTCGACGGCCCGCATGGAACGCCTGCGCGACCGCTTCTACGAGGGCTGTGCCTCGAACGGCATCGGTGAGGAGCTGGCGGGCCGCATCTACGCGAAACTGCTGGCGTTCGCGAACTTCGGCTTCCCCGAGTCGCACGCGCTTTCCTTCGCGCACCTGGTGTTCGTGAGCGCGTGGTTCAAGCTCTACCACCCGGCGGCGTTCTGCGCGGCCCTGCTCCGCGCGCAGCCGATGGGCTTCTACTCGCCGCAGTCCCTGGTGGCCGACGCCCGCCGCCACGGCGTGACCGTGCACGGCCCATGCGTGAACGCGTCACTGCCCTGGGCCGGTCTGGAACCGTTCGAGGGCAAGAACGCCGTCCGCATCGGGCTGTCCGCCGTGCGCGGCATCGGCGAGGCGGACGCCAAGCGGATCGTTGCGGCACAACCGTTCCGCGACATGGAGGACTTCGGTTCCCGCGTGCAGCTGACCACGGCCCAGGTGGAAGCCCTGGCCACCGCGGGCGCCTTCGCCTGCTTCGGCCTGGAACGCCGCGAAGCGCTGTGGGCGGCGGGCGCGGTGGCCGCGATCCGGCCGGACCGCCTGCCCGGCACCGCGGTCGGGGTGGACGCGCCGTCGTTGCCCGGCATGGACGAGGTCGAACTGGCCGTGGCGGACGTCTGGGCCACGGGCCTGTCGCCGGACAGCTTCCCGACCCAGTTCGTGCGGTCCAAACTGGACTCGATGGGGGCCCTGCCGGTGACCGCCCTCGCCTCCGTGAAACCAGGTACGCGCGTGCTGATCGGTGGTGCGGTGACACATCGGCAGCGCCCGGCGACGGCGGGCGGGGTCACGTTCCTCAACATCGAGGACGAGACCGGGATGGTGAACGTCGTGTGCTCGCCCGGGTTGTGGGCGCGGTATCGGCGGGTGGCGCGCAGCAGCGGGGCGATGCTCGTGCGCGGGGTGGTGGAGTCGGCGGAGGGCGTGGTCAGCCTGATGGCGGACCGGTTGCAGCACCTGGACCTGCGCATCCCGTCGAGGTCGCGCGACTTCCGCTGAGCCGGTCCGGTGTTCGGCGTCAGGGCCTACCGGGGGGCCGAGCCCGGTCTTCCCGTCGAGCAGCGCACGGGCGAGATCTCGGTGCTGCGATGAGTCTCAACTTGGCCGCTGGTCTTCTCCTCCGGACACATCCACCTTCCCGCGCGCGATTTGGAGGAACCTGTGAAGCTCCTGCTCACCTCAGGTGGCGTGACGAACCCGAGCATCCACTCGGCGCTCGTGCAGCTCCTCGGCAAGCCGATCTCCGAGTGCCACGCCCTCTGCGTCCCGACCGCCCAGTGGGCTCACCCGATGTGCGATCCGGTCTCGGTGCGGGGATTCGTGGCCGCCGAACCCCGGTGGCGGCACTTCTCCGGCCTGGACTGGGCGTCGCTCGGCGTCCTCGAACTCACCGCGCTGCCCACCATCGGCGCGCAGCGATGGGTTCCCTGGGTCCGGAAGGCGGACGTGTTCCTGGTCGGTGGCGGCGACGCGACGTACCTGTGCCATTGGCTGCGCGAGTCCGGGCTGGCCGATCTGCTGCCTTCGTTGCCAGACGCGGTCTGGGTGGGAGTGAGCGCCGGAAGCATGGTGATGACGCCCCGGATCGGAACGTACTTCGTCGAGTGGCCATCAGCACCGGACGACCGCACCCTGGGCGTCGTCGACTTCTCGATCTTCCCGCACCTGGACGCCTTCCCCACGAACACCCTGGCCGACGCAGAGCGGTGGGCCGCCGAAATCGGCATCCCGGCGTACGCCATCGACGAACAGACAGCCATCAAGGTCGTCGACGGTTCCGTCGAGGTCGTCTCCGAAGGGCGATGGACGAAGTTCGGGTCGTAGCCGCTCTTCCGCGAAATGAGCAAGGCACCCCGGAAAGGGGCGCCTTGCAAAGTCGGATGCCCGCGAGTCGAACGCGGTGTGTCCTCATCCCAAATGAGGTGGGTTAGCCGTCTCCCTCGCATCCGCGAGTACCCCTGCCAGGAGTCGAACCTGAATCTCGGCGTTCGTAGCGCCGCGCCTTTTCCATTGGGCTACAAGGGCGAAATGAAAGTGCACAGAATGGAGAGAGCCGCCCTGCTCGGTTACCCGAGGGGCGGCTCCCTGAACATGACGCACTACCTGGTCATGAAGGGGAGCCTGTGCCGCTCACCTGCGAGAACGGTCGCGGGAACGGTCGAGCTGAGCTGAATCGGCGGCTCATGGCGTTCCCCTTCCGTCTCGGTGTTGACCCAAGTATTGCGGCGCTCGCGGTCCCCGTCAATCATTTTAAGCGCGCTCGTAGGTCAGGAACGAAACTCCGCTCTCGAACAGTCGCGCGTTGGTCCGCGCGAACTTCGTGATGTCGGCCTTTCCGTCGAACAACGGGATGCCGCGCCCGAACACCACCGGGTTGATCTTCAGCAGCAGCTTGTCGATCTGGGGCAGCAGTTCGGCGGCCAGTTTGCCGCCGCCGCACAGCCAGATGTCGAGGCCGTCCTCCTCCTTCAGTTCCTGCACGCGGCCGAGAACGTCCTCGCGGATCACCTCGACGTCGTCCGGGGTGCCGGTCAGCGACGACGACACCACGAACTGGCGCAGGTGCGCGTAGGGCGAGGCGAGGCCGCCCGGCACCTGGTAGGTGTTGCGGCCCATCAGCACCGTGTCGAAGTTCCGGTTCGGCTCGTTCTCCAGGCCGAGTGCCGAGCGGAACTGGGTGGGCAGCGTGTCCGGGTACTCGGCGTTGATGCCGGCCATGTGGTCGCCTTCGAAGATGAACCCGTCGAAGGTGCCGTCCTCGGCCGCGATGAACCCGTCCAGCGTCACTGCCACGTAGTAAACGAGCTTTCGTATACCGATCATCCCCTCAGAGTGTTCCAACCACGACAACCGTAGTACTATGCCTGTAGTGGTTGTCAAGGAGGAACCTTGGTCAAGAACGAAGCGAGGCGGACGGCGCTGCTGGACGCGGCGATCGACGTCCTGGCGGAGGAGGGCGCGCGGGGGCTGACCTACCGTGCGATCGACGCGAAGGCCGCGGTGCCGGCGGGTACGGCGTCGAACTACTTCGCCAGCCGTGACGACCTGATGTCGGAGGTGGCGATCAGGGTCACCCAGCGGCTCATGCCGTCCGAGGAGTCCATCGCGGAGTCGCTCGCGCTGCCCCGCGACAAGGCGCTGAGCCTCAAGTTCATGCACGACATCGTCGAACGAGCGGACGCCGACAAGGCCAGCTACCTGGCGATGATGGAGCTGCGGCTGGAGGCCACGCGCAGGCCGGACCTCCGCACCGCGCTCACCAGGACGGTCGCCGGCAACCTCGACTTCAACATCGCGTTCAACGAGGAGTCGAAGCTGCCCGGCGACCGGATGACCGTCATGCTGCTGTACTTCGCGATGACGGGGTTGATCTACGAACGGCTCACGCTGCCGGACGTCGTCGCGCCGATGGACCTCGACGAGCTCATCGAGGTCCTCGTCGACCGCGCTATCGGCCCGAACTAACGGCTGAGCGGGCCGCCGGTGATCGTCAGCGACACGGCGATCACCACGACGCCCAGCGTGGAGTAGAGGAACGCGTCCATGCCGCGGCCGCGGATCTTGATCAGGCCGGCCTGCTCGTCGGTCACCAGGACCCGCAGCACGGCCGCCACCAGCAGCGACAGGCCGAGCAGCACGGCGCCCTGCCGCCAGTGGTACTGGAAGATCCGCACCAGCCCGAACACGCCGATCCCGAGCACCAGCGCGAACGGCAGGTGCTTGCCGGGGCCCGACCGCCAGCGCTGTTCCGGCATGAGCGCTTCCGCGTCAGACCGCCGCATGGGCGCGCTCGGCGGCTTCGACGGTGTTGGTCAGCAGCATCGCGACGGTCATCGGGCCGGCGCCACCGGGGATCGGGGCGAGCCAGCCGGCGACCTCGCGGACCTCGGGGGCCACGTCGCCGACCAGACCGGCCTCGGTGCGGGTGATGCCGACGTCGATCACGGCCGCGCCCGGCTTCACCATGTCGGCCGTGATCAGGCCCGCGCTGCCGGCGCCCGCGATCACGATGTCCGCGCGGCGCACCTCGGCGGCGAGGTCCTTGGTGCCGGTGTGGCACAGCGTCACGGTGGCGTTCTCGGTGCGGCGGGTCAGCAGCAGGCCGATCGGGCGGCCGACGGTGACGCCGCGGCCGACCACGGTGACGTTCGCGCCCGCGAGCGGCACGTCGTAGCGGCGCAGCAGCTCCACGATGCCGCGCGGGGTCGCGGGCAGCGGGGCGTCCACGCCGAGCACCAGCTTGCCCAGGTTGACCGGGTGCAGGCCGTCGCCGTCCTTGCGCGGGTCGATCCGCTCCAGGATCGCGTTCGCGTCCAGGTGCTTGGGCAGCGGCAGCTGCACGATGTAGGCGGTGACCTCGGGGTTGGCGTTCAGCTCGTCGATGACGGCTTCCAGCTCCTCCTGCGTCGTCGACTCGGGCAGGTCGCGCCGGATCGACTTGATGCCGACCTTCTCACACGCCCTGTGCTTGCCCTTGACGTACGAGTGCGAGCCGGGGTCGTCGCCGACCAGCACCGTGGCCAGACCGACCGGGCCGGGCAGCGCGGCGACCCGCGCCTTGAGGTCCTCGAACAGCGCGTTCCGGGTTTCGTTGCCGTTGAGCAGCGTCGCAGTCACGCCCTCATCCTCCCACTGGGCAGCGCGGCGACGCCCACCGACACCAGCGTCAGCACGACACCCACGACCGTCGGCAACGCCAGGTGCCCGCTCGTCGCGTCGAGCAGCACGGCGCCGATGAGCTGCCCGCACACCGCGCACAGCCCGACCATCAGCACCCCGATGAACCGCACGGACACGATCGCCCCGCCCACGCCGACGATGCCGAGCAGCCCGCCGGCGTAGAGCCACCAGTCCGGCGGGAACTCGCCGGGCACACCGCGCGCGGCCACCAGGTTGACGAGCAGCAACACCGTCGTGCCAGTGGTGAAGTTCACGAGAATCGTCGCCACCGAGTGCCCGGCGGCCTCGCGCACCAGCCCGTTCACCGCCTGCTGCCAGCCCAGCAGCAGCCCGCCGGCCAGCGGCAGCACCGCGAGCCACAACGCGCCGGGCGAGGTGAACCGGTCCGACACGGCGACCACCACCGCGACGACACCGACCACCGCGCCGAGCACCCGGGTGAGCGTCAACGGCTTCGGCTCGCCCGGCCCGATGCCCCGCCGGTCCACGACCAGGCTGCTCACCACCTGCCCGACGACCACCGCGACGGTGAACACCGCCACGCCGATCGTCGTGATCGCGATCCCCTGCGAGGTCACCAGGAACGCGCCCGAGATCCCGCCGATGCACTCCCACCAGCGAATCCGCCGCCCGGCCAGCGCGTTCCGCAACCGCCGCAGCCCGTCGCGCCCGGACTGTCGCGACAGGACCACCACCACCAGCACGAGCCACCCGCCGCCGAACGAGATCAACGCGGCGAGGAAACCGTTGTGCAACGACTCCGCCAGCGACCCGTTCACCCGGCCCTGGACCGCGACGGCCACCCCGCCGATCGCGGCCAGCAGACCACCGGTCACCTGCGCGGACCGCGACACGAACTCCTCCAGGCGAGACGGGGGTGTTCTTGATCAGCTTTAACCTGGCAGGTCCACCGCGTTAAGGTCGGGCCTCCACCGTTCGGCGCAGCGGCGGGGGACGTGTGCGATCCGGCGATTTGCAGGGGAAGATGTTGGCGTGTCCGAGCCGAAGCCGTTGAACCCTACCGAGCAGGACGCTCTGGTTAAGCAGATCGGCCTGACTCTCATGCGGGCCGCACCAGAGGACTGGCGCAGTGTGATCGCGCAGTACCGAGCCACCGGCCGGTACTTCGAGCTGGAGTCCGAGATGCGGCTTCAGGACGGCACCTCGCACGCGTGGGCGCCGCCGCAGGAGGTCGCGTCGCTGTTCGCCCGGCTGCGAGCCGGCATGCACCGGGAGGGCCGGGGCAGCTGGACGAACGCCCGCTACCAGCTCGACCACCCGTCGAGCTACAACCTCGACTTCGACCGCGCCGAGCCGGCCTGGCAGACGCCACCGCCGCAGCAGGCGTACTTCGACGAGATGCGGTTCTTCCCGCGGGCCGACGAGAACGTCCCCGAGTGGCTGCGCCGCAGGCTGAACCCGCCGACGCCGGTGTTCCGCACGGTCCGCGTGTTCGACGGGGCCGGTCCGGGTGGCCGTCCGTCGGTCAACCGGCCGCCGGTGCCGGAGGCCGAGGTCGCGCCGCTGCTGGCGTACCTGTCGAACGCGCCGGTCGCCGTCGCGGGCCGCGGGTTCGACGCCGACGTCCTGCACCCGGACTCGCCGCAGGTCGTGCCGTCCGGGTTCCAGACCGACGGTGCCTGGATCTGGCCCGTCGGCGTCTCCTACTACCTGCGCAAGTACGGCGTGCCGCCGGAGCCGGAGCTGGTCGAACGCGCGCGGGCCGCCGGTTTCAGCCTGCCGGAGGTGTCCGAGGAGTCGAGGCTCGCCGCCGCCGCGAACCTCGGCGCGCCCGCCGCGCCGCCCGGAACCGTCGTGCCGGTGCCGCCGGAGCCCGTCCAGCAGCAACCGGAGCCCGAACCCGAACCGGAACCGCAGCCGGACGCGACGCAGTACGTGCCCCAGCCGTCCTTCGCCGACGAGGAGCCGGAGGAGTACGACTTCGAGCCGATGTACCCGGAGCCGCCGCAGGCCGCCGAGGTCACGACCGAGCAGCCGCAGGTAGAGGCCGAGCCTCAGCCCGCGGACGTCGGTGCCACGGTCGCGGTGGCGGTGCCGCCGCCGGTCGGTGACGGTCCGCCCTATCGGGTGGTCTTCGACTCCGACGGCGTGCCCGACCACGTCGACGACCGGCGCCTGCGCGACACCTACGGCGCGGGCATGGACCTCTTCGCCCCGCACCCGAGCGAGCCCGAGGAGCCCGAGCCCGTCGCGGAGGTCGCGCCCCCGGCCGTCGCGGAAGCGGTGGCCGAGGAGCCGAACGAAACGGACGCCCGGCACGAAGACGATGTCGTGGACGCCGTCGACGAACCAGAGATCCCGACCGCCGGACCGGACGAGCCCGAGCTCTTCACGCACCACCGCGAGGAGGAGAGCACGGCGAGCCTTCTCCCGGAGGCGGAAGAACGCCCGCGCGACGCCATGCAGGACACCATGGCGTGGAGCCCGGTCCTGGACGAGCCCGTGGAGAGCCCGGCGGAGGTCACCGAGGAGCACCCGGTCGTCGCGGTCGCCGAGGACGAGCCCGACCTGGCCGAGAACGAGATCGAGTCCACGACCGCGTTCGAGGCCCAGAAGTTCGAGCAGCAGCCGGCCTTCGAGCAGCAGCCGTTCGAACCGCAGGCCTTCGAACCGGAGCCCGTCCCCGAGCCCTTGCCGGTGGCGCCTCCGGTCGTGCCGATCCCGGTACCGCCGCCCGCGCAGGTCGAGGAGACGACCCAGTTCGACGCGGCGCTGTTCAACGAGCCGAAGGCCGAGCCCGAACCGGAACCGGAGCCGGTGAAGCCGCCGCGCGCGGTCACCCCGGAGGAGGACCGCGAGCTGGCGGGCACCCGCCGCGCGCTGGACGACCTGAGCGTCCCGCACGGCGTGTACCGGATCGGCGAACCGGCCGACCGCACCTGGACGCTGCGCCTCGACGGCGACAGCTGGGAGGTGTGCTGGTTCGACCACGGCCCGAAGAGCCCGGTGCGGTTCGACAAGGTCGAGGACGCGTCGGCGTACCTGGTGGGCAAGCTGGTGCTGGGCAACTTCCGCACGATCGTGCGCACGCCCCAGCCGCCGCCTCCGCCGCCCAGGCCGATGGGCAACGGTTTCCGCGAGGAGCCGCGCCGCCCCGTGCCGCCGCAGCGTCCGCCGATGCCCCAGCCGCAGGCGGCCCCACCGCCGCCGCCGCCGGTACCGGCACCGGCACCGGTTCCCGCGCCGGCTCCCGCACCGGCACCGGCACCGGTGGCCGCCGCGGTCGCGCAGGAGGAGCCGTCGAAGCGGAAGTTCCCGATCGCGCCGCTCGCGGGCGAGCCGCCGCTCACGTTGTTCCGCCACAAGCAGATGTTCGAGCTGCCGGCGGGCACCGAGGTCGACCGCTACGGCGACCAGAACGGCAACCTCGTCTACGTGGCGGGCACCCCGTTCCCGGAACGCAGCCTCGTGCCGTCGTGGATCAACCGCCCGTACCGCGTGTACCGGTTGCGCCGCCCGCTCGAGGTGCTGACGGGCGTCGCGGTGCCGTGGTTCGAGCAGCCCGGTGGCGGAACCGCCTACCTGCTGCCGAAGGCGATCGAGGAGATGGTCGCCGACGGCGTGCTGGTGGAGATCACGGGATCAGCTGACAACTAGCCCGTAGGCGGCCGCGAAAGCGATCGCCTGGTCGACGTCGATCAGGGCTCCGGCGAGCTTGGCCTGCCGGAGCCCGTTCGCGTCGATCAACGCCCCGCGCAGGTCCGCGCCCTCCAGCTTGGCGTCGAGCAGCCGTGCGCCCATCAGGTCCGCCTTGCTCAGGTCGGTGTTGCGCAGGTCCGCTTCCATGAGGTTGGTCTCGCGGAACCGCTGCCCGTCCAGCTTCAGGTCGTACAGCGGTGCCTTCACCAGCGACGCCAGCGTGAAGTCCACCTCGGTGAAGGTGACCGGCCGCAGCACGCAGTCCACGAAGTTCGAACCCATGAGGCTGCACGAGGTGAACGACGACCGCGTCAGCACCGTGCGGTCGAAGGTGCACTGCCGGAACGCCGTCGCGTGGTGCTTCGACTCGCCGAGATCCGTCCGGGTGAAGTCGCACCGGGTGAACGTGCAGCCCGTCGTCACGAGCTCGCGGAGGTCGGCTTCGGTGAAGTCGCAGTCGGTGAAAGACCGCTTCTCCCAGTGCTGTCCGGGCATCACGGCGTCGGCGTAGTCCTCGCCGACCTCTTCCGAAGGGTTGTCCACTCTCACACTCTGCCACCGTCCACGTGTTGGTAACGTGCGGGACGCCGGGCGACCTGCCCGACGTCAACGAGGACCGTCATTCGGGAAGGCTCATGACCCGCACGCCCGTGAACGTCACTGTCACCGGTGCAGCCGGCCAGATCGGCTACGCACTGCTCTTCCGCATCGCCTCCGGCCACCTGCTCGGCCCGGACACCCCGGTCAACCTGCGGCTGTTGGAGATCACCCCGGCGCTGAAGGCCGCCGAGGGCACCGCGATGGAGCTCGACGACTGCGCCTTCCCGCTGCTCAAGGGCATCACGATCACCGACGACGCGAAGACCGCGTTCGACGGCGTGAACGTGGCCCTGCTCGTCGGCGCCCGCCCCCGCACCAAGGGCATGGAGCGCGGCGACCTGCTCGAGGCCAACGGCGGCATCTTCAAGCCGCAGGGCGAGGCGATCAACGCCGGCGCCGCGGACGACGTGAAGGTGCTCGTGGTCGGCAACCCGGCCAACACCAACGCCCTCATCGCCCAGCAGCACGCGCCGGACGTCCCGCGCGAGCGCTTCACCGCGATGACGCGCCTGGACCACAACCGCGCCCTGTCGCAGCTCGCCAAGAAGCTGGGCGTCGCGGTCACCGACATCCAGAACATGACGATCTGGGGCAACCACTCGGCCACCCAGTACCCGGACCTGTTCCACGCCAAGGTCGGCGACAAGACCGCCGCCGAGGCCGTGAACGACCAGGCGTGGCTGGAGAACGACTTCATCCCGACCGTCGCCAAGCGCGGTGCGGCGATCATCGAGGCCCGTGGCGCGTCCTCGGCCGCGTCGGCCGCGAACGCCGCCATCGACCACATCTACGACTGGGTCAACGGCACCGAGTGGACCTCGATGGCCATCCCGTCGGACGGTTCGTACGGCGTGCCCGAGGGCATCATCTCGTCGTTCCCGGTCAAGTGCTCGGGCGGCTCGTACGAGATCATCCAGGGCCTGGAGATCGACGAGTTCTCCCGCGCCCGCATCGACGCCTCCGTGGCCGAGCTGGTCGAGGAGCGCGACGCGGTCAAGGGCCTCGGCCTGATCTGATTTCGTGGCACTGTGGGCACGTGCGCATTCCATGGGACGTGCCCCAGCCACAGCTCTCCGATGACGTGCATCCTGCGCTCGCCGACGCCGCCCGTGCGGCGTCGGCGGCGTACGGACGCGCCCGATCTCAGCACACGCGCCTCGAACTCCGCGAAGAAGTGGCGGACGGCGCCGACGGAACACCGACGATGCGCGTCGACCGCATCGTCGAGGACGCGGTTCTGGAGTCCGTCCACCGCAACCGCGTGAACCTCCTGTCCGAGGAAGCCGGGTTCGTCGACAACGGCTCCTCGATCACTCTCGTCATCGACCCGGTCGACGGGTCCGCGAACGCCGCGTTCGGCGTTCCTCTCTCGTGCTTCGCCGGTGCTCTCGTCGAGGACGGCACGGCCAAAGAAGCCTTGACCACGTGGTTCGACACGGGCCGTGCGTGGCACGCGCGCGCAGGAGTTCCAACGTCGTTCCGCACGACCGGACGCACCACTTTGGACGGCGCGTCCGTGTGTCTCATGCGCCCCAAGACCGGCACTCAGGACGCGTGGCTGCGCATCGCGAACCGCGCCGACCGCATCCGGGTGCTCTGCACGACCTGCCTGGAGACCATGCTGGTCGCCGAGGGCACCGTCGACGCGTTCATCGATCCGGGCAGCGACACGCACCGGATCATGGACCTCGCGACGGCACTGGTCACCGTGCCCGCCGCGGGTGGGGTGCTGGTCGACCTGCGCGGGCGGCCGTTCACGTTCGATCCCGACCTGAGCAGGCGCTGGTCAGGCGTGGCGGCAGCGACTCCTCAGCTCGCCGAGGAGTTGATCGCGACGGTGCTCGGCTAGATCTCGCCTCGCGGCTCGACGATGCAGTCGGGGCCGGGGAACACCAGGCCCTCGTGACCGTCGTTGAAGCGGACGAGGTACGGCGGCTGGCCGTCGGTACCGCGCACTTCGAGGATCTCGCCCAGGCGCTCCTCGAGGCCGACCGACCGGCTGTGGACGTGGAGCCTGTCACCAACGGTTGCTTGCATGATGTTGCGACACCTCCGGTGTGCGGCGTGAGGCACGGCGCGCTGAACGCGTTAAAGCCTAGGCCGACACCGGAGGAGCGCAACAGGGCTCAAGTGCTCATCCGCCGCAGGCTGAGGAGACCTTCGCGACGAGATCGGCCTTCTGCTGCACCCAGTCCGCGGCGGAACCGACGTTCTGCATGCCGTTGGCCGCCTCCTGCAGAGCCTTCTTCACCTGCTCGTCGGGGGAGGAGTTCGCGAGGTTCTCGAGCTCCTTCGCCTTGGCCTGGGTGTCCTCCAGCGCCTTCTGCGGGTTGCTCAGGTCCGGCGAGAAGCCCAGCAGCTGGATCGCGTCGGCGCACAGCTTCACCTTGTCCGCGGTGTTGCTGACTCCCTGGATCGTGTCGCAGGCCGTCAGGCCACCCAACGCGATGACGGCTGCTGCCAGCGGTCCGACTAGGCGCATTCGCTCTCCTTGTGCCCGATGTGTCCGTTTGTGTTGCTTCCGACTCTACCGATGCGCGTCCTGCTCGACCTGGCGCTGGTACAGCTTCCGGATGACGTCGTCGATCTCCGGCTCCACGACGGCGAGATCGTGCACCTCCACCTGCCGCACCACCTGGGTGATCAACTGAGCCGCCGTCGTCTCCGCCCTCCTGAACGTGAGGTGGTGTCGCAACCCGTTGGCCTCGCTGCGCACCGCCGTCACTCCGGGGACGTCCGGCGCCGGACCCGGTTCCCTGAGGTCGATGACCAGCTCGCGTTCCGGGGTGACCTCGGCGCGCAGCTCGTCCAGCGGTCCGTCGGCGAGGACCCGGCCGTGGTCGATCACCATCAGCCGCGGGCAGAGGCGTTCGATGTCGTCCAGGTCGTGCGTGGTGAGCAGGAGCGTCGTGCCGCGGCGGGTGTTGATGTCCGCGAGGAACTCCCGCAGGCGTTCCTTCGACTCCAGGTCCAGACCGATCGTCGGCTCGTCGAGCACCAGGAGCTCCGGTGCGTGCAGGAGGGCGGCGGTGATCTCGCCGCGCATCCGCTGGCCCAGCGAGAGCTGCCGCACCGGGGTGATCAGCAGCTCCTGCAGGCCGAGGAGCTCGACGCACTCGTCGAGCCGCCGCCGGTAGTCCTCGTGGCTCACCCGGTAGATCGACCTCAGCAGGTCGAAGCTGTCCTTGAGCGGCAGGTCCCACCAGAGCTGGCTGCGCTGGCCGAACACGACGCCGATGCGCTTGGCCAGATCGCGGCGCTGCTTCGCCGGATCCACGCCGCTGACCAGGAGGTGCCCGCTGGTCGGTACCAGGATCCCGGTCAGCATCTTGATCGTCGTGGACTTGCCGGCGCCGTTCGGGCCGACGTACCCGACGGCCTCTCCCGCCTCGACGTCGAACGTGACGCCGTCGACCGCCGTGACGGTCTTGTAGTTGCGCCGCAGGCCTTTCGACGTGGCGACCTTGAACTCCCTGCGGAGCTCCCTGACCTCGATCATGATCCCGTTCCCCGGTAGTGCCTGACCGCGAACCGCCACACCAGCCCGGCAGCCGTCGCCGCCAGTACCGCGACGAGCGGTGATGTCCAGCCGACCCAGCCCGGCAGGCCGAGCGGGTCCTGTTTCCCGAGCAGCGCGAGGCTCGGGTAGTACGCGACGAACGCCCCCGGCACCACGTACGCCATCAGCCAGCGCAACGGCCGGGCGTAGACGTTGATCGGGTACGACGTGAAGGCGTTGCTGCCGTAGGTGACCGCGTTGGCGAACTCGCGTCCCTCGACGATCCAGAAGCAGATCGAGCAGGCGACCACCCAGACCGAACCGTAGATCACCGCGCCCGCCACCGGTGTCGCGACGGTCAGCATGATCTTCGCCGGCGACCAGGCGACCGCGACGTGCGAGAGCGTGTAGACCATGACGGCGAGTGCGCCGATGATCCGCCCGATCCGGCGCAACCGGATGTCGGAGCACATGATCTGCGGCAACGTCCCGAGCGGCCGCATCAGCAGCACGTCGAAGTTGCCGGTGCGGATGTACGTCGGCAGGTAGTCGAGCTGTCCGGCGAAGAGGTCGGCGACGCCGAACGCCGCGCCCGCGAAGGCGTACATCAGCAGCACCTCGTTCCTGCTGAACCCGCCCAGCGCGTTGACCTGGCTGAAGAGCACCAGGATCACGATCAGCTCGTAGGACTGCGCCATCACCTGCGACACGAAGTCGATCGCGAACGAGCCGCGGTAGGCGAGCTGGCTCCTGATCCGCGCGCCGATGAGCCGGGGGTAGATGACGTCAGCCACCTTGGACCACCACCTTGCGCACCGCGCGTTGCAGCATGAAGTGACCGAGCGCGAGGACTACCACGGCCCAGAAGGCTTGGTACAGCAGGAGTTTCACGACGCTGCCGTGTCCGAGGAACACGTCGATCGGCGCCTGCAGCAACGCGGGGAACGGTGACGCCCACAGCGCGTTCTTCGCCCACTCGGGGAAGAACGAGATGGGCACCGTCAGCCCGCACAGCAGGCCGGAGCTGACGTTCCAGAACCCGTACACCCCGCGGTTGTCGAGCAGCCAGAACGCGCTGGCCTCCACGAGGAACCGCACCCCGAAGCTGATGACCAGCGCGATCGTGGCGCTGAGCAGGAACAGCGGCCACCGCAACGGGTTCTCGGGGAACTGGAACGGGAACAGCAGCATGCCGAACACCATCGGCGGCGCCAGCCTCACCAGCAGCGCGAAAGCGGCGCGGCCGATGTCCTCGGCGAGGAGGGCACCCTGGAGATGCCACGGCCGATAGAGGTCTACTACCACGTCACCGGATCGCACGCGCTCGGCGAGCTCGTTGTTCCCCCACAGCAGGACGAACCCGAGCAGCCCCTGCCCGATCCAGACGTACGTGTTGGTGGCAGCGATGTCGTAGTTCGCGATCTCGCCGTGCGCCGCCTTGACCGCGGCGGTGATGACGGAGAGACGCAACAGGCCGAAGACCACGTTCGTGGTCATTCCGGCCAGCATCGCTTGTCGGTAGGTCGAGTACCTTCGAAATCCAGCAATGATCAAATCGGCGTGGACACGCACGTCGGTCTACGTTAGCGACCGTCGCAAGTGGATTTTCTAGGAGCCGAAAGCGCTGGTCACGACCTCGCCCGCCTCCGGCTGCGACCCGAGGCAGAGGAAGTAGCCGCGGGTGCCGTCCTTGAACCCGACGGCGGTGATCTCCCAGCCGGTGGTGTCGACGGTGGGCCGGGTGTTGGCCTTCATCGCCGCGGGCGTGCAGACGTCCTTGACCTCGGCCGAGTCCCGCAGTTCGTCGGAGTCGACCGCGGGGATGTCACCGGACAGCCAGCCGCCGGCGAACGCCTCCCAGTAGTGCAGGTCCGCACAGCTGCCGACCTTGCGCGTCACCGCAGCCATGCCGCCGATGTTCGTGATCCCGCGGTAGCAGGTCGACTTGTCGACGCAGAAGCCCTTGCCGCACTTCTTGAGGTACGGCGGCACGTCCTCCGCGCCACCTTGCTGCGTCGTCGTCGCCGGCCCGGGCCCCTGCGCACCAGCCTTCTCGTCGCCGATGAGGTTCCACGTGAGCGCACCCGCCGCCACCGCGACGGCGACTCCCGCGGCCGCGAACGGCCAGACCTTGCGCTTCTTCTGCGCCGCCACGACGGGTTGCGTGGGCATCCGCATCGGATCGGCCAACTCGTCCCGCAACTGCGCGGCACTGGCGGTGCGCAGGTTGGCGTCGGGGTGCAACGCCCGCGCCAACGTCTCGTGCAGGGCCGCCGGCACACCCGCCACCGCGGGCACCGGCCGGCGCAGGATCTCGCCGAGCTGGTCGAACGACGTGATCGGCCACGGCACCGGACGCGGCGGCTTGCCGGCGAGCAACGTGTAGAGCGTCGCGGCGAGCGAGTAGACGTCGGCCTGCGGCGTGGGTTCGGCCAGCGCGAACGCTTCCGGCGGCGCGTAACTCGGGCTCAGGGCGTCCCTGGTGACCGTGCTGCCGCCCTGCGCGTCCAGCAGCGCCGCGAGCCCGAAGTCGGCGAGCTTCGGCGTGCCGTAGCGGTCGACGAGGATGTTGCCGGGCTTGATGTCCCGGTGCAGCACACCTTCCGCGTGCGCCGCCGCGAGCGCGTCCGCCAGCTTGATCCCGAGGTCGCGCACCTGCTCCGGGTGCAACGGCCCGCCCTGGTCCAGCCGATCGGCGAGCGACCCGCCCGTGCACAGCTCCATGACCAGGTACGGCGTGCCCTGCGCGGTGATGTCGGCGTCGTGCACCCCGACCACGTGCGGGTGCCCGGACAACTTGGCCGCGGCGTGCGCCTCCCGGAGGAACCGCCGGCGGTCGCGCTCGTCGACCAGCACCCGATTGTCGATCTTGACCGCGACGTCGCGGCCCAGCTGTGCCTGATGGGCGCGGTAGACGGTGGCGAATCCACCGGCGCCCAACGGTCTCAGGTCGGTCAGGCCGGGAATGCGGGGTGCGGTCACGCGCGGCACTTTAGCCCCGCACCCCGACAATCCGGCTCAGCCCGTGCAGTTCAGCGCCCCCTGGCGCAACGCGTGACCGTCCTTGTTGTCGTCGTCCGACCACAACACGACCTTCTTGCCGTTGACGCAGCTCGGCGAGATCGCGAACCCTTCGAGGTTCGTGTTCGGCAGCGTGGACGGCCGGTTGTACTTCGCCGTGACCCGGAACTCGCCGCTGCTGATGGCAAGCGTCGTCGTCTGCCCGTTGCAGTTGTTGTCGCAGATGGCCCACAGCTTGCTGCCGTCGAACTCCAGGTCCATCACCTGCGCGTGCCCGCTCGCGAACGTGCTCAGCAGCACGGCCTCCGTGCCCTGCAAGGCGTACACGTAGATCTCCCCGGTCGCCTCCAGCCCGACGAAGAACAACCCGCTGCCGTGGCCGGGGTACTCGGCGGGATCGTAGGTCCGGCCGCTGTCGTCCGTGAAGCCGTTCTGCGTGAGGAACGAGTCCGGCACCCAGGAGATCGCCTCGGGCCCGTCGTTGGGGTCGACCTTCGGCATGCCGCCGAGCTCCCACTCGGCGACCGCGTTGCTGCCCGTGCCGTACTTGAGGATCATCGGCGCACTCACGTCGCCGTCGTCGTTGTCGCGCTCAACGGCGACGAAAAGCCCGTCCGGCGTGCTCACGACCCCTTCGGCATCGGGATCGCCGTACCCGTCCCGGTAGTTGAGCGACCGCTTCTGGTCGATCTTCCACGTGCTGCCGCTCGGTACGAGCCGGTAGAGCGTGGACGGGCTGTTCTTCACCGCCCACACGACGTTCGCGCTCTCGAACGAGAGTCCGCTGAGGTTCTTGCCGAAGACGTTCGACCCGTCGGCCGTCCTGGTGGCCGAGTCGCCCGGCCACGTCGAGGCCGCCTGTGCCGGACTGGCCACCAGCCCCAGCGCGAGGACCGCGAAAACGCCAATCACCTTGATGCGCAACGGAAACCGCCCTTCTCTCCCCGAGGCAAGATCGCACCTCTTACGGGCTGGCGGCGGACGTCCAGTGGATCAGACGGTGAACAGCAGGCGCTACTTCGCCTTCGCCGCGGCCTTGGCGGCCTTCTTGAAGTCCCGCACCTCCAGCAACGACTTCTGATCGGTCACATCCGCGACGCTGCGCCGACTTCCGTCCTCGCCGTAGTGCCCGGCGGCCTCCCGCCAGCCGTCCGGGATGATGCCGAACTGTTTGCCCAAAAGGGCCAGGAAGATCTTCGCCTTCTGCTCCCCGAACCCGGGCAGCGCCTTGAGCCGCTTCAACACCGCGGCCCCGTCCCCGTCGGACCAGATCCGCGTGACGTCCCCGTCGTAGGCCTCGACCACGAACTGGGACAGCGCCTGCACCCGCTTGGCCATCGAGCCCGGGAACCGGTGCACGGCGGGCGGGGTGGCCATGATCGCCGCGAACTCCTCGGGGTCGGCCTCGGCGATGCGGTGCACGTCCAGGCCGCCCATGCGGTCGGCGAGCACCTTGGGGCCGGAGAACGCCTTCTCCATGGGAATCTGCTGGTCGCAACACACAGTTGAAAGTATGTTTACGCGCCTACATCGTCCTGCGATACCTCTCGGTGCGAGCGGGCAGTAAGATCACTTGCCCTGCGTGACCCAGATCACCATGGAGGTGCTAAATGGCTGAACTTACCGAGGATCGTCTTCCTCTCTCCAAACTGCTTCTTGACCCGAATAACTTTCGGTTTCAAGACGAGGAAGGGTACATTACGGCCGATAAAGAGCGATTTCATGAAACATCTGTGCAAGACCGAGCGTTTCGGAGGATTCGCTCGGAGGGGATCGTCGATCTGAAGAATTCGATCACAGCAAATGGCTTCCTGGCGGTCGAGCGGTTGGTTGTTCGACCCTATAAGAATGCCGAAGATACGTATGTCGTGGTCGAAGGAAATCGGCGCCTTGCTGCGTTGCGTTGGCTTCAGGAAGACGATCAAGCGGGTGTGACTATCCCAGAGAGTGTCAGGGATACGTTTGCGCAAGTTCCTGTTGTGGTCATCAAGAGCGACGATGATGACAGTGTCTATCTCTCTCTTATGGGGATCAGGCACGTCGGAGGCATTAGGCAGTGGGGTGGATATCAACGGGCGAAATTGGTGACCGAACTCCGGGACCGGCACAGCCTGGAAAGCGCAGAAGTGGGTGCGCGTCTCGGTATGTCAACGCAGGAAGTTAATCGACGCTACAGGGCTTTCAAAGCGCTTGAGCAGATGCAACACGATGAAGACTTTGGTGATCTGGCGCTACCGTCAATGTATCCAATTTTTCACGAAGCGGTTTCGCTTCCTGCTGTTCGTGACTGGCTTGGATGGGTAGAGGCGCGGAATGAATTCACCAACGATGAGGAGAGGGCTAAGTTCTATGGTTTGGTGACAGTATCTGAGGATCATGAGGAGGGATCGTCGAAGGCTCCGAAGATCACAACCTATGCTCAGGTTCGAGATTTGCGGGCAATTTTGCCGATTCCCGAGGCTCGTAGGCTTCTGTTCGATTCTGATCGAACTTTTGGAGAATCGCTAGCAGTAGCAAAGGCTGAAGAGCTCTCGAAGTCGTGGGGTGCACAAATAGCGGAGGCTGTAGCGGCCCTGAAGACCATCGGGGCCTTGGAACTAAAAAACATGAAGCCGGACGATTTGGAGGATGTCAAAAGCCTGCGCGATGTGGCAATTGATCTGCTTGCAACCTACGAGAAGTTGAACTCGTAAGATGGCCCCAAAAGTGCGCCAGTTGGTGAATGCAATAGTTGCTCAGATTGACATCGAGCGAGCTCCGTGCACGATTGCGGAGATTATTGTCGAGACGAGCATCGGTGGCGGTTGGTTTGTCGACCGATCGCTGGCCGAAGACTATGCATCTCGGATGGAGAGCTCAGCAGAGCGCCTTCTACGGCAGGAGTTGGATGCATGGATACGTAAAGGAAGGGCCGCGCGATTCGAGTTCAATAGCTCTTCCTCGTACTTAATTCAGGGTTCTTCTTATATTGAGCCGATCGATTCGCCTGAGATCGCGGAGGCGAAACGGCGCAGGGTCCGGTTCAGCGAGTATGAGAGCTTATTGCGTGCGGCAACCCCGTTGGAATTTGAGGCGATCTGCCGAGGCGTTCTTGTGGAAATGGGTGCTGTGAATGCCAAACTAACGAAGGCTTCGGGCGATCAGGGAATTGACTTCTACGGCACACTTAGCCTTCAGGGGCGACTCACTCAGGTTTACCCGCTATCAAACATAGACCGTCATCTTCGGGTCTGGCTCGTTGGGCAAGCGAAGCACTATCAGAAGACCAAGGTAGCTACGCCTGATCTAAGGGAGCTGGTAGGTTCAGTTAACCTGGCGCGAGCAAAGGTTTATGCGGACGGCGGTCAATCACTTGACGGTTTGAAAATCAATGTTTGTGATCCTGTCTTCTACCTCTTCTTTACGACTGGTGAGATCAGTCGTGACGGTTGGACTCTTATTGAGAGGAGTGGCATAGTGGGCATGGATGGGTCGATGCTGGCTACTTTTCTTGCAGACTCCGGAGTTGCTGTCGTTGATGGCAATTTCGACAGCTCAACATTCGGTGCATGGATTGCCCTGCATCGAGGCTGACTTAAACACAAATCACTCCTCCTGTAGCTTCGCTTTTGCTAGTTTCTTGTAAGCGCGAACCTCAACTAGCGAGCTTGCGTCGACGACATCTGCAACGCTTCGCTTCGAGTTCAGATCGCCGTAATGGCCTGCTGCATCCCGCCAGCCATCCGGTCTCACATCGAGCTGCTTCCCGAGTAGAGCAAGAAAGATGCGCGCTTTTTGGTCGCCGAATCCTGGCAGTGACTTCAGCCGGTTCAGGACCTCTTCGCCACTTGGTGTGCCACGAGTCCAGATGGCATCTACATCGCCGTTGTAGTGTTCGATAAGGTATTGCGCCAGTGACTGAAGCCGTTTCGCCATTGCTCCAGGAAAACGATGGATTGCAGGCTTTGCGGATACAATGCCTGCAAATTTTTCCGGATTGGCCTCTGCGATACGGTGGACGTCGAGGCCACCCATTCTCTCGGAAATATCTTTGGGGCCTCTGAACGCTTTCTCCATTGGGATTTGTTGATCAAGCATCATGCCAAGAAGCAAGGCCAGCGGATTTTTGGACAGCAACGCATCCGCTTCAGGATCTTGCGCAATGCACAGCTTGGGACTCATGGCGGGAAGCATGCCACGACGTTCCTGAACCTGCCTGACGCGTTGGCACGACGGCGCGAAGCGGTGGCGTGGCGTCGATCGCCGTGCTCAGCTTGATCAATCAGCCACGTCGGCGATCGTCACGGTCTGGAGCACATCGGTGGTCACCTTCTCGTCAATGCGCTGCCGCCAGGAGGTGCCCTCCCTGTCCGCGCCCCGTCCCGAGCACGGCCGGAGGCCGCGCGCAGCGGGCGGGGATGTGGACAGAAGAGGAGGGCGCCTGCGCTGGCGAAGCCAGCGCCTTGAACAGGGAGAAGAAACTTTGAACCACCGTCATGCAGCCGAGTCCGTATCGGCCGGCCGCGCGACAGGCTTGTACCGATGCTGCTCACGGATCAGCTCAGCCCAGGACTCCTCGCCCGAGTTGGTGTAGCCGACACCGGCAACAGCCCAGTCGCCGACACGAACGGTCTGCTGATCAGCCTGAAGCGGATCAAGCCCGGCAAGCTCGCGAGCAAGATCAGCGCGGAACCTCGCCCGATCGCTGCGCATGGTACCGAGCGTCGTGGAGTACCGACGACTCTTGGTCGAGAAGTGCCCGCCGTACCCGAGCATGTGCGCCCACTCCCGCAGCTTCAGGTACGCGTGGTCCTCGTGACCGCCCAACTCCCAACACGTCTCGATCATCCGGCGCGCATGGTCCGACAGCCCGCGAACGCGATGTAGGTGACCAACGCTCCTGATCTGCCGATCAACGGTCCCCGCGGCTTCGGCTCCCTTGGTGGCGTACTTCGCGATGTACCGCGCCACCTTGGCATCCGTCCAGCCGTCCCCGTCGTGCTCGATAGGCCTGATGTCGAGCTGCTTGCCCCATCGGATCGTCTGAGAGAACCCCGGCACGCCAACTCGTGCCGCGCGGGCAGCACCGTTGATCGCATCGCACAGCATCTCCGCATCCGCACCGAACGGCGGCGGTTCGCCTGGACCAGACGGCCCGTCGAGCCGAATCACGGCGTGGAAGTGGACCAGGCCGCGCACCTGGTACTCGGCGACTTTCGCGTACTCGACCCGCAGGACCTTGGAGAGTTTCGAGCGCGAGACTCCCAGCGCCTCGGCCAGATGCCGGCGTAGGTACACGGCGAACGTGTGCCACAGCTCGCCAGCACGGTTGTTCCACAACACAGCTCCTGCGTAGTCGTAGCTGCGCTGATCAACGGCCTGCCCAAGTACTGCGTCGTCTTCCTCGTGCTTGGCACGGCAAGAGGGTCCTTCACGGCGCGGGTGACACGGACGAACGGCACCAGCCGCGTCCACAACCCGACCATGCACCGGCCCGAATGATGGCGCGGTGAACGTGGCGAACACCCGAGGGTGCGATGCGACGGAGGCCGGAACGTCGCGACCTCCGGCAAGCCCTGACCTGATCAGGTGGAACGTGTCATCGGCGTAGACCTGCGAACATGCCTCGCACCGGCTCGCGCGGCGGTTGCCGCAGGCGGTCAGCAAAGACTCGTTCGGCTCGTCCCACGTCGAGTAGGTGCTGAGCACTTCGCCGGTCGCGGCGTCGACCGTGGCAGACGAGCCGACCAGACGGATCGGCGCAGAGCAGCCACGCGTGCTGGCGACCATCTCTTTCCAGCGGTGGAAGTCCTGCTTGTTGGCGGCACCCTTCGCCAACGACACGAACTCGGGTGGCAGGTCGATCTCGTGGCCGCTCATCACGCGGCCTCCCGCTGGTGCTGGGCGGCTCGTTCGTCGGCGAGTCGAACGCCGAAGATCGCGTTGACGCGCTGCCAGCGTTCTTCGCTCCAGGCGGGCACGGCTGCGGCTTGCTGCTCGGCCCACTCCCACATCTCGTCGGGCGATGGCCCCACAAGAAACACTCCCCTTCACGGTCGTGGAGCCACGACGCGTCAACACAGGCAGCGCGGGGATCTACCCCTACTTGTGTTTGTGAAAGGGAGTGTTTGTTTGGTGGTTGCGGTCTTCTGTGGCACCCCAGAGGGCTTGGCCCTCGTGCTGCTCTCGTCAGGGGATGATGTGCCACTCCGCAGGCCGTAGCCTCAAGTTTTGTTTGTGTGTATAGGTTTCTGGCGCTTGTGTTGAGTTGTCGCACGTCCTCGCGAACTGCGTCGCGGCTCCGCTGCGGTTGATCAGACGGCCGTCAAGCGGCGGCCGGTGTTTGGTCAGTCGTCGTGCTCGTCGGCGAGGCGGCGTTGGATCGCTGCGACCGAATTGGCGAGCTGGGCCGTGACTCGGCGGGCCTGTTGGCGGGCTTCCCGGTGTCGCCACGCCGCTGCGAGACCGCAGGCAAGCGCGTACAGAGCGACGCAAGCCCACACGACGCACACGACGATGACTTGAATCGCTTCGGCGAGAGGGCTTGGCGCTGCGCTGACCTGTTCGCTCGCGAACACGCCACCCGAACCAGCAGCAAGACCACCAAGCAGCAGCAGAGCGCCACCAGTTCCAGCGTCCACCGGTTCACTCGGTGCGCCCGACGAGTTCGCTCCAGCGGGCCATCTCGTCCTCGCTCACCGGCGCGAAAGTCTCGGGCTCCGCGTTGTTGGCCGCCTGGTGCAGCTCCTCGCACCTCGCCGCGAACTCGGTAGCCGACTTCGCGAGACCCCACGCGAATTGAGCGGCGAGCTTCAACCCGTCCGGGCCGTCCGGCGTCTGCACCGCAATCTGCGAGTCGCCGATTGCCGCCATGAGGGACGGAGCGCCCGGCATGTGCTCGACCAGCGCTGAAAACGCTCCTTCCTCCGGTCGAGCGAGAACGTAGAACCCCATCTCGTGCCTCCTGTCGAGTCGTCCTGACACGACGATCGGCGCGCTACGGCAATGAACCCACCACGCGAGTGACTGAGATATCCAATCCGCTCATATCCGCACGTCAGCGCGTGCTCGTGTGATTACACTCGGGCTTGGTCGCAGGTCAGGGGCGGTGATGAGCGGACGGGACACTCCTCGGCAATGCCGGGGATGCGGGACGCGGTTGGCGAATGACAACCGCGCGCATTTGTGCGCGCCCTGCGTCCGTCGCGATGTTCAGGCTTCTCGTGCGCCTGCGAAGCGTGCCGAGTTCTGGGACCGCCCGCGTCTTAGCGCTGCCCTGCGGTCGAGGCACTTCGGTCACGTGATCGAGGCCTACCGGAAGGAACACGATCCGGCTCTCACCCAAGCCAAGATCGGACGTTGGTTCGGGCTGACTCAGGGACAGATCAGCCGCCTGGAACGCACTGCCGAGCCGCTCCAGGACCTGGGCAAGCTTGAGCAGTGGGCGTGGGCTCTCCAGATCCCGGAAGAGCTGCTGTGGTTCCGGCTTGCTGAAGACGACGTGCCGCCTGCTCCCGTGATGCCGTACGAGACCGGCTTCGGCTGGTTCAGCGCGCCGTCACCGGAGATCGTCGAGCGGATCGTTGGCACGGCTGATGTCGAGACTCTGCGGGCGATGACCCGAACGTTCAGGCAGCTCGACAACCGCTTTGGTGGTGGGCATGCCCGCGCGACGGTCAGCCACTACCTGGTGGGCGAAGCCGTGCCGCTGCTGCGTGCTGGTCGGTTCAGGGACGGCGTGCGTCGGGAGCTGTTCGGAGCGGTCGCGGAACTCAACCAGCTCGCTGGATGGATGGCGTACGACGTTGGCGACGCCAGCGCTGGGCGCAAGCACCTGCGGCAGGCCCTCCAGCTTTGCCAGGACGTCGGCGACGATGCGCTCGCCGCCGAGATGCTGGCCGGCATGAGCCATCACGCGGCCTTCGTGCGGTCGCCTCTCGTGGCTGTCGACCTGGCGCAAGCTGCGCGGGACAACGCCGGCCGAACTGGCATCTCGGCGCTCATGGCTGAGTCCGCGGTGATGGAAGCTCACGGGCTCGCGCTGCGTCGTGATGCCAAGGGATGCCTTGCAGCACTTGGGGATGCGGAGACTTCGTTCTCGTCGGTGGGCTCCGATGTGCCCGAGTGGTTGCGGTACTTCGATGCCGCGTACATGGCGGCGAAGTTCGCGCACTGCTTCCGGGATCTTGGGCGGCCTGACGAGGCTGAGCGGTTTGCTCGGCGCTCGTTGGAGATGACGGAGGGGTATGACCGAGGGCGCCTGTTCAACACGGCCTTGCTTGCGTCGATCCTGGCTGATCAGCGGCGCGTTGAGGAGGCCTGCGCGGCGGGCACGAGCGCTCTGCGCATGGCGGGGAACATGCACTCCGTCCGGACTGTGGCGTACCTGGAGGACGTGGCTCGGCGTCTCCAGCCGTTCCGCGCGGAGCCTACGGTCCAGATGCTCTACGCGGAGATGGCGGCTGCCGGGATCGGGCTATCCGAACGCGAGGACGTGCAGTAGGCCGACCTGTGCGGCTGCCCCGATGATCTCGCCCTTGGCGATCATGTCCTTGATCGAGGACAGCGGGATCCAGGCCACTCGCTCGGCCTCGTTGATGTCGGCCTGCTGGCCGGTGTCCTCCGCGCCTTCGGCGACGTAGATCAGGTTTTCGAAGTCGGCCGTGCCGGTGAGGGGCTGGAACGTCGTCAACAGGCGGACGCTGCGGGGCTTCCAGCCGGTTTCCTCGATCGCTTCGCGCTCCGCGCAGACAGCGGGGTCTTCGTTCGGGTCGAGGTAGCCGCCGGGAAGCTCCCAGGTCCAGCGGTCCATGATCCACCGGTGCCTGTAGATCATGAGCACATTCTCGCGCGCATCGTCGAGCACCAAGGCCATGACCGCCTTGGGCATGCGCAACACCCACTGCTCAAAGTGGGTACCGTCTGGCAGTTCAACGTGGGCGATGCTCACATGAAGTTTGCGGGTGTCGTCCACGAGACGTTCTTCGTGGATCGTCCAACGGGTGTCTGCGCTGTCAGGTCCAGGAAGCACAATTCAGAGCCTACAGCATAGCTAGGGGCACCGTTTGTCTATGATGTCTGTCAGGCGACGTCCTCATCGGGCAAAATTGCCGAGGCAATTTTCACTGCGATGTCACGGACTGAATCGGTTTCTGTCGTGAAGCCTGCAAGGTCCGGTAGGATTCCACTGTATTCGGCAACATCCTTAAAGGTGACGTTGTGTAGCACTGGGATGAGAGTGTCCTTGTGTAGCAAGGCGCCCAGCTCGCGCTGGGTCCAGAACCTGCCAGTGAGGTAAGCAGGTGTCAATAGAGCAATGCCCGACTTGGCCTTCCGCAAGCCTTGATCCATCTGGAGTGCAAGGCTCTTGCCTGGGATGATTGCAACTTCGTCGAACCAGACGGATACGCCGAACTCTGCGAGATTTTCGCGGAGCTCCGTGGCTACCTCGGCGCCATCAATCCGCGCGTAGCTGAGAAAAGCGTCGTACTCTCGGTTGTCCAGTCCTGCGACTGCTTCGTGAACTCGATCGACAAGCTGTCGTTCATGGACGGTGTAACGCACCGTAGGCCGAGTGCTCCTTGCCTGCAGGCTTCGGTTGATGTCGGCTACCACCTTCTTGTTGTGCTGTTCGGCGGCGCGGTTGTGTGATGCAACCTTGCGGTTGTAGTCGGCTACTGCCTTCTGGTTTTGCTGGTCGATCCTCCGTGCTTCCTGTGTGACAGCTTGCTTGATCTTGTTTTCTGCACGGCTGACCTCGCGCTTGAAGTCTTGTTCAGCCTTGCGTTGAGCTGCACGAAGCTGCGCCTGGAACGCGCTCGCGTTGAACTTCTTGACCAACTCTGGCTCCTGCGGTGTTGCTGCCTACGTGTACCTGTCGGTCAGTCTAGATCGCAGCACTGACGATTTTTCGCAGGCTTGGAAGCGGTGGTTGGAGGCGCTAGAAGAATTGGTTCAACCAATAAGTTTAGGTAGCTTTACTAAGTTCTTTAGGATCGCCAAACGAGTTCAATCCGCTCCGAGTGGAATCCTCGGCGTCCGTTCGCTGGAAAGATCAGGATGGCCGCCAACGCTTCTTCGATGTACGCGCGCTTCTGTGCCAAGGGGTAGTTGGGCCAGTCGGCGCGAATCGTCGCCAGGCTCGTACCCGCCGTAGTCGTCTTCGCTAGCCAGCGTTCGCGGTCGGCGAGTAGTTCGCGCTCCTGCTGCTCAAGCTCGGGCAGCATGGCGAAGTAGCGGTTGGCTGAGATCCGCCGCTCCTTGCGGGCTGCGCTCAGCTCTCGCAGGTCCTCGCGAACCTCGGCAAGCTCGGCCTCCTGCGCCCACGGCTCCGGCGTGCTCTGGGCTTCGCGGCGCTCAGCCTCCAGCTCGTACTTGCGGATCACGGCGGCCGTCACCCACGCATCGGTCTCCTGGCCGGGAATGCTGACGCCCCCGCCGCAACCGCCCTTGTTCCTGGCCTCACAGGTGTAATAGAAGCGGTTGGGGTCCTTCACCCGAGACGCGTGGGCCTTCAACGCCCGGAGCTTCCCGCCGCAGTCTTCCTTGCCGCAGCGAAGCGTGCCGGTGAGCAAGTACGTGCGAGTGTTCTTGCCGCGTCCAGCGATCGCGTGGTTGCCGATCACGGCCGTAACCGCGTCCCACTCATCGACTGTCAGGATCGGCTCGAACTGTCCGATGACAGGCTCTCCCTCGTCGTCGCGAACGATCTCGACGCGGAACGACTCCTTGCCGGTCTGCTGGTTGATCTCGCGCACGTTCCGCGACCGGAACCCGCAGACGCGAGGGTTGCGGAAGACAGTCTTGACCGTCTGGTTCGTCCACGCGTTTCCCAACGGCGTGGTGACACCTCGGTCGTTCCAGTCGTTGACGATGGCCGACATGGGAGCGCCGCGCAGGATCCGCTGTGCGGACTCACGGATCAGCTCGGCCTCGGCCAGGTTCAGCGTCCGCTTGTCCTCGTTCCACCCGAACGGGCGTCGACCACCAGTCGGAATGCCGGCCAGCTCCAACGCCCGGTGCTTGCGGCGCACACGACGGGCCGTGTCGGCGGACTGCTTGTTGTTGGTGGCAACGACGATGCGCGCCACGGTCCGGCCGTTGTCGGTCAGCAAGTCGAGCGTGCCCGTGATGTCCATGATCGGACGCCTGAAGTGCTCGACGACCTCGATGGCGTCTTCAAGGTGCCGGTTGTCGCGGGTGAGTCGATCGATGTCGTAGACGACCAAGCCGTCCAGCCGCTCACCGTCAGGCGTCGTGCCGCGCTTCAGGTCGTTCAACGCGCCTTCGAAGATCGGGCGCACGACGCGGTAGGTGTACGAGCCGTCCGGGAGCTGCACGCGCTTGCGCTTCCACGCGGAGGTGTCCGGCTCGATGTACGTGTGGACGTACTGGCCCTTGCGGGACTCGACGTACGTCCGACAGTCCTTCTCCTGCTCCTCGCGGCCCTTGATGTCCTTGCCGGACAACGGGAAGCTGCGCACGTTCGCCTGCGGGTCGTCGTGGTTCAGCTCGAACGACAGGCGGACGAGACCGGCCAGGTTCAGGCCCTCGAAGTTGCCCCAGTGTGCGCGTTGGACGCGGTCGGATGGATCCATACGCTAGTCATACATCAGACAGTGTGCTGGTCGAGCAGCATGCCGAGCAACAGCGCGAACCGGTCGTTCGCCAGCAGGGCGTCGGCGTCGGGGTTCTGCGCGAGGCAAAGCGTGCGGGTCATGGCGGCAATCCTGGCACGGTCGGCCCGAGCCCACGACTTCGGCATTTTATGATCGAGAAATGAGGGGGAACATTCTGCCTGCACTGCCCGATGTGCGAACCCGCGCCCCGATCGGCACGGTTGTCGTGCTGGCTTGCTGGGTGATTTGCACCGCGCTGTACCACCTGGGGGCCACGGGGTTGTTCCTGGCGGTGCGCCGGGACCCGGAAGCGCTGAAGGCGGGTCAGATCTGGCGGCTGGTCTCGCCGGTCCTGGTGCAGCCCGACTCGTGGTCCGTGGTGATCGGCCTCGGGGTGACCGCGGCACTGGTGGGGACCGTGGCCGAGCGGACGTTCGGCACGGGCAAGTTTCTCGGGCTGTTCGCGCTGGGGGCTCTCGTCGGGCACAGCATCGGGGAGTGGTGGCAGCCGTATTCCGGTGGCATCTCGGTGGCGTTCTGCGGGCCGCTCGGCGCGTTGGCCGTGTACGTGTTGATGACGCGAATTCGGCGGTTCTACCTCACAGCTGCCGTCGTGCTCGTGGGTGCTGTCGTGCTGAGTGCGATCACCGACATTCACGGGCCGCCGATTCTGGCCGGCGCGGTCGTCGGGATCTTCCTGAGCCCTAGGCTCCGGCGACCCTGACCTCGGAGACCACCTGGCGCACCAGCACGCGCAGCGCCTCGCGGTCGACGGTGGCCGGGTCGTCGGCCAGCCAGTCGCCGATCTCGCGCACGAACTGCTCCGGCGTCATCGGCGGGACCTCGAAGTCGAGGTCGTCGTCGCAGGTGACCTCGCCGGCCCGGCTCGGGTAGATGATCAGGGCGCCGCGGATCTCCAGCCACGGCAGAAGCTCGGCGAAGCGTTCCACGCCGTCGAGGAGCTGGGAGCCGCCGCCGCGGAACGGGTGGCCGTTGCGCCAGAGCTCGCCGTCCTCGTCGCAGTAGTAGTGGCCGGGCAGCCACGACTTCGACTCGATCAGGACCAGGCGCCTGCCGCAGAGCAGGGCGTGGTCGATGTCGGTGAAGACGGAGCCGGGCCAGGCGAGGCCGTGGAAGATGCGCACGCCGGGTAGCTGCGTGAGGTACTCGGTCAGCAGTCCGGCGGTCAGCCTTTCGCGTCTGTTTTCACCCGGACGGCCGAAAATCGTGTTCCCGTCGTACTCGCCGGCGAACGCCCGTTCGGCCCGCGCCACCGTCAAATAGCGTCGTACGAGTCGGAACGCCCCGTAACCGGCGCCCGCCACGAGGGGGAGCCAGACGGCCAGCAGCAGCGGGGACAGGGGCATGGCCAACGGGATGAGCAGGACGAACCACCCGCCGATCGCGGCGGCGGCCGGGGCGTGGCCGAGGCCCGTGGCGGGGACGTAGCGGACCCGTGCGCCGAGGTCGATGCGGTGCCACCAGTCCATCGCGCCGAGGTCCACGCGGGGGCGCGGCGCCATGTAGTTCGGGTCGTCGCCGAAGTCGCGCAGCCTGCCCGTGCGGCCCGTTCGGCGAGGTCGCGGGCGTGCCTGCGGGCGCACGACGGGAGGCGGCGGGGCGGCCGGGCGGTCGTAGTCGGCCCGGCGGACCGGGTCCTTCAGCGTCTCGTAGGCCTCCTGGAGCAGGCGGAAGCTGCCAGACGTCCCACCCGCGTCCGGGTGCATGACCTTGGCGAGAGAGCGGTAGGCCGACTTGATCTCCGCGGCGCTGGCGCCCCGGCTCACACCGAGCAACTCGTAGTAGTCGATCCCTGGCACGACACCGTCCAGTCCGAGGTTGGTGCATGAACCTTATTGGGTCCAACACTTTCGCAGGGCATACGGCCCGCGATTGGCGGTCTAGTGTGTTCCTACGCAGTGCGAAGGGGCCTGTAGCGCAGTGGTCGTCGCGCCCTCCTGCACGGGAGGGAACACGCCGGTTCGAATCCGGCCGGTCCCGCAGAGCACCCACCCTCCTCGGCTCTCGCCTTTCCTCCTCCACGTACGGTCGTGGCGCGTTCGCGGTTCAACCATTGACGACAGTGGTCTAGTCCACTTAGCGTGAACGCAGCGCCGCCGCGCCGTCACCCATCGAGGAGACCGCTATGTTCAGGCGCAGACTCGTCGCGGTCGCGACAGCCCTCCTGGCGGCAGCCGCCGTCATCGCGGCACCGGCTTCGCAAGCCGCACCGCAGCCGGACATCGGCGCTGCGGCGATCACCAACCGCGTCGTCGGCTACTTCGTGCAGTGGGGCGTCTACCAGCGCAACTACCACGTCAAGAACATCCGCACCTCCGGTTCGGCCGGCAAGCTGACGCACATCAACTACGCGTTCGGCAACGTCTCCGGCGGCCGTTGCGTCCTCGGCGACACTTACGCGGACTACGACAAGTTCTACGACGCAGCGTCCTCTGTGGACGGTACTTCGGACACCTGGGACACGGGTGCCCTGCGCGGCAACTTCAACCAGTTGCGCAAGCTCAAGAAGCTCAACCCCGGTCTCAAGGTGCTGTTCTCGTTCGGCGGCTGGACCTGGTCGGGCGGCTTCCCGGCGGCCGCGGCGAGCCCGAGCGCGGCGGCGGCGTTCGCGGACTCCTGCTACAAGCTCGTCGAGGACCCGCGCTGGGCGGACGTGTTCGACGGCATCGACATCGACTGGGAGTACCCCAACGCGTGCGGGCTCTCCTGCGACACCAGCGGTTTCAACTCGTTCAAGACGTTGATGCAGGCCGTGCGCGCTCGCTTCGGCAGCGGCAACCTGGTGACCGCGGCGATCACCGCGGACGCCTCGACCGGCGGCAAGATCGACAAGGCGGACTACGCCGGTGCCGCGCAGTACGTGAACTGGTACAACCCGATGACGTACGACTTCTTCGGCGCCTGGGCCGCGCAGGGCCCGACCGCTCCGCACTCGCCGCTGACCAGCTACACCGGCATCCCGCAGCAGGGTTTCAACACCGACGCGGCGATCCAGAAGCTCAAGAGCAAGGGCGTTCCCGCGAACAAGCTGCTGCTGGGCCTCGGTTTCTACGGCCGCGGCTGGACGGGCGTCACCCAGTCCGCGCCCGGCGGCACGGCGACGGGGCCCGCGCCCGGCACCTACGAGCAGGGCATCGAGGACTACAAGGTGCTCAAGGGCCGTTGCCCGGCCAACGGCACCGTCGCCGGCACCGCGTACGCCAAGTGCGGCAGCCAGTGGTGGAGCTACGACACCCCGGCCACGGTCCGCGGCAAGGTCTCGTGGGCGAGCGGGCAGAACCTGGGTGGCGTGTTCTTCTGGGAGCTCTCCGGTGACACCGCCAACGGCGAGCTGATCAGCGCGATCCGTTCCGGCATCGGCTGAGCAGATGAAAAACCCGTGGCCGGACTCCGCGTCCGGCCACGGGTTTCCCGAGGTCAGCAGAAGCTCGACGTGAGGATCACATCCCAGAGGCCGCCGTCCCAGTCGACGTAGGCCACGGCGCAGTTGTCGCCCGGCGAGTAGACCATGTTGCCGTAGTGCCGGCCGGGGGTGGGCGACGTGTGGAAGCGGATGAGCTTGTCCCGGTTCCGGTCCTGCACCGTCAGCTCCAGGTAGGAGGTGCCGCCGGCGAAGCTCGGGGTCTCGACCCAGTTCGTCTTGCACGTGTTGGAGTAGTAGAGGATGAACGTGCCCTTCGAGGTCGACTGCCGGTCGATCTCCGACCGGCCGCCCCCGCAGCCGCTGTCGTACGGGTCCTTGCCGTCGCAGCCGGTGCCGCTGCAGGTCGCCGCGGCCGAGAGCGGAGCCTGCGCCGGAGCGGCGTTCGCGACGGTCGTGACACCGCCGAGCAGCGCGATGGACAGGCCGGCGGTCGCGGCCGCACCGGCCAGCAACTTCTTCCCCATTTGGTGTCTCCCTCAGATGTGAACATCCCCTGCGGCCTGAGTTCCGGTCGCGGAAGAATGCTGGCCACGCCGCCTTGCACGATCCTTGGTGAAAGCTAGGACGACCTTGGATCGGGTACTGCCCCGAAGACGCCGGTCGCGCAACTCGGCGATCGAGTTGCCGACCCGGCCGGCCTGCCGCAGTCTTCCGCGCATGGCGACCTGTGACGTCTGTGGCAACGAGTACTGGATGGCCTTCGAGGTGCGCACCGTCGGCGGCGGGGTGCACACGTTCGACAGCTTCGAGTGCGCGATCCAGCGCCTCGCGCCGCGCTGCGAGCACTGCGACTGCCGTGTGATCGGGCACGGCGTCGAGGTGGAGGGCCGCTTCTTCTGCTGCGCTCACTGCGCGCGCTCGGCGTCGGCCGACCTGGGCGCGATGATCCGCGACACGGTCGGGGCCCACCCCGGCTGACGAGGCTACGTTGGTCTCATGGACTTCAAGGGACCGTTCGCCCGCAACATGAACAAGTGGGTGGTCGGGCTGCGCAACGCGCCGCTGGTGGGCAAGTTCGTGCGCAAGGGGATCACCGTCGTGTCCTACACGGGACGGCGTTCGGGCCGCACGTTCTCCACGCCGGTCGGTTACCGGCGCAACGGCGATGTAGTCGACATCCAGGTGATGCTGCCGGACGACAAGACGTGGTGGCGCAACTTCAGCGGTGAGGGCGGCCCGCTCACCCTCGAACTCGATGGCGTGCAACGGACCGGGCACGCGACATCGCACCGTGACGACAAGGGCGGTGTCACGGTGCGAGTGCAACTCTAGGTGGCCGATGGGCGGCTGGGCGAAGTAGCGTCGGCACGTGCCGGAAGACGGAGAGATCATCGCCGGGCGGTACCGGCTGCTGTCGCCGATCGGGCGAGGGTCCATGGGGGTGGTCTGGCAGGCACGCGACGAGGAGCTCGACCGCGTGATCGCGGTGAAGCTGCTCAACGCGGACCGGCGCGCCCCGGACGCGGTGGCGCGGATGCTGCGCGAGGGCCGGCTCGCGGCGCGGCTGCGTCACCCGCACGCGATCAGGGTGTTCGACGTCGTCGAGCACGACGGTGAGCCCTGTCTGGTGCAGGAGTACCTGCCGTCCCGCAGCCTCGCGGCGCTGATCGCCGAACGCGGCGCGCTACCGCCGAACGTGGTCGCGGACGTGGGCAGGCAGATCGCCGCCGCTCTGGCGGCCGCGCACGCCGACGGCATCGTGCACCGGGACATCTCGACGTCCAACGTCCTGATCGCCGAGGACGGCATCGCGAAGATCACCGACTTCGGCATCGCCCGCGCGGTCGGCGAGGGCACGGTGACCGATGCCCGCGTGATCGTCGGTACCCCGGCTTTCCTCGCACCGGAGGTGGCCGCGGGTGAACCGGCGACGTTCGCCTCTGACGTGTTCTCCCTGGGTGCGACCCTCTACGCGGCGCTGGAGGGCACGCCGCCGTTCGGGGTGGACGAGAACCCCTACGCACTGCTGCAGCGCGTGGTTCGGGCGGAGGTCACGCCGCCGCGAACGGGTGGCCCGCTCGGCGAGGTCCTGCTCCGCATCCTGCGCCGTGACGTGGCCGAACGCCCGACGATGGAGGAGGCGCACCGGCTGCTCAGCGCGACCGCGGAGGGACTGCCCCTGCCCGCGCCGCGCCCGGTGCCGGAGGAAGCGGCCGAGAAGAGCGGGACGCTGCTGCTTCCCGTGCGCCGCCGGAGGGCGCGCCGGGCGATCGCGATGGTGGTCGGCGCGGCCGTCCTCGTCGGCGCCGGCGTGGTGATCGGCACCATCGTGCGGGGTGACCGGGGCGGCAACGCCCAGGCCGCCTCCACCACGACCACGACCACGACAGCGCCCGCGGCGGCCGTCTGCGATGCCCGGTACGAGGTGACCAACTCGTGGCCGGGCGGCTATCAGGCCGAGGTGACGGTGCGCAACACCGGCGCGCGCGACCTCAGCGGGTGGACCGTCACTGGGCAGTTGCCCGCGGGCCACACCATCGGCAACCTGTGGAACGGCGTCCTGACGCAGAAGGCGACCGCGGTGACCGTCACCAACGCCGGCTTCAACGCCGTGCTCCCCGCCGGCGGAACCACCACGTTCGGTTTCGTCGCCGCCGGCCCCGAACCCGCCCGCCCGGCCATGAGCTGCTCCACCGCCAACTGAGTCCCTCACGGCGCCGGGACGATGACGACCTTGCCCAGCACGGTCCGCGACTCGGCCAGTGCCAGCGCGGCGGCCGCTTCGGGCAACGGGACGCGCGCGGCGATCTGCGGCGTCAGCGCTCCTGAGGCGACCAGTCGCAGCACCTGCGTGAGGTCGTCGCGAAGCCGCGCGCGGAACGCGGCGGGCCGGAACCGCTTGCCCGCCCAGAAGTTGTAGAAGCCCGCGCGCCTGCCGTTGGGCAGCACGTTCCACAGCAGCAGGCGCCCGAACAGCTTCAGCACCGGCAGCATCGCGTTGCCCGGCTCGTCCTTCGTCGCGGCCGTGCCGTAGTTGACCAGCACGCCGCCGCGGCGCAGCAGTTTCCACGACTCCCGCAGACCCTCGCCGCCGACGTGGTCGAACACCGCGTCGACACCGTTGGGCGCGAGTTCTCGGATCCGGTCGTACATCTGCGGGTCGCGGTAGTCGACGGGAACCGCGCCGAGCTCGCGCACCGCGTCGTGGTGACGGGCCGAGGCCGTGCCGATCACCGTCATGCCCGCGTGCCTGGCCAGCTGCACCAGCGTCGAGCCGACGCCGCCGTTCGCACCCAGCACGACGATCGTGTCGCCACGCTTGACCCTCGCGGTGCGGTACATCATCTGCCACGCCGTGACGCCGTTGACCGCAACGGTTTCCGCGGCGGCGGCCTCGACCCCGTCCGGCACCGGCACCAGATCCGCCGCCGCGACGACGAGGTGGCTGGCCCACGCGCCGACCTTGGTGACCGCGGCGAACCGGTGCTGCTTCAGCGCGGGGTCCACGCCGGGACCGACGGCGACGACCGTGCCCACCACGTCGTAACCCGGCACGAACGGGAACGGCGGCTGGTCGAAGTACTTGCCCAGGCGCATCTGCTGCTCGGCGAACGAGACGCCGGTGGCGTCCATGCGCAGGACGACCTGGCCCTCGCCCGGCGCGGGCAGGTCGCGGACCCGCACCCGCAGGCCGTCCGGCTCGACGACACCAGGCAGGACGACCTCGGTGGCGGTGGTGGCGTTCATCTGCTTGCTCCTCAGGTCTCGCTCGTGCTGACAGCCGTAAGCTAACGCCCGTAAGTCTATGAACGCAAGACCTAACACCGATAAGCTTTCACGTGTATGGTTACGCCTGTGACGACCACCGAGCCGCGCAAGCGCAACCGCCGGGGCGAAGGCGGCAGGCTGCGAGAAGAGATCATCGCCGCGGCCGTGGCGCTCCTGGACGAGGGCGGCGACGAACGCGCGGTCACGCTGCGCGCGGTCGCCCGCAAGGCGGGCATCGCCGCGCCGTCGATCTACGCGCACTTCCCGGACCAGCCGTCGATCATGCTGGCGGTCGTCCAGCGGGAGATGGACCGGCTCGCGGTCGTCCTGCGCGAAGCCGATGAGCACGCAGGCCCGGACGCGCGCACGCGGCTCTTCGCCGTGTGCAACGCCTACCTGGACCTCGCCAGGCAGCACCCGCAGCGCTACCGGATCATGTTCGGCGGCCTGTGGACGCCGTCGGTGGACGACACCTCGATCTCCGACGCGGATCTCGACTCACTGGGCGCCGAGGCCCTCACGCTGCTCGCCGACGTGCTCGGAGCGTGTGTGGCACAAGGGATCGCGTACGCCAGCGACGACCTCTACGGCGACGCGGTCGCGTTGTGGCTGGGGCTGCACGGCCTTGCGCACCAACGGGCCGTGGTGCGCAAGATGCCGGGACCGGCCGATGTCGCGGAACGGCTGATCACCGCGCTGGCGCACCTGAAGTGAACGGACCCCGGATCTACTCGATGACCAGCACCAGCTTGCCGTCCCGGAAGAACGGCGTGAGGTTCCCGCGAGTGTCGACGGTGTGCACCCCACGCGGTAAAACGGCCTCTATGGCCGTGAACGCGAGGATGTCCGACACGCCGTGACGGCCGCGCAAGGACCGTTGGCCCTGGAACCGCAGAGCGCGCCCCTCGCGGCGGTACTGGTGAGCCTCAGCAGCAACGGCGGCGCCTGCGCGAAGCGCCTCCGGTCCTACCAGGCGTCCTGACGAGGCGCCGCGCACCGCTACCCCGAAGCCCTGTTCCACCAGCGTGTTCACCACTGCGTCGGACGGCGGCACCGGTACCAGGAAGGACATCGCGTGGTGCGACTCGACCTCGTGCACCACGACCGTCCTGGCCGTGGTGAGCAGCGTGTCGTGCAGCTCCAGTGCGATCTTCTCCGCTTCCCAGCGGTTCTCGTGCCCGGCGTCGACGCCGATGAAGGTGCTGGTCACCTGACCTCCACGAAGATCGGGTTGGTGTAGCACCACAGGTCCTCCCACGGGTTCGCGGCTCCCGGAGTGTCCGCCTGCGGTTCGAACGCGCCGCGGTTGCCGTCGGTTCCGCGCAATCGGAGGTAAAAAGGCTCTCGGACGTTGCGGAACGTGTGCGTGAAGACCGCATAGTGCCAGCGCGGCTCGTAGGATCGCTCGACCTTCACATGTGGCGTGGACAACGTTTCGGATGACGTTAGACCGGTTACCGCACCCTTGATGAGGTCCAGACGGCGCAACCGCGGGATGAGGCCCGCGCTGTTCGGGCGGGTCGCCAGACGTACCTTGACCTGCACAGTCACGTCGGATCCGCGCCGCACGCGGAGCCGTTCGCCGAGCGTGGCGCAGCCGCCGGTGCCGTAGATCGAGAACTGCAGGTCGTCGACCAGCCCGCCGTGCGAAACCCAGGCCCGGCCGGCCCGCAGGCCCTCCATGACCGCGCCGCGCGTCCGGCGGGTCGCGCCCACGACGGTGCGCGAGAACTCGCACGGGAAGAAGTCGACGTACGGCGGCGACACCTGCGCGGGACCGCTGTCGATCGGGTCGAGGTGCTTGCCGGTGAGGTCGAACTGGTTGCCCGGTTCCGGCACGCGGACGATCGTGTCGCGCGAGTTGAAGTGCGAGTCGGAGTTCGACGTGATCCACCAGCCGAGGCCCTCGGCGAGCAGCGAGTCCCAGACACCGCCGAGCTTCGCGGTCATCCAGTCGAAGCCGCCGTAGGTCAGGTAGCCCTCGGGCGGGTACGGCGCGTAGGAGTTCGAACCTGGGCTGTTCGCGTAACCGCCGCGGTGGCCGCCGGGGCCGCGCACCGGGTCGCCGTCGCCCTGCGCACCGGGCGCGCCCTCCATGCCGACCACGATGTCCGGAGCCAGGTCGCGCATGTTGCGCAGCTCGTGGGGAGCCACGCGGCCGTTGCGCATCGGGTGGTTCACGAACACCAGCGCGGACTTCATGGTGCCGTTGCGGATCTTCGTCTGGAGCCAGCGGATCGCGTCGAGCGCCTTCTGCTCGTTGGCGGGGCTGGAGGCCTCCTGGCCGTTCAACCGCCAGTCGAACTGCCGCTCGAAGTCCCGCAGCACGCCGGCCTCGTCGCGGCAGTCCTCGAAGAAGAGGGTCGCGTGCTCGGCGCCGGGGACGTTCCACTCCATGCCGTGCCACAGCAGCAGCTGCGGGAACTTCCGCTGTGCCCGCTGGATGTCCGCGGCCGTCGCCTCGACGGAGTGCGCCTCGTGCGAGGCGTGGCCGTGGTCGGTGATCACGAGCCAGTCCGTGCCGTGCCGCAACGCGCCGCGGATCTGCTGCTCGATCGTGTACATGCCGTCGTACGAGTACTGCGTGTGCGTGTGGTGGTCGCCGGAAAGCCAGTGGTAGCGCGAGGATGCCGACGCACGACCGGTGCCCAGCACTCCCGCCACGCCCAGCACACTCGCGCCTTGCAGAAACCGCCTGCGGGCAACTTCGGACACGGCTGATCCTCCACGCGACTCGTCGGGTCCGTGGAGGCTAGGCCGATCGGGTGAGACCCAGGTGGCCGTGGCATGGCCGCTGGGCGAACAACGTCAGAGCGGCAGCAGGTGGAGCCAGTCGAGGAACGGCAGCGCTCCCGTGGCCTGCAACGCGGCAAGCCCGAGCCACACCGACAGGATCGTCACGATCGGGCCGACGATGGCCATCTCGACCACGCCGCCGGTCTTCATCCGCATGATCTTCGGCGGCGCCACCGGGAACCACGTCTTGCCCATGATCGGCACCGGCCAGAGCATCGGGCAGCCCTGTTCGGTGATCGCGTCACCGACGTAGTGCGCCACGCACCCGACCCCGACCGCGATTCCGCACGCCGCGGCCGAAGCGTTCGTCTGCGCGGTCCACGCGATCATCGCCCACGTCACGCCCGCGGACACGACGGTGATCATCAGCGCGTCCTGCTTGGGGTTCCAGTCGTTCATGATCCCGCGCACCGCGAGGCCCGCGAACACGAACATGAGCACCGGCAGCGCCCACTTCTGGCTGTTCTGCACGACCGCGGTGGTGAACACGGCCGCGAACGCCGCGAAGACGAGAGTGTGCGTCAGTCCGCGATGTCCGCCGTCTCGCTTGGAGTCCTTCTTCGTCTTCGTCGTCCGGTAGACGAAGCCGCTGACCGCGTTGATGCCCGCGGACAGGCCGCCGCTCAGTGCTCCGAACGTGCGCGAGATGGTCGAACCGGGGTGGTCGAGGTCCGGCAGAAGTGCCGCCCCAGTGGCGAGAACTGCTCCTACCGCCCAGCTCTGCGGCGAAAGGTGGCCGATCGGGTGATTCGACGCGAGGGCGGTGACGGCGCTCCAGGCGAGCAGCCCGCTCATCGCATGTGTTGGCCCAGTTGACACTTACGCCCCTTCTGGTGATCACCCGACAGTGAAAACAGTAGCCGCAGGTATCAGGTGCCCGAGCCGGAACTCCATATGTCCGGACAACTGATTCCTGATGAATGGAGCACGGACATGCCGCAGGTTTGGCTCATCACCGGCAGTTCCCGCGGGCTCGGTCGCAAGACCGCGGAGGCCGTTCTCGCCGCCGGGCACCAGCTCGTCGCCACCGCGCGCAACCCGCGCGATCTCGACGACCTCGTTGCTCAACACGGCGACCGGGTCAGATCTGTTGCACTCGACGTGCGTGACGCCGCACAAGCGCGAGAGGCCGTGCAGACCGCGGTGCGGGAGTTCGGCCGGCTCGACGTCGTCGTGAACAACGCGGGCGCCGGTCGCGTGACGTCGATCGAGGAGTGCTCCGAGGCCGACTTCCGCGACCAGCTGGAGATCAACCTCTGGGGTGTCGTCAACGTCACCAAGGCCGCCCTGCCCGTGCTTCGCGCGCAGCGGTCCGGGCACTTCGTGCAGGTCGGCTCGACCGCGGGGCACATGGCGTTCGGCGGCGGGCTCGCGCCGTACGTGATGGCCAAGTTCGCGCTGCGCGGCTTCACGGAGTCGCTGGCCGCGGAGTGCGCGGCGTTCGGGGTGAAGGCGACGATCGTCGAGCTCGGCGGCTTCCAGACCGACTGGACCGGCCCCTCTCTGGTGGTGACCGAGCCGGGGGAGGACTACGTTCCGTCTGTCGGGGCAATGCTCGACATGATGCGCGGCGCGCACGGCCACATGCCTGGTGATCCGGCCAAGGCCGCGCGGGTCGTGCTCGACGTGGTAGCCATGGACGAGCCACCACTGAGTCTGCTGCTCGGCGGCGACGCGGTGGACATGGTGCGCCTGGCGGACCAGGCACGGAACGCGGAAATCGACAAGTGGGAGCACGTGAGCCGTTCGACGGACTTCGACCCGGCCGACGCTGAATCGGTGTAACCAGGGTCGCAGGCACACCCGAGCGGTTTACCAGTACGCTTGTCTTGCTTGCATCGTCGCGAGAGGAGCGCCCGGAGTTATGGGCAAGATCAAGGTTCAGGGCACCGTCGTCGAGCTCGACGGCGACGAGATGACCCGGATCATCTGGCAGTTCATCAAGGACAAGCTGATCCACCCGTACCTGGACGTCACTCTGGAGTACTACGACCTGGGCATCGAGCACCGGGACGCCACGGACGACCAGGTCACCATCGACGCCGCCAACGCCATCAAGAAGCACGGCGTCGGCGTCAAGTGCGCCACGATCACGCCCGACGAGGCGCGCGTCGAGGAGTTCGGCCTGAAGAAGATGTGGGTCTCGCCGAACGGCACGATCCGCAACATCCTCGGTGGTGTCGTCTTCCGCGAGCCGATCATCATCTCGAACGTCCCGCGTCTGGTCCCCGGCTGGACCAAGCCGATCATCATCGGCCGTCACGCGCACGGCGACCAGTACAAGGCCACCAACTTCAAGGTGCCCGGCGCCGGCAAGCTGACGATCACCTTCCAGCCCGAGGACGGCTCGGAGCCGATCGAGCACGTCGTCACCGAGTTCCCGGCGGAGGGCGGTGTGGCGATGGGCATGTACAACTACAACAAGTCCATCGAGGACTTCGCCCGCGCCTCGTTCTCCTACGGCCTGCAGCGGGGCTACCCCGTCTACATGTCCACGAAGAACACGATCCTGAAGGCCTACGACGGTGCCTTCAAGGACATCTTCCAGCGCGTGTTCGACGAGGAGTTCAAGGCGGAGTTCGACGCCAAGGGCCTCACCTACGAGCACCGCCTCATCGACGACATGGTCGCCGCGGCCATGAAGTGGGAGGGCGGCTACGTCTGGGCGTGCAAGAACTACGACGGTGACGTCCAGTCCGACACGGTCGCGCAGGGCTTCGGCTCGCTCGGCCTGATGACGTCGGTCCTGATGACGCCGGACGGCAAGACCGTCGAGGCCGAGGCCGCGCACGGCACCGTGACGCGTCACTTCCGCCAGCACCAGGCCGGCAAGCCGACCTCCACGAACCCCATCGCGTCGATCTTCGCGTGGACCCGTGGCCTCATGCACCGCGGCAAGCTGGACAACACCCCCGAGGTGATCCGCTTCGCCGAGGCGCTCGAGTCGGTCGTCATCGAGACGGTCGAGGCCGGTCAGATGACCAAGGACCTGGCGCTGCTGATCAGCCCGGACCAGGAGTGGCTGACCACCGAGGACTTCCTCGCCGCGCTGGACGAGAACCTCAAGAAGAAGATGGCGTCGTTCTGATCGCCTGATTCGAGTACGTCAGAAGGCCACCCCGGTCACGCCGGGGTGGCCTTTCTCGTCGCGGCGTCACCCGACCGGTTCCTCTTGCGGGTGGTTGCCGCGCCGAGCGGTCCTTTCGCGCCTTTCAGCCGCTATATCTGCTGGTCCAGGCAGTGCGGGGTTCGGAGGCGGCGATGTTGGGTGTACCGGTCAGGGGATTGATCGTGATTGGCGTGCTCGGGGTCGCCGGGGTGATGTACTTCGCGAACGGCGGCAAGCCGATGGGCAGCGACAAGGGCGGGCAGGTCTGCAAGGTCACGGTGACCGCGGACATCCTCAACGTCCGGTCCGGTCCCGGTGACATGCAGCCGATCGTCTCGACGATGCAGCGCGACGCCGTCGCGGACGCCCAGCCGCGGGTCGAGAACGGGTACCGGATGCTGAGCGACCGCCGCTGGGTGAGCACCCAGTTCGTCGCGTTGACCAGCGATTCCAACTGCACCTGAGGACTCTCCGGAAGTTCGAGGTGTTTCCTGGTCCGGAAGGCCCTTTCCAGGCCGGGTGGACCTTCATAGGATTGACCTGGCTGGACTAGGCAGGACGGCCCAGAACGCGCCGCCACGTGTTCGAACTGCGTTGCGGCGAAGGGGCGTGTCCGGTGGCGGTCACGAGTTCCGCGGTGTCCGACCGCAAGCGTGAGCTGATGGCTCTGCGGCGTGCGCTGGAGGAGGCGGCCGCCGGGGTGCCCTCGGTCGTGTGCGTCGAGGGTCGGGTGGGCCTGGGCAAGACGTCCGTGCTGGCCGAGACCGTGCGGATGGCCCGTGAGCTCGGCTTCGCGATCTTCCGGGCGCAGTGCTCCGCGTCGGAGTCGGCGTTCCGGTTCGGCGTGGTCGCGCAGCTCTTCGAGAGCGAGGCCGACGAGGTCCTCGGCACCGACGCCGACCAACCGGTGCTGCACCGGCTGCACCGCCTGGTCCGCGACGTGTCGGCCGGGTCGCCGGTGCTGCTGGCGGTGGACGACGTCGAGCAGGCCGACCTGCCGTCGCTGAACTTCCTCGCCTACCTGCGCAGACGGCTGGGCGAGCTGCCCGTGGCCGTGGTCGTCACGCGCGGGCTCGCGCTCGACGCGACACCGTTGCTGCGCGAGGTGGTCGGTGACGCGCGCCGGGTCCGGCTCGCCGGTCTCGACCAGCAGGCGTGCGGGCGGTTCCTGCGGACGCTCTTCGCCGACGGGGTCACCGACGAGGTGGTCGCCGACTGGCGGGTGGCGACCGGCGGCAACCCGTACCTCCTCGGGCTGCGTGCTCGCGACCTGGGCGAACGGGCCGGCGAACTTCTCGCGCGGCTCGCGCAGGCCGGGCCGCGGGTGGTGGCGCTGGCACGGGCGTTCGCGGTGCTCGGCGAGGCGGACCTGGCGCTGGCGGGAGCCGCGGCCGGGCTGGGACCGCGTGAGGCCGTGGACGCGGCACGGGCGTTGAGCGGCTTGGGTTTCGCGGGCGTGCCGATGGTGCTGACGACGCTGGCGCAGAGCACCACCGCGCTGGACCGGGCGGCGATCCACGCCCGTGCCGCGCGGTTCCGGTACGACGACCAGGCGCCGGTCGACGACGTGGCGGCACACCTGCTGGAGGCCGCGCCGATCGGCGCGGACTGGGTGCGGGACGTGCTGCGCGCCGCCGCTCGTCAGTCCACTTCGGACAGAGCGATCGCCTGTCTGCGCAGGCTTCTGCGCGAACCGCTGCCGGACGACCTGCGCGGTGAGGTGCTGGTCGAGCTGAGCGAGGCGCAGTCGCTGGTCGACCCCGGCGCGGCGCTGGCGTCGTTGACCAAGGCGGCATCCGCGTCGATGGACGTGCTGGCCGAGGGACGGATGGCGTTGCTGCTCGCCTACGACCTGGCCGGGCGGCGGAGGTACCCCGACGCGGTGGCGAAGGTCGAGTCGGTGATCGCGCGGGTGTCCGGTGTGGACGCGGACCTGGCTCAACGGCTGGACCTGTACGCGTTGTCGCTCGGCACGGAGGAGTCGTTCTTCTCCGGTGAGGTCGAGACGCGGATCGCGAGGTTGAGCGGCGCACGCATGACGTCCGCGCGCAACGAGCGGTTCCTCAACGCGTTGCTGGCCTTCCGGGGTGCCACGATCGGCGTGAACCCCGGCGAGACCCGCCGCCGGGTGCAGTCGTCGTTGCCGTTGCACATCGGGCGCGATCTCATCGACCAGTTCTCGTTCGCGCACCTGATCGTGGCGTTGATCGGCATCGACGAGTACGAGCAGGCGGACCGGCAGTGCGAGGAGGCGCTGCGCGTGACGGCCGAACGCGACCTGGCCGTGTGCGCGGCTTCGGTGCAGGCGCTGCGGTGTCACGTGGCGCGCCGGCTGGGCTCGCTGCCGGACGCGGAACGGCTCGGCATGACGTCGCTGGAGAAGCTGGACGCGTTGGGCGCCAACCAGGACGGCAACGTGGTGATAGCGGTGGCCGGCCTCGTCGGCGTGTGGGTGGACACCGGTGACGTGGGGTCGGCGCTGCGGCTCGTGCGGGAACGCGAGCTGGACGGCGACCTGCCCGAATACACCCATTACCACGCACTGCTGCACCAGCGCGGTCGCCTGCACATGGCTCTGGGCGACCCCGCTTCCGCGCTGCGCGACCACCTCGACTGCGGTCGCCGCATGGAACGCCGTGGCGCCCGTAACCCGTCATTGCAACCGTGGCGTACGCACGCGGCGTTGGCGCACATGGCGTTGGGGGAGAGGGATCATGCCGTGCGCCTTGCCGCACAGGAGCTGGAACTGGCGCGCGACTGGGGCCTCGCCGTGCCGGTCGGGGTGGCTCTGCGGGTTTCCGGTGTCGTGACGGGGAACGCGGCCCTGCTGGAGGAGGCCGTCTCGGCGTTGCGCCCCACTTCGGCGCGGCTGGAGCTCGCGCGGGCGTTGGTCGACCTGGGTGTCGCGCTGCGGCTCGACGGCCGTGGCCCGGAGGCGCTGGCGGCGTTGCGGCAGGGCCACGACCTGGCGAAGAGGTGCGGTGCGATCCCGTTGATGGGAGCAGCGGCACGGGAGCTGCGCTTGGCGGGAGGCCGTCCGGCCCGCACGCCGACCGGTTCGGTGCTGACCGCGCAGGAGGACCACGTCGTGCGCAGGGCCGTGCTCGGCCTGACCAACCGGCAAATCGCGGCGGAGTTGTTCGTGACGCCACGAGCCGTTGAACTGCATCTGACGCGTGCGTATCGAAAACTGGGAATTTCCGGCCGCCGCGACCTGGCGGCGGCATTGGAAAAGGCCGGCGCGTGAGGGCGGCGCCGGCCTTTCCGGTGAAGTCCTACTTGATGACGACGATGCCCGACGCGACGATCCTGCCGTCGACCTTCTTGCCGTTCACGTGCACCGACGCACCGATCTTCAGCTCGCCGGAGACGACGGTCTTCTTGAGGTCGTAGTCCACGTCGACGGTCGTGGAGGCGTCGACGCGCACCTTGACGGACTTGCCCTTGACGACCGCGACGACCTCGCCGGTCACGTTCGCCGACGCCTCGGCCGACTGCCCCGTCGCCGGCGCGGCCGTGGCCTGGGCGGCACCGCCGAAGAGTGCGGCGGTGGCGGCGAGTCCGACGAGAACACCCTTGATCGCGTTCATTTCTTCTCCTTGCTGCTTTCGTGCCTTGGGGAGATTTCCTGGGCCCGTGGAAAATCTGGCTCATCGAGATCCGCACCCTCAAGAGGGCGGTGCGAAGAATTCGTGTTCGCCGAACTCGCGGTTTGCATTGGTCAACGACTTCGGTGGCGTGTGGCAAACTGGTGGCATGCTGCGGAACATGTTTCGGTGGGGCCGGGCCAAGGCCGTCACCCAGTGCTCCTGCGAGCCGGAGTGGCAGGGCCTCTACACCGAGCTGGACGGCCAGCGGCAGCTCGCGCTGCCCCGCGACGAGATGGCCACGATCGTCGGCTACCTGGACCTGACCGCGCACTGCGCCGGCTGCGGCGCGGAGTACCCGAAGCCCTGGGGCCTGGCCTCTCGGTAGGCTCCTCCGTCGTGCTCACGGTCTCCACGATCAACGTCAACGGTCTGCGCGCCGCCGCCAAGAAGGGCTACCTGTCCTGGCTGGAGGCCTCCTCCGCGGACGTGGTGTGCCTGCAGGAGGTCCGCGCGGAACCGGACGAGCTGCCTCTCGACGTCCACTCGCCCGCCGGCTGGCACGGCGTGTACGCGCCGTCGTCGTTGAAGGGCCGCGCGGGCGTGGGCGTTCTCTCGCGCGTTGAACCCACGTCGGTCCGTGTGGGCTTCGGTGCCTCCGAGTTCGAGTCCAGCGGCCGGTACGTGGAGATCGAGCTGCCGGACGTCGTCGTGGCGTCCCTGTACCTGCCGTCCGGCGACGTCGGCACCGAGAAGCAGGACGAGAAGGACCGCTTCATGGCGGCCTTCCTGCCGTACCTGGTGTCGCTGCGGGAGAAGGCGGCCGTGTCGGGCCGTGAGGTGCTCGTGTGCGGTGACTGGAACATCGCGCACCGTCCCGAGGACCTGAAGGCCTGGAAGACGAACCAGAAGTCGTCCGGCTTCCTGCCGTACGAGCGGGAGTGGATGTCGTCGGTGTTCTCGTCGGGGTACACCGACGTGATGCGGTCGCTGCACCCCGATGCCGTCGGGCCGTACTCGTGGTGGTCGTACCGCGGCAAGGCGTTCGACAACGACTCGGGCTGGCGGATCGACTACCAGGTGGCCACGGACGGGCTCGCGGCTCGGGCTCGGAGCGCCGTGGTGGAGCGGGCCGCGACCTACGCCGAGCGGTGGTCGGACCACGCCCCGGTCACCGTCGTGTACGCCGACTGACGGCTCACTGCTTGGGCTTGGTCTCGATCATTCTCGCGCCCGGCCGGTACTTGTCGCGGTTCTTGCCGGTGACCTCGTGCTCGGTCGTCTCGTCCATGAGGAACCGCGTGCGTCCGTCGTCGAACAGGGTGACCCAGCAGCCTTCCCGAACCTCGAAGCGCCAGCTGGGCGTCTCTCTCGCGCTTCCTGGCCGCCGCACGGCGGTGAACACGAAGGTCTTCCCGGTCTCGCTCATGGTCTGATCGTCGCCACCGCGGCCGCCTGCGTTTCGGACTCAGCCGAGCAGGAGATCGGGTACGCCGACTGACCCAGCCCGACCAGCCTTTATCGCTCCCGTCCCCCGCCTGACCGCTCGATTTCACCTGCCGGCTCCCCGAATCTGAACATGATTCACCATCGATGAGATCGGGGGCGGCTCATGGCGGGGTTCAACCGGCGCACCTTCCTGATGGCGATGGGCGTGGGCGCGGCAGGCCTGCCGCTCCTGGACGCGCAAGCGGTTGCGTCCACCACCGGTACCACCCTGGAAACCGCGGCCGCACCCATCGGCACCAGCGGTTACCGCAGGCTCGCGGCAGGCCCCGGCTGGCCGACGGTGATCCGCACCGACCTGATCCAGGCCAAGGCGGGCCGGGAGGCGCGGCGTCAGGCGTTGGCGAGCTTCGTGCAGTTCAGCGACATGCACATCTGCGACGCCCAGAGCCCGCTGCGGTTCGAGTACCTGCACCCGATCATGGGCTCCAGCGCGCACCGGCCGCAGGAGGCGCTCACCGCGCAGGGCTCGACGTCGCTCGTCAGGCGCGTCAACGCCGTCCGCAACGGTCCGCTGACCGGCAGGCCGTTCGACTTCCTCATGACGACCGGCGACAACACGGACAACCACGAGAACATCGAGCTGGACTGGTTCCTCACGATCCTCAACGGCGGCCGCATCACGCCGAACACCGGTGACAGCCGCTACGAAGGCGTGCAGAACTCGGGCCTCAAGACGTTCTGGCAGCCGGACATGAGCGGCAGCGACGACTACAAGGCCGCGGGATTCCCTCAGCTCACCGGGTTGCTCGACGCCGCGGTCAGGGAGTTCACCAGCCCCGGCCTGAACATCCCGTGGTACTCGACGATCGGCAACCACGACGACAGCGTCGTGGGCGCGCTGCCGGACGGGCTGCTCGACAGCTGGTACACCGGCCGCAAGAAGATCGTCGGGTTCGGCGACCCGGTGCAGAACGCCAAGGTCGCGCAGGCGTTCAACGATCCCAACGCCATCCCGGAAGCGATGGCCATCCTGGCGAGCGGCGGCGTCGTCCGGACTGTTACGCCCGACGACAGGCGACGGCTGTTCGACACCGGTGAGTTCGTGCGCAAGCACTTGCCGACGGGCGGTCACGGGTACACGGACGCCAACGCGGACGGCAAAGACGTCTTCTACACGTTCCGGATGGCGCCCGGTGTCACCGGCGTCAGCATGGACACGACGAACCTCGCCGGGTTCTCGACGGGCTCGATCGGTCTGCACCAGCTGAACTGGATCGAGAAGGTCCTCAAGCGCAACAGCTCGCTCTACTACGACTGGCTCGGCCTGCCGCAGCGGCAGAACGTCACCGACGAGTTGTTCGTCCTCTTCAGTCACCACACGAGCACGACGATGGGCAACGTGCTGCCGGACAAGCGGCGCCCGCTGGACCCGCGCATGAACGGCGACGCGCTCGTCAGCCTGCTGCACCGGTTCCCGAACGTGCTGGCGTGGGTCAACGGGCACACGCACCGCAACGTGATCACGCCGCATCGGCACGACACGCCGTCCCGCAGCTTCTGGGAGATCAACACCGCCGCCCACGTCGACTACCCGCAGCACGCCCGTGTGATCGAAGTGGCGGACAACGGGGACGGCACCTTGTCGCTGTTCACTACGCTGTTGGAGGCCGACGCTCCGTACCAGGTGGACTACGACGACAGGTCGGACACGGCGCTGGCGAGCCTGTGCCGGGAGTTCACCTACAACGACATCCACACGCGCACGGACCCGCTCGGCACGCCGCTCGACCGGAACACGGAGCTGCTCGTCGCCGTCAGGTGAACGAGAATTCGCAGGCGCACCAACAGAACTTGATCCGTTGGGTGGTCCCGCGACCGTCTGTTTGACCGTTTAACTACCTGGCGCCGCCTGCGATCATGGTGGGGATGAACGAGCCTCGCGGACCTGCCGATGCGATTCGCGCAGCAGTGCGGCAGTTCGGGGAGATCGCCGGGCGGCAGCCGGACGGTGTCACCGGCGTGCGCGCCGCCGAAGGTGGCGGTTGGTCCATTTTGGTCGATGTCGTCGAGCTGGAACGCGTGCCCGCCAGCACGAGCGTGCTCGCCACCTATCGGGTCGACGTCGATCGCGATGGCGTCCTGCAGTCCTACGAACGGCTGCGGCGATACACCAGAGGTGCCACCGACCACTGACCCGAGGGGCTGCTGTGGAAAGCGCATCGAGTTCGCTCGCCGACGTGCTGGAGCGCGTGCTCGACAAGGGTGTCGTGATCGTCGGCGACATCGCGGTGAACGTCGTCGACATCGAGCTGCTCACCCTCCGGGTCCGGCTCTTCATCGCGTCCGCCCAGACGGCTCGCGAGATGGGCATGGACTGGTGGACCGGCGACCCGTTCTTCGCGCCCCACAGCGCACGTGCGGAGCTCGAGAGACGGACAGCCGGGTTGGAGGCCCCGGAGAGAGCCCCGGAGAGAGCCCCGGAAAGCGTCCCGGAGCCGGTTCATGAGCGCTGAGCGCGGTCTCTGCGCCTACGCGATCACCCGCGGAGAGCGGTGGGAGCTGGTCGGTCCCCCGGAGCTGCGTGCGGCCGGGCCGCCCCAACTGATCAGGCACGACGGGCTGGCGCTCGTCGTGACCGAGGTGGACACCGCGCTGTTCGGCGGGCTCGACGCCGAGGAACCGGCGGAGGACGGCCTGCTGGCCACGCTCGTGCGCGACCACGACGCCATCGTGCGAGCCGTGTTCGAGCACGAACCCGTGCTGCCGCTGCGGTTCGGCACGGTCGTCGCGGACGAACCGGCGGCGCGCAGGCTGTTGGCCTCCTCGCGCGACGAGGTCATCCGGTGGCTCGACCGCGTCGCCGGGCACCGCGAGTGGGGCGTGCGGGTCGAGCACGGGGCCCTGCCGGTGGAGGAGACACCGCTGACCGGGCTTTCCGGCGCGGACTACCTGCGCAGGCGCCGGCAGAGCCGCTTGGACGGCCAGCAGCTGAAGGATCATCAGACGGACGCCGCGCGGGCGCTGCACTCGGCCTTGGCAGGTCACGCCACCGACGTCGTCCACCGGACCCAACGGCCGCAGACGCTGCTCGACGCCGCCTACCTCGTGCCGGCGTCGGACGAGGACGTCTTCCGGCGGGCGGCCGCCGAGCTGGGCGAACAAGCGCGCGGCCGGGGTGCGACCGTGCACGCCACCGGCCCGTGGCCGCCCTACTCGTTCACGCGCCTGGAGCTGGGGGTTCCCGGATGACCGAGAACACGCTGGTCGACCTGCTGGACCGGATCGTCGACAGCGGTGCGGTGGTCACCGGTGACGTGATCATCACGCTGGCCGGCATCGACCTGATCCGGCTCGACCTGCGCCTGCTGCTGGTCGGCATCGAGGAGTCGCTGCGATGACCGGCGCCAGGGTTCCCGTCGACGCGGGCAAGGGCCTCGGCCGGATCGTGCTGGCCGTGCTGGAGATCCTCGAGGAGTTGCTGGAACGCCAGGCGATCAGGCGGATGGACGCCGGGTCGCTCACCGAAGACGAGATCGAACGGCTCGGCCAGGCGCTGATCGCCCTGCGCCGCCAGTTCGCCGAGCTGCGTGCCGTGCTCGAAGTCCATCCGGAAAGGACCGAACTGTGACCGCTCCAGCCCTGCCTGCGTCCGGTGGCCTCGCCGAAGCGCTGAACATCCTGCTGGACAAGGGACTCGTCATCGACGCGACGATCAGGGTCTCCGTGATCGGCATCGAGATCCTGACCATCGAGGCCAAGATCGTGATCGCCAGCGTCGACACCTACATCCGCTACCTGGAGGCCATGCAACGCCTGGACGCCACCCGGCGGGCGATTTCCGGCGTCGTGCCGCCACCCGGCACGCAGGGCATCCTCGGCACGCACGGCATCCTGCCGCTCACCGCGCCCGTGGCGGCCGCGGTCATGCCGGCCGAGACCGTGGAACGGGTCGGGGTGGAGGCACCGGAACGGCAGCTGTGAGCCTGCACCTGCTCGGCGTCGTGCGCGCGACGCACGAGGTGCCCGCCGGCCGGGACGTCCGGCTCGTCGTGCTGGACGATCTGGCCGCCGCGGTCCGCGAGGCGCCGGTGGCGGCGATGTCCCACTTCGAGGCGCTGTCCGCGCTGGTCGCCACCGGTCCCGTGGTGCCGGTGGTGTTCGGCACGCTCGCCGAGAGCGAGGAGGCGGTCCGTGCCGACGTGCTGGCACCGAGGGCGAACGGTCTGCGCGCCCAGCTCGATCGGCTGGCCGACGTCGTCGAGGTGCACGTCTACCTGCGGCTCGGTGCGTGGACCAGCGCGGACACCGCGCTGGAGCCGGTCAGCGCACTGGCGGAGCAGGCCGTCGAGCTGCCCTCCGAACGGCAGGAGGTCCGCAGGGCGTTCCTGGTGTCACGTGAGCGGCTGGCCCTCGCGCGGCAGGCCGCGGAGAAGTCGGGCGGGAGGTTCGCCGGCCCGCTGCCCGCCTTCAGCTTCCTGAACGCGGGGCAGGCGCCGGCGTCGCGCTGGGGCTGGTGAGCGGCCGGACTGGGAACTTGGTCACACCGTCGGAGAGGCGAACAGGAATTTTCGCCGCCTAAGGTCGTTGACGTGGCAGTGGACATCTCGCTAACCCCACCGCAGCCCCGTCCGAGCGCGGCGGCCATGCGGCGTGCGCTGCGCCGGGCCGCCGACGGTGCGGTGCTCGACGCGACCGAGGCCGCCGTGCTGCTGCACGCGCGCGGGGAGGACCTGGACGCGCTGTTAACCGCGGCCGGCCGGGTGCGGGACGCGCACCTGCTCGCCGAGGGGCGTCCCGGGGTCGTCACGTACAGCCGGTCGGTGTTCATCCCGCTGACCAGACTGTGTCGTGACCGGTGTCACTACTGCACGTTCGCGACCGTGCCGCACAAGCTGCCCGCCGCGTTCCTCGAACGCGACGAGGTGCTGGCGATCGCCCGCGCGGGCGCCGAACAGGGCTGCAAGGAAGCGCTGTTCACGCTGGGAGACCGGCCGGAGGACCGCTGGCCGGCCGCGAAGGAGTGGCTGGACGCGCGCGGCTACGAGTCCACTTTGGACTACGTGCGAGCGAGTGCCATCGCGGTGCTGGAGGAGACGGGCCTGCTGCCGCACCTCAACCCCGGCGTGCTGAGCTGGGAGGAGCTCACCCGGCTCAGGCCGGTCGCGTCCAGCATGGGCATGATGCTGGAGACCACCGCGGAACGCCTGTGGAGCGAGAAGGGCGGCCCGCACTACGGCAGCCCGGACAAGGATCCCGCGGTCCGGCTGCGGGTGCTGACCGACGCCGGACGCGTCAACGTCCCGTTCACCACCGGCATCCTGATCGGCATCGGCGAGACCCTGACCGAGCGCGCCGAGTCGTTGCTCGCGATGCGCCAGGTCGCCAAGCAGTACGGGCACATCCAGGAAGTCATCATCCAGAACTTCCGCGCCAAGCCGGACACGGCGATGCGCGGCATGCCCGACGCGGACCTGACCGAGCTCGCGGCGACGATCGCCGTGGCACGTCTGGTGATGCCGTCCACCGTGAGCGTGCAGGCGCCGCCGAACCTGGTCGGCGAGGAGTTCGGCCTGATGCTGCGCGCGGGCGTGGACGACTGGGGCGGCGTCTCGCCGATCACGCCGGACCACGTGAACCCCGAGAAGCCGTGGCCGCAGGTCGACCGGCTCGCGGACATCACGCGCGAGGCCGGTTTCTCGTTGCAGGAACGGCTGAACGTCTACCCGCGCTACGTCCGCGCGGCGGCGGGGCAGTGGATCGACACCCGGCTCACCGCGCACGTTTCCGCGCTGGCACTGGAAAGCGGCCTCGCGAACCCGTCGGCCGAGGTGGTCGGCCGCGAGTGGCAGGAGCCCGACGGAGGGCTCGACACGTTCGGGCGCGCGGACCTCAACACCGCGATCGACACCGAGGGCCGCACGAGCGACCGCCGCGGCGACTTCGACGAGGTCTACGGCGACTGGGACGAGCTCAAGATCCCCGTTGCGCCGCAACGACTTTCCGAAGACGTCCAACGTGGACTGAAGATCGCCGCGAATGACCCGGCCGCGCTGCTCGAAGACACCGACGCCGCGATGGCGCTCCTCACCGCCGACGGCGACGCGCTGGAAGAGATGGTGAAGCTGGCCGACGACCTGCGGCGAGAAGTGGTGGGCGACGACGTCACGTACGTGGTCAACCGGAACATCAACTTCTCGAACGTCTGCTACGTCGGCTGCCGGTTCTGCGCCTTCGCCCAGCGCGAGCGCGACGCGGACGCGTTCAGGTTGAGCGCCGAGGAGGTCGCCGACCGCGCGCAGGAGGCGTGGGACGAAGGCGCCACCGAGGTCTGCATGCAGGGCGGCATCGACCCCAAGCTGCCGGTGACCTACTACGCCGACGTCGTGCGCGCGATCAAGAAGCGTCTGCCCGAGATGCACGTCCACGCGTTCAGCCCGATGGAGATCGTGTCGGCCGCGGCCAAGGCGGGCGTGAGCGTCCGCGAGTGGCTGACCGAGCTGAAGGAGGCCGGCCTCGGCACGATCCCCGGCACGGCGGCCGAGATCCTCGACGACGACGTCCGGTGGGTGCTCACCAAGGGCAAGCTGCCGACCGCGACCTGGCTGGAGGTCGTCGGCACGGCCCATGAGCTGGGCATTCGTTCGTCATCGACGATGATGTACGGCCACGTGGACCACCCCGGCCACTGGCTCACCCACTTCAGGGTGCTGGCGAAGCTGCAGGACCGGACCGGCGGGCTCACCGAGTTCGTCGCGCTGCCGTTCGTGCACCGCAACGCCCCGATCTACCTGGCAGGCGTCGCTCGGCCCGGCCCCAGCCGCCGCGACAACCGCGCCGTGCACGCGTTCGCGCGGTTGGCGTTGCACGGACGCATCGACAACATCCAGTGCTCCTGGGTCAAGCTGGGCGACGAGGGCACCGCGGAGATCCTCAACGGCGGTGCGAACGACATCGGCGGAACCTTGATGGAGGAGACCATCAGCCGCATGGCAGGGTCCGAACACGGGTCGGCGCGTACTGTGCGTGAGCTTGAGACCCTGGCTTCGCTCGCAGGGCGTAACGCCCGTCAGCGGACTACGACATATGGGCGAGTGCGATCCGATCACGAGTGACCGATAGTCTGATTCGGCGCATCGACGCTACCGGTCATCGGTAGCTTGGCGGCCAATCAGTCAGCAAGGTTCACCCTTCCGGGGTGAGTCTGTGCCTTGGGGAGGCTCGGCAAGTGCACGGCATGAGTCTGGTACTGAGCGCTGCGGTTGAGAGCAGCATGACCGGTACCGCTGCTGGTCCCGTGGGTCTGATCGCGGTCACGGCGGGCGTCGGCGGTCTGGTGTACGGCCTGGTCAAGCGGCGCAAGCCGGCCACGATCCCGGCGGCGAACCAGCGCATCGACCTGGTCGGGCAGGACACCGCGCAGAACTGATTCGCCTGATCTGAGAAGATTCGTTCGTGTCCACGGAGAGCGCACCCACCCGTCGTCCCCGAGTGCTGTCCGGCATCCAGCCGACGGCAGGCTCGTTCCACCTCGGCAACTACCTGGGCGCGGTGCGGCAGTGGGTCGCCCTGCAGGAGGACCACGACGCGTTCTACTGCGTCGTCGACCTGCACGCGATCACCGTGGAGCAGAACCCGAAGGAGCTGCGGCAGAACACGCGCGTCTCGGCGGCCCAGCTGCTCGCGCTGGGCATCGACCCGGACCGCGCGACGCTGTTCGTGCAGTCGCACGTCCCGGAGCACGCCCAGCTCGGCTGGGTGATGCAGTGCCTCACCGGCTTCGGCGAGGCCTCGCGGATGACGCAGTTCAAGGACAAGTCGTCGCGCTCGGAGGCCGCCGTCGGCGTCGGCCTGTTCACCTACCCGATCCTGCAGGCCGCGGACATCCTGCTGTACCAGGCGCACTACGTGCCGGTCGGCGAGGACCAGCGGCAGCACCTGGAGCTAACCCGCGACCTCGCGACGCGGTTCAACTCGCGCTACGGCAAGACGTTCCGCCTGCCGGAGGCGTACATCGTCAAGGACACGGCGAAGATCTTCGACCTGCAGGATCCGACGGCGAAGATGAGCAAGTCGGTGCCCGGCGGTGTCGTCGAGCTGCTGGAGGACCCGAAGCGCTCGGCCAAGAAGATCCGCTCCGCGGTCACCGACACCGGTCGCGAGATCATCTTCGACGCCGAGAACAAGCCGGGCGTCTCGAACCTGCTGACGATCTACTCGGCCCTGACCGGCCGGTCGATCGACTCGCTGGTCGCGGACTACGACGGCAAGGGCTACGGCGACCTGAAGAAGGACCTCGGCGAGGTCTTCACCGAGTGGGTCACGCCGGTGCAGGAACGCGTCCGGATGTACCTCGACGACGTGGCCTCGCTGGACAAGATCCTGGCCCGCGGCGCCGAGCGCGCCCGTGAGGTGGCGTCGGTCACGTTGCGCCGGTCGTACGAGAAGATCGGGTTCGTTCTGCCCGAGTAGTGCGCTTGCACTAGCGTCTTCGCCGTGGACAAGTGGCGGCGGAAGTACGCGTGGCTGGACCACATCCTGCTGGCCTACGAGCGCTACACAGAGCGCTACGGCACCCACTACGCGGCCGCGGTCACGTACTTCAGCGTGCTGTCCCTCGTGCCGATCCTGATGATCGGCTTCGCGGTGGCGGGCTTCGTGCTGCAGTCCCAGCCGGACCTGCTGGCCGACCTGCGGTCGTCGATCGCTCAGGCCGTGCCGGACGAGAACCTGCGCAAGCAGATCAACGACGCCGTGAACAACGCGTTGGACTCCAAGGGCACGGTCGGCATCATCGGTCTGCTCGGTGCCGCCTACTCGGGCCTCGGGTGGATGAGCAACCTCCGCGACGCGCTGACCGCGCAATGGGGTCACGCCAAGGAGAACCTGCCGTTCTTCGGCACGTTGTGGCGCGATCTGCTGGCGTTGATCGGCCTCGGGCTGGCGATCGCGCTGTCGTTCGGCATCACCGCGCTCGGCTCGGGGTTCACGAAGCACGTGCTGGAGTGGCTGGGCCTGGAGGACGCCGGCTGGGCGCGGGTCCTGGTGCAGATCGCCGCGATCGTCCTGTCGCTGCTGGCGAACTGGATGGTGTTCCTCTGGGTGCTCGCCCGGTTGCCGCGCAAGCCGGTCGGGCTGCGCAGCGCGTTGCGCGGGGCGCTGGCGGCGGCGATCGGGTTCGAGGTGCTCAAGCAGGCGGCGACGATCTTCCTGTCGTTCGTGACCCGCTCGCCGACCGCGGCCGCGTTCGGGTCGGTCATCGGTGTGCTGGTGTTCGCGAACCTGGTGGCGCAGTTCCTGCTGTTCATCACGGCCTGGACGGCCACCGCGCGGGAGAACCGGGAGCCGGAGGTCGTTGCGGCGCCGCCTCCTGCCGTGATCCGGCCGGTGATCTCGGTCCGGCGCGGTCCTTCACCGTCGTTGCTGCTCGGGGCCGGTGCGGTGGTCGGCGCGCTGCTCGGGATCAGGTGGCGCCGGTGAGTGCCGCGCGCTTCAGCGTGTGGATCACCGGGGCGGTCTCCATCCGTTCGATGCCCTCGATGGTCGCGACCCGTTCGGTCAGGTACGCGTAGAGCGCGTCGATGTCGCGGCACACGACCTTCGCGAGCAGGTCGGCCGGTCCGGTCGTGATCGCCGCTAGCGCGACTTCCGGTTGCCGGGCAAGGGCCTGCGCGGCGGTCACCAGGTGCTTGGGGCGCACGGACATCCACAGGATCGCCTGGGCGCTGAACCCGAGCACCGCGGGGTCCACGTCGACGTCGAAGTAGAGCAGTCCGCTCGCGCGCAGCTGGTTCACGCGGCGGCGCACGGTCGGTTCGGACCACCCGGTGGCCGCGGCGAGGTCGGTGAACGACGCGCGGCCGTCCTCGCGCAGCAACGCCGCGAGGCGTTCGTCCACCTCGGGTTCCTCGGCCTCCTCGGTGTCGAAGGACGGCGTGAGCGCGGCGATCTGGTCCGCGGTGAGCGCGCCCGCGCGGCCGTGCCAGCCGACCGGGCCGCCGACGAACGACCGCAGCAGGCAGTGCGCGGACACCGACAGGACCTTCGGGGTGCGCGGAAGTTGTTGCAGCAGCAGGGCTTCCGGGGCGTTGTCCGCGCGGATGACGCACGAGATCTCGGTGCCGCCGGACGTGAGCTGCACCCACGTCGTGTCCGGCCGGCCCGCCAGTGCCCGCGCGACCTGCACGGCCGTGTCCGGAGCACAGCTCAGCCGCAGGAACCACTCCACCTGGCCCGCCCTGCGCGCGTCGATCATGCCGACCACCCGCAGCGCGCCGCTCTCGCGCAGCTTCCGGTAGCGCCTGGCCACGGTCTGCTGGGACGTGCCGAGGACCTTCGCGACGTGGTTGAACTGGGCGCGGCCGTCGATGTGCAGCGCGTGCAGCACCGCGCGGTCGAGATCGTCGAGTGTCACATTTCCGATGCTAGGCCGGTTCTGATGGAACTATTCGTCTTCTATGGCTCTATTTGAGGTAGTTCTGTTCGTCGATGCTTAGTTTCGCGGACATGACACAGCCTTACCGTTGGCGGTGGCCGGCGCTCGCCGCGTTGTTGCTCGCCGAAGCCATGAACCTGTTCGACTCCACGGTGATGCCGATCGCGGCGCCCGCGGTTCGCACCGATCTCGCGATGAGCGACACCGTGCTGCAGTGGCTCACCAACGGGTACACGCTCCCGTTCGGGCTGCTGCTGATCGTGGGAGGACGGCTCGGTGACGTCCTCGGGCGCCGACGGATGTTCGTCATCGGCATGCTCGTTTTCGTGCTGTGCTCCGCTTTGTGCGCGTGGGCACCGCACGCCGTGGTGCTGTTGACGGCCCGCGTGGTGCAGGGCGCGAGCGCCGCGATGATCATCCCGCAGACGTTCGGCCTGATCCGCGCGATGTTCGCGGGCGACGAGGTGCCCAAGGCGCTGGGCACGATCGGGCCGGTCATGGCACTGTCGGCGTTGTGCGGTCCGGTGGTCGGCGGCCTGCTGACCGACTCGGTCGGCTGGCGTTCGGTGTTCCTGGTGAACGTGCCGCTCGGGCTCGCCGTCCTGGCCGTGGCGCCGTTGATCCGCGAGGACCGGTCGGCCACGCCGCCGAAGCTGGGCGGGCTGCTGCGCGACCGGGTGTTCCCCGCCTCGCTGGCCGGTTCGCTGCTGTTCTTCGCGGTGATGAACGGCCTGGTGTTCGTGCTGGTGCTGTTCTTGCAGCTGCGCGAGGGCAGGACGCCGACCGGTGCCGCGCTCACGCTGCTGCCGTGGTCGGCGGGGCTCGCGGTGGGTTCGTGGGTCGCGGGATCCGTGCTCGTGCCGCGGTTCGGGACGCGGGTGATGCGCGCGGGGCTGGTGCTGGTGCTGGCCGGCCTGGCGGGGATCGCGGTGTCGTTCACGGCGGTGCCGCTGCTGATCGCTGGAATCGGGCTCGGGGTGTTCACCGTGCCGTTCTTCAGCAACGCGCTGTCGGTCGCCGCTCCGCACGAGACCGGGTGGGCGTCGGGGCTGTTGAACGCGGTGCAGCAGCTCGGTGCGACGGTCGGGGTGGCCCTGCTGGGCGCGGTCTTCTTCCGGTTCGGCACCTCCGCCGCGGTGGTCACGTCGATGGCGCTGATCGCCGGTGTGCTGGCGCTGACCGCCGTGATGATCAGAGGGACTGCGGGAAGTGCAGCAGCCCTGCCGGGTCGTAGCGCGCCTTGATCTCCTTCAACCGCGCGAGGTTCTCGCCGTGGTAGGCGGTCAGCGGGTCGTCCAGGTGCGGGTCGGGGAAGTTCGGGTACACGCGGCCGGACGCGTGGCGGTGCACGCCTGCCCACGACCTGTGCACCCAGTCCGCGTCGGCGCTCACGTGCTCGATCATGAACCGCTCGGCGCGGTGGGCGAACGCGGTCGCGGTGGCCGGGACTCGGTTGTAGGCACCGCCCATGGGCGTGAAGTTGAGCTCCCGGCCCGGTGCCAGACCGGCGAGCAGCGTCTTGATCGCCTGGTCAGGCAGCGAGCGGCGGAAGAACTCGGACCTGCTGGTCACCGGTCCTGCTCCGAGGTCACCGAGGTCGTCGAAGGACTGCTTCAGCTGGTGGTACGGCATGGTGTCGATGTCGCTGGTCGCCGGAGCGAGGTCGACGAGACCGCCGGGCTCGCCCGCGCCGAACGCGATCACCCGCCGCGCGTCGATCTTGAGGTTCGCGCTGAGCTCGTCCGGTGCGTCGGGCGCGATCTCCTGCCAGGCGTGCAGCACGTCGCGCGCTCGGGTGGTCGGCCAGGTCAGCACGAACCTCGTCGTCCGCTCGGCCGGAACCGGGTCGAAGACGAGCTTCGTGACCACGCCGAACTGGCCACCGCCCGCGCCGCGCAACGCCCAGAAGAGGTCGGGCTCCCGGTCGGCCGCGCAGTCGACGACCACGCCGTCCGGGAGCACGACCTGGGCCGCGCGCAGCCGGTCCGCGGTCAGGCCGTGGCGACGGCCGAGCAGACCGAGCCCGCCGCCGAGGGTGAGGCCGGCGATGCCGACTGTCGGGCCGCACCCGGCGGGCAGGGTCAGGCCGTGCCGGTCCAGCCCGGCGTACACCTCGGCCAGCCGGGCACCCGCGCCGATCACGGCCGTCCCGTCCTGGACCGACACGTCGTTCAACGGCGTGAGATCGAGCACGATGCCGTCGGTGGAGGAACGGCCGGCGAAGCAGTGCCCGCCACCGCGTGGGGTGATGTGCGTGCCCGACTCTCTTGCGTGCGCCAAAGCCTTTCTGACGTCGTCGTTGTTGAAGCAACGCACGATCGCACGGGGTCGGATGTGGTGGTAGTTGGGCAGCGCGGGCAGGCGGAGGCGTTCGTAGTCCGGGTGGCCCGGTGCCACGACTTCGCCTGAGCCGATCATCGCAACCCCCTCGGAAAGCAGAACGGCTCCCAGCGTGCGCCGGGAGCCGTTCTGGTGTGCCTGTGGTGCCTTCTCAGACGCCCTGTGCCGCCTGCGCGGCCTGGCGGCGTGCCCGTGCCGCCTTGGCCCTCTTGTTGCGGATGTAGAGGAACACGGCGGCCAGCAGGGCCACACCCGCGATGGCCGTGATCGGCAGGCCGACGGTGCCGAACGCGGTGGGCGTCGGGCGGCCGGAGCCCGAGTCGGAGCCGGCGGCCGTGTCGGTGGTGTTGCTGTTGCTGCTCTGGGTGGAGGTGACGTTCGGCTTGGGCTGCGGGGCACCGTCGACCAGCTTGCCGACGCCGCCGGGGCCCATCGCGAAGCCGTAGTCGAGCAGCTTCGCGGCCTGGTTGGTGATGTGCGTGGGCTGCTGCTGACCGCGCAGCAGGACGACGACGAGGCGGCGGCCGTTGCGTTCGGCGGCGCCCACGTAGGTGTGCTGGGCGTCGTCGGTGAAGCCGGTCTTGCCGCCGATCGCGCCTTCGTAGCTCGTCATCAGGCGGTTGTCGTTCGTCAGCATGATCGTGCCGCCGTTGCGGCCGGGGAACTGCGCCTGCTGCAGCTTGATGGCCTGCGCGAACTCGTCGTACTTCATCGCGCCGCGGAAGATCAGGGCGACGTCGTAGGCGGAGGTGCTGGTGCCGGGGCCGTCGAGGCCCGACGGGGTCACGGCGCGGGTGTCGAGGGCGCCGAGCTCCTTCGCCATGGCGTTCATCTTGCGCAGGGCGTTCGGGACGCCGCCGAGCTGGCGGGCCAGCGTGTGCGCCACGTCGTTGCCCGACGTGAGCAGCAGGCCCTGCAGCAGCTGGCGGACCGTGTACTGGCCGCCGTCCTTGAGCCCGACGCAGGTGCACTCCTGCTGGGTGTCCTCGGCGGACGCGGTGACGACGAGGTCGCCGCGCAGCTCCTTGGCGACGACCATCGCGAGCAGCACCTTGATGACGCTCGCCGGACGCTGACGGCCGTGCGGGTCGTACGCGGCGATGACGGCGCCGCTGTCCATGTCCGCGAGCAGCCACGACGCGGCGGTGATGCCGCTCGGGGGCTGCGCCTGGTTCGGCGGCAGGATCAGGCCGCACTCGCCCAGCCGGTCACCGCCGATCGGCTTCTCCGGCACCTCGAGCGGCGCCGGGGCCTTCTGGCCGGGCGTCGGTTGCTCGGACGTGTCCACCGGTGGTGGCGGGGTCTCGCGGTTCGCGCACTGCGCCGAGGCGGCCTGCTGTGCGGTGCCGGTCGGTGCGGCGAACGCGGCTGTGGCCGTTGCTAGGACCAGGGCGACGATGAGCCGTTTCGTGAAGGGCACGGCTCCAGGCTATCCACCCCCGTTTGGTGCCTTGCACGCACCACGTCGGATACTGGTCGTCGTGAAGCTCTCGCGCCCGATGTCACTCTTCCTGGTGGCTTTCGGAGTGTGGTCGTGGGTGATCTGGCCCACGTTCCTGAAGAACATCTGGAAGGACCCGCGTTCGTTCAGCGACGGACCTACCCCGTTCTTCACGGTGCACCTGGTGCTCGTGATCGCCTCGCTCGTGTTCGGCACGATCATCGGTGTGCTGGGCGTGCGGGGATTCCTGGCCACTCGACGTCGATAGGAAAACGCTGTGGAGTTCGTACGCCTGCTGCTGGTGTTCCTGCACCTGCTGGGCATGGGCCTGCTCGTCGCGATGATCATGTTGCAGGCGAGGGCCGGCAAGGACGCGCCGGTCAACAAGGGCTGGCTGCACGGCTCGGCTCTGCAGCTGCTGACGGGTGTCGCGCTGGTCGCGATCGACCCGCTGGTCGACTCGGTGAAGTACGACCACATCAAGATCGGCGTCAAGCTGCTGGTCCTCGTGGCCATCGCCGCCGTCGTGGCCGTCAACCTCAACAAGCCGAAGGCCCCGTCCTGGCTGCTGCCGACGGCGGCGTCCCTCGTCGTGCTGAACGTGGGTGTCGCGGTCTTCTGGACCTGATCGAGCGATGTAGGGCGCACTGGTGGGTGACGTGCGCTTGCTGCCCGTGCGACGCGGCGTGTCCCGGCCAACCATCGTGGCATGTCACGTATCGCCTACATCGGTCTGCTCACCGCCGGCGCAGTGCTGACGATCGTCGCGCTGCACGGTGCCGCTCCCGAGGCCGAGGCCTCGGGGGACGGCCGGGTGTGCGTCAAGGCGTGGTGCCCGAAAGACCGTCCAGCGCGGGGCGTGCCCGTGCCGAGAGGTGGCGACACCTCGACGACCACGACCGCGTACACCACCACGACGACGACGCCGTGCACCACCACCAGCACCAGCACCACCAGCACGACCACGTCAACGACCACGCCGCCTTACACGACCTCGTCCACGACGTCTTCGTCCACGACGACCACCACGCCGCCGGTGTCGACCACGACGCCTCCGGTCACGACGTCGCCCCCGGTCACGACCACACCGCCGGTCACGACGACCACGAAGCCGCCGGTGACCACGTCGCCGCCGGTCACGACGCCCCCTCGCCACCAGGACAACCGCCTGGCGAGCACAGGCGCCGACGTCGGCTGGCTGCTGCTCCTGGGCGTGCTGTTCGGCATCGCGGGCGTGCTCCTGCTGCTGATCGACCGCAGGCGGCTCTCCCGGCGCTGACCGTCGAAAACTGTCGGTGTCGCTCGTCACACTGACTCCATGCTCATCGAACACCTGCGCGAACGCAGCGATCTCGGAGTCATCAGCGCCACCGCCCTGAGGTCGCTGGGGGTCTCGAACCCCTGGCGACGCTGCGAGCCGGGCGGGCCGTGGCAGCGCATGCACCCGGGAGTGGTGCTGCTGCACAACGGCCCGCCCACGCGCGACCAACAGGTCACCGCGGCCCTGCTGCGCGCGCGGGCCCCGACGCCGTCCTGACAGGCGCTGAAGCCTGCCGCCGCCACGGCCTGCCCGCCACGGGCACCGAGATCCACGTCCTCGTGCCGGGCCGCTCGGCCGGCTCCGGCTCGCTGATCGTCGAACGCGCCTCGCCGATGCCCGCTTCTCGCGAGGTGGGCGGATTCCCCGTCGTGTCCGCGGATCGCGCCGTGGTCGACGCGTGCCGCCAGTTGCGTTCTGCCGACGCCGCCACCGCTCTCGTCGCCGCCGCCCTCCAACGCGACCGCTGCACGCCCGAGAGCCTCGCTCTGGAAGCCCGCACCAACCGCTACGGCACCAAGCTCGTCCGCGAGGTCCTGGAGGAACTGGGCCGCGCGGAATCGGTGGCCGAACGCGACGCCCGCCGCCTCTCCCGCCGAATCCGGCTCACCACACCGCACTGGAACGTCACGATCGCGGACGCCGACGGCCTGATCGTCGGCAGACCCGACGCGTGGTTCGACGACGTGGGCCTCGCCTGGGAGATCGACTCGAAGGCGTTCCACTTCGGACCGCGCGACTACGAACGCACACTCGCGCGCAACAGCCGTTACGCGGCAGCGGGAATCCTCGTCCTGCAGACGCTCCCGACCCGCCTGCGCGACCATCCGGAGGCGGTGGCGCGGGAGTTGCGCAAGGCGCACGGGGCGGCCGCGGCACGGCCCAGGCCGCCGGTGCGGGTCGTGGAGCCGCGGTGACCGTGGCGGAGGCGTTGCGCTTGCGCGGGAGTTGAGGTGTGTGGGGTGGCGCGGCCCAGGCCGCCCGGGCGGGTCGTGGTGCCGCGGTGACCGGGATGCCGAGGGTGTCGCGGCCTGGTGGGAGTGAGGGGCTTCGCCACCGGCGACAGGCTTGCTGGACGGGTGCGGTGGCGCGGGAGCGTTGCGCTTGCGCGGGAATTGGGGCGTGCGGGGCAGCTTCGCAGCTCGGTGAGGGCTGCGCGTGACCCGCTCCGGCCGTCCGGTGCGCATCGTCGAGCCGCACCGGACAACCGAAAGCGCCGCGCCCCCAACGGGAACGCGGCGCCTCGAAAGGAGAGCCGAAACTCAGACGCGCTTGAACAGCAGCGCCCGCTTCACTTCCTGGATCGCCTTCGTCACCTGGATGCCACGCGGGCAGGCGTCGGTGCAGTTGAAGGTGGTGCGGCAGCGCCACACGCCGTCGATGTCGTTGAGGATGTCGAGCCGCTCCTCAGCGCCCTCGTCACGCGAGTCGAAGATGAACCGGTGCGCGTTCACGATGGCCGCGGGGCCGAAGTACGAGCCCTCGGTCCAGTACACCGGGCACGACGTGGTGCAGCAGGCGCACAGGATGCACTTCGTGGTGTCGTCGAAGCGCTCGCGGTCGGCCACGGACTGGATGCGCTCGCGCGTCGGCTCGTTGCCGTAGGTCACCAGGTACGGCTTGACGGCGCGGAACGCCTCGAAGAAGGGCTCCATGTCGACCAGCAGGTCCTTGTTCACCGGCAGGCCCTTGATGGGCTCGATGGTGATCGTGGTGGGCTTGCCGGAGGCGGAAAGCAGGTCCTTCAGCAGCACCTTGCACGCCAGGCGGTTGACGCCGTTGATGCGCATGGCGTCCGAGCCGCAGATGCCGTGCGCGCAGGAGCGGCGGAACGTCAACGTGCCGTCCACGTACCACTTGATGTAGTGGAGGAGGTTGAGCACGCGGTCCGACGGCAGCGCGGGGATGTCGAACGAGTCCCAGCGGGGCTCGTCGTCGAACTCCGGGTTGAACCGGCGGATCTTCACGGTGACCGTGACAGCGCCGTCCGGAACCGGCGGCTGGGAGCCGCGCGAGCCTGCAGTGGTTTCAGCGGTGGCGGTCATCAGTACTTGCGCTCCATCGGCTTGTACCGGGTAAATGTGACGGGCTTGTAGTCGAGGCGGATGTCCGCGGCCAGACCGTCGCCCTGCTTGTAGAACATGCTGTGGCGCATGAAGTTCGTGTCGTCGCGGTTCGGGTAGTCCTCGCGGGCGTGGCCGCCGCGGGACTCCTTGCGCGCCAACGCGCCTACGACCAGCACCTCGGCCAGCTCCAGCAGGAAGCCGAGCTCGACGGCCTCCAGCAGGTCGGTGTTGAAGCGCTTGCCCTTGTCCTGCACCTGGATGTGGGCGTAGCGCTCCTTCAGCGCCTGCACGTCGTGCAGCGCCTGCTTCAGCGTGTCCTCGGTGCGATACACGGACGCGTTGGCGTCCATGGTGGCCTGCAGCTCGGTGCGGATGTCCGCGACGCGCTCCTGGCCGTGCTCGGACAGCACCAGCGCGACCTGCGCCTCGACGGCCGCGGCCGGGTTCTCCGGGAGGTCGACGTGCTCGGGGCGCGACAGCGCGTACTCGGCGGCGGCGATGCCCGCGCGGCGGCCGAAGACGTTGATGTCCAGCAGCGAGTTGGTGCCCAGGCGGTTCGCGCCGTGCACCGACACGCACGCGCACTCGCCGGCGGCGTACAGGCCGGGGACGATGTTGTCGTTGTCCCGCAACACTTCGCCGTGGACGTTCGTCGGGATGCCGCCCATCGCGTAGTGCGCGGTCGGGTAGACCGGGACGGGCTCGACGACCGGGTCGACCGCGAGGTAGGTGCGGGCGAACTCGGTGATGTCCGGCAGCTTCGTCTCCAGCACCTCGGCGCCGAGGTGCGTGCAGTCGAGCAGCACGTAGTCCTTGTTCGGGCCGGCGCCACGGCCTTCCAGCACCTCGAGGGCCATCGAGCGGGCCACGATGTCGCGCGGCGCCAGGTCCTTGATGGTGGGGGCGTAGCGCTCCATGAACCGCTCACCCGAGGCGTTGCGCAGGATCGCGCCCTCGCCGCGGGCACCCTCGGTCAGCAGGATGCCGAGACCCGCGAGACCCGTCGGGTGGAACTGGTAGAACTCCATGTCCTCCAGGGGAAGGCCCTTGCGGAAGACGATGCCCATGCCGTCGCCGGTCAGCGTGTGGGCGTTCGACGTGGTCTTGAAGACCTTGCCGAAACCACCGGTCGCGAAGACGACGGACTTGGCCTGGAAGACGTGGATCTCGCCGGTCGCGAGCTCGTACGCGACGGCGCCGGTGCAGACCGGGCCGTTCTCCGTCTCGGTGAGACAGATGTCGAGCACGTAGAACTCGTTGAAGAACTCGATGCCGTGCTTGACGCAGTTCTGGTACAGCGTCTGCAGGATCATGTGACCGGTGCGGTCCGCGGCGTAGCAGGCGCGGCGCACGGCGGCTTCACCGTGGTTGCGCGTGTGGCCGCCGAACCGGCGCTGGTCGATCTTGCCCTCGGGCGTGCGGTTGAACGGCAGGCCCATCTTCTCGAGGTCGAGAACGGCGTCGATGGCCTCCTTCGCCATGATCTCGGCGGCGTCCTGGTCGACCAGGTAGTCGCCGCCCTTGATCGTGTCGAAGGTGTGCCACTCCCAGTTGTCCTCCTCGACGTTGGCGAGGGCGGCGCACATGCCGCCCTGGGCCGCGCCGGTGTGCGAACGCGTGGGGTAGAGCTTGGTGAGCACCGCGGTGCGGGCGCGCTGGCCGGACTCGATCGCCGCGCGCATTCCGGCACCACCAGCGCCGATGATGACTACGTCGTACTTGTGGAACTGCATTGTGGTGGGCTCCCCGCGCGGGTCAGTTCGAGATGTTCGGGTCGAAGGTGAAGATCACGAACGTGCCGAGCGAGACGATCAGCACCATCGAGACGTAGAGCAGCATCTTCAACCAGAACCGGGTGGAGTCCTTGCGGGCGTAGTCGTTGATGACCGTCCGCACGCCGTTGCCGCCGTGGATCTGCGCGAGCCAGAGCATCGCGAGGTCCCAGAACTGCCAGAACGGGGACGCCCAGCGGCCGGCCACGAAGCCGAAGTTGATCTTGTGTACGCCGCCGTCGAGGATGTTCATGATGAACAGGTGGCCCAGGACCAGGACCACGAGCAGCAGGCCGGACAGGCGCATGAACAGCCAGCTGTAGAGCTCGCCGTTGCTGCGACGGGCCGCGGGGCGGCGCGGCTGACGGGGCTTGTCGAGTGCGAGAGACATGGTCAGTGACCTCCAACCAGGTCGGAGATCGTGCGCTGCATCATGAAGTAGAAGCCGGGGATCATCACGACGACCCAGACGGCCAGCACGGTCCAGAGCATGACCCGCTGGTACTTGGCGCCCTTCTCCCAGAAGTCGACCAGCATGACCCGGATGCCGTTCAGCGCGTGGTAGAGCACCGCGCCGACGAGGCCGACCTCGAAGAGGTTCACGACCGGGTTCTTGTAGGTCTCGATCACCGCGTCGTACGCGTTCGGCGACACTCGGACGAGTGCCGTGTCGAGCACGTGGGTGAAGAGGAAGAAGAACGTGAGGACACCGGTGATCCGGTGGGCGACCCAGGACCACATGCCCAGATCGCCGCGGTAGAGCGTCCCACCCCCTCGGGTGGTGCCCGACCGCTCGGGTGCGCCTGCGCTGGTCATGCGCCGCGGCCTCCAACGTCAGTGGTGGTGGTCGGTGAACAGTTCCTTCCGACCATGACCGGGAAATGCTAGTCCCGCACGTCGGAAGCGACCCAGCAGGCGCACCCGCTCTGTGATCGATGAGACACGCTGTCGATCGGCCAAGCGGTCTTGATCGATCCCGAAATGCGTTCCACGCCACATCGAGCAGTACGCGGGGAGCTTTCGTACTCCAGGAGAGGACGCGGGGGCCCCGCGTGCCGTCCGGAAACGAGGACGGCGGCCTGGACCTCCGCCTTGGTCCGGGCCGCCGTCAGTGGCAAGGGCACTTGCCACCCCCTACACGGCGAGCGGCCGCGAACGGTTCAGCTCCGGCGGACATCCGAACGTCAGCGCGGTGACAGCGGACGGGCTCATCCTGGGTTCATGGGGAGGGAACTTCCGCCGGGCGGCCCCGTTTCGGGCATGTCGTCGGCGCTGGAGCGGTGGGCTTGGCGCGCGGAACTGGGCCGTTTGGACGACGATCAGAGCGGTGAAGCGGCCGAAGAGGACGTTTCACCACGCGCCGAACACGATTGATCACCGCAGGTACGGCCAATGCGTCGAATGAGTAACCGATAGGGGTCTTTGTAGGTGCTGGCCGCAACGAGGTTGGTTACTAAGAGGTACGGTGCGCCGTCTAGAACCCAACAACGTCGTTGGGGAGGAACCTCAGGGAGGAGACGAGCCGTGCGTCGTCGTATGCGTGGCGTCGCGGTCGCCGCGATCGCGTTGACCAGCGTGATGACTATGGCCGCCTGCGCGAAGGACTCGGGTGGCGGGAGCAACAACTCGAACGCGGGCAGCGGTACCGCCTGCGAGTTCGCCACGCCTCCCCCCGCGCCCACCACCTCGAACACCAGCGCCGCCGCCGGTGACAAGGTGGACGGCAGCGCGCTGAAGGTCGGCTTGGCCTACGACATCGGTGGTCGTGGCGACGCGTCGTTCAACGACTCCGCCGCTGCCGGTCTCGACAAGGCGATCACCGACTTCGGCGTCAAGAAGGAGAACGTCAAGGAGCTCTCCGCCGCGCCGAACGAGGACGAGGCCGCGAAGCAGACCCGGCTGCGCCAGCTGGCCACCGAGGGCTTCAACCCGATCGTGGCCGTCGGCTTCGCCTACGCCGAGTCGCTGAAGGTCGTCGCGCCGCAGTTCCCGAACGTCAAGTTCGGTCTCGTCGACTCCGCAGTGGACGGTGCCACCAACGTCACGCCGCTGCTGTTCGCCGAGCAGGAGGGTTCCTTCCTGGCCGGCGTCATCGCCGCGTACCAGAGCAAGAAGTGCCACGTGGGCTTCGTCGGCGGCGTCGAGATCCCGCTGATCCAGAAGTTCGAGGCCGGCTACTACCAGGGTGCCAAGGCCGCCGCGCCGAAGGTTCAGATCGACAAGAAGTACATCACCCCGGCCGGTGACTTCTCGGGCTTCCAGGACGCGCCGAAGGGCTCCGAGGCCGCGAAGGGCCTGATCGACAAGGGCGCCGACGTGATCTACCAGGCCGCGGGTGCCTCCGGCAAGGGCATCTTCTCGGCCGCCAAGCAGGGTGGCGTGCTGGCGATCGGTGTCGACTCCGACCAGTACAACCAGGCGACCGTCGCGGACACCAAGGACGTCATCGTCTCGTCGATGCTCAAGCGCGTCGACGTCGCGGTCTACGACTTCATCCGGGCCGCCGCGAAGAACGACCTCGCGTCGCTGCCGAAGGTCTTCGACCTGAAGGTCGGCGGTGTCGGCTACGCCACGTCCGGTGGCAAGATCGACGCGAAGCTGCAGGGCATCCTCGAGGGCTACAAGGCCCAGATCATCGAGGGCAAGATCAAGGTCGCGGACAAGCCGTAGTCCCGCGTAACCGCAGCAACCGGGCCCTGTGAGGTTTCGCCCTCACAGGGCCTGGTGCGTGGTAGGAGGAGCCTCGACGATGAGCAGTTCCACGTCCGTCCGGACGGACGATCCCCCCGCCGTGGTGCTCACCGGCATCACCAAGCGATTCCCCGGTGTGGTCGCCAACAGCGACGTCCACCTGACCGTCCGCCGCGGCGAGGTGCACGCGCTCTGCGGTGAGAACGGCGCGGGCAAGTCGACCCTGATGAAGATCCTCTACGGCATGCAGGCGCCGGACGAGGGCACCATCGAGGTGAACGGCGAGCAGGTGCGGTTCCGCACGCCGTCGGACGCCATCAAGGCCGGCATCGGCATGGTGCACCAGCACTTCATGCTCGCCGACAACCTCACCGTCCAGGAGAACGTGGTCCTGGGCGCCGAGTCGTTGCACGGCATCGGCCAGAAGGCCCGCAAGCGCATCATCGAGCTGTCGGGCAAGACCGGGCTCAACGTCGACCCCGGCGTGCTCGTCGAGCAGCTCGGCGTCGCGGACCGGCAGCGCGTCGAGATCCTCAAGGTGCTCTACCGCGGCGCCAAGGTGATCATCCTGGACGAGCCGACCGCCGTGCTCGTGCCGCAGGAGGTCAACGAGCTCTTCGACACCGTCCGCGGCATGCAGGAGCAGGGCTACACGTTCCTGTTCATCTCGCACAAGCTCGACGAGGTCCGCGCGATCGCGGACTCGGTCACGGTGATCCGCCGCGGCACGACCGTCGGCAGCGCGGACCCGAAGACCGTGTCGTCGCGCCAGCTCGCCGAGATGATGGTCGGCAGCGAGCTGCCCAGCCCGGAGACCCGCGAGTCCACCGTGACCGACAAGGTCGTGCTGGACGTCAAGGGCCTGAAGCTGATGACCCCCGACGGCTCGCGGCCGATCCTCGACGACGTCGACCTGGTGGTCCGGTCCGGCGAGGTCGTCGGCATCGCCGGCGTCGAGGGCAACGGCCAGACCGAGCTGGTCGAGACGATCATGGGCATGCGCAAGGCCGGCAGCGGCACGATCACGTTGCTGGACAACGACCTCACCAAGCTCGGGACGCTGGCGCGGCGCGAGGCGGGCATCGGCTACGTGCCCGAGGACCGCCACCGCCACGGCCTGCTGCTCACGCAACCCCTTTGGTACAACCGGATTCTCGGCTACCAGACCCGCAAGCCCACGGCCAAGGGCATCTGGCTCGACACCGACGGCGCCAAGAAGGACACCGAGCGGATCGTCAGCGAGTTCGACGTCCGCACGCCGGGCATCGAAGTGCCCGCGGCCGCGCTTTCCGGTGGCAACCAGCAGAAGCTCGTCGTCGGCAGGGAGCTGTCCGGCAACCCGGTGCTGCTCATCGCCTCGCACCCGACGCGCGGTGTCGACGTCGGCGCGCAGGCGTTGATCTGGGACGAGATCAAGCGCGCCCGTGCCGCCGGTCTCGCCGTGCTGCTGATCTCCGCCGACCTGGACGAGCTGATCGGCCTCTCGGACACGATCAAGGTCATGCTGCGCGGCCGCCTGGTGGCCGACGCCGACCCGAGCACCGTCACGCCCGAGGACCTCGGCAGCGCGATGACGGGCGCGGGCAGCACGAGCGCGGCGGTCCAGGAGACCGCTGTCGTCGAGGAAGGCGAGAACTGATGGGACACCTGCGCGGCAAACTCCTGCCGCCCGCGTTGGCGATCGTCTTCTCGATGCTGCTGTGCGGGGTGGCGCTCGTGATCTCGGGCGCGAACCCGCTCAGCGCGTTCGGTGCGATGGTGACGCAGGTCGGCAAGGGCACCACGCTCGTCGACATCATCAACTCGACGGGCATCTACTACATCGCGGCGCTCGCGGTGGCGATCGGGTTCCAGATGAACCTGTTCAACATCGGTGTCGAGGGCCAGTACCGCGTCGCGGCCGTGGTCGCCGCGGTGGTCGGCGGCTCGATCGCGCTGCCGCCGGGCATCCACACGCTGGCGATCATCATCGTCGGCGCGCTCGCCGGTGCCGCCTGGGCCGCGATCCCCGCGATCCTCAAGGTGACCCGCGGCGTGAACGAGGTCATCTCGACGATCATGATGAACGGCCTGGCGATCGGCCTGTCGGCCTACCTGATCCGCCGCGACGTCTTCGGTGAGCTGCGGGGCAACAACATCCGCACGCCGGAGATCCCGGAGAGCGGCTGGATGCCGGGCATCTCGTTCGGCGGCTCCGGCACGATGTTCGGCTTCCTGTTCGTGGCCATCGCGCTCGGCGTCGGCTACTGGATCATGATGAACCGCACCAGGTTCGGCTTCGAGCTGCGCGCCTCCGGTGAGTCGTCCACAGCCGCGTCGGCGGGTGGCGTCAACGCCAAGAAGATGGTGCTGGTGTCGATGCTGCTCTCCGGCGCCATCGCGGGCCTGATCGGCCTGCCGGAGATGCTCGGCCGCGACCACACGTTCAGCCTGAACTTCTCCGCGGGCATCGGCTTCTCGGGCATCGCGATCGCGCTGCTCGGCCGCAACCACCCCGGCGGCATCGCGTTCGGCGCGCTGCTGTGGGCGTTCCTCGACAAGTCGGGTCTCGCACTCGACAACGTCGGTGTGCCAAGGGAGATCGTCACCATCATGCAGGGCTCGATCGTCCTGTCGGTCGTCGTCGCGTACGAGGTGGTGCGCCGCGTCGAGCTCGCCGCGGAACAGCGTCGCGTCGGCCGTGAGCTCGGAACTGTCGGAGGTGCCGCGTGATCACGACGATGGAGGAGAAGCCCCACGTCCCGGCGGCGCCCCGCAAGCGCAAGGTGCCGGGGTGGGCCGTCGGCCTGCTCGGGGTCGCGGGCGCGATCGTGCTGCTGTCGGTCACCTCGTACCAGACCGGCTTCCTGCAGCTGACGTCGTCCGGCACCACCCAGACCGCGGTCCGGCTGGCGCTGCCGATCCTGCTCGCCGGGCTCGGCGGTCTGTGGTCGGAACGCGCCGGCGTGGTCAACATCGGCCTCGAAGGCATGATGATCATGGGCACCTGGGGTGCGGCGTGGGCCGGCTACCAGTGGGGCCCGTGGGCGGCGGTCGTCGCGGCCGTCGTGTTCGGTGCGCTGGGCGGACTGCTGCACGCGATCGCCACGGTCTCGTTCGGCGTCAACCACATCGTCTCCGGTGTGGCGATCAACCTGCTCGGCGCCGGTCTGACGAAGTACCTGTCGACGCTGATCTTCCAGCCGCTGTCGCACAACCCGCGTCAGTCGCCGCCGGTCCAGCCGTTCGACACGTACTCGGCGGCCGGTTTCGCGGACTGGCTCGGTGACCTGGAGCAGGGCAAGCGCCTGATCATCTCGGACGTCGCGGGCATCCTGCGCGGCCTGGTCACCGGTGTCTCGCCGCTGACGATGCTGACCATCCTGCTCGTGCCGCTGTCGTACTACCTGTTGTGGCGCACCAGGTTCGGCCTGCGGCTGCGCTCGGTCGGCGAGAACCCGCACGCCGCGGACTCGCTGGGCGTGAAGGTGTACTTCCACAAGTACGTCGCCGTGATCGTCTCCGGTGGTCTCGCCGGCCTGGGTGGCGCCGCGCTGGTGCTGAACCCCGGTCAGCTGTCCTATTTGGAGGGACAGACCGGTGGCCGCGGCTTCATCGGTCTCGCCGCGATGATCTTCGGCAACTGGCGGCCCGGCGGCCTGCTGGGTGGTGCGGCGCTGTTCGGTTACGCCGACGGCCTGCAGCTGCGCTCGGGCGGCGAAACCGTGCTGGCGCTGGTCTACGGCGTCGTGCTGCTGCTCGGCGTGATCGTGGTGTGGCAGCTGATCCGCCAGCGCTGGTTCTCCGCGGCGGCGGCGATCATCGTGGCCGTGCTGCTGTACCTGCTGTACATCAGCCTCGACGAGATCCCGAGCGAGTTCGTGTCCTACGCGCCGCACATGGTGACGCTGGCCGTGCTGGCCGTGGCGTCGCAGCGGTTGCGGATGCCGGCCGCCGACGGTGTGGTGTACCGCCGTGGCTGAGATCGACTGGGATCTCCTGAGGGCACGGGCAGTGGAAGCGGCGTCGTTCGCCCACTGCCCGTACTCCGGGCTTCAGGTCGGGGCGGCCGCGTTGTGCGACGACGGCCGCATCGTGACCGGGTGCAACGTCGAGAACGCCTCGTACGGTCTCGGCCTGTGCGCCGAGTGCACGATGGTCGGCCAGCTGCGGCTGACCGGCGGCGGCCGGCTGGTCGCGGTCGCCTGCCGCGGCGGCTCCGGCGAGCTGCTGATGCCGTGCGGGCGCTGCCGCCAGGTGATCTACGAGTTCGGCGGGCGCGAGTGCCTGGTCGACACCGCGCGCGGGCCGTTGCCGATGACCGAGGTGCTGCTCGACGCGTTCGGACCGGAGGACCTGCCATGAGTTTCTCCGCCGTGGACGTCATCCGCGCCAAGCGCGACGGCCTCGTTCTCTCGGACGCGCAGATCGACTGGGTCATCGACGCCTACACCCGCGGTGCCGTGGCGGACGAGCAGATGTCCGCGCTGGCCATGGCGATCTTCTTCAACGGCATGACCTCCGCCGAGACCGCGCGCTGGACGCAGGCGATGATCTCGTCGGGCGAGCGGTTGTCGTTGCACGTGGACCGCCCGACCGTGGACAAGCACTCGACCGGCGGCGTCGGCGACAAGATCACGCTGCCGCTGGCCCCGCTGGTCGCCGCCTGCGGCGCCGCCGTGCCGCAGCTGTCCGGGCGCGGTCTCGGCCACACCGGCGGGACGCTCGACAAGCTGGAGTCGATCCCCGGCTGGCGGGCGGCACTGTCCACTTCGGAGATCCTCGACCAGCTGTCCTCGGTCGGTGCCGTGGTCTGTGCGGCCACCGAAGGCCTTGCTCCGGCCGACCGCAAGCTCTACGCGTTGCGCGACGTCACCGGAACCGTCGAGGCGATTCCGCTGATCGCGTCCTCGATCATGTCGAAGAAGATCGCCGAGGGGGCCGAGTCGCTGGTGCTGGACGTGAAGGTCGGGTCCGGCGCGTTCATGAAGGACCTGGCGTCGGCCCGTGCGCTGGCCGAGGCCCTGGTGGCCATCGGTGTCGAGCACGGCGTGCGGATCTCGGCTCTGCTGACCGACATGTCGGTGCCTCTCGGCCGTGCCGTCGGCAACGCGGTCGAGGTCGCCGAGTCCGTCGACGTGTTGCGCGGTGGCGGCCCTGCGGACGTGGTGGAGCTGACCGTGGCGCTGGCCGCGGAAATGCTGTCGCTGGCCGGGATCTCCGCCGATCCGGCCGAGGTGCTGGCCTCCGGTGAGGCCTACGAGGTGTGGGCGCGGATGATCCGTGCCCAGGGCGGCGACCCGGACGCGGACCTGCCCGTCGCCTCGCACAAGCACGTGGTGACGGCACCCGCGGCCGGCGTTCTGTCCACTCTGGACGCGTATGGCGTCGGGGTGGCGGCGTGGCGGCTCGGTGCCGGGCGGGCGCGCAAGGAGGACCCGGTGCAGGCCGGTGCCGGTGTGCTGTGCCTGGCCAAGCCCGGTGACGTCGTTGCCGAGGGCCAGCCGTTGCTGGAGCTCCACACCGACACGCCCGACGCCGTCGAGGGTGCGTTGCAGGCTCTCGAAGGTGCTTACTCGGTCTCGGAGTCCGCGCCGGGACGCTCGCCGCTGGTGATCGACACGATCCGCGGCTGACGTCGCCTGATCGGGAACGGCAGCGTCGGCACGAGGTCGTCGACGAGGTCGTTCCCGAACACGCACAGCGTTTGCTCCCACGGGTGTCCGAAGGTGCCCTGGGACATGTCCGCGGTGAGGAAGATGTAGTAGTCGCCGTTGGGGAACGGCGTCACGGGCGATGGCGGCCAGCGCGTCGCATCGGCGATCGCGTGCGGCCGGAACCAGTACGACGCGTGCTGCCAGTCCAGCACCAGCAGCCTCGTGGTGTCGTCGAACACCCGCTGGAAGGACTCCAGGACCAGCTGGTCGACCTGCTTCGCACCGGTGTCGAACTCGGCGCTGCCGCCGGCGTCGAAGATCGGCGACAGGTCGACGGTGACCGAGCCGGGTGGTTCGTCGATGGCGGGTCCCGCGGGCCGGTAGTACGGCGTGAACGCGAACTTCCGCTCGAACTCGTCCCACACGTGCCGATCGTCCTGGATGTGCTCGAACGCCTCGTGTGCCACCAGTGGAGCGTAACGACAACGGTCCCGGAGCTCATCGAGCTCCGGGACCGTGTCACGTGGTCAGGCGAGGGCGATCAGGCGCCTTCGGCCGCCAAGTCGTCGTCGTCCATGTCCTTGCCACCGTTGACCGGCTTGGCACCGTTCTTGCGCGTGCGGCGCTGCGGGCGCGGCAGGGCGGTGGGCGGCGGGGGAGGCGTGGGCGAGCCGCCGCCGAGGATGAGCTCGGCGAAGGTGGCCATGGCCTCGTCCAGCTGACCGCCGATGCGCAGTTCGGACTCCTGGTTCGACTTGCGGACCAGGGACTGCAGCGCGTCGGTGTCCGGGCGGGCGCCGACGGTCTCGGCGACCTTGGACAGGCCCGCGTCCACGGAACCGCCGAGCTCGGCGATGCGGGTCGCGAAGTCGTCCTCGACCTTGTCCAGTCGGTCGGTCATGGTGTCGAGCTTCGAGGTGACCTGCTCCAGGCGGCCGGCGAGGGCCTCCAGGCGGTCGGCCGCGTCGACCTGGTCGCGGGACTGCTCGATCGCCGCGTACAGGGCGGTGCGGGCCTCGTCCAGCTTGCCGTTGACGACGTCGCGGGTGTCGGCGACGGCGGCGGCCAGCTCGGTGCGGGTCTCCGCGAGGGAGGAGGCCAGCGCGTCGCGGGTCTCGGTGACGGCGCCGGACAGCTCGCCACGGGTCTCCGCCAGCGTGTTGGCCAGTTCGCCGCGGGTCTCGGCGAGGGCGCCGGACAGCTGGTTGTGGCGGTCGGTCACGGTGGACGTCAGCTTCTCGCGGCTGTCCGCGATCGCTCCCGCCAGCTCCCCACGGCTGTCGGCGATCGCGGCGATCAGCTCGGCACGGGCGGCGGCCAGCGAGTCGCGGGACTCGTCGGCGCGGCCGTGCAGGCTGGAGAAGGAGTCGTTCAGGATCTTCTGCAGGGCCTCGCGGGTGCCGTCGAGGTGCTCGTGCACGCCCTCGTCGACCTCGTCGAGGCGGCCGCGCAGCGCGGCTTCGAGGGCCTCGATGCGCTCGCGCAGCGGGTTGGTGACGGCGCCGGGAATGGCGTCGACCTTGCCGTCCTGCTTGTCCAGGTGGCCGTCGAGGTCGTCGATGCGCTTGTGGATGCTCGCGAGCTTGTCCTCAAGACCGTCCATGCGGCCCGCGACGCCCTCGAAGCGGCCGGCGACGCCGTCGAGGCGGCCGTCCAGCTGCGCGAACGGCTTGGCCAGCTTGTCCACCAGGGCGTCGACCGCGCGACCGATGTCGGCGACGGCGTTGTCCTGGGCCTCCAGCTTGGCGAGGGCCTCGTCCAGCCGCTCCGCGAGCACGCTGACCTCGGTGCGGTCCGGCAGCTCCGACAGGCGCTTGCGGACCGAACCCAGCGACTCCAGAGGTGACATTCGGGCGTGGATCTCGTCCAGCGCGTCGAAGATCTGCTGCTGCTCGCTCTCACGGATCTCCGCGGCGCGCGTGAGCATGTTGCGCATCCGATCGAAGGACATCGTGGAGTTGTTGTTCTCTGTCACGGCTGAGTGCCTTCGTCCAGGGGAGGGGGAGACCACGGGAGCCTATCCGCGTCACGGGACGTGTCTGTACCACCCCCGCCAGAAAACGGCCGGGTGCGGACGGGCAACTGGCCCGATCAGGCTACCGGATTGGGCCGAATGCGAAGTTACCGGCCGGAAGCATGCGACAGCGGCGGGTGAAGTTCCTACCTTGGGGTGACTCAAGCCTCGTTCGTGGTTGCAGAAAGTTGTGATCACGGATCGGCAACATCCGTGAGCCAGCAAACGATCATAGTGGAAGCAAGATCATTTTGGCCATGCTGAAGCGGCGTGTCGCCTGAAGTAACGTGTAGCAATGTCCACCCCGCTTACCTCGGAGACCATCCGCAGCGCGCCGAAGGTGCTGCTGCACGACCACCTCGACGGTGGCCTCCGCCCGCAAACGGTGATCGAACTCGCCGATGCCTCCGGCTACCAGGGCCTGCCCACCACGGACGCGGGTGTGCTGGGCGGCTGGTTCCGCGACAACGCCAACTCCGGGTCGCTCGTGCGCTACCTGGAAGGCTTTGCCCACACGTGCGGAGTCATGCAGGACGAGGCCGCTCTGGTCCGCGTCGCGGCCGAGGCCGTCGAGGACCTCGCCGCCGACGGCGTCGTCTACGCCGAGCTCCGCTACGCGCCCGAGCTGTTCGTGGCGAAGGGCCTCTCGCTGGAGCAGATCGTCGAGGCCGTCCAGGAGGGCTTCCGCGTCGGCACGGCCCGTGTCGCCGAGACCGGCCGCAAGATCCGCGTCGGCACGCTGCTGTGCGCCATGCGCCAGAACGAGGGCTGGCTGCGCATCGCCGAGCTCGCCGTCCGCTACCGCGACCTCGGCGTCGTCGGGTTCGACATCGCGGGCCCCGAGGCCGGCTTCCCTCCCACCAGGGGCCTCGACACCTTCGAGTACCTGCGCCAGCAGAACGCGCACTTCACCATCCACGCCGGTGAGGCGTTCGGCCTGCCGTCCATCTGGGAGGCGATCCAGCACTGCGGCGCCGAACGCCTGGGCCACGGCGTGCGGATCGTCGACGACATCAAGGTCTCCGGCGACGGCACCGTCCAACTGGGACGCCTGGCCGCGTACGTCCGCGACCGCCGCATCCCGCTGGAGATGTGCCCGACCTCGAACCTGCAGACCGGCGCCGCACCCTCGCTCGCCGAGCACCCGATCGGGCTGCTCGCCAAGCTGCGGTTCCGCGTCACCGTCAACACCGACAACCGCCTGATGAGCGACTGCACGCTCTCCAGCGAGTTCGCCGCGCTGGTCGAGACGTTCGGCTACGGCTGGGCGGACCTGCAGTGGTTCACGATCAACGCCATGAAGTCGGCGTTCATCGGGTTCGACGAGCGGCTCTCGATCATCAACGAGCTGATCAAGCCGGGGTACGCGGCCCTGACGGCGTGACCGACCGCGCGGCCCAGGCGTTCTCGTCGACCGGGCTGAGCTTTCGCAACGGCTCCCACCACGCGCGATTGGCCGCGTACCAGCGGATGGTGTCCCGGACACCGGCCTCGAAGCCGATCTCCGGGCGCCAGCCCAGCTCGCGGCCGATCCGCGTGGAGTCCAGCAGGTACCTCCGGTCGTGCCCCGGCCGGTCCGCCACGACGGACTTCCGCGACTGCGGCAGCCCCAGCTCGTCCAGCACCAGGTCCGCGATCTGGTCGACGCTCGCCTCCACGCCCGTGCCGACGTGGTAGGTCCGGCCGACCTCACCGTCCTGCAGCACGGCGTCGATCGCGCGGCAGTGGTCCAGCACGTGGATCCACTCGCGCCGGTTGTCGCGCGCCGCGTAGATCGGCAGCTGCTCGCCGTCCAGGGCTCGGGTGGTGAACAGCGGGAGCACGTTCTCGGGAAACTGGTTCGGCCCGTAGTTGTTGGCGCAGTTGGTGATCGTCACGGGCAGCTCGAACGTCTCGAAGTACGAGCGCACCGCGTGGTCGGCGCCTGCCTTCGAGGCGTTGTAGGGCGTGCGGGGCCGGTACGGCGAGTCCTCGTGGAACGCTTCGGTGGCGTCAAGCGCGAGGTCGCCGTAGACCTCGCACGTCGACACGTGGTGGAACCGGCGCACGCCCGCGCGACGGCACGACTCCAGCAACGCCTGCGTGCCCAGGACGTTCGTGCGGAAGAACCGCGCCGGGTCCAGCACGGCGAGGCTGTTGTGCGACTCGGCCGCGAAGTTCACGACGACGTCGACGCCCTCGACATCGGCCTCGGCGATGTCCGCGTGCACGAACGGCACGTCGGCGGGCAGGTTCGTGCGGGTGCCGCGGTAGGTCAGCGCGTCGAGCGCGATGACCTCGTCCGACGGGTGTTCGCGCAGCCGGTGGCGGGTGAAGTGCGAGCCGATGAAGCCGGCCGCACCGGTGACGAGCACGCGCATTCTCAGCCCTCCGAACGGATCGGGGCGACGCCGGGAGGTTCCGCACCCGGCCAGCCGCGGAACTCGACCTCCAGCTGGAACCGGTGGCCCAGGTAGTGGTGCTCGGACAGGGCGATCGGCCGTTCCGCGGCGTCCAGCGCGATGCGGCGCACCAGCAGCACGGGCGTGCTCGCGGCCACTTCGAGCAGCGGTCCGACGTCGCCCGCGGCCACGGCGGCGATGCTCTGCCGGACCACGGCGATCTGGTTTCCGTTGCGCCGCAACGTCTCCCACGTGCCGGGCGACTCGGCGTCGGCACGGCTGACCGGTGCCGCGAGCATCAGCGGCACCCACTCGGTCACGACGTCCAGCGGCGCGTCACCGGTGCGGCGCAACGACCGCACGCGCAGCATCTCGCCCGCGCCGAGCGTCAGCGCGACGCTGGACGGGGCCTCGCGGTAGCCGTACTCCAGCACCGTGCGGACCAGCGCGACTCCGGCGTCGGCGACGGCGGAGCGCGCGTGCTGGAACGTGCCGAGTGCGAGCGGCTGGGCGAACGACGCGACGTACCAGCCGGCGCCTTTGCGCGACGCCAGCAGTCCTTCTTCGCGCAGCTGCTCCAGTGCGCGGCGGACGGTGACGCGGCTGACCTCGTACCGGCGGCCCAGCTCCGCCTCGCTCTCGATGGCGCCGGCCGGGCCGTAGTCGCCGAGCGTGATGCGTTCCCGCAGCTCGGCGGCAAGGCGTTGCGCCCGAGAACCTGTCATAAACCTGTATCATACAGGTCTTGGACAAACAAAAAGAGGGCCACCCGCGGGTGGCCCTCTTCAAGGTCTGCGATCAGTTGGTGTTGAGGCGGTCCTCGAACTTCGCCTGCAGCGCGCGGAACGCGGCCACCTCGGCGTCGTACGGGGCGGACGGCGCGAGACGCGTCGGGTCCGGTGCGACCACGAACGACACCAGCCAGCCGAGCGACTCGGAGGAGGCCAGCGCCTCCTTCACGGACTCGTCCTCGGCCCACTCGCCCGCGTCCTCGAACAGTTCGACGGCGAGGTCGAGCTGCTGCGGGTCGAGGGCGTCGGGGCCCTCCTCCATGTCCTCGGCGATGCCGGTCAGCACGTAGACGTTGTCGTCGTCCACGTCGACGTCGAGCTCGCCGGCGGTGGCCTTGACCTTGACGTCGTTCCACGTCTCGACCTCGGCGAGGTCGTGGTCGTCGTTCTGCGCCACGTACCGGCTCAGGGCTCGTGCCGAGGTGAAGACCTCGATCTTGCCGCGGTGGCCCAGGAACACCGGGTCGTCGCCGAGGTAGCAGCGCAGCGTGTAGAACTCGCCGGCGGACGTGATGATCTTGATGGGGTCGATGCCGACCTCGGCCCAGAAGCCGGTGGGCTCTTCCTTCTCCTCGTCGGCGTCCTCGGAGTCCTCGTCGTCCGCGGCGGAGGCGGCAGCTGCTGCTGCCGCGGCATTGGCCTCCTCCAGGGCGGCGAGCTCCTCCTGCGCGACGGAGAGCTCCTTCTCCGGGACCTCCGGCGTGCTCACGACGCTGTCGATCGCGTCCAGGACCTCGTCCCACTTCTCCGAGACGACCTCGGACATCGCGTCCCACAGCTTCGCGCCGTCACGGCCGCTGAACGGCAGCGTGCCCTGCGGCAGCAGCGAGAAGCCGTCCGCCGAGTCGAGCACCTCGTGGACCTTCTCCAGGTCGCACACGTCCGCGAGTGCGCGCACGATCGCGATGACGTCGGCGAGCTCGCCGATCGTCCAGGTGTCCGGGTCCTCGGCGATCAGCTCGGGCACGCCGACGAGGTCGAACTGGTGGTTGTCGTCCGGCGAGAGGTCCGCGACGCTCAGCGACGGCACGATCTGCCACGCGGGGTGATCGGTGAGGTCGTGCTCCTCGGCGGTGCGGACGAAGGCGGCGAGGTGCGCGGCGTCGGGGAAGACGAACAGGTCCTCCTCGTCACCGAGGAACGCCTCCCACTCCTCGCCCTTCTCGCGCCAGCGGGGTGCCCACAGCGTGACCACGTCACCCTGCGTCAGCCCCAGCTCGATGGGGACGATGTCCTGCGCCATCCTGACCTCCCGGTCACGCCTGCCTGATGCCGTGGGCGAGCCTAACGGTGCTGATCACCGGCGCCCAAAGGGGTTCTCGAAGAACGCGTCCTCGTCGGGGTCCTCGACGATCGGCGTCCTGGGCCGCCGCTCCGGAGCTGCCTCCGGAGCTGCGGATTTCGGGGGGACGACGGGGTTCCACGTCGACCGGAAGGGTGAATCGCCGGCGATCGATTCGACGTCGATCGCCATGCCGTCACCCAGTGCCAGCGCCATCTTGTTGAAGCTCGCCTGCACCGCCGCGTCGGTCGCGAGCCGCACGGTCTCGGTGACGACGTCGCCGACCGCCCTCGCGCCCTGCTGCAGCAGGGCCGGGTGCAGGTGCAGGGCCCTGATCTCGCCCTTCGCGGACGCCGTGACCATGCACAGCCCGTTCGGGTGCTCCACGGTCTCGGCGGTCACCGCGAGGTCGCGCTGGAGTTGCTCGACGGCCTGCAGACGTTCCTCGTTCACCGCCGCCACCCGAGCTCGTCCTCGTCCTGCTCGCGCACGAACCCCAGCTCCGTCAGCTCCCGCGGGTCGACGACCCGCTCCAGCGTCCGGTGCAGCCGGGACCCGGCGTCGCGCTGCGCCTTCTCGGCGATCCGCATGATCTCGGCGGCCAGCCCGTGCGGGCCCATCCGCAGGGCCGCGGGGCTCACCGTGATCTGCTGCGGCGGACCACCGGGCGTGGCGACCACCGTCACCGCACCGTCCGGTGAGGACGCTCGTCCCGTGATGGGACCACTGCGCGCGACGTGCTGCGACACGGCCTGCTCGACATCGCGCACCTTCCGCGCGGCGCGCTCGACGTCGTCGTCCACCTGATCACCCCCTACTGCCACAGTGTGCCGCATGATCCTGCGTTCGGTCGTGCTGTTCGCGCTCGCCGCCCTCATGGAGATCGGCGGCGCCTGGCTCGTGTGGCAGGGCGTGCGGGAACACCGCGGCTGGCTGTGGATCGGCGGCGGTGTGATCGCGCTGGGCGTCTACGGCTTCGTCGCCACGTTGCAGCCCGACGCGAACTTCGGCCGGATCCTCGCCGCGTACGGCGGCGTCTTCGTGGCCGGTTCACTGGCCTGGGGCGTGGTCGTCGACGGCTTCCGGCCCGACCGCTACGACGTGATCGGCGCCCTGGTGTGCCTCGCCGGGGTGGCCGTGATCATGTACGCACCGCGCTAGCGAGCAGCGCGGTCAGTTCGGCGGCCACGTCGTCGAGGGGCTGGAGGCTGCGCTGCGCCCGGCACATCGCCACGGCGCCCTCCGCCGCGGCCACCACGAGCGCGGCCAGCCGGTCCGCGCGGTCCGGGGCGACGCCGTGCGTGCGCAGCGACTCGGCGAGCTGTCCCGACCAGGTGGTGAACGCCTCGGCCGCGGCCGCGAGCGCCTCACGGCCGGAGGTCTCCTCGACGGACACGGCGACCACCGGGCAACCGGCCTGGAAGTCGTTCTCGCTCACGACCTCCCGCCACAGCGTGAAGAACGCCTTCATCCCGTCGACGGGTCCTTTGCGGAGCTTCGCGGTGAGCACACCGGACACCGCGTCGCTCGCCCACCTGACCGCCTCGGTCGCGAGCTGGTCCTTGCCGCCGGGGAAGTAGTGGTAGGTCGAACCGAGCGGGGTGCCCGCGTGCTTCGCGACCTCGCGGATGCTGGTCGCGTTGAGGCCGCGGCGGCGGATCATGTCCGCCGCGCCGGCGACGATCTGCTGGCGGGACATCGGCACCTCTCTGGCTATAACACTCGTCATAGGATAGCGTCCGCCCCTGGTTATAACAGTCGTCATAGACGGAGGACGCCATGCCGATGATCGAGCTGACCGCGCCGGCCGGTGCGCTCACCGACGCGGGCCGCAAGACCGTGCAGAAGGACCTGGCCGCGTTGCTGCTGAAGTGGGAGGGCGCGCCGGACAACGCGTTCTTCCGCTCGGTCGCGTGGACCTACCTGCACGAGCTCCCCGAGGGCGCGCAGACGACGGCCGAGGACGACGCACCGCGGTTCCGCGTGGACGTCCGGGTGCCCACCGGTGTGCTCTCCGACCGGCGCAAGGCCGGTCTGGTGAAGGAGGCGACCGCACTGGTGCTCGAAGCCGCCGGGCTCGGCGAGTCCGACGCGATGCGGGTGTGGGTGCTCATCCACGAGCAGCCGGAGGGGACCTGGGCCGCGGGTGGGCAGATCGTGCAGTTCGCCGAGCTGAAGGCGGCCGCCGCGGCCGGGACTCAGCCCGTCGGCCGGTAGAAGCCGTAGAACGACATCCCGCTGTTCGTCGTGCGGATCTTGCTGACCTGCACGGGATCACCGGCCTCGACCATCTGCCCGTTGCCGATCACCATCGCCACGTGCCCCTCCCACACGACCAGGTCGCCGGGCAGGACCTGGCCCGGCGGCACGGACGCGCCCATCGCCTGCGACGAGGCCGGGCGCGGGAGGTCGAAGCCCGCGTTCTTGTAGGCCCACTGGGTCAGGCCGGAGCAGTCGGTGCCCTGGGGCGGGTTCGCGCCGCCCCAGACGTACGGGGTGCCGAGCGCGGACAGCGCGTTGCGGACGGCCTTGGCCGCGGTCTCGTTCGGCGCCTCGGCACTGCTGCCGTCGGGCAGGTTCACGCCGACGCCGGTGCCGGGCTGCGGCGGGATCGCGACCGGCAGCCGGGGACCGGAACCGCCGCCGCCTCCACCACCGCCGCCACCGCCCCCACCACCGCCGCCGCCTCCACCCGAGCCGCCGCCGCCCCCCGCCGTGGGAGCCGGACCCGGTCGAGTCGTGCTTGGGGGTGTCGGAGGCGCCGGCGGTCGACGTGGTGCCGCCCTCGTCGCCACCGAGCGGCTCGCCGAGCTTGCCCAGCGCGCCGAGATCGGGCTTCTGCAGCCCGTTCAGCTGCCCGACCAGCTGCGTGAGCTGGTCGCGCACCTTCTGCACCTCGGCGGACGTCTTGCCCTGGTAACCGGAAGCCATCCCGGCGAGGTCGGCGAGCGCCGCCAGCACCACACCGGGCCCGGCCACGAACGACGCGGCCACGGCGGCGGCGAGCTTCGGCGTCGCCTTCGACGTGAACTCGTCGATCAGGCCCTGGATCGCCGTGCGACCACCGGTCACCGCGGCGACACCGGAGGACGCCACCGTCTTGAACACGGAAGCGTTGGAGGACAACGTGTTCGCGGCCGAGGCGAACGTGGCGACGCGGCCGGAGAAGGCGTTGGCCTTGTCACCGGACCACGTGTTCAGCACGGCGGTGGCCGCCGAGGAGTGCCGCGACCCCAGGTCCGTCAACGCGGTCTGCGCGCGGCCGAAGGCGTCGCCGGCCTGCGTCGCGCCGCCGGTGTCACCGTCGAGCTTGGCCAGGTCTTCCTTCATGGGCGCGATGAACGTGCTCAGCAGACCCTCGACGCTCATGCGCGCGCCGCCTTGTCCAGCGCCGCCTTGTGCGCCTCTTCCTGGGCGATGTACGCCTCACGGGCCTTCGCCACGGCCGTGCCGAGACCGGACAGCCCGGACGAGGCGGCCTTGATCGCGTCCAGCTGCGCCTGCGCGGCGGTCTGGAACGCGGCGTTGAGCCCCGCCTCGTTGCCGATCTTGCCGAAGCAGTCGCCCGGCAGCGCGGTGGTGCCGTTCAACGTGCCGGTGCCGACCGCGCCCACCTCGCTCGCCAGACCGCTCGCCGCCGACGCGTATCCGGTCAAGGCGTCGAGGTCGACCCTGAGACCCTGTTCCGCCATCTGAAAATCCCCCAGTGGTGACCTGTTCCGCCTAGATCCTGCCCCGATGAGCGGTACCTCGCCCGGCGTTCCGCCAAGATCATGGAGTAGTGGGCGTGATCGAGCACTGGAACCGGATCCTGGCATGGCTGGCGGAGCACGCGCCTGCCACCCGTGCCGTGCTGCGTCCGAGGTACGACGCGCTGCCGGAGCTCCGGGTTCCGCTCGACCTGCAGCTGTGGTGGAGCGTCTACGGCGGCACGGAGGACGACCTCTACGCCGAGATCCTGCCGCCCTTCTACACGCCGATGGGCGCCGACCGCGCATTCGTGCTGCGCGAGACCCACACGAGCAAGCCCGCGGACGCCTCCGAGGCCGGTTCGCCGACGACCGGTTTCCACCCGGAGTGGCTGCCGATCGCGTTCGACGGCACGGGCGACGTGCTCGCGGTGGACCTGCGGCCCGGCGTGCTGCGCGGCTGCGTGGTCGAGTGGGACCAGGAGCGCAACGAGATGGTCAAGCCGGAGTGGACGTCGATCGTCGAGATGTTCGACCAGGTCGCGACGGCACTGGAGACGCGCGGCGCGGTCGGGCACTGCTTCCCCGAGGTCAACACCGCCGGTGAGCTGGGCTGGCGGACCTGCTAGCCGGCTAGACCTTGCCGATGATGTGCAGCTCCTCCAGGCCGCTGATGATCAGGTCGACGCCCAGTGCCGCCAGCAGCACGCCGAGGACTCGCGCCAGCACCCACGTGTAGGTCATCTGCACGTAGCGCATCAGGATGCCGAGGACCGCGATCGCCGCCAGGTCCAGCGCGATCACCGCGGCGAACGCGGCGGCCAGCACGAACGTCGACGCGACCGTGCTGGCGTCGGACATCAGGAACAGGTACGCGATCGCCACGGGGTTCGCGTAGTACGAGGTGGCCAGCTCGTGCGTGCCGCCGGTCGGGTCGTGCTGCGGCTCCTGCTTGCGCCCGAGCACGAGGTCCAGCGCGTGCACGAACAGGATCACGCCACCGGCGAGCATCAACGCCCCGGCGCTGATGTGGAACAGCTGGATCAGCAGCCGTCCGGCCCCGACCACGAAGAGACCGGTCACGAGCGCGATGCCGGTGGTGGTGAGCGCCACCCGCCAGCGCTGGGCCGCGTCCTCGCCCTCCGTGTCGAGCATGAAGGCCACCAGGATCTTCGGCGGACCGACGACGGCCACGAGGATGCTGAAGGCCTCGACGAAGCTCATGCGGTCATGATCGAGCTGGGGAGGTGGCGCCGCGACTCGGCGAGCTCAATTCACCCGGTGCGGGCGAGGTCGCGGCTCACCTCACCCGCCGAGCGCTACTCCGCCGCGTAGTCCCGCGGGCTGATGCCCCGCAGCACCGGACCGCACGCCAGGGCCGCGACCAGGGCGACCACCATGCCGACCCCCACCGGAGCGACCACCCACGGCGTCAGCGGCATGTCGCCGTGGCCCACGAGTCCGCGCGCGAGAACGAGCAGTCCGAGGCCCACGGCGACTCCCGCACCGCACGCCGCGATGGTGACCGCGAACACCGGCAGCATCACTTCCCGGCGCAACGCGTGACCCAGCACGCGAATCGGAGTCCCGGCCGCGATCAACGCGCCGAACGTGCGCCTGCGGTCGATCACCGAGCCGGCCGCGGCCACCGCCGCGCCGATGCCGCCGAGCACGGCCGCGATGGACAACCCGATCACCGTGGCGCGTTCCAGGTCGGCCATCAGCGTGTCGCCGTAGAGGCCCCTCAGCTCGCCGTCCACCAGCTGCACGCCCGGCAGCGTGCCGACCAGCGCGGTGTGCACGGCGTCGCGGTTCTCGGGCGTCGTCGGCACGCCGACCATCGACACGTGACCCTCGACGCCCGGCAGCAGTTCCGGATCGACCACCGCGGTGATCCGCCCGTTGCCGTTGAACGGCCGTGTCTCGTACTGCGCGGGCAGGTTCGCCGTCACCACGTCGTGCGGCCCGCTCGACCGGAACACGTCGCCGTTCGGCTTCGACGGCGCGTACACGGCAGGTCCCGGCCGGCACGACAGCCCGTTCAGCACCTTGGCCACGTCCGCGCACTTGCCGACGATCACGTACGTGCCGTAGTCGTGTTCCTTGCCCGTGCTCACCGTGCCGTCGAGCATCGGGACGATCGGCGCCGAGGTCGCGAGCCGCAACGGGGTGACGTCGTGGGTCACCTGCTCCGCCACGATCGCGTCCGTCTTCCACGTCTCGTCGCGGAACGGCACCTGGCTTTCCAGGCCCGGCAACATGGTCAGCGCCATCGACCCGGTGAAGACCGCGATCACCACGCCCGCCGAGCCGCGGAACGCCGCCACCGGGTCACCGGAGAGCCGGCGCCCCGCGAGCAACGTCGACGGCCTGCGCCACCGTCCGACGAAGAACCTGCCGACCCACGCCGTCAGCACCGGGCCCGCCAGCACCAGCGCGAGCGCCACCGCGCCGAGACCGAGCAGCACCACGGTGAACTGGTTGCCGCCCCTGGCCTGCTGCGCGTAGACGATGCCGAGGAAGAACACGCCCAACGCCCCGGCGATCATCAGCAGCCGCCACGACCGCACCCCGCGCTTCTCCTCGGCCGCGAGCGGCCGGTTCACCACCCGGCGCAGCCCCATGATCGCCGCCGCGATCACCAGCACCGGCGCGAGCACCGCCACCGCCGCCACGACCGCGGGTTCCGCCACGAAGTCACCCGGATACCAGGTGCCGCCCTCCCACGGGATCTCGGCGGTGATGTGGCTGAACGGCTGCGCCAGCAGCACGCCGAGCACGCTGCCCGCGACCGCGCCGATCGCGGTCTCCACGGCGGTCATGATCACGACCTGCCGGGGGCTGGCACCGGCGAGCCGCAACGCCGCCAGCCGCCGTTCCCGTTTCGCGGCGGTCAACCGGGCGGCCGACGCCACCAGCACGAGGCACGGCACGACGAGCACCACGAGCCCGACACGGGTGAGCAGGTAGAGCATGCCGTGGTAGTCGTCGCGGTACGAGCCGGCGCCGCCCTTCAGACCCGTGGCCGGGAAGCCGTTCTCGACCTTGTCGTGACCGATGATCGCGACGAGCTCACCGGGGAACTTCAGCGCCTCCGGCCCGAGCTCGCCGACCAGCCTGCCGGGGAAGCGGTTGCCGAGGTTCTCCGCGGGGGTGCTGCGCACGAGATCCGCGAGCGCGGGGGAGAGCAGCACCTCGTTCGCCTCGGGGAACTTCGCGATGCCCTTGGCCACCGGCACGTCGCCCGGCTCGTTGCGCGCGACGTCGAACCGCTCGATGAGCTTGCCGTCGAAGGAGTCCCGGTTCACCGCGACGGAGATCGCGCCTTTGTCGCCTTGACCGTGGACGTCGCGCCACGCCGTGCGGTCCGCCCGCGCCTGCAGGCCGTTCGGTGCGGCGATCAGCCACAGCACCAGCGACACCGCGATCATCACGCCGAGCGCGACCAGCACGGTGGCGACCTGGCTGCGGCGGTCCCTGCGCAGCACCGCGAGAGCGATCCTCACGCGGACACCGCCGTGTCGATCTTCTGGGCGATCCGGCCGTCCTGGATCTCGACCACGCGCAGCGCCCGGTCGGCGATCGCCTTGTCGTGCGTGACGATCACGACGGCCGCGCCGGTCTCCTCGGCGGCCTGCAGCAGGGCGGTCATCATCTCCTGACCGGTGCGGGTGTCGAGGGCACCGGTCGGTTCGTCCGCGAAGATCACCCGCGGCCGGTGGGCCAGCGCCCGTGCGATCGCGACCCGTTGCGCCTGCCCGCCGGACAGCTCACCGGGACGCCGTTTCTCCAGGCCCCGCAGGCCGAGGCGGCCGAGCCACAGCCGCGCCGCGCCGAGCGACTCCTCCCGGGACCGGCCGGCGAGCAGCATCGGCAGCGCGGCGTTCTCCTCCGCGGTCAGCTCGGCGACGAGCATGCCGGACTGGAACACGAACCCGAACGCGGTGCGCCGCAGCTCGCTGCGTCCCGTCTCGTTCAGCTCGCCGATCGCGCGCCCGTCGAGGAACACCTCGCCGCCGTCGGCGCGCAGGATGCCGGACAGCACGTGCAGCAGCGTCGTCTTGCCGGAACCGGACGGCCCGACGACCGCGAGCACGTCCCCGGCGGAGATGTCGATGTCCACCCCGGCGAGCGCGTGCACGTCGCCGTAGGTCTTGACCAGGCCACGAGCGGCCAGAACGGAATTCATGCTGTTGACGGTGCCGCGTGCGGACCGGCAAAACCTCAGCCTTCACGACACACCGGATCAGCCGGATGACCGAGGCCGGAGAGGTGTGGTGGTCCTACCGTTGTCCATCGTGGACAACCATCGGGGCCAATGGCCGATCGCCGGTGTGCTCGCCCTGCTGATGCTCGGCGAACTGATCCTGATGAGCGGACCGCGCAGCGCCGAGGCGCTCGTGTGGTTGCTCAGCGTGCCTCCGTGCATCGCCGCCGTGGTGTCGTTCAAGTCGCGTGCCTTCACCATTCCGGTGACCGTGGCGTCGATCTTCACGGCGTCGTTCGTCATCCGGTTGTTCCACGTCAGCCTGCCCACGCTGCTGAGCCCGCTGACCGTCGCCGAGACCGCCGCGTGCCTCGTGCTGACCGCGGTCATCGTGCGCGAGGAGCCGCGCCGGGCCGCCGCGTGGTCGGTGGGCTCGCTGATGGCCGTGAGCTTCTTCGCCGCCATCGTGCGCAACAACTGGCTTTCGTCCAGCAACTACAACGAGATGATCGGCTCGCTCGTGCTGGGCTCGCTCGCGGTCGGCACCGGCCTCTACTTCCGCGCCCGCGACACCGAGAGCGGCCGGTTGATCGCCGCCGCCGTCACCGACGCCCAGAAGGAGGAGCGGATCGCGCTGGCCCGCGAGCTGCACGACGTGGTGGCGCACCACGTGACGGGCATGCTCGTGCAGGCCCAGGCCGCGCTGGAGGTCTCCGACGACGACCCGCGCGCCGCCCACCGGTTGCTGCCGGGCATTGTCCGATCGGGCACGGAAGCACTGGGCGCGATGCGGCGGCTGGTCGGCACGCTGCGCCAGGGCGAGAGCGACGTGGCGACGACCGACCTCGCGGCCGACGTGATCTCGACCGTCGAACGCACCCGCGAGCTGGGCTTCGAGACCAGGCTGCGGATCGACCTGCCCGAGGAGGTGCCGCCCGAGCTCGGCCGCTCGGTGTTGCGCCTGGTCCAGGAGTCGCTCACCAACGTGCACAAACACGCGCAGAGCCCCACCATGATCGACGTGGAGATCTCCAGGACCCCTCGGGGCGCCCTGCGGGTGATCGTCGCGGACGACGGCCGCCCGCACGAGCTGAACCAGGGTGGCTACGGTCTCGTAGGCATGCGTGAGCGGGTCGACCTGCTCGGCGGCCTGTTCTCCGCGGGTCCGCGCGAGAACGGCTGGCAGGTGCTCGCCGAGCTACCCCTGGAAGGGACGAAGTGATCTCGGTTCTCATCGCCGACGACCAGGAGATGGTCCGCGTCGGGTTTCGGATGATCCTGGAGAAGCAGCCGGACATCACGGTCGTGGCGGACGTCGCCGACGGGATCTCGGCGGTCACCGCCGCCCGTGAGCACAAGCCGGACGTGGCGCTGCTCGACATCCGCATGCCGGGCCTGGACGGCCTGGAGGTCACGAAGAAGCTCTCCGGGTCCACCAAGGTCGTCGTGGTGACCACGTTCGACCTGGACGAGTACGTGCACACGGCGCTGGAGAACGGGGCGTCCGGGTTCCTGACCAAGGACGCCGGTCCGGCGTTGCTGGTCGAGGCCGTGCGGGCGGCGGCGCAGGGCAACGCGCTGATCTCGCCGCAGGTGACCGTCCGGATGCTGGAGCACTTCTCCCGGCCCGCGGACAAGCCGGACCTCGGGCTGCTGACCGCGCGCGAGCAGGACGTCGTGCGGGAGGTGGCGCGCGGGCTCACGAACCAGGAGATCGCGTCGGCGCTCTTCCTGTCGTTGTCCACGGTCAAGACGCACCTGGCGTCCGTGCAGACCAAGCTGAACGTGCGCAACCGCGTGGAGATCGCCTCGTGGGCGTGGCGGGCGGGCCTGGTCAACTCCTGACCGGGCCCGCCGCCGCACGGGTTCAGACCCCCATGGGGTGCCAGACCGTCTTCGTTTCGAGGTAGGCGCGCAGGCGCGACAGGTCCGGCGTGACTGCGAAGTCCTCGCCGGCCTTGTTGCGCAGCACGCGCTTCACCGTGCCGGCCGCCGACCGCTCCAGGTCGGCGCGCAGCGACTCCGGCGCGCCGGTGAGGTCGAGCGCGTTCACGTCGGCGTGCGACGCGAGCCACGGCGCGATCTCCGCGGTGCGGCCGGTGATGATGTTGACGACACCGCCGGGCACGTCGCTGGTGGCGAGCACCTCGGACAGGGTGATCGCGGGCAGCGGCCGGTCCTGCGAGGTGATGACCACCGCGGTGTTGCCGGAGGCGATCACCGGCGCGATCACGGACACCAGGCCCAGCAACGACGACTGCTGCGGCGCGAGCACCGCGACCACACCCGTCGGTTCCGGCGTGGAGAACGAGAAGTACGGCCCAGCGACCGGGTTCGACGACCCGAGCACCGCCGCGATCTTGTCCGTCCAGCCCGCGTACCAGACCCAGCGGTCGATCGCGGTGTCCACGAGGGACTGCGCCTTCTTCAGCGGCACGCCCTCGGAGGCCGCGACCTCGCTGACGAACTGCTCGCGGCGGCCCTCCAGCACCTCGGCCACCCGGTACAGCACCTGGCCGCGGTTGTACGCCGTGGCACCCGACCAGCCCGGGAAGGCCTTGCGGGCGGCGGAGACCGCGTCACGGGCGTCCTTGCGGGAGCCCTGCGCGGCGTTGGCGAGGAAGGCGCCCTTCGAGTCGGTCACCGGGTAGCTGCGGCCCGACTCGGACCGCGGGAACGCGCCGCCGATGTAGAGCTTGTAGGTCTTCGCGACCGAGACGCGATCAGACATCGAGGTAGGCCTCCAGACCGGTGCGGCCGCCCTCACGGCCGAAGCCCGACTCCTGGTACCCGCCGAACGGCGCGGCCGGGTCGAAGCGGTTGAACGTGTTGGACCACACCACGCCGGCGCGCATCCGTTGCGCCATCCAGAGAATCCGCGAACCCTTCTCCGTCCAGACGCCCGCGGACAGGCCGTACGGCGTGTTGTTCGCCTTGGCCACGGCCTCGTCCGGCGTGCGGAACGTCAGCACCGACAGCACCGGGCCGAAGATCTCCTCGCGGGCGATCCGCATCGCCTGCGACACGTTGGAGAACACCGTCGGGGCGAAGAAGAAACCCTTGTCGGGCAACGGGCACGACGACGTCCACCGCTGGGCGCCCTCGGCCTCGCCCGACTCGGTCAGCTCCTCGATCTTGGTGAGCTGCTCGCGCGAGTTGATCGCGCCGACGTCGGTGTTCTTGTCCAGCGGGTCGCCGACGCGCAGCGTGCTGACCCGCGTGTGCAGCTTCTCCAGCAGTTCGTCCGCAATGGACTCCTGCACCAGCAACCGCGATCCGGCGCAGCACACGTGGCCCTGGTTGAAGAAGATGCCGTTGACGATGCCCTCGACGGCCTGGTCGAGCGGCGCGTCGTCGAACACGATGTTCGCCGCCTTGCCGCCCAGTTCCAGCGTCAGCTTCTTGTTGGTACCGGCCAGCTCCCGCTGGATGATCTTGCCGACGTCGGTGGACCCGGTGAACGCCACCTTGTTCACGTCCGGGTGCCCGACGAGCGACGCGCCGACGTCACCGGCGCCGGGGATGATGTTGACGACGCCCGGCGGCAGGTCGCACTGCTGGATGATCTCCGCCAGCACCAGCGCCGTCAGCGGCGTGGTCTCGGCCGGCTTGAGCACGACGGTGTTGCCGCACGCCAGCGCGGGCGCGATCTTCCACGCGGCCATCAGCAGCGGGAAGTTCCACGGGATCACCTGGCCCGCGACGCCCAGCGGCCTCGGGTCCGGGCCGTAGCCCGCGTAGGAGAGCTTGTCCGCCCACCCCGCGTGGTAGAAGAAGTGCGCCGCCGCCGTGGGCACGTCGACGTCGCGCGACTCCTTGATCGGCTTGCCGTTGTCGAGCGACTCCAGCACCGCGAGCTCACGCGCGCGTTCCTGGATCTGCCGCGCGATCCGGTAGATGTACTTGGCGCGCTCGCTGCCGGGCATCTTCGACCACACGCGGTCGTAGGCCCTGCGCGCCGCCTTGACCGCGGTGTCCACATCGGACTGCGACGCGGTCGAGACCTCCGCCAGCACCTCCTCGGTGGCCGGGTTGATGGTCTTGAGCGGCTCTCCGGTGCCCTCGACGAACTTGCCGTCGACGAACATCCGGTAGTTCGGCTTGAGGTTCGCGATGTCCCGCGACTCGGGCGCGGGGGCGTATTCCCACATGTCTTCAGTCCACCGTCACGTAGTCCGGGCCGCTGTAGTGGCCGTCCAACTGGGTCCGCCGCTGCATGAGCAGGTCGTTCAGCAACGTCGACGCGCCGAACCTGAACAGGTGCGGGTCGAGCCACTCGGGTCCGGCCACCTCGTGCACGGCCACGAGGTACTTGATCGCGTCCTTGGTGCTGCGGATGCCTCCCGCGGGCTTCACCCCGCGCAGCTCGCCGGTCTGGTTCTTCCAGTCCCTGACCGCCTGCAGCATCACGTGCGTGACCGGCAGCGTCGCGGCGGGCTGCACCTTGCCGGTCGACGTCTTGATGAAGTCACCACCGGCCAGTAGCGCGAGCCAGGACGCCCTGCGCACGTTGTCGTACGTCACGAGCTCGCCGGTCTCCAGGATGACCTTGAGGTGCGCGCCCCCGCAGGCCTCCTTCACCTTGACGATCTCCTCGAACACCGCGCCGTACCGGCCGCTCAGGAACGCGCCCCGGTCGATCACCATGTCGACCTCGGTCGCGCCCTGCTCGACGGCGAACCGGGTGTCGGCCAGCTTGATGTCCATCGTGCTGCGGCCGCTGGGGAACGCCGTCGCGACGCTGGCGATGTTGATGCCGGTGCCCTTGAGCTCGTCCGCTGCCGTCCTGACCATGTCCGGGTAGACGCACACCGCGGCGACCCGCGGCACGTCCGGCCGCTCGGGGTCGGGGCGCTTCGCCTTGGCGGCGAGGCTGCGCACCTTGCCGTGCGTGTCCGCGCCTTCCAGCGTGGTCAGGTCCACCATGCTGATCGCCAGGTCGATGGCGTGCAGCTTCGAGGCCTTCTTGATGCTCCGCGTGCCGAGGCCCGCGGCTCGTTGCTCGACGCCGACCTGGTCGACGCCGGGGAGCCCGTGCAGGAACCGCCGCAGCGACGATTCGTCGCGCACGGCGTCAGCCAGGGCCGACGGCAGTGTCGTTGGAGCAGCCATGACCGCGAGTCTAAGCGGAATGGGACGCCCGTCCTAAGTGAAGCCGTTTGCGCTGATCAGGCGTATCTGAACGGCACGCGCAACCTCCTCGGGGGAGTGGCCGTCATCCTGGATCATGTGGGGGTGGCTGACGTGCTGAGGATCACGCTGCTGGGGTCCGTGGACGCCTGGGTGGACGGCGAACGCCTGCCGCTCGGCTCACCCCTGCAGCGGACGCTCTTCGCGATGCTCGCGATCGAGGCCGGCACGGCGGTGCCGGTGGACCGGCTCGTCGACGCGCTGTGGGGTGAGACGCTGCCGGGAGACCCGCGGGCGTTGGTGCACAGCTACTCGTCGCGGTTGCGCAAGGTGCTCAGGACGGCCGGGGCCGAGATCGGCAAGCGGGCCGCCGGGTACGTGCTGGAGGTCGAGCCGCGGGTCGTCGACCTGCACGCGGCCCGTGCGCTGGTGCGCGACCAGGAGCTGAAGAAGGCCCTCGACCTGTGGCCGGAGCACGCGCTGGGCGGGCTGACCGACTCGGACGTGGTCGCCGCGCTGCGGACGAAGCTCGCCGCGGAACGGTTGTCCGTGGCCGAGGCGTGGGCGGCGAAGGCGCTCGACACCGGGGAGCCGGTGCTCGCCGAACTGACGAGCCTGACGGCGGCGAACCCGTTGCGGGAGAGCCTGGTCAGGCTCGAACTGATCGCGTTGTGCCGCGCCGGCCGGCAGGCCGACGCCCTCAGGCGGTACGAGGAGACGCGCGAGCTGCTGGCGGACGAGCTGGGCATCGATCCCGGCGCCGAGCTGCGGGACGTGCACGCGCGGATCCTCCGGGCGGACCCGGCGCTGGAGGCACCGGGCGAACAGGTCGTCGCGCTGCCGTTCGACGTGCCGGACTTCACCGGGCGCGCGGAGGAGCTGGCCGGGCTCGGCGACGGGCATCAGGTCGTGGTGGTCGACGGCATGGCGGGCGTCGGGAAGACCGCGCTCGTCGTGCACGCGGTGCACCGGCTCGGCGAACGGTTCCCGGACGCGCGGATCTTCGTCGACCTGCACGGGTTCACGCCCGGCCGTGAGCCCGTGACCGCGCACGCGGCGTTGCGGCACCTGCTGCAGGCGGTCGGGGTGCCGTCGTCGCGCATCCCCGGCGACCTCGACCAGCGCGTCACGGCCTGGCGGGCGGAGATGGCGCGGCGGCGGGCGATCGTGGTGCTCGACAACGCGGCGTCCGCCGAGCAGGTGCGGCCACTGCTGGTGGGGACGCCGGGCAGCCTCACGCTCGTCACCAGCAGGCTGCGGCTGATGGTCGACGGGGCGGCGGCGATGTCGCTCGACGTGCTGCCGGCCGACGACGCGACGGCGTTGGTGACCGGCGTGGTGGGGCAACGGGCCGCGGCCGAACCGGAGGCCGTCGCGGCACTGGTCGAGACGTGCGGGAGGTTGCCGCTCGCGTTGCGGATCGCCGCGGCGCGACTCGCCAGCCGTCCGAAGTGGACGGTCGCGGACCTGGTGGAACGGCTGCGGGAGCACCGGCGGACGTTGCCGGAGCTGACCTCGGGGGACCGGACCGTCGTCGCCTCCTTTCTGCTGTCGTACGACCAGCTGAGCGTTGCGCAGCAACGGATGTTCACCCTGCTCGGCCGGCTGCCCGGTCCCGACGCCGACGCGCACGGGGCCGCCGCGCTGGCCGACGTGTCGTTCCACGACGCCCGCGACCTGCTGGAGGACCTGCTCGACCACCACCTGCTCGTGCAGCACGTGCGCGGCCGGTACACGTTCCACGACCTGGTGCGCGAGTTCGCGCGCTCGCTGTCCGACGACGAACCGCGCGGCCTGCTCGACTACTACCTGCACGTCGCGAACACCGCGGCGCACATCCTCCAGCCGGGCAGGCCGGACTCGTCGCCGAAGGTCGACCGGGTGCCGCTCGAACCGCCGGTGCTGCGCAACATCGGCGACGCGATGACGTGGCTGCGCACGGAACGCGAGAACCTCCTGGCGTCCGCGCGTCTGCTCGCGGAAATCGGCGACGACCACAACACGTGGGCGCTGACCCGCGACATCGGGCACAGCCTGGTCATCACGCACCGGCTCGACGACCTGGACGAGCTGCACGTGCTGGCGCTCGCCGCCGCGCGCCGGTCCGACGACCTGGACAAGGAGATGGGCGTGGCGTTCGGCCTGGCCAACCTGGCCTACGGCCGTTGCCGTTACCGGGAGGCGCTGGGGCACGCGGAGCACGCACGGGCGTTGGCCCAGGAGCTCGGCGACATGCGCTGGGAAGGCGACTCGCAGGCCATGAAGGCGATGGTGCTGCACCGCCTCGGACGCTTCGACGAGGCCCTCGCCGTCGCCGAGGAAGGGCTGGTGCCGCAACGGATCATCGAGTCCTTCCGGATCCACGCGATCTGCGTCAGCAACATGGGCCGCGCCCACCTGGCCCGCGGCGACGCGGAGAAGGCGCTCGGGCGGTTCACCGAGTCGCTCGACCTCGTCCGCGAGCTCGGCGAGCAGAGCGAGGAGGCGTCGATCCTCTGCGGCCTCGGCGCCACGCACAGCGTGCTGGGCGAGCACGACCGCGCCCTCGTGCTCCTCGCGCAGGGTCTGGCGCTGGCCGAGCAGGTCGGCAACGACCACTACGTCATGCGCGGCCTGATCAAGACGGCCGGCGCGATGCGCCGCGCCGGACGGCTCGACGAGGCGCGTTCGTTCGCGCACAAGGCTTTCGCGGCGCTCGGGCACGGCGTCGCGCTCGACCACCTCAGCACCATGCACAACGTCATGGGCGCCATCGAGCTCGCCGCCGGACGGCCGGCGGAAGCGGCGGAGCAGTACCGCGCGGCGCTCGCTATCGCGGAGAAGATCGAGTACCGGATCGAGGAGGCGCACGCCCTGGACGGGCTCGCTCGCGCGTTGCCCGATCACGTGGACCACCGGGTCCGGGCGGACGAACTGTGCCGGGAGATGGGCGCAAGGCTGCTCTGAGCAACGGCACCGGGCGCTCGTCCAGCGGAAGTCGTTCGTCAGCGCAACAGCTCGGGCCGATCGATGATGACGATCTCGCCGTCGCGACCGCGTTCCTCGTAGAACTCGGCGACGTCGTCGAGGTCCTCGATCGGGTCGTCGAGCCACGACCAGTCACCCGGCAGCTTCGCCAACTCGTTCCGCGCGAACCTGAGCGCCTGGTCGAGCCGGTTGACGTCCGTGCGGCTCACGAAGTCCGCGCTGGAGATCAGCACGGTCCACCTCTTCGTGGCGCGTTCCCCGTCCATCTTGAGCCAGACGGTCGCGCCGGCCATCTCCGCCAGCTCGACGAAGTCCGCCACCCGCATCAGTCGAGCAGTTCGCGCAGCACCTGGGACTTCTTTTTCTTCGGCCCCTTCACGTCGACGCCGCCCATGATCGCGAGCCCGGTGATGCGCACCGTCGGCGCACCGGGGATGTGCGGCCGCGCCGGCGCCCGGTTCTCGAACGCGCCCATGATGCCGAACCCTTCGACCTTCACGTTGATGTCGTCCGGCACGCGGATGTCGACACCGCCCCAGAACGCGAACACGCTGATGGTGACCTCGGCCTCGGCGAAGTGCGCGTTGGTCAGGTCGAGGTCGATGCCGCCCATGACCGCGACGGCGTTGTGCAGCCGCGGGACCACCCACTGGCCCTTGCGGTCGACGCCGGACCAGAACGCGACGGACGTCGCACTGCCCGGCTCGCCGCCGATGCGGTTGCTCAGAGCCGGTTGGTACTGCGGCACGACCGGGGTCTGGGGCAGACCGCTCAGCACCAGGTCCGCGGTGATGGGCACGAGTTCGCCGTAGGTCTTCGCGGCGTAGACGGCCGCGAGCCGTTCGTCCAGCTCGTGGATGTCGAGGCGGCCCTCGGCGGTCGCCTTGTGCAGCACCTGGGCGACCCGTTCCCGGTCCGCGTCGGAGGCTCGCAGGTGGCTCTGGTCAGCGGGTACCAGCTCGTCGCTCACCCGATCGAGTCTAGAGCGGTCACCTGCGGTTCGGTGCGAACTTCACGGTGATCGCGAAGGCGAGAACGAGCAGGGCTCCGAGGGCCGAGGCGAGCGCCGGGCTGTAGCCCCACGTCATCGGCAGCACGCCGATCGCCACGGCGAGTGAGGCCGACACACCCAGGATGAGCAGCGGCGATTCGCACAGCTGCTGGACGGGCTTCTGCTCGATCGTCACCGTTCGCTCCTCCGCGTCTCAACTGGTCAGCAGACACTTCGGAGTCGCTTTGTCGATTCTTTACTCCCGGATCGGGTTGCGCGGCCACTGAATCGGGTGGTGTCAGCGCAGCGGGTTCGTGACCGGAGGGTCGGCCGGCCGCACGGAGCCGCTCACCTCGCGGAGCTCCGCGTACGGGACGCTGCCCTCCGCGCCGCGCGACGAGACGCGAACCCCGTTGGTGAACACCAGCTCGACGACGCCGCTGGTGTCGCGCACGCCGTCCAGCTGCCACGACGTCTCCACCGTGAACGGGAACCTGATCTGCACGTGCTCGTCGAACGACAGGCTCTCGGCGAGCAGTCGCGCGCGGTCGCGGTCGTCGGGAAATCCCTGCACCTGAACGAAAGCCCACGCGCCGCGCTCCCACTCGACCGCGACCGTCGTACCGGTCCAGAGCGCGCGCCTGCCGTTGACGTCCGGCATCGGTTCGCCCGACGGCGTACCGACCGCGCCCGCCGCGTTCACCTCGACGAGTCCGGACTGGTGGCCGCCGGGCTCGGGCGTCAGCGTGATCAACTGACGCTCTCGCCCGGTGAAGTACGCGCTCGTCTGCAGGCCGGGCACCGGACCTGCGCTGATCGTGCGCACGAACGGGTCGAACGCGCCGGCGGCCGGTGCGGGTGCCGCGGCAGGCCGGATCATCAACGGCAGCAGGCCCGCGACGATCAGCACGAACGCCCCGGCCGCCGTCACCCGCAAGGCCTTCGTGCGTTTCCCGGACCTGATCGCGCGCTGGACGTTGACCCCGGTGGACGCCGGAACGTCGACGGCGCGCAGCGGGCCGAGCAGCAGTGCACCGTCCTCTTCGGACATTCGAGTCATCGCTGAGTCACTCCCAACTGTGCGCGCAGGGTCGTCAGCCCGGCCGACGTCTGGCTCTTCACCGTGCCCTCCGAGCAGCGCAGGGCGCGCGCGACCTCGGCCACGGGCAGGTCGAACAGGAAGCGGAGGACGAGCACCGCGCGTTGACCGGCGGGCACGCGCATCAGGGCGACCCGGACCTCCTCGCGGGTCTCGAACTCCGGGTTCGTCACGGTGGACAGCTCGTCGACCCGGTCGAAGAGGCGCATCCGGCTCCACGGGCGTCTGCGCTCGTTGAGGAACGTCCGGACGAGGATCGCCCGGACGTACGCGTCGAGGTTGTCGGCGGCCTTCGCCCTGCGCCAGTTCGCGTACAGCCGCGTGATCGCGACCTGCACGACGTCGTCGGCGCCGTGCACGTCACCGCAGAGCAGGTAGGCGGTGCGCCGCAACCAGGGCAGCGCCGCCGTGACGTACTCGGTGTAGTCGTGGTCAGCCAACCCTCCCCCTTCTGTCCTCACTCAGGACACGGCGAGAGGGAGGGCGGGTTGGGTGTTCTGGGTCACACGGTCGGCTGGCGCAACGGCAGCCCCGCCGCCCGGTAGATCGAGTCGATCACCGTCATGTTCTTCACGGCGTCGTCCGCGGTCGTCGGGAACGGCTTGCCGTGCAGCACCGCGTCGGTGAACGCGTCGAGCTGGTAGGCGTAGGTCGGACGCCGCCCGAACGTCTCGGCGGAGCTCCTGTTCTTGAGCCGCAACGACAACCGGTGGAACACGTGCGGCCCGATGGGGTTGAAGACGCTCAGCGTGCCGTTCTCGCCGATGGCCTTCATCGACATCTTGAGCACGGTCGACGACCACATCGACGCGTGCACGGAACCCGTGTGGCCGGAGGGGAAGCGCAGCTCGGCGCGCATCGCCCTGTCGATGGACGGGCCTCGCAGCAACGCCCGTGCCGACCGGACTTCGGGTTCTTCGCCGCCCAGCAGGCGCGCCATGTGCACGGCGTAGCAGCCGGCGTCCATCATCGCGCCACCCGCGAGCGAGTAGTCGTAGCGGATGTTGGAGAACATCGGCAGCGGGAAGCAGAGCGAGGCCTCCACGTGCCGCAACGGGCCCAGCACCCCGGACCTCATGATCTCGTCCACGCGCTGCGCCAGCGGGTGGTAGCGGTAGTGGAACGCCTCCATCACCACGAGCCCGGACTTGGCGGCGGCTTCGGCCACCACCGCGGCTTCGGCGGCGTTGGCGGTGAACGGCTTCTCGCACAGCACGTGCTTGCCGGCTTCCAGCGCGGCCAGCGTCCACCTGCCGTGCAGGCCGTTCGGCAGCGGGTTGTAGACGGCGTCGACGGCCGGATCCGCGAGCAGGTCCTCGTAGGAGCCGTGCACGCGCGGGATGCCGTGCTTGTCGGCGAAGGCCTGGGCGCGCTGCGCCGACCGGGCGGCCACCGCGACGACTTCGGCGACGGTCGAGGAGCGGGCCGGCCGGATGACAGCGGGCGGCGTGATCATGGCCGCGCCGAGCACTCCGATGCGCACGTGATCTGTCACGCGGCCGACCCTACACCTCTTCAGTTAACAGCGTTCACTCCACCAGATCGGTGGCGCGGGAGGGGAAGAACGGGATCTTCTCGATCGGGGACGGATCGGACCAGCGCCACGACTCCATCTGGCGGCGGGACCGCCTGCCGAAGAACGCCCGCCACAGCTCGTAGCCCTCGACCTCCAGGGTCACGGGACCGTCGCCGAACTCGCCGAAGTCCGTCTTCGCGGTGACCTCCGGCAGGCGGCGCACGAACATCCAGGTCAGCGTGGGCTGCCACACCGCGTCCGGCAGGCGTTCGCGGCCGAGCGCCCCGCGCAGGTCGGCCTCGTGCGTGATCGCGTCCACGGCCAGCTGGAACGGGATCTGCTCCAGCGCGTCGATGCGGTCGCCGTCGGCGTTCCACTGCTCCAGGAGCTCGACGACGGAGAGGTGCTCGCGTTCGGCGACGTGCCGCGCGGTCCACTCCTGCGACGGCGCGCCCTCCATCCGTCCGGTGGTGAAGTCCGAGGCCCCACCCGCGAGGTGCGCGATCAGCTGGTGCACGGTCCACTCAGGACAGGCGGGGACCGTGCGGGCCAGGTCTTGCGGGCTCAGTCCCATCGCGAGCCCCACCGTGCGCTGACGGGACTCCCGGTAGATCTCTTCGAACACCCCTAGCTCCTCCCAGCGGTTACGGTGTCGGGCATGGACGTCCTCGTCGTCGATCATCCACTCGCCAAGGCGAGACTCACAACCATGCGCGACGCGCGCACGGACAACGCCGCTTTCCGCGCCGCGCTGCAGGAACTCACCGTCATGCTGGTCTACGAGGCCATGCGCGAGGCGCCGCTGACGGAGGACCGGACGCACACCCCGGTCGCGCGCACCACCGGCTACCGGCTGTCGAACCCGCCGCTGCTCGTGCCGGTGCTGCGGGCCGGGCTGGGCATGGCCGACCAGGCGCACAAGCTGATCCCGGACGCCCAGATGGGGTTCGTGGGGCTGGCGCGCGACGAGGAGACGCTGCAGCCGACGCCGTACATGGAGTCGCTGCCCGAGGACCTCGCCGGACGCCCGGTGTTCGTGCTCGACCCGATGCTCGCGACCGGTGGCTCGATGGCCTACACGATCCGGTTGCTGACCCAGCGCGGCGCGACGGACGTGACGGCGGTCTGCGTGCTGGCGGCGCCCGAGGGCATCAACCACCTCGAGGACTCGAAGCTGCCGGTGCGTCTCGTCACCGCTTCGGTGGACGAGCGGTTGAACGACTCCGGCTACATCGTGCCCGGCCTGGGCGACGCCGGTGACCGTCTGTACGGGGCGGTCTAGGACATACCTCCGATCGGACGTAGCAGTGGTCTAGACCTCAGAGCTAACGTGCTCTGGACCACATCGCCGCTGCCGCGATCGTTCTTGAGGAGACACATGTCCAGACGGAGATGGGGTGTCACCGCTCTCGCGGTCGGCGCCCTGTCCGCGTCGCTGGCCGTAGTGCCGGCGAACGCCGATGTCGAGACCAGTGGGCACCACGGGTACTCGAAGACCCGCACGGTCGGGTACTTCATCCAGTGGGGCGTGTACGGCCGCAACTTCCGGGTGAAGAACCTGGTCGACAGCGGGGCCGCCGCGCGGCTCACGCACCTCAACTACGCCTTCGGGTTCCTCGACGAGTCGGGCAAGTGCGTCAGCGCCGACCCGTGGGCCGACTGGCAGATGCCCTACACGGCCGAGCAGTCCGTCAGCGGCAAGGCCGACGAACCCGGACAGCTCGCGGGCAACCTGAACCAGCTCAGGCAGCTCAAGGCCAAGTACCCCAAGCTGAGGATCAACATCTCGCTCGGTGGCTGGACGGGCTCCCGCTACTTCTCCAACGCCGCGCTGACGCCCGAATCGCGTGCCGCGAGCGTCAGGTCCTGCGTCGACATGTGGATCAACGGCAACCTGCCGGGCCTGCCCGCGGGTGCCGCCAAGGGCATCTTCGACGGTGTCGACATCGACTGGGAATGGCCTGCCAGCAACGGCAACATGGAGCCGCCCAACGTCGTGCGCCCCGAGGACAAGCAGAACTTCACCAAGCTGCTCGCCGAGTACCGCAGGCAGCTGGGCTGGAACCGCGACCTGACCGCGTTCCTGCCCGCCGACCCGGTGCAGGTCGACCGCGGCTTCGAGGCCGCGAAGGTGTTCTGCTACCTCACTTTCGGCACGCTGCAGGGCTACGACTACCACGGCGCGTGGGAGCCTCCGGCCAACCAGCAGTCCGCGCTGCGCGTGCCCAAGGGCGACCCGTCGCCGTCCGAGTTCAGCTCCGAGGTGACCGTCAACGCGTGGCTCTCGCGGGGTGCGCCGCGCTCGAAGACCGTGCTCGGGGTGCCGTTCTACGGCCGCGGCTGGACCGGTGTCGCACCCGGCACGCGCAACGGCCTGTTCGGCACGGGCACGCCGGCGCCGGCCACGTACGAGGCGGGCTACGAGGACTTCCACGCCCTCAAGCCGAAGCTGGCCGACGGCAAGTACAAGGTCTACCGCGACGAACGCGCCGGCTTCGCGTGGATCTACGACGGCACGACGTGGTGGACCTACGACGACGCGGTGGAGATGAAGCGCAAGGCTCGCTTCATCAACGACCGTCGTCTGGGCGGCGCGATGATCTGGTCGCTCGACGGTGACACCACCGACGCCGAACTGATCAAGGCCCTGGACGGCGCCCTGAGATAGGGCACCGCCAGTAGGACGGACTGTCCGGACCGGACAGTTCAGCGGGTCCGGGGAGGTTTCGCGGCGGCCGCCTCCCCGGATTCCGTCAACCACCCCCTGCCGTGCGCGCGCAACGCCAGCTCGTAGGTGGCGGCGGCGTCGATGCCCGGCGGCAGGTTGCCGTTGAGCTCCAGGCTCACCAGGCCGTGCGCGATGCCCCACATCGACATCGCGATCTGCTCCGGGTCCTCGTCCAGGAACACCTTCTGCTCGACCGCCCGCCGCACCGTGGTGATCACCGGTGCGAACGTCCTGCCCGCCGCGCGGCTCATCGCCTTCGTCGGCTCGACGACCTTCGAGTAGAGCACCGAGTAGAACTGCGGGTCCGCGAGCGCGCTGCGCCGGTACGCGAGGCCGATCTGGACCAGGTCCTCCGCGGGGTCGTCGGTGACCGGCACCGCCGTGAGGTGCGCGCCGAACCGGTTGAACGCCTCGTCGTAGAGCGCTTCGAGCAGCGCCGGTTTGCCGCCGAAGAGGGAATAGACCGCCGTGGTCGACGTGTTGACGTCGGTGGCGATCTTGCGCAGGCTCACCGCCGCCGGACCTTCGGTGCTGAGCAGCTCGCCCGCCCGTTCGAGCAGACGCCGCCGCAGAGCGTCGTCGTGGGTCTTGGGCCGGGGCATCACGCAATCCTAACGGCCGCTGGCCGGAGTGGTATCACATTGGTACCGTCGCGAGCATGGCGATGACCTTGCGGTTGACCGAAGAGGAGAACCTGCGGCTCGCTGAACTGGCGCAGGCCGAGGGGCGCTCCAAGCAGGAGGTCGTGCGTCTCGCGATCGCGGACCGCTACCAGCGCATGCAGCAGGAGGAGAAGCTCGGCGAGGTGCTCGGGCGGGTCCTGCCGAAGTACCGGGGTCTTTTGGATAGGCTCGGATCTTCCTGAAACTGTCAGACCTCTGTGATCAACTGGGTGCCGTGATCTCCTACCTCGACGCCGGGGACCTCTTAGTGCTGGCCACGGCCGTGACCGGCGGCGACCTCGTCGTCCGGGACATCGGTCTGCTGGACACGGCGGCCTACCGTCCCCGCGCCACCGTCCTCGGCGTGGAGGCTTACGACACGCTGTGGTTGAAGTCCTCCGCTTTACTCGACTCGATCGTGCGAACCCGCCCCCTGGTCGAGGGAAACTGGCGGCTCGGCTGGGTCTCCGCCGTCACGATGTGTGACATCAACGGGTACTGGATCGACGCGGACGAGGATGACGCGCTCGAACTCGTGCGCGCCCTGGGCCGTGACAAGATCGACGTGCCGGAGATGGCGGGCCATCTCGAAGCGTGGGGACTCCCGAAGGATTCCGCTTGACCTAGAGCGCGCTCTAGGTCATAGCGTCGAGCTCGTGAGTTACTCGATAGCCCAGGCCGCGCAGCGCAGTGGGTTGTCCATCGACACCTTGCGCTACTACGAACGAATCGGGCTCGTCGACCCGCCCGCGCGTGACTCGGGTGGTCGCCGCAGCTACTCGGAGGAGGACCTCGGCTGGCTGGCCTTCGTGACGCGCCTGCGCACGACCGGCATGCCGATCCGCATGATGCGCGAGTTCGCGCAGCTCAGGCACCGCGGCGACCTGACGGCAGGCCGCCGCAAGCAGATCCTCGTCGAGCACCGCAACGACGTCCGCTCCCGCATCGCGGAGCTGCAGACGTGCCTGGAGGTGCTCGACTACAAGATCGACCACTACGCGGTGGTCGAGCGTGACTTGGAGGCGACGGCGTGAGCCGTTTGTTGGGACAGCTGGAAGTCGGGCCGCAGGGCCTCGGCTGCATGGGGATGTCGGAGTTCTACGGCGCCGGCGACGAGGCGGAGTCGATCGCGGTGATCCACCGGGCCCTGGAGCTCGGCGTGACGCTGCTCGACACCGCCGACATGTACGGGCCGCATCTGAACGAGGAGCTGGTGGGCCGCGCGATCGCGGGCCGTCGTTCGGACGTCGTCCTGGCCACGAAGTTCGGCATCGTGCGCGAGCCGGGCGGCACCCGCAGCGTCCGCGGCGACCGCGAGTACGTGAGGTCCTCGGTCGAGGGCTCGCTGCGCAGGCTCGGCACCGACGTGATCGACCTGTACTACCTGCACCGCGTGCCCGCGGACACGCCGATCGAGGAGACCGTCGGCGCGATGGCCGAGCTGGTCACCGAGGGCAAGGTGCGCTTCCTCGGCCTCTCGGAGGCAGGCGCCGAGACCCTGCGCCGCGCCCACGCCGTGCACCCGATCACGGCCCTGCAGAGCGAGTGGTCGCTGTGGTCGCGCGACATCGAGACCGAGATCGTGCCGACCGCCCGCGAACTGGGCATCGGCCTGGTCCCGTACTCGCCGCTGGGCCGCGGCGTGCTGACCGGCCGCTTCACCTCGGCCGCCGACTTCGGCGAGGGTGACTTCCGCGGCGTCGCACAGCCCCGGTTCTCCGGCGCGAACCTCGACACGAACCTGAAGATGGTCGAGGAGCTGCGCGCCCTCGCCGCCGAGCGCGGCGTGACCGCGGGCCAGCTGGCGCTGGCGTGGGTGCAGCACCGGGGCGACGACGTCGTGCCGATCCCGGGCACCAAGCGGATCAAGTACCTGGAGGAGAACGTCGCGGCGGCCGCCTTGTCGCTGTCCGCCGACGACCTGGCCGCGATCGAGGCCGCGGTGCCCGCGTCGGCGGTGGCCGGTGACCGCTACCCGGACATGAGCGCTGTCGGCCGCTAGAACATACGTTCGAACCTATCCCCAGGGTTGTCCACAGGTTGGGGACAAGAAGCTGTGGACAACCCTGGGTTCATGTGGACAACTCGCTTGTTGAGCGCGCGGATGATCGCGGGCCGCTGCGCGGGCTTCGTACCGCGAAGCGCCAACCAGGTGATCGCGACGCGGCCGGTGGCGCGGATCAGCAGCGCGAGAAGGCCGGCGGTGGTGACTGCGGTCAACATCCACCAAGTGGATCGCTGTTCGTCCGGTGAGTCTATGTCGAATTGTGAATACCGATATTCTGGTTTCAGCATAACGCCTGCTCAGGCGGCGTGGAGGCTAGTCGGAAAGGGGCGTCGTGACCGTGGCCCCGAGCTCTCAGCGCGCCTCCAGCTGCGCCTTCCTCGGCTCACCGGTGACCACCACGTGCTGGGTCGCCTTCTCTAACCCCACCCCAGCCCGGTCGTGGCCGTCTCCACGCTGCGCACCGCACCTGTCGTGTCATTGTTGCCGTGCACGTGCAGCCCGAACGGCCTCGTCCGCACCCTCTCCCGGTTCGAAGTGGTGGAGCTGGGACCGGTGCTCACGCCCGCGTACGGCGAGATCACCGTTGCGATGCGCAGCCTTGCCCGAGTCAGTCGAGCGCGAGAATTCGTTCCGCTGATCTACCTGCTTTAGAAAGCGGAGCTAAGCCCTCCGTGCGACATTGTTCGCGCGGAGGGCCTTTTGTGTTCAACTTCGTTGACGCTTGCTTGGTGCGCTACTGTGTCTGCATGGAGTTCCTGAAAGTCGCGGGCAAGACGATTCAGCGGCCGTCGTTCGAGGAAGAAGACCTTGCGGACGAAGTGGTCGTGTTCCGTGGTGACTTCGAACTCGAAACAGCGCGGGTCGGGCAGGGCGATCAGTCCGGTGTCACCGGTGAGGGTTCCATTTCTTTGTCGCTTGTATCGGATGTGGACCTGTCGGAATCGCGTCTTGCTCCGCTCGAACTTTCGGACGTCAGGTTCGAGGAGGTGAACTTGGCGAACGCGGTCCTCGCTGATGTGACCGCGCGGAGGGTGGACTTTCTTCGCTGTCAGGCAATCGGGCTTCGGGCCTCGTTTGGTCAAGCTTCGGATATCTACGCGGAGGACTGCCGGTTCGACTACGCGACCTTCAGGATTGATCAGGTCAAGAACGCTGTCATCTTCCGTCGATGCTCATTCCGTGAAGCCGTGTTCGTTGGAGACCTTTCCAATGTAGTTTTCGATGAATGTGAGGTGCCTCAGGTTGAATTTGAGGCCGCCCGCGCTGGTGGCTGTGACCTCACGACTTCCCGGCTTAGTGACGTCAGCGGGCTGTTGACCCTGCGAGGAGCGAAGATCGAAGCCGTTCAGGCCAGCTTCCTCGGTGCTCAGTTCGCCAAGGAAGCTGGCCTGACGGTTGCGGACTGACTACTTCTTGTCCCAGTTGTCCCACGTGGGACGATTGTCGAATCCGCCGCCTCCGGTCACGTTGTCCCACGTGGGGTCATTGTCAAAAGCGTTGATTCGTGTAGGTAGCTGACCGATCCTGGTCAGCAGGTCCACGAGCGTCGTTCGACACTCCAGGATCCTGGTCTCCAGTAGCTGTTGATTGGTCAAGGCGTAGCACTCCCTCCAGTAGTGAAATCTTGCTGTTCCGGCAGTAGTTGGTCGTGGTTCCATCCATGCGGCCGTGCTCGAAGTAGCGGTTGGCCGGATGTCCGCCTCCGTAGAAGTCGAAGTACGGGCATGTGAGCTGGCAAGCCTTGACTCCCCGCGCGAACTCGGAGACCCAGGAGTCTTCGGATGTCGATTGCTCGATGATCTCGACCAGGGTGTTTTGCAGTACGTTTCCCGCTGGAGAACGTGCCGCGATTCGAGTTGAAGCCCGCGAGCTCAGGCGAGATCAGGGTTACCGAGCCGTCGTGGCCAACAGTCGGCAGAGGATCGAACAGCGTCTCATCACGATGCGTGGCGCTGTCACGCCTGAGGACCGCACCTGCATAGCTGAGCGCCCTCTCAAGCTCTCGGACGCGGACAGCGGGGTTCTCGCGCCAACTCGCCGCGAGCGTCGTCCAGAAGTCAGTTACGACGTCTTGGCGGTGGGCGTTGGTGGAGACGTTGACGCCTTCCTGCTCTTCGATGTTGACGCCGAGATGCGCGATCCCGCACTCGACGGCGAAGGCGTAGAGCCTGCGGGCGCGCTCGGGCGTTGGATCGGACACCACCGCGATGGCGTGGACCTCGTGACCGTGGGCGCGCAGAAGTTCTATGCCGCGCACCGCCTTTGCCTGCGTGGGCATCTGCCGCCGGTCTACGCGGCTCGTGTTGTCGGCGGGCGCGCCGTCGATGCTGACGCCGACGTGTAGGTCCCGCTCTGCGAAGAACTCGCACCAAGCGTCGTCGATCAACGTCGCGTTCGTCTGAACCACGTGCTTGACGTCGATCCCCGCGAACGCGTCCATCAGCCGCCCGAGATGGGCTCGGCCGGTGGCCAGCGGCTCTCCGCCGTGCCAGCACACTTCGACCGTGCCGGACGCTGCCCACGGACGTACTGACGCGGCTACCGCTTGTGCGACCGCGAGCTTCATGGTGTTCCGCTCGTGCCGGAACGGCAGGTAGCAATAGGTGCAGTCGAGATTGCACAGCGTCTCCGGCTGCATGATGACTGAGGTCGGCCGAAGGAAGAGTTGCTGATCCAAGATTCCCCCTCGTTCGTGACTTGGTCCGAGCGCTATCGGCGCCTCGGTCGCCGCCTCCACCACGTCCACGGGAAGCGATAAACGAACGGCCATCGGTCTTTGAGCTGATCCCAGATGACGACGCCGATGATGAAGGCGAACGAGAGTGCGGCGAGGATCGCGCCGATGGTCTGTTCCCAGCCCCAGTTCATGCCGACACCACTCCTCGGGCGGTGGGCATCTCGGGCCACGTGAGCGCGATCCGGGCGACTACCTCAGCAACTGACCCGTAGGTCTGCAACGCCACAGAACTGCCGACCATGCGGACTGCTTCGCACTCGTCCGGCCCGACGACGCGGACCAGGTCGCGGATGTCCACCTTGAGCTGGCGGATGAAGACCAGGCTCTCCGGCTCCGCGTCGAACTCGCCGAGCCGTCGACCCACGAACCCAATCGCTGTCAGTCGGCTCACCGCGACCGACTCAGGCGAGAACGGGTTGTAGATCGTGCTCATGGCGGGTGAACCTCCCCGGTGGATCTGGCTGCCTCTGTTCCTACCGGGATCAAACGATGTTTATGCTGATCAACGCGTTTACAAGAGTTGACAACGCGGACCGGGAGCGGGCGTGTCGGAGCTGAGTGCTGCCCTCAGGGCAGCGCGCGAGACGGCCGGACTCAGCCTGTCCCGGATGTCTCAACTCACGCACTACAGCAAGCCGTACCTGAGCCTGATCGAGAACGGCAAGCGCCGGCCACTCCCGGACGTCGTCACCGCCTACGAACAGGCTCTTGGCGTTCCGCTGGGCAGCGATCCGGTGCGCCGCGCGCACGAGTGGCTTGTCTCGGACTCTCCGATTGCCGTGCAGAGCCGTTCCGGCCGCAGGGTTGGTGACTCCCTTGCGGACGCCGTAGAAGCTCGTGTGGTCGAGCTGCGTCACCTGGACGACGTGGTTGGAAGTACGGACCTGCTGCCTGCTGTGCGGCAAGAGTTGTCCGAGACAGAATCGTTGGTGCGTAACGGTTCTTACTCCGACGCCACGGGACGAAGGCTGCTGACCGCGACGGGTGAACTCGCCCAACTCGGTGGGTGGGTCGCATCGGACGCGGGTAAGTACGCGGATGCTCAGCGGCTCTACCTCGGTGGAGTGTCCGCGGCTTCCGAGGCAGGCAATGATTCCCTTGCCGCACAACTGTTTTCGTCGCTGAGCTACCAGATTGCGAACGTGGCTGACCCGCATGATGCGCTGTTACTGGCACGGTCTGCGGTGAAGGGTGCTCGTGATGCCACGCCCGTCGTTCGGGCGCTGCTGTTGGAGCGGGTGGCATGGGCGAGTGCCAAGACGAAGGACCACGACGGAACACGGCGCGTGCTCGATGCCGTGGACGACGCGTACGAACAGCGGTCACCTGGAATTGAAGAGCCCGAGTGGGTTTATTGGCTCAACAGAGCCGAAATCGATGTGATGGCCGGGCGTTGCATGATCGAACTGGGTGACCCTGGCCAAGCCGAACCGCTGCTTTCAGCCGCTGTCGCCACCTACCCGGAGGAACACTCGCGAGAGGTGGCGCTCTATCTCTCGTGGCTCGCGGAGTCGTACGCACGAGTTGGTGCCCTCGACGCTGCGAGGGACACGTTGAGTCGAGCGCGAGAGTTCGCCTCGCGGATGCCGTCCGCGCGGACAGACGACCGGTTCAACCTCCTGGACAGCTTGCTCAGGGCATGAGTTGTGCGGCGACCGTCGCGCCGAGTTCCCAGCACGCGCGTAGATCGCCCTTCGACGGCTCGCCGGTCACGCTGACGTTCGGGGTCACCTTTTCCCACGCCAAGCCCGTGGTGATCGACTCGATACCGCGAATCGCTCCGGTCGTGTCGTTGTTGCCGTGGACATAGAGGCCGAACGGTCGACCCCGCGTGGCGTCCAGGCACGGGTAGTAGGCGAGATCGAAGAACACTTTGAGCGCGCCGCTCATCATGCCGAGGTTGGCGGGCGTGCCGAGGATGTAGCCGTCCGCTTCGAGCGCGTCGGAAACGGATGTGGACAAGGCTGGACGACGTACCACTTCCACATCCTGGATTTCCGGGTCGGTCGCCCCCGAGATGACTGCCTCGAACATTGCTTGCAGGTTCGGTGATGGAGTGTGGTGGACGATCAGCAGCCTCTTGGACACGCCGGTCAGGCTTCCTTAGATGTTGACGTGATGCAATCGCGATAGGCTGACGGTCAGCAGGTGGGTCCGTAATGGGCACCTGTCGTGTCGTCGCCTGTTTTTGTGGGATGGGGCAGGAGTGAGCCGACGACGCGACTGGGTGGGGAAGCCTCCCTGTGAGGGATTCAACTGAACATGGCTGTACAACGATCGCCCTCCGTGCTCACAGGTGGGCTTGGTTGTTGTGGAGTGCCATGTCGATCTGGTGGGCTGCTGTCGCGGTGATCGCGACGACTGGGTCCGGTCTCGTCGCGAAGTGGATGGTCTTACGGTTCTTGCACCGCGTCTACGAGCGTGGTGGAGCGGCCGATCTCAAAGCTGCGGCGGAGGCCCTGCGTCGTACCAGCTCATGGACGGTTGCCGAAAAGCTTGCGCGGGGCCGGAATGTGCTCCCGCGTGGCCGTGACCAGGGCGAACAGTGAATGCTATTTCTTCGCCTTGCCACCGCTCATGTAACCGAGGTTCGCGGGCGTCCCCAGCAGGTAGCCGTCGGCCTCCAGGACATCCACAGCGGTTGTGGACAACGCGGCCCGCCGGACCACGTCGACACCGGAGATCTCGGGCGTGGTCGCACCCGCGACGACGGCCTCGAACATCGCCTGCAGGGCGGGCGACGGCGTGTGGTGGACGATCAGCAGCCGCGCCATCAGTAGTCCATCTCGTAGTCATCGAGGTTCGGTGGCGTCACGTTCACGCCGAGCGCGATCAGGTCCTCGGTGGTGACCGTCTCGACCGTGGAGTCGATGAGACCGAGCAACTCCTCGACGATGTCGAGGTGTGCCTTCTTCGACATGTTGTTCAACTGGTCGATCTCGTCCACCTTGTCGAGGACGCCGCTGCCCTCCAGCCTGCGGATGATCAGGCCGGCCTCGCCGAAGTTGCTCATCGGCCCGGTGATGGCCGCGTTGGACCTGACGGTGGCGTTCAGCATCATCTTCATCGCCATGTTCGAGTCGAGGTCGACCCCGAAAGCGATCAGCAGGCCGTCCCTCATCCTGACCTGGTGCTTCTTCATCTCGTTGCTGAACCCGCCGTAGAACATGTTGAGCCCGCGACGGCTGTCGGGATGCGCGTCGAGAACGGCCTGGGCGAGGTCACGCCGCGTGTACTCCATGAGCGGCAACATAGATGACCATGACCCGCGCCTCCTACGACATCGTCGCCGCCAGCTACGCCCGCCTCGTCCCGGACGCGCACGACGGCCGCCCGCTCGACGCCGCGATCATGCGGGCGTTCGCCGAGCTGGTGGAAGGCCCGGTCGGCGACCTCGGCTGCGGCACCGGCCGGATCACCCAGTACCTGCACGAGCTGGGCCTGGACGCGTTCGGCGTCGACCTGTCCGACGGCATGCTCGACGAGGCGCGCAGGCTCTACCCGCACCTGAACTTCACGCAGGGCGACATCACGAACCTGGATCTCGAGGACAACAGCCTCGGCGGCGCGGTCGTCTGGTACTCCACGGTCCACATGCCCGCCGAGGAGGTGCCCTGGCGAGAGTTCCACCGGGTGCTCAAGCCCGGCGGACACCTCTTGCACGCCTTCAAGCTCGGCCACCTGAAGAACCACATGACGCACGCCTACGGCCACGACGTGGACCTCTACGTCTACTGGCACGACATCGATGAAACCGTGCGCAACGCCACCGATGCCGGGTTCAACGAAGTGGCACGCCTGCAACGTCAGAAGGACGTGGACGAGAAGGGGCCGCAGGCGTTTTTGTTGGTGCGGAAACGGAACCCCGGTACCCGTGAAGCGTCCTAGTGGGTGTACACAGGAGGGACCATGAAGACCACCGCCCTTATGACCACCAGTCCTCGTCAGCGTCGCATCACCTGGGGTTTCGGCCTTGCGATCGGCATCGGGATGATCGGGATCGGGCCCCTCTTCGCGTCGCTGTGGCCGGGATTCGACCACAGCCCGTGGGACGTCAACACGATGTTGCTCGGGCTCGGCGTGGGGCTTTGCACGATCGCGTACATCTTCGGGCGGATCGCCGTCGCGGCGGTCACCGAGGGGCGCCGCAGCGCGGTCGCCCCGCCGACCAGCAGAGCTTTCTGGGTGGCCGGCGGGGGTTTCGCGCTCGCCGCGGTCTGCCTGATGATCGCCCTGTCGGGCTGACCGGCTAGCTGACCAGTGCGGTGACCCGTTCCCGCAGCACGTCCAGTCGTCGCCGAGCCGCCGCACGGGCGGACTCCAGTCCGTCCGTGACCGGCTCGACGACCTCCAGGTACGCCTTGAGCTTCGGTTCGGTGCCCGACGGGCGCACGATCACCCGCACGCCGTCGGCCGTCCAGCGCAGCACGTCCGCGCCGGGCAGCAGGTCCTCCGAAGCGAAGTCCTCGGGAGGCGTGGCGCGCAACCGGGCCATCGTCGCGCCGATCAGCGACAAATCGGTGTATCGCAAGGAAACCTGGTCGGTCAGGTGCAGGCCGTGGTCCAGTGCCAGCTGGTCCAGCGCGTCCAGCAACGTGCGGCCGGAGGCCTTTAGACCGGCGGCCAGGTCCGCGGCCACGACGGCGGCCGAGATGCCGTCCTTGTCCGCCACGAACTCCGGGTCGACGCAGTTGCCGAGCGCCTCCTCGTAGGCGAACACCAGACCCTCACCGGCCCGTGCCAGCCACTTGAAGCCGGTCAGCGTCTCCGCGTACCGGGCACCGTGCGCGGCAGCGATCGACTTCAGCAAAGAAGAAGACACGATCGTCGTCGCCACCAACGGATCCGCGGACTCGGTGGTCGACAGCACCAGCGACCCGAGCAGCACGCCGGTCTCGTCGCCGCGCAGCATCCGCCACGTCGAGCCGTCCCGAACACCCAGCGCACACCGGTCGGCGTCCGGGTCCAACGCGATCGCGAGATCCGCGTCCACCGACGCCGCGAGGGAGAGCAGCTCGTCGGACGCGCCGGGCTCCTCCGGGTTCGGGAACACCACGGTCGGGAAGTCCGGGTCCGGCACCGCCTGCGACCGCACCACGTGCACATCGGTGAAACCCGCGCGCCGCAACGCTTCCACCGCGAACGCGCCGCCGACGCCGTGCATCGGCGTCAACGCGATCTTCAGCCCGCGCGCGTTCTGGCGCGGCAACGACGCCACCCGTTCCAGGTAGGCGTCGACGTCGGCCTCGGACACGACCGAGTATCCGCCGGATCGAGGTACCGACACGGCCGCCGGAACGGCCTCGATCGCCTTCTCGATCTCCCGGTCCGACGGCGGCACGATCTGCGAGCCGCCGGTCAGGTAGAGCTTGTACCCGTTGTCCGCGGGCGGGTTGTGCGACGCGGTGATCTGGATCCCGGCCACCGCACCGTGTTTGCGCACCAGGAACGCCAGCACCGGCGTCGGCAACGGCCCCGGCAGCATCCGCACGTCGAAGCCCGCGGCCGCCATCACCTCGGCGGCGGCGGTGGCGAACTCCTCCGACCCGTGCCGGGCGTCCCGCCCGACGAACACCAGCCCGGACGTCCCGAGCCACGACGCCAGCCCGGCGGTCGTGCGGACCACCGTGGCCACGTTCATGCCGTTCGTGCCGGCCCGGACCGGTCCGCGCAGCCCGGCGGTGCCGAACGTCAGCGGCCCGGCCATGCGGTCGGCCAGGTCCTCCGCCGCGGCGGGGTCGCCGCCCATCGCGCGCGCCAGCACGCCCTGCAACTCGGTCCGAGTCGCGTCGGAGGGGTCGTCAGCGATCCACCGGAACGTCGCGTCACGCAGTGCCGGCGTCAGGCTCATGCCCGGTCCACCAGCTCGCGCAGCAGCGTGCCCATGCGCTCGGCCGCGGCGGCACCGGCGTCCAGCACCTCCTGGTGGTTCAGCGGCTCGCCGGTGATGCCCGCCGCGAGGTTCGTGACCAGCGACAGGCCGAACACCTCGACACCCTCGGCGCGTGCGGCGATGGCCTCGAGCACGGTCGACATGCCGACCAGGTCCGCGCCCATCGTGCGCAGCATCCTGATCTCGGCGGGCGTCTCGAAGTGCGGGCCGGGCAGCCCCGCGTACACGCCTTCTTCGAGCGACGGGTCGATCTGCTGGGCCAACGACCGCAGCCGCGGCGAGTACAGGTCCGTGAGGTCCACGAACCGCGCGCCGACCAGCGGCGACAGCGAGGTCAGGTTGAGGTGGTCGGAGATCAGCACGGGCTGCCCGACCGACATGCCCTGCCGCAGACCACCGGCGGCGTTGGTCAGCACGATCGTCGACACGCCCGCGGCGGCGGCGGTGCGCACGCCGTGGACGACCTTCTGGACGCCCTTGCCTTCGTAGCCGTGGGTGCGGCCGAGCACGACGAGGACCTTCTTGCCGCCCACCTCGACCGAACGGATGGTGCCGCCGTGGCCGAGCGCGGTCGGCGCCTCGAAGCCCTCCAGCTCACCGACGGGGATTTCGGTGACCGGTTCACCGATCACGTCGGCGGCGGGCCGCCAGCCGGAGCCGAGCACGATCGCGATGTCGTGCTTCGCCACGCCGGTGCGGCTCTGGATCTGTTCCGCGGCCTTGCCGGCCAGCTCTTCTGGAGTCACCGCGAGAGCTTAAACCGGGGCGAACGTCGAGGCGATCGCGTCGAACAGCCGCACGCGTGCCTCGTCCTCCTGCTCTGTGGGCACCACCACTTCGATCACCCACAGGTCGTTGCCGTACGGCAGCACGCGGGAGAAGTGCGACCTCCTCAGCGCGTTGGGTTCGTCACCCTCCACCGTCTTGTAGATGAACTGGATGCTGTCCTCGGTGCGCGGCCCCGCGAGGTTGGGCGTGAGCACCTTGTCGCCGCCGAAGAACCGGCTCGGCCACCGCGCCTGCACGCTGGCCGTGTACGCGCTGATGGACCGCTTCGGGTAGAAGTCGGGGAACCGCTGCACCGTGACCTCGTACGCACCGGTGTCGGACACGAAGTGCACGACCGAGGACGCGGGCATCAGCTTGTCGGCCGCGCGTTGCTCGGCGTAGGTCGACCAGTTCGCCTCGACGCTCAGCTTGAACTTCCCTCCCTGGTCGCCGATCGCCGTCACGGCGGACGCGGTGCGCGGCTCCAGCGTCGGTGACGTGGGCAGGGTCGGCAGCGTCTGCACCGTCTGCTGGGTCGGCGGCAGCAGCGACGCCCCGGCCGTCAGCCGGATCAGCGCGAACCCGCCACCCGACCCCGCCACGAACAGCAACAGGGCAGCGACCAGCAGGAACGTCGTGGCCGCCGGCCCTCGCCGCCGCTGCGGCGTGATCGGCTTGGTGATCATGAACGGCAACGGCCCCGGATCGTCGGCCAGCGGCGCGTCCGGTTCGATCTTCGGCTTCGGCCGCACGACCACCGGCAGCGGCACGGCCTCGCGGACCTCGAACGCGTCGGTGCCGGGTTCGGGCAGCAGCTGGTAGACCTTCCGCCGAACGTCGACCAGCGACATGCGCTCCGACGGCTCCTTCTGCATCAACCCGCTGATCACGGGCCCGAGCCGCCCGGCGCCCGCGGGCACCGGCACGTCGCCGTTGATCACGGCGTTGATCGTCTGCATGACGTTCTTGCCCACGTACGGCGGCTCGCCGGCCATCGCGGCCCACATCGTGGCGCCCAGCGACCACCGGTCGGCCGCCTCGGAGACGTCACCGCCCTGGGCGACCTCGGGCGCGATGTAGGCGGGCGTGCCGAGCGTGATGCCGCGCGCGGTCATGGTGGCCTCGGCGACGTTGCGCGCGATGCCGAAGTCCGTGAGCTTCACCCGTCCGTCGTCGGCGATCAGCACGTTGCCCGGCTTCACGTCCCGGTGCGTGATCCCGGCCCGGTGCGCCGACGCCAGCGCCGCCGCGACCGCGTCCAGCACCGCGGCGCCCTGCTTCTCGGTGAGGCAGCCCTGCTCCTGCAGCACCTCGCCCAGGCTGCGCGACGGCACCAGCTCCATCACCACGTACGGGTCGCCGTCGTGCTGGACGACGTCGTAGAGCGTCACGAGGTTCGGGTGAGACAGCGCGGCGATGGCCCGTGCCTCGCGCATCGTCCGTTCCCGCAGCTCGTCGGCAGCGTTGTCGGGCATGCCGGGGGTGTGCAGGATGCCCTTGACGGCGACCTGCCTGCCCAGCACCTCGTCGTGCGCGGCCCACACCGTGCCCATCGAGCCCTGACCCAGCACGTGCAGCAGCCGGTACCGGTCCGCGATCAGGCGCTTCAGGTCAGCTTTGTCCACGCTTCAATTCTTCCTGACACACTGACTGCATCGTTAACGGCGGTGAACCTCACATAGCCGTGTCGGTACTGGTCGGTAACACTGCAACGCATGATGGAGTTGGCCTTGCCCGCCGAATTCCGCCCGAACGAGTTCCCCGCGGCCACGCGGGAACAGTGGCGAGAGATGGTCGACGCCGTCCTGAGCAAGACCGGCGCGAGCTTCGAATCGCTGATCACCAAGACGTACGACGGCATCGAACTGCAGCCGCTGTACACCCTCGACGACGCGCTGCCGGTGCCGTACGCGCTCGCGCCCGCCAAGCAGGGCTGGGACGTCCGCCAGCGCCACTCCGTACCCGATCCCGTCGCGGTGATGAACGACCTGGAGGGCGGCGTCACCTCGCTGTGGCTCGCGCTGCCCGCCTCGTCGCTCGAACGCGTGCTGGACGGCGTCTACCTCGACCTCGCGCCGATCGTGCTGGACGGCGACGTCGAGGCCGCGCGCACGATGCTGCGGATCTACGACCAGGCACCGCTGCTGCCCGACCAGGTGCGCGGCAACCTCGCCCTCACCCCTTCCGGTGACGCTCTCGACGTCATCAGGCAGGCCGTCGAGCAGTTCCCGAACCTGCGGACCGTCGTCGTCGACGCGCTGCCGTTCCACGACGCGGGCGGTTCGGACTCCGAGGAGCTCGGGGCCTCACTGGCCCTGGCGGTGTCGCACCTGCGTGCCTTGACGGACGCGGGGCTGAGCGTCGCGCAGGCGTTCGCGCAGCTGGAGTTCCGCTACGCCGCGACCGCCGACCAGTTCACGACCATCGCCAAGCTGCGCGCCGCGCGCCGGCTGTGGGCGCGGGTCGCCGAGGTGTCCGGTGCGGACGTGCCGCAGGTGCAGCACGCGGTGACGTCCAGCGCGATGATGACCCGGCGCGACCCGTGGGTGAACATGCTGCGCACCACGGTGGCGACGCTCGCCGCCGGTCTCGGCGGTGCCGACGCGGTGACGGTGCAGCCGTTCGACGCGGCGATCGGGCTGCCGGACGAGTTCGCCCGCCGGATCGCGCGCAACACGCAGAACCTGCTGCTGGAGGAGTCGCACCTCGGCGAGGTGATCGACCCCGCGGCCGGGTCCTGGTACGTGGAGAAGCTGACCGACGAGCTGGCCGCTGCCGCCTGGACGTGGTTCCAGGAGATCGAACGCGCGGGCGGGTTCGCCGCCGCGCGTGAGCTCATCGCCTCCCGGATCGCCGAGACGTGGGCCGCGCGCTCGGCTCGGCTCGCCGACCGGAGCGACCCGATCACGGGCGTCAGCGAGTTCCCGAACCTGGCCGAGAAGCCGGTCGTGCGCGAGCCCGCCCCCGGAATCGATTCGGATTCGCAGACCCCCAGGGGGGATGCACCCCCCATCCCAATTCTCCCAAGCGGGTCTGACAGTTTCGGGCTGCCGCGCGTTCGGTACGCCCAGGCCTTCGAGGAGCTGCGCGACCTCGCCGACGCACAGCCCGAACGCCCGCAGGTCTTCCTCGCCACCCTCGGCCCGGTCGCCGCCCACACCGCGCGCGCCACCTTCGCCGCGAACCTGTTCAACGCGGGCGGTTTCGCCACCCCGAACGCGGGCCCGACCAGGACCCCGGAAGACGTCGCCGAGAAGTTCAGGGCCTCCGGAGCCAGGATCGCGGTCATCTGCGGCAGCGACACCAGCTACGCCGACCAGGCCGTCGCGACGGAAGAGGCCCTGCGCGAAGCGGGCGCGGAACGGGTACTCCTGGCGGGCAAGAGGACCGACGCGAACGTCGACGGCTACGTGCACCTGGGTTGCCCGGCACTGGAGATCCTGAACAACACCTTCGACTTCCTGGGAGTGGAGCGATGATCCCCAACTTCGCGGACATCGACCTCGGCCCGCTCCCGTCGGCGAAGTACGAGGCCGACCTGCCGGCGTGGGAGACGCCGGAGGGCATCGCGGTCAAGCCGGTCTACGGACCGTCCGATGTGGACGGACTGGACTTCCTGCGGACCTACCCCGGCATCGCGCCGTTCCTGCGCGGCCCGTACCCGACGATGTACGTCAACCAGCCGTGGACGATCCGGCAGTACGCGGGCTTCTCGACGGCCGAGGAGTCGAACGCCTTCTACCGCCGCAACCTCGCGGCCGGTCAGAAGGGTCTGAGCGTCGCGTTCGACCTCGCCACGCACCGCGGTTACGACTCGGATCACCCGCGCGTGGCCGGTGACGTGGGCATGGCGGGCGTGGCGATCGACTCGATCTACGACATGCGCACGTTGTTCGACGGCATCCCGCTGGACAAGATGTCCGTGTCGATGACGATGAACGGCGCGGTGCTGCCGATCCTCGCCCTGTTCGTCGTGGCGGCGGAGGAGCAGGGGGTGAAGCCGGAGCAGCTCATGGGGACGATCCAGAACGACATCCTCAAGGAGTTCATGGTCCGCAACACCTACATCTACCCGCCGCAGCCGTCGATGCGGATCATCTCCGACATCTTCAGCTTCACCAGCGGTCACATGCCGAAGTTCAACTCCATCTCGATCTCCGGCTACCACATGCAGGAGGCCGGGGCGACGGCCGATCTGGAGCTGGCCTACACGCTCGCGGACGGCGTCGAGTACATCCGCGCAGGCAAGGCGGCCGGCCTCGACGTCGACGCGTTCGCGCCGCGGCTCAGCTTCTTCTGGGCGGTCGGCATGAACTTCTTCATGGAGATCGCCAAGATGCGGGCCGCCCGCCTGCTCTGGGCGAAGCTCGTGCAGACGTTCGAACCGAAGTCCGCGAAGTCCCTCAGCCTCCGCACCCACTGCCAGACGAGCGGGTGGTCGCTCACCGCGCAGGACGTGTTCAACAACGTCGCGCGGACGTGCGTCGAGGCGATGGCGGCGACGCAGGGCCACACGCAGTCGTTGCACACCAACGCACTCGACGAGGCGCTCGCGCTGCCCACCGACTTCTCCGCGCGCATCGCCCGCAACACCCAGCTTCTTCTCCAGCAGGAGTCCGGCACGACGCGCGTCATCGACCCGTGGGGCGGCAGCGCGTACGTCGAGCGGCTCACCAACGAGCTCGCCAAGAAGGCCTGGGAGCACATCACCGAGGTCGAGAAGGCGGGCGGCATGGCCCGCGCGATCGACGAGGGCATCCCGAAGCTGCGCATCGAGGAGGCCGCCGCCCGCACGCAGGCGCGCATCGACTCCGGCCGGCAGCCCGTCATCGGCGTCAACAAGTACCTGGTGGCCGACGACGAGCAGATCGAGGTCCTCAAGGTCGACAACGCCGGCGTGCGCGCGCAGCAGCTCGAAAAGCTGCGCAGGCTCAGGGAGGAACGCGACCAGTCCGCTGTGGACAGTGCGCTCCAGCAGCTGACGAACGCCGCGACCGGCGGCGGCAACCTGCTGGAGCTGGCGATCAACGCCGCCCGCGCCAAGGCGACCGTCGGCGAGATCTCCGAGTCGCTCGGCAAGGTGTGGGGGCGGCACAGCGCGCAGATCCGCACCATCACCGGTGTCTACCGCCAGGAGGTCGGCGAAGTGTCCAACGTGGACGCCTGCCGCGAGGTCGTCGAGGCGTTCGCGGAGGAGGAGGGACGCCGTCCGCGCATCCTGGTCGCCAAGATGGGGCAGGACGGGCACGACCGCGGCCAGAAGGTGATCGCGACGGCGTTCGCGGACCTCGGCTTCGACGTCGACGTCGGCCCGCTGTTCCAGACGCCGGAGGAGGTCGCGCGCCAGGCCGTGGAGGCCGACGTGCACATCGTCGGCGTGTCCTCGCTGGCCGCCGGTCACCTCACGCTGGTGCCCGCGCTCAGGGAGGAGCTCGCCAAGCTCGACCGCGCGGACATCATGATCGTCGTCGGTGGCGTGATCCCGCCGCAGGACTTCGACGAGCTGTACGCGGCGGGCGCTTCGGCGATCTTCCCGCCCGGCACGGTGATCGCCGACGCGGCCAAGGACCTTCTGGTGAAACTCGCGGACCAGCTCGGCCACCATGGCTAGGGTGATCGACGTCGCCGAGCTCACCAAGGGCGTCCTCGAAGGCAACCGAGGCGTCCTGGCGAGGGCGATCACGCTCGTCGAGTCCAAGCGAGCGGACCACCGCGCGAAGGCGCAGGAGCTGCTGATCGAGCTGCTGCCCAAGTCGGGCAACGCGATCCGGGTCGGCATCACCGGCGTACCCGGCGTGGGCAAGTCGACGTTCATCGACGCGTTGGGCACCATGCTCACCGAGAAGGGCCATCGGGTGGCGGTGCTCGCCGTTGACCCGTCGTCCACCCGCACCGGCGGCAGCATTCTGGGCGACAAGACGCGCATGGCCCGGCTGTCGGTCGACCAGGAGGCGTTCATCCGCCCGTCGCCGACGTCCGGCACGCTCGGCGGCGTCGCGCAGGCCACCCGCGAGACGATCGTGCTGGTCGAGGCGGCCGGGTTCGACGTGGTGCTGGTCGAGACGGTCGGCGTCGGGCAGTCGGAGGTGGCCGTCGCGAACATGACGGACTGCTCGCTGTTCCTGACCCTGGCGCGCACCGGCGACCAGCTGCAGGGCATCAAGAAGGGCATCCTGGAGCTCGCGGACGTCATCGCGGTCAACAAGGCCGACGGTGAGCACGAGCTGGACGCCCGCAAGGCCGCCCGTGAGCTGGCCGGAGCCCTCAAGCTGCTGCGCCCGCCGGACGCGTTGTGGCACCCGCCGGTGCTGACGTGCTCCGGCCTCACCGGGGCCGGGCTGGACGAGCTGTGGTCCCGCGTGCTGGAACACCAGTCCACCTTGAGGGACGCCGGTGAGCTGGACGAACGCCGTCGGCGTCAGCAGGTCGAGTGGACCTGGATGATGGTCCACGACGAACTGTGGCGGCAGGTGCGGGAGAGTGCGAACGTGCGCGCGTTGGCACCCTCTTTGGAGGAGAAGGTCAGGTCGGGCGAGCTGACCGCGACGCTGGCCGCCGAGCAGCTTTTGCAGGCGTTTCAATCGGACTCTCGGTAGCGCTGTAACTAGTTTGGGTGACCTTCGATCGTGGTATTCGAGGTAGAGTTCAGGCCATGTCGAGGTTGCTGCTGGCCTGCGTGTTCGCGCTGATGAGCGTTCTCGGGATCGCCGGTGTGGCGTCCGCGCAAGAGGCGCCGAACGCGCCGGTGGTGGCGGCCGGGCAGACAGCGAATCCGGGTCCGAGCGTGAACGCGCCGCAGGAACCGTCGCCTGAAGTACGCCAGGAGACCAAGCGCAAGCTGTGGATCGGCGGGATCGCGCTGTTCCTGTTCGTGCTGGTCTACTACCGCAACAAGAAGCGGTGGGCGAAGTGGCGCAAGGAGCGGGCGGCCAAGAAGGGCTAGTCGTTAACACTGGGCGACGTGTCCCACTGGGTGAGACGTAATAGTCAAAATTAAGCGTGCCTCCCGACCATTTGCGTCATCGTTGATCGGTCAGACCGAAACTCGCTCGCCGCTCGGCGCAGCGCTGCGACCGGCCAGCCGGTTGATCATCATCAGCGCACCGCGCCTCACAGGTGGTGATGCAGGATGGTGAGCAAATGAGTACCGACTTGAAGATCAGCACACGCTCGACCGTCGAGCGGTACTCCGACGCGCTGGTGGACCTCTCGCACTCGCTGCACGCCGAGCCTGAGCTGGCGTTTCAGGAGCACCGCAGCGTCGAGAAGATCACTTCGCTGCTCGCCCGCGAGGGTTTCGAGATCGACCGCGGGGTGGCGGGCCTCGACACCGCGTTCGTCGCGACCTGCGGCGACGGCGAGCTGGTGCTGGGACTTTGTGCCGAGTACGACGCGTTGCCCGAGGTCGGACACGCGTGCGGGCACAACGTCATCGCCGCCGCTTCGGTCGGTACCGCACTCGCTCTGCGTGACATCGCCGACCGACTGGGTATCACCGTGAAGGTGATCGGTACTCCGGCGGAAGAGGTCGGCGGCGGCAAGGTGCTCCTGCTCGAACGGGGCGTGTTCGACGACGTCTCGTTCTCGATGATGGTGCACCCCGCGCCGTACGAGTCGTGCGCCGCGAAGTCGCTCGCCATCACCGACCTCGAAGTGCACTACACGGGCAAGCCGTCGCACGCGGCCGCCGCCCCGCACCTCGGCATCAACGCCGCGGACGCGGTGACGGTCGCACAGATCTCGATCAGCCTGCTGCGGCAGCACCTGGAGCCCGGCCAGATGGTCTCGGGGATCGTCACCAACGGCGGCACCGTGCCGAACGTAATACCCGCTCGCGCCTCGGCGATGTTCGATGTGAGGGCGGAGAACCTGGAATCGTTGCAGCGCCTGGAGAACCGGATCCGGGACTGCTTTCGAGCCGGCGCACTCGCGACCGGCTGCACCCATGAGGTCGTGCAGGTCTCACCGATCTACGCCGAGCTGACTCCTGACCCGTGGCTTGCGGACGCCTACCGGCGTGCGGCCACTGAGCTGGGACGACGACCGCTTTCACCCGATCAGGAACAGCGGGAGAAGATCGGGAGCACCGACATGGGCAACGTCACCAGAGTGTTGCCCGCAATCCACCCGACCATTGCCATCGACTGCGGAGACGCGGTGAACCACCAACTAGAGTTCGCGACCGCCTGTGCCTCGGCGTCGGCCGACCGTGCGCTCCTGGACGGAGCACTTGCCATGGCCTGGACGACGATCGCGACAGCCACCGATTCCCAGCAGCGCGCACGGCTGCTCGCTGCGGCCGACAGCGTTGTGAGTGCGAAATGAGTATTCTGGATCCCGGTCTCGACCTGGCGCACGATGGCGGTCTGCTGGAGGAAGTTCCCTCCAACGGTGCGCTGGCGGACCTGTCATACGCCACCATGTCCACTGTGGAAGACTTCGGAGCAGGACGAGGGCCGGAGTGGCTTGATGATTGGCTGAAGCGCAACGCGGCTGAAGTAGTCGGGTGGCGGCGGCACATCCACGCGCATCCTGAGCTGTCGCGCCAGGAGCACAACACCACTCGTCTCATCGTCGACCTGCTGCGCTCGGCAGGGTTGAAGCCTCGCGTGCTTCCCGGTGGTACGGGTGCGGTGTGCGAGGTGGGCAGCGGGCCCAGGTGCGTGGCGTTGCGCGCCGACATCGACGCGCTGCCGCTGCCCGAACGCACAGGCCTGGATCACCAGTCGACAGTTCCCGGCGTCAGTCACGCTTGTGGCCATGACGGTCATACGACGGTGCTGCTGGGCGCCGCTCTCGCGCTTGCGTCCGCTCCCCAACTCCCGGGGAGGGTTCGGCTGATCTTCCAGCCCGCTGAAGAGGTCATGCCCGGTGGTGCGCTCGACGTGCTGGCGGCTGGCGGTCTCGACGGTGTTGAGCAGATCTTCGGCCTGCACTGCGACCCCAGGCTTCAGGTGGGCAGGATCGGTACGCGGATCGGCTCCATCACCTCGGCGAGCGACCTCATCGAACTCCGGCTCACCTCGCCTGGTGGGCACACCTCGCGTCCGCACCTGACGGCTGATCTGGTCCATGCCATGGGCACCGTGATCACAGGTTTGCCGTCGTTGCTGTCCCGCAGGGTCGATCCTCGTTCGGGCACCGTCCTCGTGTGGGGCGCGGCGCACGCCGGTGAAGCGCCGAACGTCGTGCCGCAGGAAGGTGTGCTCCGGGGAACGCTCCGCACGGGCAGCCACGAGATCTGGGCCGAACTGGAGCCGCTCGTCCGCGACCTGATCGGCTATCTGCTCGGTCCCACCGGTGTCGGCTTCGACCTGCACCACCGTCGAGGTGTGCCGCCCGTTGTGAACGCCGCGGAGAGCACCGCGATCCTGCGGGCGGGCATCGAGGCAGCGCTTGGCGAGGACGCGCTGGCCGGCACGGAACAGTCGTCGGCAGGCGAGGACTTCGGCTGGTACCTGGAGCACGTGCCGGGCTCGTTCGGACGCCTCGGCGTGTGGTCGGGAGAAGGGCCGCAGCGCGACCTGCATCAGCCCACGTTCGATCTGGACGAGCGGGCCTTGTTGGTCGGTACGAGGGTCATGGTGCACGCGGCTCTTGCCGCGTTGGCCTAACGGATGTGGGGCGCGCCGTCTGTGCGGTACGCCCCACATTGCTCAGTCGTTCAGCAGACCAGCCAGCAGCCCCGTGTCGATGTTTCCACCCGAGAGCACGGCCGCGCATCGCCCGCCGGGCAGCGAAGAACGATGATGCAGATAGGCGGCGGCAGCGACCGCGCCACTCGGCTCGACGATCAGGTGCGCCTGCGTCGCGAGCATCCGGACAGTGCTCAGGATCTCGTCCTCGGACACCGTCACGATGCCGTCCAGATGCTCGCGAAGGTGCGCGAACGTGAGCGGCGAAAGGTTGGTGCGCAGGCCATCGGCCACTGTGCGCCCCGTCAAGTCCATCGACCAGGTCGCCAACTCACCACTGCGCAGGCCCTCCGCGGCGTCCGCCGCGAGTTCCGGCTCCACACCGATCACGGATGTGCCGGGGCTCAACGCCTTGATCGCTGCCGCAACTCCCGAGGCAATGGCTCCACCCCCGACCGGCACGAGCACCAGGTCGACCAGTGGCAGGTCCTCGATGATCTCCACTCCGATGGTGCCCTGACCCGCGATCACGTGCGGGCTGTCGAATGGCGGGACTACCGTGAAACCATGCTCGTCCGCCAGTGCTTCGGCCTTGGCTTTGCGCTGGGCAGGTGGGACGAGCAAGATTTCCGCACCGAGTTCCTTCGTTGCGTTGACCTTCACCACTTTGGCGTCGCTCGGCATGACTACGGTGCAGGGTGCTCCCATCGTTCTGGCGGCGTACGCCAGTGCCTGGGCGTGATTGCCGGATGAGTAGGTGACGACTCCGGCGGCGATCTGCTCGGGAGAGAGCTGACTGACCGCGTTGAAGGCACCGCGAATCTTGAACGAGCCCGTGATCTGAAGATTCTCCGCTTTCAGCCAGAGGTTTTCCGCACCGAATCCAGGACAGTTCAGGAGTGGTGTGCGGACGGTCCGTCGTGAGGTGGCCTCGACAGCTCGGCGGATCTCTGAAATCGTTACCAGGTTCATTGCTGCTCGCAATCAGCGGATGTGTGCTATTGGGCGGGTGAGTCCACAGCTATCGCGTCGACGGCGATTCGCCTGCCACCCGCGAGCTGGACGATTGCTGCGGTACGTGCCGGCGGCATCACCGGAAAAGTCTCCTCGTAGACCCTGTTGATGATCGGCAGGTACTGGAGGTCGGCGTAGAGAATCGTGGTTTTGACCACCTCGTGGAGCTGCGCCCCGACCGCCTTCAAAGTTGTTCCGAGGTTGACGAACGCCTGCCTGCACTCGGCTTCGAAGCCGCCCTCGGGGACCTCGTTCGTCGCTGGGTCTACGCCGGATTGCGCGGAAACGAAAACAATGTTCCCGGCTCGCACTGCGGGCGAGTACGGGCCGAGTGTGAGTGGCGCACCTGTGCTTCCGAGCTGCCCGTTCGGGAGGATCGACACGTTCCTCACCTGCCAATCGCGATATAGTTGTCTGGCGGTTCAAAATTGGGCACATGCTATCGGAATCGGCATCGTTGTGGGTAACCGGGTTGCACCGTGCCTGCCGATGTCATAGTGAAGGCGTCCAGCCGTGGGGTGATTGTACGACTATTGAGCGTCACCCGAGGCGGTCCATGTGAGTGATATGTATTGGTCGGCAACGCAATAAGTTTCCGCTGGCCTGGAATATTCCACAATTGGTGGAAAATTTGACACGAAAGGGTCAAGTACCGGCAAACTGCGGTAACGATTCTGCGCGCCGTCCGATGATATGAAGTCAGAGCGTGGTGTGATGGCCGAACCGGATCGATCATGGTGACTGTGTGGAGCCAGGGGCGACATCATGAGGTTCGTGTTCAGAAAGCCCGGTGTGCGTGCCGCGGTGATCGTGATCGTCGGTATCACGGTGACAACGCTGGTGAACCTCATCACGAGTGGACTGGCCCTCGACGGCCTGCGCTGGTGGTTTGTCGGGGGGCTCGCCGTGGTCTGCGGCGTCTGGGGTGTTGTCGAGTACGCCAACGCGGACAACAAAATGCCGGCCAAAGTCGTACGTGAGTCCACACCTCCGTTGTGGATGCTTCCCGCTACCGATGAGCCGATCGATCGACCTGTTCTGAGTGCGGCGTTGCTGGCACTGCTCACCGAACGGAAAGGTGCGCTGATCGGAATTACCGCACTGCACGGTGCGGGCGGCTTCGGCAAGACCACGCTCGCTGCCCAGGTTTGCGCGCTGCCCAAGGTCCGTGCTGAGTATCCCGGCGGCCTGCTCTGGGCCACGATCGGCGAGGAGCGAAAGGGCTCCGACGTCGCGGCGATAGCGAACGACCTCTCGGCCCAACTGACAGGCGACCGACCTTTCTTCTCGGATGCCGAGCAGGCCGGACGTCATCTCGGTGGACTGCTCGACCAACGGCCTCCGACCCTGCTGGTGGTCGACGACGTGTGGAGTGCGGACCAAGTCGCTCCATTCCTTTTCGCGGGAAGCCAGACGACCCGGTTGGTCACCACCCGGAATGCAGGGTGCCTGCCGGTGACCGCCACGACGATTCACGTCGATGAAATGGAAGGCGGGGAATCGGCCGCGCTCCTGCGTCGCGGCCTGGGTGATCTTCCCGAAACTGCCGTTAAACCACTGGTGGAAATGACCGGCAACTGGCCGCTCCTGCTCGCCATGGTGAACGGAGCCATGCAGGCGCACATCCGGGAGGGTGTCTCGGTTCAGGACGCCGTTGGGTTGCTGATCGACCAGTTGCGCGCTGAAGGGCCGGCGTTCTTGGATGTCCGGATCGGTGCGAGCCGTGATCACGCGGTGAAGCTGACGGTGGCAGCGAGCTTGCGGCTGCTCGCTCCTGTGCAGCGTGAGCGGTACTTCGCGTTGGGTATTTTCCCCGAGGACGTCGACATTCCGCTGTCCATGCTCTCGGTGCTCTGGTCGCTGACTCCGACCGACACGCGCAGGCTCTGCGAGGATCTGGCTGGACTTTCCCTGGTCAAGGCCTATCGGCGCGGTTCGGCCACGTTGCAGTTGCACGACGTCATTCGTGATCACATTCGGCACGAGCTGGGTGACGAGGGGATCGTTCGGGTCAACACCGACCTGTTGAAAGCCGCGCGCTCATTCCTGCCCGACGATCAGGACGGGTGGTGGTGCCTTCCGCGGACAGCCGAGTACTTGTGGAAGAAGCTCGCCTATCACCTCTCCGAAGCACAGTGCGACGATGACCTGGAAGCGCTTGTGTGTGATCTCAGGTGGGCTGCGGAGAAGATTCAGAATTTTGGTTTGCCGGCTTACGAGTCCGACCTCGCAAGGGTTGACAGCGAGGTCGTTCGGGCGTTGCGCAGGGCTTTGGTGCGGAAAGGGCACCTGCTTGAACCGGTAGCACCTCCGCATTCGCTCGGCGATTTGCTGGTCAGCAGGTTGCGAGAGATCCCCGAGCTCGGTTCATTGGTCGCCGACTACGTGGCGACACTTCCCGCCAACGTGGCCCATCTGGTGACGCTCTGGCCGATTCCTGCGGTGGACCCGGCGCTTGTGCGCGTGCTTCCCATCGGGCATGGCGACGCGGCTGTCTGCACCCTGTCTCCGGGTGGGGAGTGGTTGGTTTCTGGGGATTCTGCTGGGGTCGTGCGGGTGTGGGGTACTGATGTTTGGGATGGCCAGGTGGTGTTGGGTGGCCATGTCGGTGGTGTGAGTGACTGTGGTTTTTCTCCTGATGGGAGATGGTTGGTCACGACTGGGCTGGATCGTACGGTTCGTGTGTGGAGTGTCGGTTCGTGGTCCGAGTTCGAGTTGTTGCGCGGTCATGCTGACGAGGTGCGGTGTTGTGCGTTTTCTCCGGGTGGGGAGTGGTTGGTTTCTGGGGATTCTGCTGGGGTCGTGCGGGTGTGGGGTACTGATGTTTGGGATGGCCAGGTGGTGTTGGGTGGCCATGTCGGTGGTGTGAGTGACTGTGGTTTTTCTCCTGATGGGAGATGGTTGGTCACGACTGGGCTGGATCGTACGGTTCGTGTGTGGAGTGTCGGTTCGTGGTCCGAGTTCGAGTTGTTGCGCGGTCATGCTGACGAGGTGCGGTGTTGTGCGTTTTCTCCGGGTGGGGAGTGGTTGGTTTCTGGGGATTCCGCTGGGGTCGTGCGGGTGTGGGGTACTGATGTTTGGGATGGCCAGGTGGTGTTGCGTGGCCATGTCGGTGGTGTGAGTGACTGTGGTTTTTCTCCTGATGGGAGATGGTTGGTCACCACTGGGCTGGACCGTACGGTTCGTGTGTGGAGCATCGATTCCTGGTCCGAGCGCGTGTCATTGCGTGGTCATACGGACTCGGTGACGAGTTGCGCCTTCGGCTCGGAGGCGCTGTGGTTCGTCACCGCCGGCGCGGACCACAGCGTGCGGATCTGGGACCTCGCCGTCGAGCGAGAAGGCCTGCTCGGCTTCGGTCAGAACCGGGCGGTGCACAGCTGTGCGGCATCATCGGACGCCCGCTTGCTCGCGGCCGCAGGAATAGACGGTGTGTGCATCTGGGACGCGGATACCCCGGTTGAACGGCAAATGCTTGTTCGGCACGCTGGACCGGTTTCTTCCTGCGCTTTCTCGCCAAGTGAGAAGATTCTCGCCACCGCAGGTGAGGATGGCGCGGTGCTGTTGTGGGACACCCAGCGCTGGGTGCCGGAAGAGATTCCCGTCAGTCATTCTGGGGCTGCCACGGGGTGCTGGTTCTCGTCGGACGGCAGGCTTCTTGCAACCGTAGGCGAGGATGGGGTCGTGTGCGTGTGGAGCATGGAGAAGAGGTGCGTCCACGCGTTGCTTCAAGTTCCGTCTGAACCAGTGCGTTCCTGTGCTTTCTCCGAAGATGGTTCGTGGATCATCACAGGGAGTGTGAACGGGGCGCTGAGGGTGTGGAGCACGAGCGGCTGGCTTGAGCAGATGGGCAGAAACGTGCACGGCAGCGAGGTGCGGAGCTGTGCCTTCTCCCCGGACGGAGCGTGGATCGCCACCGCGGGCGGCGACGGTGTGCGCGTGTGGCGGGCACACGATCTGGCGCCTGTCGCCGAGCTCGACACGACCTTCGGCGCGACTGAGTTGGGTTTTTCCACCGACGGTAGGTGGCTGGCGGCGACTGCGGCCGATTTGGGACTGCGCGTGTGGGAAGTCGCATCGTGGGAGCTGATGGCAGCGATGCGCACCAACGGCAAGGCGAACGCGTTGTGCTGGCTACCAGGCTCGAACTCGGTTTGTGTCGGCAGTGTCGGCGGTATCTATCGTTTCGCGTTCATGCCGCCGACTCAACAGTGAGGAGTCGACTGTGGTGGATGTTTACCGTTCCATACTCGATGACGCGAAACTGACCGAGCGACTGGTGAAGCACGGCTACTGCTACGTTGCGCCGACCGGTGTGCGGATGGAGTTTCCGGACGTGGTGAAGGAACTCGGTCCCCTGATTCCGCAGTACGCCGGTGAGCTGGTCCGTGACATCCGACCTGATCCGGCCTTTTCGAACGCTACTCCGTCCGCCTACAACACGGCGGAGTTGACGCCTCACACGGAGTGGTACGAGTCACCGGAGCTGCCGCCGCGGTATGTCGCGTTGTGGGGCGTGCATGCCTCGGAGGGGCCTGGCGGCGAAACCACGTTGGCGGACGGCTACGGGCTTCTCAGGCACTTCTCCGAAGAAGATCGTAAACGTTTCATGAAAGTCTCGTATGAATGGCGCCTCCCTGCGCGCCGAACGCCGGAGAACGTTGAGCTGGCGGCTACCAGTCCAATCCTGCAGCGGCACGGCGGGGTTGACGTTCTGCGGTTCAGCACCAACGACTTGCGGGTTTCTGACGAGTTGTCGGCAGAATATGTGCGTGTGGGGGTTCGCTATTTCCGGGAAAACTGCGTTGCAGTGAAGGTGCAGAAGGGCGGTCTGCTGGTGTGGGACAACTGGCGGATGCTGCACTCTCGCACGGCTTTCGAGGACAAGCGGCGGCACCTGAGGCGAGTGCTGATTGCCGCCGAGTGAGTCACCCTCCGCGAGAGCGCGTTCCGGAACGTCAGATGTAGAACGCGCTCTCGCAGCGAGTCGGATGCACGCAGATCCTCAATTCCTCACGGATCGCTTCTGCGGGACGTGAGCCGCCGAGACCGCGGATGAGGCCTGGCAGCGCTGGAACGAGCCGCAGCTCGTCCGCGCGGGTGCCCGGCGTCGTCCGGTTGTGAAGACTTCGGCTGGTAGCGGGAACACGTCCCCGGCTCGTTCGCCCTGGCCCAGCCCTTCATCGCTCACAGCACCGGTTCGGTCTGCGCTGTGTCGTGGCGGGTGCGCCACGAGTGGGCGCGCGTCACCAGCGTGTTCGGGTCCTTCTTGTCGGCCACGTAGTACCAGTCCATGCGGACCTCGTCGGCGGTGACCTTCAGCGTCGAGACCCCGTGCGAGTCCAGCTCCACGAACTTGGCGTGCGGGTTGAGCGCCATGATCTGCGCCTCCAGCACCAACGACCCGGTGCGCGGCGGCACCTTCAGCAGCTCGTCGAAGTTGTCCGACGTCAGTGACGTGACGATGTACTCGGTCGCGACCGACTGACCGTCGAGCGGCACGTCGCACGCCCACGAGCTGTGGATGTCACCCGTCAGGAACACCGTGTTCCTGCGCTCTCCCAACGACCGCAGCACCAGCTCCCGGTCCACCGGAAAGCCGTCCCACTGGTCGGGGTTCGAGGGCGGCAGGCCGGGCAGCGGCGGGATCTTGAACGGGCTGATCATCACCGAGTTGCCGACGAGCTGCCAGCGGCCGCGGTCCGCGGTGAGCGTGTTGATCAGCCAGTCCCGCTGGGCGGCACCGAGGATCGTCGTGTCGGTCCGGTACGAGCGCAGGTCGAGCATGCTCAGCGTGGCCAGCTCGCCGAAGCGGAAGATCCGGTCCAGCTTGCCCTCGCGCACCGGCATCCACTCGAAGTAGGCCTGTGTCGCGGCGGCCAGGCGGGCACCCCACGGGCCGTCGGTCGCCGGGTCGTGCGCCGGTGAACCGATGCTCGACGAGTTGTCCGCGCTCTCGTGGTCGTCCCACGTTGCGATGAACGGATGCGCCGCATGGACCGCCTGCACGTGCGGGTCGGTCTTGTACTGGGCGTGCCGGCGGCGGTAGTCGTCGAGCGTCACGCACTTGTGCGCCGGGTCGGGCACGCGGAGCTCGGTGGAGAAGCCCTCGTAGATGTAGTCGCCGAGGTGGATGACGGCGTCGAGGTCCTCGCGGGCGAGGAAGCCGTAGCCGGCGAAGTGGCCGACCGACCAGTTCGCGCACGACACCACCCCGAACCTCAGCTCGGACTCGCAGCCCGCCGTCTTGGTCCGGCCGACCGGCGAGACCACGTCGTCGACGCGGAAGCGGTACCAGTAGCGGGTGTTCGGGCGCAGGCCGTGGACCTCGACCTTCACCGTGTGGTCGCGAGCAGCGGAAGCGTGCGTGGTGCCGCGCCGCACGACGCGGTGGAACTGCTCGTCGGCGGCGACCTCCCACGCCACCGGCGACGACGTCACCACCCGAGTCCACAGCAGCACCCCGTCGGGCAACGGGTCGCCGGACGCGACACCGTGCTCGAACAACGCGGTGGCGGCGTGGGCGGTACCGGCGGAAGTGGCTGCGGCACCGGCCACGGCAGCACTGAGCAGGAAAGTTCTGCGATCAACCCCAGTCATGCAGTCCAGCATGCCCGGAGCGGGTCACACTCAGCTCACGGGTTCGATCAACTGGGCACGTGCCTCCGGTGCCGCGGCGCGGACCGCGTCGGCCGCCTGGTCGTCCGGCTTGGTCTGGGACGCGCGCTCGGCGTCGACCCGCGCGTTGTAGACCTCGACCTCGCGCTTGATCGCGTCGTCGTCCCAGCCCAGCACCGGCGCGATCAGCCGGGCCACCGCCTCCGCCGACTCGACGCCGCGGTGGGCGTACTCGATGGAGATGCGGGTGCGGCGGGTCAGCACGTCCTCCAGGTGCATCGCGCCCTCGTGCGAGGCCGCGTACACGGCTTCGACCTGCAGGTAGTCGGGGGAGGCCGGGATCGGCTTGAGCAGCTCCGGGTTGTCCGCGGCCAGCGAGAGCACTTCGTGCACCAACGAGCCGTAGCGGTCCAGCAGGTGCCGGACGCGGTACGGGTGCAGGCCGTGCTTGGCCGCCAGCTGGTCGGCCTGGTTCACCAGCGCGTGGTAGCCGTCGGCGCCGACCAGCGGCACCTTGTCCGTGATGGACGGCTGGATCCGGCCCGGCAGGTCCACGTGCGCCGCGTCGACCGCGTCCGCACCCATCACCCGGTACGTCGTGTACTTGCCGCCCGCGATCGCGACCAGTCCGGGAGCGACCCTCGCGACGGCGTGTTCACGCGAAAGCTTCGAGGTCGAATCGGACTCGCCTGCCAGCAACGGCCGCAGACCCGCGTACACGCCCTCGATGTCGTCGTGCGTCAACGGGGTCGCGAGCACCGAGTTGACGTGTTCGAGGATGTAGTCGATGTCGTGCTTGGTCGCCGCCGGGTGCGCCAGGTCGAGGTTCCAGTCGGTGTCGGTGGTGCCGACGATCCAGTGGTTGCGCCACGGGATCACGAACAGCACGGACTTCTCGGTGCGCAGGATCATCCCGGACTCGGCGACGATCCGGTCGCGCGGGACGACGATGTGCACGCCCTTCGACGCCCGCACCCGGAACCGGCCGCGCGAACCGGAAAGCCGCTGCAGCTCGTCCGTCCACACGCCCGTCGCGTTGATCACCGCGTGCGCTCGGACGTCGACCTCGCGACCGTCCTCGACGTCCCGCACGCGCACCCCCGAGACGCGGTCGGCCTCGCGCAGGAACCCGACCACCTGGGTCGAGGTGCGCACGACGGCGCCGTAGTGCGCGGCGGTGCGGCCGACCATCATCGTGTGCCGTGCGTCATCGGCTTGTGCGTCGTAGTAACGGATGCCGCCGATCAACGCGTCGCGCTTCAGCGCCGGCACGAGCCGGAGCGCGCCCGCGCGGGTGAGGTGCTTCTGCCCCGGCACGGACCGGGCGCCGCCCATCGTGTCGTAGAGGAACAGACCGGCCGCCGTGTACGGGCGTTCCCACACCCGGTTCGACAGCGGGTAGAGGAAGCTCACCGGCTTCACCAGATGGGGTGCGATGCGCGTCAGCATCAGCTCGCGCTCGCGCAGTGCCTCGCGGACCAGACCGAACTCGAGCTGCTCCAGGTACCGCAGGCCGCCGTGGAAGAGCTTGGAGGACCGGCTGGACGTGCCCGACGCGAGGTCACGGGCCTCGACGAGCGCCACCCGCAGGCCACGCGTCGCGGCGTCGAGTGCCGCGCCGACACCGACCACACCACCGCCGATCACGACGAGGTCGAACGTCTCGGCCCCCAGCCGCTGCCACGACTCCTCGCGCTCGGCGGGACCCAGCCTGCCGGTGATCGGCGGGGCGGCGGGGGTTTGCGGTGCTGCAGCTGCGTTCTTGCGCGTGGCCACGACAGACGCCTCCCTGTGACGACTCGCGGATCACGTTACCTGCAGCAACGCCCCTTCGCCCACGGGCGCGACGACCAGTTGCCAACGGCCTGAAAATGGCCCGACCAGGGGCACTTGGCGTGGACAACTGATCAGCACGGTAATAGCGTCCGAACACGTTGTGGGCGGGCGGCGCGGCCTGACCTCCGGGTTTGCGCTCCCTCCTTGCCGCAGACTGCAGGAGGTCGACGATGAGTGCAGGCTCGATCTTCGTTTGGGAGATGCTGGGGACCGCGGTCCTCATCCTCCTGGGCACCGGTGTCGTCGCGAACCAGGTGCTCAAGAACACGCTCGGCAACAGCACCGGCTTCCTGTTCGTGAACGTCGGCTGGGCCTTCGCGGTCTTCACCGGCGCGAGCATCGCGAACCCGAGCGGGGCGCACCTCAACCCGGCGGTGACGCTGGGTCTCGCCATCGCGGACAAGACGCCGTGGAGCGACGTTCCGATCTACATCCTCGGACAGATGGTCGGCGCGATCCTCGGCGCGATGCTCTGCTGGGCGACGTACAAGCTGCAGTTCGACACGCACGACGAGCCGCAGAACACGCTCGGCATCTTCTCCACCGGACCTACCGTGCCGAACGTGCCGTGGAACCTGGTGTCCGAGATCATCGGCACCTTCGTGCTCGTCGCGTGGATCCTGCTGTCGCCGGGCGCGAAGGTGGCGACCGACGGGATCCCGCAGTTCGGCAACTCGGCGCTCGGCTACGCGGGTGTCGCGTTCGTCGTCCTGGTGATCGGTACCTCGCTCGGTGGCCCGACGGGCTACGCCATCAACCCGGCGCGCGACCTCGGTCCGCGCATCGCCTACGCGTTCCTCATGCCGATCCGCAACAAGGGCAACGCCAACTGGGCCTACTCGTGGGTCCCCGTCGTCGGCCCCCTCGTGGGTGGCGCGCTCGCCGCGCTGCTCTACCTGGTTCTCCCGGTCTGAAAGGACTTCTCGCATGACGCAGTACGTGGCCGCGATCGACCAGGGCACCACGTCGACCCGTTGCATGATCTTCGACCACTCGGGTCGGGTGGTGTCGGTCGACCAGAAGGAGCACGAGCAGATCTTCCCGAAGGCGGGCTGGGTCGAGCACGACCCGATGGAGGTCTGGCAGAACACCCGCCAGGTCGCCGCGGGCGCGCTCGCCAAGGCCGATCTGACCACTTCGGACATCGCCGCCGTCGGCATCACCAACCAGCGCGAGACCGCGGTGGTGTGGGACCGCAACACCGGCGAACCCGTGTACAACGCCATCGTCTGGCAGGACACCAGGACCGACAAGATCGTCGCCGAGCTGGGCGCGCTCGGCGGCGGGCAGGAGCGCTACCGCGCCAAGGTCGGCCTGCCGCTCGCGACCTACTTCTCCGGTCCCAAGATCCGGTGGATCCTCGACAACGTCGAGGGTGCGCGCGAACGTGCCGAAGCCGGCGACCTGCTGTTCGGCAACATGGACACGTGGGTGCTGTGGAACATGACCGGCGGGGTTGACGGCGGCGTGCACGTCACCGACCCGACGAACGCCTCGCGCACCATGCTGATGGACCTCGACACGCTGCGGTGGGACTCGTCGATCGCCGCCGACATGGGCATTCCGATGTCGATGCTGCCGGAGATCCGTTCCTCGTCGGAGGTCTACGGCCAGGTGCGCGAACGCGGCGCGCTGGCCGGGGTGCCGATCGCCGGCATCCTCGGCGACCAGCAGGCGGCGACGTTCGGCCAGGCCTGCCTCTCGCCCGGCGAGGCCAAGAACACCTACGGCACCGGCAACTTCATGCTGCTCAACACCGGTACCGAGAAGGTGATGAGCGAGAACGGGTTGCTCACCACCGTCTGCTACAAGATCGGTGACGCGGCTCCGGTGTACGCGCTGGAGGGCTCGATCGCGGTCACCGGCTCGCTGGTGCAGTGGCTGCGCGACAACCTCGGCATGATCGGCTCCGCGGCCGAGATCGAGGAGCACGCGCGGTCCGTCGAGGACAACGGTGGCGCGTACTTCGTGCCGGCGTTCTCCGGCCTCTTCGCGCCGTACTGGCGTTCCGACGCCCGTGGCGCGATCGTCGGCCTGACCCGGTTCGTCAACAAGGGCCACCTCGCGCGGGCCGTGCTGGAGGCCACCGCCTTCCAGACGCGGGAGGTGCTCGACGCGATGAACGCCGACTCGGGCGTCGACCTGACCGCGTTGAAGGTCGACGGCGGCATGGTCGTGAACGAGCTGCTGATGCAGTTCCAGGCGGACATCCTGGGCGTGCCGGTGATCCGGCCGGTCGTCGCCGAGACGACCGCGCTCGGCGCCGCCTACGCGGCCGGTCTCGCGGTCGGGTTCTGGAAGACCGAGGACGACATCCGCGAGAACTGGGCGCAGGACAAGAAGTGGGAGCCGCAGATGGACGACGACCGCCGGCGGTCCGAGTACGCGAACTGGAAGAAGGCCGTCACGAAGACCTTCGACTGGGTGCAGGACTGACCTGCTGCCTCGTCCTGATCGGGCTTCGCCGAGTCAGGACGAGGCTGTGTTGGCTCCTTGGGAGGCTGTGTTGACTCCTCGGGAGGCGAAGCCTGCCGCTGCCTCGTCCTGATTGGGCTACGCCGAATCAGGACGAAGCAGCGGCGTGCACGATCACGTTGTCGGGAGTGCCGCACGTGATCAGCCGCAGCCCCTGCTCGTCCGCGTCCCGCCCGACCGCCTCGGCGAAGAAGTCGTCGCGGATGATCCTCTCGCTGCGCGCCACGGTGAAGCGGGCGACCGAACCGTCCTTCTTGGACACTTCGAGGGTGTCGCCGGGCTGCAGGTCGTTCAGGCGGTAGAAGACGCCTCTGGCCTTGTTGCTCTCGATCCGGCCGACGATGATCCACTGCTTCGGGTGCGTCTGGTGCCAACCGGCCTGCATGCCCTCGTTGACCGGCGGCTGCTGGACCAGGCCCTGCGGGTCGAGGCCGAGCTGGACCAGCGACGACCGCACGCCGATGCGCTCGATCCGCAGCTCCATCGGGTCCGAGTCGCCGAGCGGCGAGATCACCGGCGGCGCGACAGCGGCATCGCTCGTCGCCGCCGACGGCTTCGGTGCCGGCGCCTGCGCACAGGCGGCCGTGGCCAGTGCCACGCTCAGCACCGCGATCAAGACACGAGTCCCCACGAACTCATTGACGCACATCTGGTGCGTTCGTTGCTCGACCAGATGAGATCCGAGGCACTTCTTCGATCATGCCGTGGCGCCGCCGGCTTGCGGGGCGCCGGTCGGCGGCCCTGGCTCGGTGCCTGATGAGCGGCAGGTCGCCGGCGCTGGTCCTTCAGCGTCCTCTTCGGACAGTGTGAAGGCGCTGGTCTCGGCTTTGCCGGTGCCGAGACCGTCAACGCCGACGGTAACTCGGAGGCCTGCGGCGCAGCGCGACCCGTCAGCGCCAGGACCAGGAGCAGCACGCCGGCGAGGACGAGCTTCATCTTCTTGTCTCCAACTGCGGAGTCGCCTAGTCGAGGTCGTCGTGCCGCATCAGCTGGCGGCCCGACTCGGTGATGGAGCCCGACAGCGAAGGGTAGACCGAGAACGTCGTGGCGAGGTGCTCGACGGTCAACTGGTTCTGCACGGCCAGCGCGATCGGCAGGATCAGCTCGCTCGCGTTCGGCGCGACCACCACACCGCCGATGACGACACCGGTCGCCGGGCGGCAGAACAGCTTCACGAAGCCCCGGCGCAGGCCCTCCATCTTGGCCCGCGGGTTGGTGGCGAGCGGCAGCATGATCGTGCGCGCGGGCACCTCACCCGAGTCGATCGCCTGCTGGCTGATGCCGACGCTCGCGATCTCGGGGTTGGTGAAGACGTTCGCGGCGACGGTCTTGAGCTTGATCGGGCTGACGCCCTCGCCCAGCGCGTGCCACATGGCGATGCGGCCCTGCATGGCGGCCACGGACGCGAGCAGCAGCACACCGGTGCAGTCGCCGGCCGCGTAGACACCGCTGACGTTGGTCCGGCTGACCCTGTCGACCGGGATGTACCCGCCGCGCCCGAGCTCGATGCCGATCTTGTCCAGGCCGATGTCGGCGGTGTTCGGCACCGAACCGACCGTCATCAGCGCGTGCGACGCCTCGATCGTGCGACCGTCTTCCAGGTGGATCAGCACACCGTCACCGGTGTTCTCGACCCGGTCCGCGCGGGCGTGCTTGACGACGGCCGTGCCGCGCTCGGCGAACACGTCCTCCAGCACCGCGGCCGCGTCGGCGTCCTCGTGGGGCAGCACCCGGTCCCGGGACGAGACCATGGTCACCTTCACGCCCATCTCGGTGTAGGCGGAGGCGAACTCGACACCGGTCACACCGGAGCCGATGACGGCGAGGTGCTCGGGCAGTTCGGGCAGGTCGTAGATCTGGCGCCAGGTGAGCACCCGCTTGCCGTCGGGCTCCGCGCCGTCGAGAACGCGCGGCGTGGCGCCCGTTGCGATGAGCACCACATCGGCGTTGAGGATCTCCTCCTCGCCGTTCGCGCTGATGGCGACGACCTGGTGCTGGGCGAGCCCGCGCGAGCCGTCCGCGAACTTGGCGCGCCCGTTGATCAGCCGCACGCCTTCCCGCTGGAGGCGCGCCCGGACGTCCGCGGACTGCGCGAGCGCGAGCCCCTTCACCCGTCCGTGGACCACCGGCAGGTCGACCGCGGCCTGGTCGTTGTTGGTCTGAATGCCCAGCTCACCGGCGTTGCGGAAGGCGCTGCGGGCACCCGCGGAGGCGATGAAGGTCTTCGACGGCACGCAGTCGTACAGGACGCACGCGCCACCGGCCCCGTCGTTCTCCACCACGGTCACGTCGGCGCCGTGCTGCGCCGCGACCAGGGCTGCCTCGTAACCTGCGGGTCCGCCGCCCATGATGACGATGCGGGTCACGATCAGTTCCCTTCTGCGCGCTTGCTGGCCGGCACAACCGTACGCGTTGGCCGAATCGCCCGTGTCGTCAGTACCGAAAGCTGATCGCCGGGTCGCTACGCTGTCGGACGTGCCGCTCTATGCCGCGTACGGGTCGAACATGGATCCGAACCAGATGATGGAGCGAGCCCCGTACTCCCCGCTCGCGGGGACCGGCTGGCTCGTGGGTTGGCGCCTGACCTTCGGCGGCGAGGATCTCGGCTGGGAGGGCGCGCTCGCGACGATCGTCGAAGATCCCGACTCGCAGACGTTCTGCGTGCTCTACGACGTCTCGCCCCGCGACGAGTCGCGCCTCGACCGCTGGGAGGGGGCGCTCGGCCTCTACAAGAAGATCCGGCTGCGGGTGCAGACCCTGGAGGGGTCCGTGGTCGCCTGGCTGTACGTGCTGGACGCGTACGAGGGCGGGCTGCCGTCGGCTCGGTACATCGGGGTGGTCGCGGACGCGGCTGAGGCCGCTGGGGCGCCCGATGACTACGTGAACGATCTGCGGACCCGGCCTTGTCAGGGGATCGGGCCCTGATCGGGTTGTTTTGACGGGCGTTGGTTGCGGAAGCCGGGCAGGTGAAGCGCCCGGCCGATCCGCGCGGGCATTCCGGGATGCCGACACGCCGTCCACGGCGTCGTTGTGGCGGGTGCGCGCGAGCTGACCGCGGGCTACGAGCCCGCCGCCTCCTCCAGCAGTTCCACCAGGTGGTGGTGCAGGCGCCGGTAGTCCACGGGCGTGATGGTCGACCACGGCGGCTGACCGGGCGTGGCGCGGCGCATCTGCAGGTAGCGGCCCTTCGGGGTGTCGTAGAAGGCGACCACGCGGTCCGGGCGGACGCGTTTGCCCCACTTGTCGCGGGCGGCGGCGCCGAACTGGCCTCGGTTCGAGACGTCTCGGACCATTTCGGCCAGGGTGTCGGCGTCGGCGGGGCGGACCGTGCCGCGCAGGGCTGCTGCCAGGTCTTCCGGGGTGGCCGCTGAGGCGGCTGCCGCGTCCAGGTCCGCGGACGGGAGGGTGATGGAGTGGCCCTCGCCTGCCGGGGCGGCGGGGAGGGCGGTCAGGGCCTCGCGGGGCAGGCCGCCGGCTTCGGCCGGGCGCAGGATGAGCTGGCCGCTGTCCAGGACGGCCAGGACGCCTGCCTGGCCCTTGCCGGCGGCGAGGACGCGGACGCTGCGTTCGTGCAGCCACAGGCGGGCGTCGACTTCCTGCTGCGGGCGGTTCAGGACGTGCAGCAGGTCTTCGAGGGTCGGGTCCAGGGCGCGCGGGCCGCCCAGGCCTCGTGCGCCGAGCTGGCGCCAGACCTGGTCCTCGACCGCCCGGCGTTCCTCACGGGTCTTGCCCGGTGACGGGACCTTGAGCACCAAGGGCATTGTCTCCAGGCCCAGGTGTTCCCAGAGGACGTCGAACTCCAGCGTGGAGATGATCACCGGGTCGCGCGTGTCGCTCGTCCCCATGTCCAGGCCCAGCACAGTCATCAGTCGGTCGTGCTCTCCCCGATCACGGGCAGCGTGTAGCTGCCCACGCCGTAGATGTCGTCTCGTTCGCGCAGGTAGTCGGCGGCCTTGTGCTCAAGGTCCTCTTCTTCCTCGCCCTTGCGCTGGCCCATGCCGCCGAACGGGTCGAACTGCTGCGCCATCGGCACGGCCCGGCGGTGCACCTGGTCGCCGTCGGAGGCGGCCGCGCCGACCGTGCCCAGCGGGCCCATGGCGGAACCGGCGGCCGAACCCGCACCGGCAGCGCCGCCGTGGCTCATCATCTGACCCACCGCGGCCGACGACGCGGCGGTCGCGCCCTCCTCCATCTCCCTCGCCGCGGAGGAGCCGGAACGGCCCGAGCGCGGGCCCGGCACGCCGGCACCCGCGGTGCCCGTGGTGGACGGGCCGGACGTGCCGGTGGACGACAGCGAGGTCGTCGAGCCCTTCGACGACGAGGACGAACCGACCGGCACCGATGTGCCCGAGGTGCGGGTCGAGGAGCCGGGAGGCGGCTGCGTGCCACCGCGGGGTGGAGGAGCGGTGGAGACCCGCGAACCCGTGCCCGTGCGGCCGCGCGGGACGCTGCCACCGGTCGTGCCCTGCGGACCCACGACCCAGGTGCCGGGCGTGCCCACCTGGGCGCCGCCGCCGTGCGTCACGCCGGTGGTGCTGATCTGCAGCTGCGGCGGCTGGCTGAACTGGCCCAGGGTCGAGGTGTTCGCGGTCGTGGACGACGCGTAGGTGGTCATGACCTCACGAGCGCGGCGTTCGGCCGCGTCCTGGGCCGCCTCCTGCTTCTCGTGGTCGGTCTGGCCGACGAAGAGGTGCGTGAGGCCGGTGATCAGGGCGCCCGGCTGCTCCGAGGTCACCTCGACCGGGGCCGGCATGTCCGCGCGCGCCTTCGAGATGTTGTTCGCCTGCAGTTCCGCAGAGCAGCGCATGACGTCGGCACCGCTGCGGGCGCTGTCGGCCCAGGCGGCGATCGGGTTCAGGCCGCTCTGCGCCATCTCGGCGGCCTTGCCGGTCCACTTCGCGCCGGACAGCGTGATGCCCTTGTGCAGGTCGTCGTTGATCTCGGTCAGCGCGGCCGACACGCCCTGCCAGCGCTCCATCGACGCGAACGACGCGGACGGGCCGGGCCCGGCGTGGATGCGTTCGTACAGCTCCTTGTGGCTGTAGCCCTGCCAGCGGTGGTCTGCCATCTTCAGCACCCGCTCTTGTTCATCATGCCGGTGTTGTCGCCCTCGACCACCTGGTACTGCCGCTCGATCTGGTTCAGGTTGTCCATCGCGGTCTTGAGCTGGCGCTGGTAGTTCAGCAACGCCTGCAGCGCCGAGTCGTTGTCGGTGATCGACCTGTCGTTGAACTTCTCGGCCGCCTCCTGGCTGACCGGGTCACCCGCCCACGGCCGGACGCGGAACTCGGTGATCGCCATCTCGATCTGCTTGTCGAGCTTGGTCAGCGCGGCGGAGAAGGTGTTGCGCAACGCCGGGATCGCCTCCGGTGCCACGCTCAGCTCGTGGCTGACGGGTGGCGAGGTGTCGGCCCCGCTGCTTCCCCCTGGCGGCATGGTTCGACCTCCGGCGGTTGTGCGTACAAGCGCTTCGTCACTCTAACCACCGAAGGTAACGCTGGGGAGTGCGATCAGTGACATCCGCCCGTGTGGGTCAGCGCTTCTGGAGCAAACTGGCCATGGCCGCCTCCGCCACCCGCTGCGCGCCCAGGCAAAGATGATCTTGTTGCACCGCAGTGGAATTCCCGCCGTCGCGGAACATGACGTCGAGAAACTGACCGTCCGCCACGTCGATCTCCACGTTGCAGACGTCGTCGATGCCGGGTGTGCGGACAGTAATCGCCGCGAAACCCTCGATCGTGCCGACCTTGTAGTCCACCTGGGCGTTCTCGGAGAGCCACACCTCGGCCCCGGACGCCAGCACGAGCGCGAGCCGCGCCACGTTGCCGCTGGTCGTGCTGCGCATCGTGCACGCCTTCGCGCCTCCGAAGCTCGTCTCGACGTACGCGCTGGGCGGGTTGTCCAGACTCAGCGAGATGCGCTGGTCAGGCGTCAGCACGGCGCACGGGTCGACGTTGTCCAGCGGCACGGCGCGCGGTCGCTGCGGGAAGTCCAGGTGCGAGGGAGAGGTCGACGGCGTCGACGAAGGGATCGGTGGCGTGCTGCCCAGGGAGCTGTGGGCGGGTCCGGCCGTGCACCCGGCCAGCGCCACCGCGACGACGATGAGGAGCGCCGTGGTCCGCATGGCCGGTCACCGTAGCTGCTCTGGGTGGGGGTCTGTGGCCAGTCGTGCCCACAGCAGTTCGTCGACGCGCTGGTCATCGATGATCGTCTCGTCGCGAAGTCGACCCTCCAGGGTGAATCCGCACTTCTCCGCGACGCGCTGCGACGCCGTGTTGAACACCGCGTGCTTGTAGACGACCCGGTGCAGGTCCATCGCGCCGAACGCCCAGCCCAGCACGGCGTTGAGCGCGGTCGGCAGCACGCCCTTGCCGCGGTGCGCCGGGTGGGTCCAGCAGGTCACCTCGGCCGACCCGAACTGGAGGTCGAGGTTGTTGAGGACGATCCCGGCGACCAGGTCCGCGGTGACCGCCTCGCACACCGCCCACGACCAGCGGTAGTTCTTCGCCCAGCCGTTGGTCATCAGCATGATGAACAGCTCGGCGGTCGCAGGGCTGTCGACGGTCAGGCGGTTCATGTACCGCCTGGTCTCCGGGTCCGCGTAGATCTCGACGAGCGCCGGCACGTCGTTGACGCGGTCGTCGTTGCGGAAGGCGCGCAGGTAGTACTCGCCTGCGTTGATCTCGACTGGCTCCACGGTCATGAGGCTAACCGCCGCAGCGGCCGTGCCTACGGCTCGCCGGTGAAACCCTCGTGCCGTTCCGCCACCTCGTCGAGCCGGTCGCGATGCGCGGACGCGGGGGTGCCGTCCGGAGCCGTGGTGAGCTCGATCACCCAGTCCACGTCCTCGGCGTCGTCCTCGCCCGCCAGCATGTCGCGGTGCACGGCGCACGGTGCCCAGCCGTCCGCGAGCAGCTCCTGCGCCAGCTCCTCTGCCTCGTCGCGGTCGGGCAGGATGAGCAGCACCGTTGGCGGGATCAGCCCGCGCACCGCCAGTGCCGTCCGCAACGCCGCGGTGTCCGGCACGTGCACGCCGTCCAGTCCCGCCGCGCGGGCGGCCGCGACGTTCTCCTCGGTGTCGTCGCAGAACACCGCGGTCGGGTGGCCGAGCTCGGCCAGCACTCGCCGGAAGATCTCCGGATCGGGTTTCGCGACCCCGAGCCGCGCCGAGTTGAAGATCGCGTCGAACTCGGCGTCCAGGTCGAGCCGGGCGAGGTCCGCGTTGGACAGCAACGCCACGAAGCAGTGCCTGCGCGCGGTTCGCACCAACGCCAGTGCCTCGGTGCTCTCACCCGTCACGGCACTGTGCAGCACCCCGTCGAGATCGAGCAGCAGCAACGGTTTCAGCGCCGGCGTCCGTTCCACTGGCCCAGCACGATCGCCACGAGGGGGATGAGGGCGAAGATCAGCGGGGTCCTGACCACCGTGAAGAACAGGATCACCGCGGCGATCCCGGCCACGGGCACGAGTGCGCCCTGCCATTGGCGCGCCGGTGCCCTGGACGGCTGGGGGACCATCGGCATCGGGCTCACGAACTGCGGACGCGGATCCGGCAGGTCGTAGAACAACGCCATCAGCTCGCCGCGGGTCTTCGCGGTGGTGATCTTCGCGGACCGCTCGCCGTACTCCTCGATGTCGATGCGTCCCGCGCTCATGTGCTCGCCGAGCACCTCCAACGCCTGCTGGCGTTCGGTGTCACCGATGCGGATGTCCCTCGACGGGTCGCTCACGAACGCAATCGTAGGTGAGCGACCCCGATGGTCAGTCCTTGATCTCGCAGATCACGGTGCCCTGGGTGATCGGGTCGCCGGGAGCGGCCGCGAGACCCGTCACGGTGCCGGCCTTGTGCGCCGTCACCGGGTTCTCCATCTTCATGGCCTCCAGGACCACGATCAGCTCGCCCGCCTCGACGGTCTGCCCGTCCTCGACGGCCACCTTCACGATCGTGCCCTGCATCGGCGCGGCCACCGCGTCACCCGACACCGCGGCGGAGCTGCCGCCCGCGCGCTTCGACTTCGGCTTCTTGGTGGCGGCGGCAGCGGCCGGACGCCCACCACCGACCGCGAGGTCACCCGGCAGCGACACCTCCAGGCGACGCCCGCCGACCTCGACCACCACGGTCTGCCGCGGCGTCTCCTCGTCCGCCTCCGCGGCGCCACCGGTGAACGGCGCGATCTGGTTGTCGAACTCGGTCTCGATCCACCGCGTGTGCACGGTGAAGCCCTCGGGCTTCTCAGCGGTGAACGCCGCGTCCCGCACGATCACGCGGTGGAACGGCAGCACGGTCGCCATGCCGTCCACGACCATCTCGTCGAGCGCGCGGCGGGCACGGGCGAGCGCCTCGTCGCGGTTCTCGCCGGTGACGATCAGCTTGGCCAGCAACGAGTCGAACTGCCCGCCGATCACCGAGCCGCTCTCGACACCGGCGTCCACGCGGACACCCGGACCGGACGGCGCGACGAACGACGTGACGGTGCCCGGCGCCGGGAGGAAACCGCGACCGGCGTCCTCACCGTTGATGCGGAACTCGATGGAGTGCGCGCGCGGCGTCGGGTCCTCGGTGTGCCTGAGCTTCTCGCCCGCGGCGATGCGGAACTGCTCGCGCACCAGGTCGATGCCGGTCGTCTCCTCCGAGACCGGGTGTTCGACCTGCAGGCGCGTGTTGACCTCCAGGAACGAGATCGACCCGTCGAGGCCGACGAGGTACTCGACCGTGCCGGCGCCGTGGTAGCCGGCCTCCTTGCAGATGGCCTTGGCGGAGCTGTGGATCGTGGCGCGCTGCTCGTCGGTCAGGAACGGCGCGGGCGCCTCCTCGACCAGCTTCTGGTGACGGCGCTGCAGCGAGCAGTCGCGCGTGCCGACGACGATCACATTGCCGTGGGTGTCGGCGAGGACCTGCGCCTCGACGTGCCGCGGCTTGTCCAGGTACCGCTCGACGAAGCACTCGCCGCGGCCGAACGCCGTGACGGCCTCGCGGACCGCGGAGTCGAACAGCTCCGGGATCTCCTCGATCGTGCGCGCGACCTTCAACCCGCGACCGCCACCGCCGAACGCGGCCTTGATCGCCACCGGCAGACCGTGCTCCTGTGCGAACGCGATGATCTCGTCCGGTCCGGAGACCGGGTCCTTGGTGCCGGGCACCAGCGGCGCGCCCGCGCGCATCGCGATGTGCCGCGCGGTCACCTTGTCACCGAGGTCGCGGATCGCCTGCGGCGTCGGGCCGATCCAGACCAGGCCCGCGTCGATCACGGCCTGCGCGAAGTCGGCGTTCTCGGACAGGAAGCCGTAACCGGGGTGCACCGAGTCGGCACCGGACTGCGCGGCGGCGGCCAGCACCTTCTCGAACGACAGGTAGCTCTCGCCCGGCGTGTTGCCGCCGAGCGCGAACGCCTCGTCCGCGAGCCGGACGAACGGCGCGTCGCGGTCGGGATCGGCGTAGATCGCGACACTGGCCAGGCCGGCGTCACGGCAGGCGCGGATGACCCGGACGGCGATCTCACCGCGGTTGGCGATGAGGACCTTGCGCAGCGACACGGCGTCGTACCTCCTGCTGGACCGGTAATTACGGCTCTGGCTGGTGCCGCAGTCTACGGAAATCGGTGAACTCCGAGAGGGAGAGACGGCTCACTTCACAACCATCCTGAGCCCATCCGCCACAATCTGCGATGTGGGTGGGTCCAGGTCGGTGCAGGTGACCGCCGTCGTGGCGGCCTTGGTGGTCGTCGCGGGGCTGGTGTTCGCCTATTTCCAACGGCCGCACAACACCGATTCAGGTCAGTCCGGCACGGACACCGGAATGCGCTGCGGCACCACCGTCTGCCAGGTCGTGATCGGCAAGTCGGTCGGCAAGGACCTCGTCGAGCTGCTCAGCGGCACCGGCGGCGGGCGGATCAGGGTGACCGGCGAGTCCGGCCCGTTCATCTTCGAGATGACCATCGCCGAGTCCGGCGCGACGGTGAACGACAAGTCGCTGCAGTGCGCGGAGGCGGCGGTCAGCGTGTGCCTGGTGCGTGGTGCGCGCGGCAGCGAGATGCTCGGCGAGGTGCTGGTCCGCAAGAACGGCACGTGGTCGCGCGCGCAGGACAACTACCTGGCCAGCGCCGGATATCTCGGGCTGCACGACGTCAACGACGACGGCACCGCGGACATCATCGCCGCCCAGCACGCGTGCGCCGGTCAGTGCGGCAACGCGTTCCTGCAGGTGTTCTCGCCGCTCGGCGCGAGCATCGGCTGCACGCAACCGGCACCGGCGCGGGAGCAGCTCGCGGGCTGGCCCGCACCGGTGCCGAAGATGTCGCAGCTTCGTCCGTGCGCTGATTCCTAGGCCGTGACGAGCTCACGGTCGTCGGCGGGCTCCTCGATCAGGTTCTCGCTGCGCGCCACCAGCACCGGCACGGTGATCTGGCCGGCCACGTTGGTCGCGGTGCGGATCATGTCGAGGATCGGGTCGATCGCGTAGACCACGGCCACACCGGTCGCGATGACCTGCGGCGGCAGGCCGACGACGCTCAGGGTCAGCGTGAGCATCGTGTACCAGCCGGTCGTGCCGGCGGTGGCCAGCGCGCCGAACACGGCGACGAGCACGATGCCGGCGTACTGCCACACCGAGAGCTGGATGCCGAAGAGGTTCGCGATGAAGATCGTCGCGACGGCCGGGTAGACCGCGGCGCAACCGTCCATCTTGGTCGTGGTGCCCAGCGGCACGGCGAAGTTCGCGTACTCGTTCGGCACGCCGAGGTCTGTGGCCGCCTTGCGCGACAACGGAAGCGTGGCACCCGATGAGCGTGAGACGAACGCGAACTGGATGGCCGTGCCCGCCTTGCGGAAGAACTCGACCGGCGAGGTCCTGCCGACGAACTTCAGCAGGATCGGGTAGACGACGAACAGCACCAGCAGCGTGCCGGCGTAGACCGCGAGGATCAACGAGAACAGCGGCCGCACGAACGAGTTCCCGTACGACGCCACGGCGTTGCCGATGAGACCGAAGATGCCGATCGGCGCGAGCAGGATGATCCAGCCGACGACCTTCTGCACGATGTCGAAGAACGACCGGACCAGGTTCGTGAACGGCGCGGCCTTCTCACCGAGCGCGTAGGCGGCGAAGCCGACCAGCACCGCGATGAACACGACCTGCAGCACCTCGCCCTCGGTGAAGGCGCTGAAGATGTTGCTGGGCACCAGGTTGTCGAGCAACGCGCTCCACGAACCGGACGTGCGCTTGGCGAGCTTGTCGACCGCCCCGGCGGCGGGGTCGATGTGCACGCCCTGGCCGGGCTTGATGATCGCGCCGACCGCGAGACCGATCAGCACGGCGATGAACGACGTGGTGGCGAACCACAGGAAGGTCTTGCCGCCGAGCCGGGCGGCGGTGCGGCCGCCGCCGAGGTTCCGCAGCGACGCGATGCCGACGACGATCGCGGTGAACACCAGCGGGATCACGGTCAGCTGCAGCAGCGACGTGAAGATCGAACCGATCTTGGCGAGCACGGGCGCGAGCCACGTGCCCTTGCCGAGCCAGCCGGCGAGCGCGCCGAGCACGAGCGCGCCGAGCACCGTCAGGCCGAAGACCTTGGGCTTGCGATAAGTCTGGACGAACGACACTGGGACATCTCCGTTTGCAGGGATGAGCGAAAGGGGCCGGGAGCGTCAGCTCCGACAGCCCGTGCTCGTCCTGCGGCCGTGGTCGATGTGCCGGCGGCGCGTCAAAAACTCGTTCATCGCACTACCCCCAACGCGTGCGCTGAGGGCAGTCTTCCCTGATCAAGCCAAGTGTGACCAGGGCTACCAGAGTGTGGACACCGCGACGCCCACCTGACCGAGCAGCCTCCGCGTGAGCGGCAGGCTGATGCCGATCACCGACGTGTGGTCGCCGTCGATGCCGTCGATGAACCAGCCGCCGAGCCCGTCGATCGTGAAGCCGCCCGCGACGTGCAACGGCTCACCCGTGGCGATGTAGGCCTCCAGCTCCTCGTCCGAGGGCGTGCCGAACCGCACGGTCGTCGACTCCGCGGCCGACGCGCGGCCGACGACGTCGCCCCCGGAGACCCGCAGCACGGTGTGCCCGGTGATCAGCGCGCCGCTCTTGCCCGCCACCCGCCGCCACCGCTCCCGCGCGACCTCGGCCGTGCCCGGCTTGCCCACGAGCTCGCCCTCGAACAGCAGCATCGAGTCGCAGCCGATCACGACGCACTCGTCGTCGTGCTCGATCGCCTCCGCCTTCGCCGCGGACAGCGCGACGACGGTCTCCTCCGGCGTGGGGTCGACGAGCGATGCGACCAGCGCGTCCTCGTCGACACCGGACACGCGGACGACGGGCTCGACGCCCGCGGACCGCAGGACGCTAAGACGGGCGGGTGACTGGGAGGCCAGGATCAGACGCACGCCCGGAGTCTTGCACGCCGGTTTCGCGCCTCATCAGCACCGCCGCGCTCACGCCGATGACGGTGGACGTGACCAGCATGAGCAACGCGCCGCGCGTGGCCGTGGTGAAGTCACCCGTCGCGGCCAGCACGATCTGCAGCACCGCACCGGTGCCCGCGCTGCCGAGCACGCCGCCGAACTGCCGCGAGGTGTTGTAGATCCCGGCGCCCGCGCCCATCAGCCGCGGGTCGAGCGTCTTGGTCGCGATGTTGGTGAGCGGCGAGTAGACCATCCCCATGCCGCAGCCCACGACGACGAGCGCGGGCAGCAGCACCCACGGCGATCCGCCGAGCTGCAGCGTCATCACGGCGATGCCGAGCCCGAGCATCGTGAAGCCGGTGATCGGCAGGTACTTCGCGCCCGGCCCGTTCGACCACCGTCCCGCGAAGAACGCCACGACCCCGGACGCCAGCGAGGTCGGTGCCGTGAGCAGGCCCGCCTCGAACGCCGACAGCCTCGGCACGGTCTGCACGAACAGCACGAGCGGCACGAACAGCCCGGTGACGGAGAAGCCGATCATCACGTTGGCGATGTTGCCGAGCGAGAAGTTCCGGTTGCCGAAGATCCGCAACGGCAGCAGCGGCTCACCGTTGCGCGCCGCCGCCTGCCACAGCACGAACGCCACCAGCAGCACCACGCCCGCGACGATGATCTCGGCGATCGTGACCGGTCCGGCGACCCTGCCCCAGCCGTAGTGCTCGCCGTTCTGCACGCCGAACACGACCAGCCCGAGCCCGAGACAGCACAGCACGACGCCGAGCACGTCGAACCGGTGCGACCGGCCAGGCTGCCAGTCCGGCACCCAGCGCAGCACCAGCACTGCGGCGAGCACGCCGATCGGCACGTTGACGAAGAAGATCCACTCCCAGCCGAGCTGGGTGACGAGCACGCCGCCGAGCAGCGGCCCGGAAACCGTCGCGAACCCCGCGACCGATCCCCACACGCCGAGCGCGGCACCACGCCGCTGCGGCGGGAACAGGTGCGTGATGAAGGCCATCGTCTGCGGGGTCATGGCCGCGGCGCCCAGCCCCTGCACGGCGCGGGCGGCGATGAGCAGCTCGGCGCTGCCGGACAACCCGCACGTCAGCGAGGCCAGCACGAAGATCGTGAGCCCGGTGAGGTAGACCCGCTTCGGCCCGAACCGGTCGCCCAGCCTCCCCGTCAGCAGCAGCGGCACCGCGAACGACAGCAGGTACGCGCTGTTCACCCAGATGATGTCGTTGAGCGACGCCCGCAGACCATCGATCATCGCGGGCATCGCGACGTTCACGATGGTCGTGTCCAGCAGGATCATGAAGAACCCGACGCAGAGCGCCGAGACGGCCCGCCAGGCGGTTCGAGTAGTACTACTGATGCGCGCTCGCCTCCTCGATCGGCACCCTCGGCAGAGTGAAACGCTGGGTGCTTGTCCTCACCGAACGCGGTTCCGATCGCGAAGGCAAGCGCAGACGGATCGCGGCACTGCTCGTCGTCCTCGGCGGCCTCGTCGGATCGTGGGCCGTCGGAAGCGTGCTCGCCAGCGACCCCATCGGCTACGGCGTGCCGATCTGGCCGTTCGCCGACCGCCTGGACCGCGCGGAGAACGCGCTGCTGGGACAGGTCATCCCGGCGGTGCGCGACAACCTGCCCCTGAACCCCGACGACGCGCAGGTGCTCCGCAAGACCGACGCTTACGGCAGCGTGTTCTGGACGCTCAAGCTCAAGGTCGACGGCGAGACCCGGTGCCGCGAGGTCTCCGTGGGCCTGACCATCACAAGCCGCCGCGTCTCCTGCTGACCGCACGCACGCGGGGCCCTCGCGTACTCCAGGAGAGTACGAAAGCTCCCCGCGTACTCCTCGCAGCCGAACGTGCGGTGTTGTCTGCCGCCGGAGTGCACGTGGGGTGCTTGCGTACTGCAGGAGAGTACGGAAGCTCCCCGCGTACTCCTCGCAGCCGAACGTGCGGAGTCGCCTGCCGCCGGAGTGCACGTGGGGCGCTTGCGTACTGCAGGAGAGTACGGAAGCTCCCCGCGTACTTCTGGCGGCCGGGCGTGCGGTGTTGTCTGTTGGCGTAGTGCACGTGGGGTGCTTGCGTACTGCAGGAGAGTACGGAAGCTCCCCGCGTACTTCTGGCGGCCGAGCGTGCGGTGTTGTCTGTTGGCGTAGTGCACGTGGGGCGCTTGCGTACTCCAGGAGAGTACGAAAGCTCCCCGCGTACTTCTCGCAGCCGAACGTGCGGAGTCGTCTGCTGACTGCGGGGACGCGGGGCCCCGCGTTCCCCAGAAGGAAACGCAGGGCCCCGCGTCCCCGATCAGCTGGGGAAGCCGGAGGCGCGCCAGGCGCCGGGGCCGTGCTGCAAGGGCCTGCGCACGCGGCGGGCCGGGTTGGCCCACTCCGAGCGGCGGACGGGCTCGGGGTCCTCCGCCGGCCCGGCCGCGGCCAGGCCAGCGATGACCGCGGTCAGGGCCGCCAGTTCGTGGTCGTCCGGGGTGCCCTTGACCACCCGGAGCAGCGGCTTTTCCTGGGGCTGGTCCGCGCTCACAGCGGGATGTTCCCGTGCTTCTTGGGCGGCAGCGTCTCGCGCTTGTCCCGCAGCATCGACAACGCCCGCGCCACGTACCCGCGCGTGTACGACGGCGGGATCACCGAGTCGACGTACCCGCGCTCAGCGGCGACGTACGGGTTGCACAGCGTGTCCTCGTACTCCTGCTGCAGTTGCGCGCGCAGGGCGTCGACGTCTTCACCGGCGGCAGCGGCGGCCGCGAGAGTCTTGCGGTGCACGATGTTCGCCGCGCCCGACGCGCCCATGACCGCGATCTGCGCGGTCGGCCACGCCAGGTTGATGTCGGCGCCGAGGTGCTTGGAGCCCATGACGTCGTACGCGCCGCCGTACGCCTTGCGCGTGATGACGGTGACCAGCGGCACCGTGGCCTCGGCGTAGGCGTAGATCAGCTTGGCGCCGCGCCGGATGATGCCGTTCCACTCCTGGTCCGTGCCGGGCAGGAAGCCGGGCACGTCGACGAACGTCAGCACCGGGATGTTGAACGCGTCGCAGGTGCGCACGAACCGTGCGGCCTTTTCTGAGGCGTCGATGTCGAGGCAGCCGGCGAACTGCGTGGGCTGGTTCGCGACGACGCCGACGGAGTGGCCGTCCACGCGGCCGAAGCCGACCAGGATGTTCGGCGCGAACAGCGGCTGGACCTCCAGGAAGTCGCCGTCGTCGAGCACGCGGTTGATGACCTCGTGCATGTCGTACGGCTGGTTCGCGGAGTCGGGGATGAGCGTGTCGAGCGAGCGGTCCTCGTCGGTGATCGAGTCGGAGATCGATCCGGCAGCCAGCGTGCCTTCGAACGTCGGCGCGTCGCTCAGGTTGTTCGACGGCAGGTACGACAGCAGTTCCTTGACGTATGCGATCGCGTCCTCCTCGTCGCTGCCGAGGTAGTGCGCGTTGCCGGACTTGGTGTTGTGCGTGCGGCCGCCGCCGAGCTCCTCGAACGTCACGTCCTCGCCGGTGACGGTCTTGATGACGTCCGGGCCGGTGATGAACATGTGCGAGGTCTGGTCGACCATCACCACGAAGTCGGTCAGCGCGGGGGAGTAGACGTGGCCGCCCGCGTTGGAGCCCATGATCAGCGAGATCTGCGGGATCACGCCGGACGCGCGGACGTTGCGGGTGAAGATCTCGCCGTAGAGACCGAGCGAGACGACGCCCTCCTGGATGCGCGCGCCGCCGCCCTCGTTGATGCCGATGATCGGACGGCCGGTCTTGATCGCCAGGTCCATGATCTTGACGATCTTCTCGCCGTAGACCTCGCCGAGCGAACCGCCGAAGACGGTGACGTCCTGGGAGAACACGCACACCGGACGGCCGTCGACGGTGCCGTAGCCCGTCACCACGCCGTCGCCGTACGGGCGGTTCTTCTCCTGGCCGAAGTTCGTGGAGCGGTGCCGCGCGAGCTCGTCCAGCTCGACGAACGAACCGGGGTCGAGCAGGAGGTCGATGCGCTCGCGGGCGGTCTTCTTGCCCTTCGCGTGCTGCTTTTCGACCGCGCGCTCCGATCCGGCGTGGACCGCCTCGTCGTTGCGCCGGTAGAGGTCAACGAGCTTGCCCGCGGTGGTGTGGACGTCCGGGGCGTCCGCGGGGACGTTCCCGATCGGCTCGGTCGCACTGCTCATGGGCTCGCAGCCTAACGAGAGCATTGCTGAACTGCCCCGTGCAGTTGTCCAGGTCACGGCAACCTGTTGGTCATCTCTTATCGCACGTACTCTCTCTCGTTCCAATAGCCTGGCGCGATGGACACCGCACTCGACGCCGAGGCGCTGCGCGCGCGGCTGGTAGCACCCAACGGTCCGTACTCCGCGCTGGACGTCGTGGCGACCACCGCGTCCACGAACGCGGATCTCGCGAAGGCCGCTGCCGAAGGCGCCGCCGATCGCACCGTGCTGATCGCGCTGGAGCAGAGCGCCGGGCAGGGCCGCCGCGGCCGCACCTGGTCGTCGCCGCCCGGCGGGCTCTACGTCAGCGTGCTGTTCCGCCCGTCCGAGGTGCCGCCGCAGCGGTTGCCGTGGCTCAACCTGATCGCCGGCCTGGCGCTCGTCCGCGTCGTGCAGTCGGTCGGTGTCGAGGCGTCCCTGAAGTGGCCCAACGACCTGCTGCTCGGCCCGAAGGCGGAGAAGGGCGCCGGGATCCTGTCCGAGATCACCGCCGGGGTCGCGCAGGCCGTGGTGGTCGGCATCGGCCTGAACGTGGCCAAGCTGCCCGACGACGTGCAGCCGGCGCCGGGTGGTCTCGCGCCGACGTCGCTGGAGGACGTCGGTGCCTCCGAACTGGATCGTGGCGAGCTGGCGTTCCGGTTGCTGGTCGAGCTGGCCCAGCTGGAAGGCGTGTGGCGCAAGAACGGTGGCGACGCGTTCGAGTCCGGCGTGCTGGAGGAGTACCAGGAGCACTCGGCGACCGTCGGCGAGCGCGTGCGCGTCGAACTTTCAGGTGGTGTTCAGCTGCTCGGGGTCGCGCAGCGCATCGAGGCGGACGGCACGCTGGTCGTGCGCGGGACCGACGGGGTGGATCACGGCGTGTCCGCTGGTGACGTGGTGCATTTGCGCCCCGCGTGATTAGGGTTGGCCCATGGCCTATCCCGACGACCTGCTGAGCCCGAGCGAGCATGTCGTGATCCACCGGCATCCCCACTGGAAGATGCTGATCTTCCCGGTGTTCTGGCTGCTGGTGGTCGTCGCGATCGCCACCTACCTGGCCGGGCTCGTCGTGGACCAGTCGTGGGCCACCGTCGCGTGGATCGCGCTGGCCGTGGTCGGCGTCGTGCTGATCATGTGGCTGACGCTCGCCCCGCTGGTGCGCTGGCGGACCACGCACTTCATCGTCACGTCGGACCGGGTGATGGCGCGCGAGGGCGTGTTCAAGCGCACCGGCCTCGACATCCCGTTGTCGCGCATCAACAGCGTCCGGTTCGAGCACAGCCTGCTCGACCGGGTGCTGGGCTGCGGCACGCTGATCATCGAGTCGGCGTCGGACGAGCCGCTCGAGTTCGACGACATCCCGTCCGTGGAGAGGGTGCACTCGTTGCTGTACCGCGAGGTGAACGACAACCCCGACGACGACTTCCACCCGAGGACGCTCGATGGGCGCGCGTGAGGCCGGTCTGCCCGACGTGGTGCCGTCCGGGTCGCTGCCCTCGCGGGTGACGATCTGGGAGGTCGGCGCGCGGGACGGCCTGCAGAACGAGTCCGTCGTGGTGCCGGTGTCGGTGAAGCTGGAGTTCCTCTCGCGGCTGGCCGGCGCCGGACTGTCCGTTTTGGAGGCGACGTCCTTCGTGCACCCCAAGTGGGTGCCGCAGCTGGCGGACGCGGCCGAGCTCCTGTCCGGTTTGGACGCCAAGCCGGGCGTGATCTACCCGGTGCTGGTGCCGAACGAGCGCGGGCTCGACCGGGCGCTGGAGGCCGGCGTCACGCACATCGCGATCTTCGCGTCGGCCACGGAGACGTTCGCCTCGAAGAACCTCAACCGGACGCTGGACTCGCAGTTCGAGATGTTCGAACCGACGGTGAAGCGGGCGCTGGCGGCCGGTCTGGACGTGCGCGGGTACGTGTCGATGTGCTTCGGCGACCCGTGGGAGGGCGCGGTCCCGCGCGCCCAGGTGGTGGCCGTCGGCGAGCGGTTGCTGGAGATGGGCTGCTCGCAGCTGTCGCTGGGCGACACCATCGGGGTGGCCACGCCGGGGCAGGTCGAGTCGCTGCTGGAGGGCTTCCGGGACGTGACCCGGCTGGCCGTGCACTTCCACGACACCTACGGCCAGGCGTTGTCGAACACGTTGGCCGCCTTGCGTTGCGGCGTCACGACCGTGGACTCCTCGGCCGGCGGGCTGGGCGGGTGCCCGTACGCGGAGTCGGCCACCGGCAACCTCGCCACCGAGGACCTGGTGTGGATGCTCGACGGGCTCGGCATCGAGACCGGGGTCGATCTGGACAAGCTCGTCGAGACGTCGGTGTGGATGGCCGAGCGGCTCGGCCGGCCCAGTCCGTCACGTGTGGTGCGGGCGCTCGCGAAGTGAACGTCGTCGAGCTGACGTCCGAGAGCTGGCCGCTCGCCGAGGCGTTGTTCAGCACGAGCAAGACGGTCGAGTGGTGCTTCTGCACGTGGTTCATGCAGACCAACGCCGAGATGAGGACCAACGACAACCGCGCCGTGCTGCGCGAACGGCTCGGGTCGCCGATCGGCCTGCTGGCGGTGGACGGTGAGGAGGCCGTCGGCTGGGTCGCCGTCGCCCCGCGCGCGTCGTACTCGCGCCTCGGCCGGTCGAAGATCACCGCTCCGGCATCCGGCGACGTCTCCGGCGACATCTCGGACGTGTGGTCGGTGACGTGCTTCTACGTGCGGCGGGACGCACGGCGGCAGGGCATCACGTCGTTGCTGCTGAACGCGGCAGTCGAACACGCCGCCAAGGCCGGTGCCCGGTCGGTCGAGGGCTATCCGGTCGACACCGAGGGCCGCAAGCTGCAGGCGGGCGAGCTGTACCACGGGCGGCTCACGACGTTCCTCGACGCGGGCTTCGAGCTCGTCGAGCGGCGGGGAACGCGCCGAGCGCTGGTCAGCCGCGCGCTGTGAACATGCCGGTCGCGACGAACTTGTAGACCAGCTCGTCGCCCCGGTGCGCGGTGCCCGCGAACTCCACCAGGCCCAGGGTCGGCCTGCTCTTCGACAGCCGTGCGTTCAGCACCTCGGCGGCGAACGTGAGCTTGTCGCCCGCGTAGACGGGCGCCAGCCAGGACAGCTCGCGGCCGCCCGGTGAGCCCTGCGACGTGGAGTCGGCCAGGACCACGTCGACCCAGCGGCGCATCCACAGCGAGGCCGTGTACCAGCCGGAGGCGGACAAACCGCCGAAAATCGAGTTTCGGCCCGCTTCCTCGTCGAGGTGGAACGGCTGCGGATCGAACTTCTTCGCGAAGTCCACCATGTCGTCGCGGTCGACGATTACCTCGCCGAGCGGGATGATTCGGCCTGCGGGCAGATCCTCGAACGCGATCACGCGTTGATCGTACGTAACTGAATCCGCTGGGAACCGATCTAAGGGCGACGGCGTCCAAGAGCCCGAGCCCAGGGCTATGCGTGTGAGGGGGACTCGGTGGACGACCACCGTGCGCAGGTCGAGGAGCTGCTGGCCGACTACCGGCGCAGCCGTGAGCAGCTGGCGTCGGTCCAGCGCGAGCTCGCGGCCGTGTCCGGACGGGCGTCGAGTCCGGACGGGACGGTCACGGCCAGGGTCGGGACGGGCGGCAGGCTCGTGGGGCTGGAGCTGTCCGAGCTCGCCTACCGGCGCCATCGGCCCGAGCAGCTGGCCGAGCTGATCGTGCGCACGGTCGAGGCGGCCGCCGCTTCCGCCGCCGAGGACACGTACAAGGCGTTGAGCACGGTGCTGCCCGCCTCGACCGATCCCGCCGCGCTGGTCGCCGGCACCGCGGATCTGCGGCCCGCCGAGTACGCGGTGGACGAGACGGAGACCGTGGACCTCGGGCGCAACCCCGTCCGCCGTCGTGTGGACGACGACGAGGACAACGAGCAACGGGAGAGCTGGCTCGACTCCGAGCTCATCAACAGGAGGGTCCGATGACCGGGTACGAGGCCGACCTCGATCGGCTGGACGCCGGAGCGCGGGAGCTCAAGGGGTTCGCCGGGCAGGCCACCGAGATCGCGTCGACGCTCGGCAGGACGCTGGCCGGGTTCGGCGCCTGCTGGGGGGACGACGCGGTCGGCCGCAGCTTCGCCGCCTCCCACGAGAAGCCTTCCGGTGAGGCGCAGGGAGCGCTGTCGGCGCTGTCGGCCACGTTGGGGGACGTGGGCGACAAGCTCGCCACGACGGCCGAGACGTACCGGCACGTCGAGCAGAGCAACGCCTCGGCGTTGAAGAGACTGGGAGGCTGACATGGGCATCGAGCTTCCCGCCGAACTGACCGAGGTCGCCGCCAAGGCCGGGGTGTCGTGGCCCAAGGCGGACGAGGACGCCATGCGTTCCAGCGCCGCCGCGTGGCGCGAGGCGGGCGACAAGATCAAGGGCTTGGGCACCTCCTCCGACGGTGCCGCCAACCGCGCGCTGGCAGGCGTGACCGGCGCGACCGGCGATGCCGCGCGTGGACGTTGGGCGAAGGTCGTGGCCCCGGACGGCGACCTGCAACGAGCCGCGCACGGCTGCCACGCCGCCGCCGACCGGCTCGACCACGCCGCGCAGCAGGTGGGCGCCGCGAAGGTCGAGATCGTCCGCGAGCTGGTGACGCTGGCCAAGAACAACGACGCCGCCAACGCCTCGGCCAAGGCCGGCAACCCCACCGCGTTGCTCGGCCTCGACACGCTCACCCGAGGCACCGCGGCCAACGTCGCGAACCTCCACAACACGCTGTCGTCCGCGGTCCGCCTGGACAGCGGCGTGGACATGAGCCAGGCCTCGCCGCCCGTGAACACCGCACCGGGCGCGCACGGTCCCGGCGGTGGTGGCGGCTTGCTGTCGCCTGTCACGAACGTCGTGGGCGGCGTGGTCGCCCCGGTCACCGACGCGGTCGCACCTGTGGTGCACGCGGCGACGGCTCCGGTCGCGCCTGTGGTGCACGCCGTGACCGACACGGCCGCGCCTGTCGTGCATGCCGCGACGGCTCCGGTGGCGCCCGTGGTGCACGCCGCGACCGACGCGGCCGCTCCCGTGGTGCAGCCCGTGGCCGACGTGGTGCCCGGTGGCCGTGACGCCGTCGGTGCGGTCACGGACGGTCAGGGTCACGGCGGCAACCACGGCGATGGCCCCGGTCGCTTCGACGGTCCTGCCGACGGCTCCGGTCGCGCCGACGGCCCCGGTGACGGCCCGTTCCGCGGTGACGGTCGTGGCGACGGCAAGGGGCCGGTGCCAGGCCTGGTCGCCGACGTGGCCCAGACGGCCGGTCAGGTCGCCCAGCCCGTCGTGCACCAGGTGGCGGAGACCATTCCGAGCGTTCAGGGCACCCTCGGCCCGGTCGCGGAGGGCACGACGCAGGCGTCGGCTGCCGTGATCGATCAGCCGCTGGTCCGCGGCGGCGAGATGCACGGCCAGCCGATCACCGGACCTGCCGCCGCCGCACCCGCGGCTCCGGCGGCTTCTTCCGGCCCGGCCCTCGGCGGCGGCCCGCTCGGCGGTGGCGCCCCGATGGGCGGTCCGGTGGGCGGTCCGGTGGGCGGTGGCGTCGGTCCCGTCGGTGCTGTCGGCGGGGCCGTGGGTGGCGCTGTCGGTGGTGTCGCGTCGGCGGCGCCAGGTGCCCAGGTCGGCGCCGTTGTGGGTCAGCAGACGCCAGGACAGCAGGGGCAGGCCGGTCAGCCGGGCCAGCCCGGCCAACAGGCCGGCAAGGCCACGGACGCCAGGTCCGCGGACGCCAGGCTCGGTGACGCCAAGTCGGGTGACGCCAAGTCGGGTGACGCCAAGTCGGGTGACGCCAGGCTCGGTGACGCCAAGTCGGGTGACGGCAGGCTCGGTGACGCCAGGTCCGGCGGTTCCCAGGTCGGATCGGCGGCCAGGACGGGCGTGCCGGGCGCAACGTCTTCGGTCGGTCAGGCGGCCCAGTCCGGCAACCAGGCCACCGGCCAGACGCCGGGCCAAGCGGGCAACCAGGCCTCCGGCCAGCCTCAGGCAGGCGCCAAGGACTCGAAGGACCTGTCGAAGGAAGCCCTCGACGCCCTGAGGGACGGAGCTCCCGCGTGGAGCCCGGACGAGCGCGGCACCCACCAGCCCGGCGAGACCATCGCGGCGGCGCCCGCTCCGATGGCCGGCGTCGACCTCGGCAGCCACCAGCCCGGAGCCCTCACCGACCGCCTCGACCGCCTCGACCACCGCGACCAGGCGCTGTCCGGCGGCGTGGCGTTCGACATCGCCCGCCACACCTACACCGCGGCCGCGGTCGGCAGCTGGTTCATGGCAATCTTCGTCGGCACCGGCCAGGCCCCGCGGCTCGCCCCGAAGCCGGCCAGGCAGCTTCCCGCGCCCGCACCCGAGGACCCGCAGCAGGTGATCCCCAGGTTCGCCCCGCAGGACCACCCGCAGGCCGACCTGGTCGACACCTCGTTCCCGCAGGCGGCCGAGCAGTCGGAAGGTCTCGGCCAGGATCACCCGGTCGTGCAGGAGCTGTTGGCGGGCTACGACCCGTTGGCGGGCATGCACGAACGCGACTGGGCGAGCCTGTTCGAGAACGAGGACGGCAGCCCGCGCTGGCCGGTGGAACGCGAGGGCGGCTACGAGGACAGCCAGCCGGAGATCCTCAAGGCCGGCGCCGAGATCGACCGGTTCGGCACGCCGGAAGGTCGCGTCCTGTCCGCCGCGGGCACGCCCTTCAAGGAGCGCTCGCTGCCGCCGCAGGCCGCGGACGAGGGCTACCGCCGGTACCGCGTCACGAGGGACCTGCCCGTTCACCGCACGATCAGCGCGCCGTGGTTCGGCCAGCCCGGCGGCGGCGCCCGCTACCGCACCACCTACCCCGTCGCCGACCTGGTCGCGCTCGGCTACCTCACGGAGATCACCGCATGAACGTCGAGACGCTGCCCGAATGGCTGACCAAGATCGGCGTGCCGGACGACGTCGTCAGCATCGGCGAGGAGGCGGACCAGCGCTGGTGCCTCCTCGCCGACTCCGACGGCAAGGGCGTCGAGGTGTTCTGGCAGGAGCAGGGCAACCGGTACGACTGGGCCCGGTTCGACGACGAGAGCGTGGCGTGCCACTACCTCTTCGGACGGCTGGCGTGGGCTCAGGTCGCGCGCGGAACCCTCACCGTGCCAACAGCTTGAGCGCTGCCTCGTGCAGGTGGCCGTTCGACGTCAGCACGTTGCCGCCGTCGTAGCGCTCCTCGCCGGACAGCGAGGTGAAACGGCCACCGGCCTCGGTCACCAGCACCTGGAACGGGGCGATGTCCCACGGGTTCGCCACGGCCTCGGGTGCGAGGTCGATGGCGCCCTCGGCGACCAGGCAGTGCTGGTAGAAGTCGCCGAACGCGCGACTCTCCCAGGTCGCGTCCACGAGCCGCAGGAACGCCTCGCGCGAGTGGTACTCCACCCACGTCTTCAGGTCCGTGGTGGAGATGTACGCGTCTTCGAGTTCGCGCACACCCGACACGGAGATCGCGCGCTCACCGGAGGCGTCCGACGCGAACGCGCCACCACCGGCGGCGGCCCACCAGCGGCGGCCGAGCGCGGGCGCCGACACCACGCCCACGACCGGCGTGCCGTCGACGACCAGGGCGATCAGCGTGGCCCAGATCGGCACGCCGCGCAGGAAGTTCTTGGTGCCGTCGATCGGGTCGAGCACCCAGACGCGCGCCGCGTCCAGCGTGCCACCGCGTTCCTCGCCCATGACGACGTCGTCCGGGCGTTGTGCGGCCAGCACCGCGCGGACCGCGTCCTCGACCGCGACGTCGGCGTCGGTGACGGGGGTGCGGTCCGGTTTCCGCTCGACAGCGAGGTCGTGGGCGCGGAATCGGGTCGCGGTGATCGCGTCGGCGGCGTCGGCGAGGCGGAGGGCGAGTTCGAGATCAGCATCGTGGCGTGACACGCGGCGATCGTTGCACGAATACGCTGGGCCCGTGAGCGTGGTGTTGCTGGCCGAGGACGACCCGGCCATCGCGGAACCGCTCTCCCGCGCGTTGACGCGAGAGGGCTATTCAGTGCAGGTCGTCGGCGACGGGCCGAGTGCCCTGGAAGCGGCGATCGCCGGAGGCGTCGACCTCCTGGTGCTCGACCTCGGGCTGCCGGGGATGGACGGTCTGGAGGTGTGCCGCCGGCTCCGGCAGAACGGCAGGGGCGTGCCCGTGCTGATGCTCACGGCGCGCGCCGACGAGGTCGACTTCGTGGTCGGGCTCGACGCGGGCGCGGACGACTACGTGGCGAAGCCGTTCCGCCTGGCCGAGCTGATGGCGCGCATCCGGGCCCTGCTGCGCCGCCGCGCACCGGGCACGCTGGAGGTCAACGGCGTGCGCGTCGACCTGGCCGCCCGTCGCGTCACGGTCGACGGCGGCGAGATCCAGCTCGCGAACAAGGAGTTCGAGCTCCTCAAGGTGCTGATCCAGCGCGCCGGCCAGGTGGTGAGCCGCGACGAGATCCTCTCCGAGGTCTGGAACGACCCGGACATGAAGGGCAGCAAGACGCTCGACATGCACATGTCGTGGTTGCGCCGGAAACTCGGCGACGGCACCCCGAACTCGGCGGAGAAGCGCATCGCGACCGTCCGCGGCCGCGGCTTCCGCTTCAACGCGGACTGATGCGCCGCCGCATCCTGCGGGCGATCCTGCTCGCCGTCGCCGTGACCGGCATCGTGCTCGGGCTGCCGCTGGGCTACTCCGCGCTGACCCTCGTCGAGGACAACGCCCGCGGCGACCTCACCGACCGCGCCCAGGGCATCGCGACGAAGCTCGACGACCAGCTCGCCAACCGGCAGGGCCTCAACATCGAGGCCGTCCAGATCGCCATCCCGACCGGTGGCCGCCTCACCGTGATCTCCGGCGGTGCCACCACCGTCACCGGTCCCTCGCCGGGCGAGGACCCGCTGACCGTCGAGCTGCCGATCGCCCAGCAGGGCACCGTCCGGCTGGAGATCCCGTCGGACCCGATGCGCACCACCCAGGCCCAGGTGGCGGGCCTGGTGCTGCTCCTGCTCGGCCTCTCCGTGGGCACCGGCACGGTGGTGGCCCTGGTGACGGCGCAAACGCTTGCCCGCCCGCTCGGCCACGTCGCCGCCCGCGCGTCCCGCCTGGGCGCCGGCGACTTCCGCGAGGACGGCCAGCGCTACAACATCGACGAACTGGACGCGGTCTCCGAGGCGCTCGACACCTCCGCCACCGCGCTGGCCCGGCTGGTCCAGCGCGAACGCGAGCTCGTCGGCGACGTCTCCCACCAGCTCCGCAGCCGTCTCACCGCTCTTCAGCTGCGGCTGGAAGCCCTGGCGGAGCACCCGGAGGCCGAAACCGCCGCCGAGGCCCGCGCGGCCCTGGAACAGGCCGAACGCCTCGCCGCCGTGCTCGACGAGCTCCTCGCCGCCGCCCGTGCGGCCCGAGCCGTCGGCGCCGAACCGCTGGAGCTGCGTCCCGCCCTGAACGCCATCGCCGAGGAGTGGCGCGAGCAGGTCCGCAGCCAGGGCCGGGCGCTGCGCGTCCGGGTACCAGACGGCCTGCTCGCCCGCGCCACGCCGGCCCGCCTGCGCGAGGCCATCGGCGTGCTGCTCGACAACGCGCTGCGCCACGGCGAGGGCTCCGTGCTCGTGTCGGCCCGCGGCGAGGACGGCACGGTCGTGGTCGAGGTGAGCGACGGCGGCGCGGGCGTGCCGGACGAGCTCGCCGCGCACATCTTCGAGCGGGGCGTGTCCGGCGGCGGTTCGACGGGCGTGGGGCTGGCGCTGGCCCGTGCGCTGGTCGACGCGGACGGTGGCCGGCTGGAGCTGTCGACCGCGCGGCCGGCGACGTTCGCGGTGTTCCTGCCGGTGCCCAAGGCCCAGGACGTGGTCGGCATCCCGTGGAAGGCGCCGAGCACGCCCCGGTAGGTCACGAGTGGCCGAGGGCCTCTTCCTCGTTCAACGGCCGCGGCCCGCGCGCGTTCTCCTCGGGGAACACCCACTTCTTGTAGCCGTACCAGCGGAACGCCATCGCGATGAGCGTGCCGATGATCTGCGCGCTCAGGAAGTCCGAGATCTCCTCGGTGAGCCGCGACACGTGCGGCTCCTGCAGGTGGAACAGGTACCGCGCGACGTACAGCGGTGCCGAGTTCAGCACGATGCCGATGCCGTTGATCAGGAAGAACAGCGCGGCCTCGTGATGCCGTTCGCGGCCGCCGCGGGTGCGGAACGACCACTCCCGGTTGAGCACGTACGACACGATCGTGGCGACCAGGGTCGCGATGATCTTCGCGGTCACCGGGTTGTTCGGCAGGACGACGGTCTTGATCCCGAAGAACAGGACCGTGTCGATCACGAAGCAGGTGCCCCCTACCAGGGCGAACTTGACCAGTTCACGATGCTTCAGCGCGATCGACCGGATCGGCTCCGGAAACCGGGAGACCACTGTTTCGGCTAGGGACACGAGAAGAGTCTACGGAGATCGGGTGAACGTGCCGGTCAGGACGAGCGCCCGCGTCCGGGAAGACCCAGCGCCGCATCGCCCAGAACTTGAAGCCCGTGGCGAGCAGCATGCCGATGATCGAGCCCGAGACGAAGTCCGCGACCTCCTCGGTGAGCACCGAGACGAACGGCGCCTGCAGGCCGAAGAGGTGCCGCGACAGGTACAGCGGCAGGATGTTGATGCCCACGCCCAGGCCGCTGACCAGGAAGAACAGTGCGGCCTCGTGGTGGCGCTCGCGGCCGCCGCGGGTGTGGAACGACCATTCGCGGGACAGCACGTACGAGGCGATGATCGCGACCAGCACGCCGATGACCTTCGCCGTGACGACCTTGTCGGTCAGCACGGTGAGCTTGAGCGCGTACCAGACGCCGTTGTCGATGAGGAACGTCGTGCCGCCGACCACTGCGAAGCGGATCATCTCGCGGTGCTTGTGCAGCAGGAACTGGAGTGGTTCTGGCAACCGGCTCATGGCCCGGCGTACGACTGGCAGCACCGCGTCAGCTTACGGATCAAGGTAACGGTACTTGCCTCCGGGTGTTACCGAAGTCCACGCAGAGGCACCTGACCTGCACGTCCAGTGACGATCTCGATCTTGGGAAAGATCAACTTTTGATCAACTCCGGACGCACGGCTTCCCCAGCAGGTCCGGGATCAACCACGGGAGCAGCCCGGGCTTCGGCCGGCACGGTTCCTCCGACCTCGGCGGCGCGGTGGGCACCGTGGTCGACGGCGGCACGGACGGCGTCGGCGAGCCGGTCGACGGCGGGAGCACCGGCGGCAGGTCCGGGGTCGGCAGCGGCAGTGGCAAGGTCGGGGTGCCCGGCTTCGCAGGCTCGACCGGCTTCGTCGGCTTGGTCGGCGGAGTGGTGGTCGTCGTCGGCGGCTGCGTGGTCGGAGCAGGCGTGGACGTCGGTGGGGCCGGCTCGACCTCGCCGGGCGGCGGGTTGTCCGGATGCAGGTGCACCGGCACCGTGACGGTCTTGGTGGCGTTGCCCAGCGACGCGGTGACGGTGATCGTGCCGCCGCGGTGCGGCAGCCCGAACGCCCACACGGCCGTCCGGAACCGGGCGCCCTTGTCCAGGTCCGTGACGCAGTGGATCGAGTTCTTGTCCGTGCGCGAGCACTCCCGGCACGGCGTGAACACCACGATGTTCTCCGACGACGACACGTCGAGCTTCAACGTGCCGGCGCGGGGGCCGATGTTGCGCACCTGGATGTCCACGCGCGGGTCCCAGTAGATGTGGTGCCACGTCGACACGGTCAGCTCGATGTCGTCGTTGACCGGCGGCACGTTGACCTCGACGCGGACGTCGACCGAGATCGAGGCACCCGCGGAGATCGTGCCCGTGATCGTGCCCGGCTGGGCGTCCTGCGTGGCGCGCAACCGGAAGAGGAACGTCGCCTGGCCGCCGGGCGCGATGCCCTGCGCGGTCGTGCAGGTGATCGTGCCGCTGCCGGCCGGGCAGTTCACGGTCTGGTCGGCTGACCCGTCCGGCTGCAGCAGGCGAGCGGTGAACGACGCCGGCCCGCCGGTCGACAGCACGCCCGGCGGCAGGTTCAGCACCATGCTGGCGGGCGGTGCCGCGGTGCCGCCGGTGTTGCGGACGGTGATCGGGAAGTCCTTGGGCTCCTCGCCGGGCGTGAGCGTGAACCCGCTCGGCGTCGTCGGCGTGAGCGAGGCCGGTGGCGGAGGTGTCGGCTCGGGCGCGGGGGCCGGCGGGGGCGCGGACGGTGCCGGCGGCGTGGGCGTGGGCGTCGGCGCGGGGGGCGTCGGCTGCTGCGGGGCCGGCGGCGGAGGTGGTGTCTTGGGTGCGGGCGGCTGGACCTGGGTGGTCACCGGCGGTGGCGGTTCGGCGGCCTGGACCTGCGGCGACTGCTGGTCGCCGCCGCCCGCGGTCAGCGCGATCACCACGGCGGCGGCCACGGCGGCCGCGGAGCCGCCGAGGGTGATGAGCTGGCGGGGGATCGAGGCGCCGACCGCGCCCGCGCCACCGGCGGCCGCTCCGGCACCGACGACGGCCGTGGTCGTGCCCGCGACCGCCAGGTACGTCGTGGCGCCCACGCCCAGCACCAGCGGTGCGACGAAGATCCGCAGCGCGCCGTTGACGTCCGCGAGCTCGGCGGCCAGCGCACGGCAGCGGCCGCACTCGTCGAGGTGGGCCTCGACCTGCGTCGCCTCGCGCTTGGACAACCCGCCGCGGGTCCACGCGCCGAGCCGGTCGACGGTCGCCTTGCAGCGTTCCGCGTCCGTCTCGGCCAGGTGCATCTGCAGGTACTGCTGCTTGAGGCCCTCACGGGCGCGGTAGGCGAGCGCGGACACGCCGTTGGCCGTCAGCCCGAGCAGCGGGGCGACCTCGGCGGGCGACTGGCCCTCGATCTCGGTGTGCCAGAGCACCATCTGCCAGCGTTCCGGCAGGGCGGCGAACGCGCGGGCGGCGAGCGAGCGCTCCAGCCCGGCCACCGCGGTGTCGCTGAACGCCACGGCGGGCGCGACGTCGGTCATGTCCTCGGTGAGGTCGACCTTCTTGTCGCGGCGGGTCTTGTCGTACGCGGTGTGGCGCAGGGCGGTGAGCAGGTAGGCGCGGAACGCCGAGTCGGGGCCGCGACCGGCCCGCAGCGTGTCCAGCACCTTCGCGAAGGCCTCGGACACCAGGTCGTCCGCTTCGGCCTGCGAGCGGGCCAACTGGCGGGCGAGGTTGTAGGCCGCCGAGACGTGCCGTTCGTACAACTGGCCGTAGGCGTCGATGGTCCCTCCGCGCACGGACTCGATCAGTTCCGCGTCGCTGGGCCCCTGGACGTCTGCAGGAACGGTCGCCAAGTCTCGTGTCCCTCCTCGCGGCGCCCAGTGTGACGCACGACGCCGGATGGAGTCATCTCAATCCCCCGCGCGGGTTGCGTCACGAACCGGAAGTGACCGCGTCTCCCACCTGGAATCGGGAGAGCTGAAGGGAGACCGGGTGGGTGTCGCACAAGCGGAACGCCTGCTGAAGTCGAGGTGGCGCACCGCCACCATGGCCGCAGGCTGGGCGTTCCCCGCAGACTGGCCGCTCGCCGAGGTCGACGAGGTGTGCGCGGCGATGCTCGAGGACGCCGACCCCGGCGACGCGCTGATCCGGCTGGGCCGGGCGCGCGCCGAGGCGGGTGCGGGCCTGAGCGAGACGTTGCTGGACCTGGCCGCGCTGCACGCCGTGCTGACCGACGCGTCGCACATCGTGTCGCCGAACGTCGACGCGCTCCCTTCACGGATGCTGCGCATGACAGCGCTGGGATGGGCGGACGTGGTGACGAAGCAGGCCGGCGACTGCGCGGCCGAGGACCCTCTGACCGGGCTGGCGACGGCCGCGTACCTGCGGACTCGTCTCGGCGAGGTGTACCGGGAGACGCCGGTCGCACCGCTCGACTACGCGCTCGTGCTGCTGCGCCTGGACGTGCACCGCGCCTCCGGCTGGTCGCGCGTCGTCGCGATGACCCTCATCTCGGACGCCCTGCGGACCGTGTTCGACGGCGGCGAGACGTTGGCGACCCTCGGCCCGTGCGTGGCCGCGGTGCTGGTGCGCCGTGACGAGCTGCTCGCCCGGCGCATCTCCAACCTGCGCGTGCTGGCCGCCGACCGCCTGGCCGACGACCCCAACGTCCGCCCGGTCGGTCCCGCCAAGGTCTGGACCGAACGCCTCCCGGACACCCACGCCGAGGCCTGCACCCTCCTCACCTCGCTCGGGCGCTGACCACCCCTGTCCCGCGCCCGAGTGCTCCCCGCTCCCCACCGCACGCGGGGCCCTTTCGTGCGCCAGGAGAGTACGAAAGCTCCCCGCGTACTTCTCAGCGCGCGCAGTAGTGTTCTATTGTCCTAGATCAGTAGAACAATCTGGGGAGCGTCTGTGGTCGAGTTCCACGTCGATCGCGGCAGCGGTCTTCCCGCGTACCTGCAGCTGGGGTTGCAGGTCAGGGAGGCCATGAGACTCGGTTGGCTGCAACCGGGCGATCGGCTGCCGACGGTCCGCGACGTCGTCGCGACCAGCGGCGTGAACGCGAACACCGTGCTCAAGGCCTACCGCGAGCTGGAGCTCGCCGGTCTCGTCGAGGCGCGGCAGGGTTCCGGCACCTTCGTCAAGGCGTCCCTGGGGGCCGCCGCGCCCGAGGACCTCGACCCGCTGCGCGCGAAGCTCGCCGGCTGGGTCGCGGAGGCACGCTCCGCCGGGTTGGAGGACGAGGACATCTACGCGCTGCTGCGCGAGGTGCTGAGTGGGGGAGCGCAATGAGCGTGGTCGCGGCCGAAGTGTCGAAGTGGGCGGTGCGGAACGTCTCCTTCGAGCTGCCGCCGGGCAGCGTCACCGCACTGGTGGGGGCCAACGGCTCCGGCAAGTCGACGCTGCTGAACGTGCTGGCCGGTCATCTGCCGCCGGACTCGGGGCACGCGTCGATCGCGGGCCGCGTGGCGTACGTGCCGCAGCAGAAGCCGATGTACAAGACCTTCAAGGTGGCCGACGTCCTGCAGTTCGGCCGCCGCATGAACGACGTCTGGGACAACGAGCGCGCCGACGGCTGGCTCACCAGGTTCAAGGTGCCGCGCCGGTTGCAGATCGGTGATCTCTCCGGCGGCCAGCGCACCCACGTGACCCTGGCGCTGGCGCTGGGTGCCCGCCCGGACGTCCTGATGCTCGACGAACCGCTGTCCGAACTGGACCCGTTGGCGCGCAGGAAGGTCATGCGGGAGTTGTTGACCGAGGTCAACGACAACGGCATGACGCTGATCTTCTCCACGCACGTCGTCGCGGAGATCGGTGGCGTGGCCGACCGGCTGCTGCTGCTCTCCGACGGCCGCCTGATCATCGACGGCGACACCGACGAGCTGCTGGAAGAACACGTTCTCTACACGGGTCCGCGCGACTCGACCTCACCCGTGGAAGGACCCGTGGTGCTGGCGAGGCACAGCAAGTCGCAGTCGTCCTACCTCGTGCGCTCCGGCGGCACGCAGGTCGCCGAACCGTGGACCGCGCGGTACGTGACGCTGGAGGAGCTGGTCGTGGCGCACCTGGAGCGTGCCGCGTGACCGACTTCGTCTGGCTGACCTGGCGTCAGCACCGCTGGACCATCACCGGCACCGCGGTTCTCGCCGTGCTCGCCGCGTACGGCCTCGTCCGAGCCGAGTCCGCGCACAACGCGTCGTTCGACTCCATGCCCATGAGCGGCTTCTACGGGCTCATGGTGCAGATGGTGTTCGGCGGGGTGATCGGCATGTTCTGGGGCGCCCCGCTGATCGCCCGCGAGCTGGAGGAACGCACCTACTTCGTGGCGTGGGGCCAGGACGTCACCCCCGCGAAGTGGTTGCGCGGCAAGGTGATCGTGCTGTCCGTGCTGGCGGTGGTGCTGGCCCTGCTCGTCGGTGTCGGCGACGGCCGCGTCGGTTCGCAGCACGCGTGGGCGGTGTTCGAGGCGCATCCGGCCGTGCAGGTGGGCTACGCGATCTACGGCCTCGCGCTGGGCGTGTTCATCGGCCTGCTCAGCAGGCACGTGGTGACCGCGATCGCGGCCACGCTGGTTTCCTACACGGTGTCCCGCGTGCTGCTGTCCGCGTTGCTGCGCGACCACTACCTGCCGGCGAGCCGCGCGATCGCCCGCTGGGACAGCACTCCGGTGACCCCGGTGGGCGCGTTGGAGCTCCGCAGCGGTTTCGTCGGCGCCGACATGCGCCCGGTGGGCATACCGGACGTGTGTGCGAAGTTCGCGAACCCGAACAGCTGCATGCGTCGCGAGGGCGGTGCCATCGGTACGTACGTCGACTTCCAGCCGATCGAGCGGATCACGGCCTTCCGCTTCATCGAGTTCGGTGTCTTCGCATTGCTCGCCTTGGTGCTGTTCGCGCTGACGTTCCGGATCCTGCGCCTCGGTGGCGGGTGGAAGCCGTCCCGGCGGCACCGCCGCATCGAGCCGCCCGCCGCCGAGAGCGTGCCGGCGGCCGTCGAGAGTGCCGCCGGCGGTGAGAGTGCCGAGGGCGCCGAGACGGCCGAGGGCGCCGAGACCGCTCAGAGCGCGCCGGAAACCGCTGCCGCCCAGGCCGACGGGTAGCGAGGGCGGAAACCGAGTTCCCGCTGGGCGCGGATCGTCGACACGATCCCGTGCCACGGGTCGAAGTCCTGCTGAACGGTCTCACTGGGGGTGAGGCCGTTCAGCAGGTGCAGTTCGACGGCGGTCGTGGGGCTGTCGTCCGCCACGTTGAAGATCCCGCTCGCACCGGAGTCGAGGACCTTCGCGACCGCCTGCGCCACATCCGCGTGATGCACCATGTGCAGCCGTTGGTGTCCGGGCCATTTCGCGGCCCACTGCAGCGATTCCTCCAGGTGCGGGTCGCCGTCGCCGTAGACGAAGGCCAGGCGCAGGATCGCGGCCTCCCTGGTCTCGCGCACCGCCTGCTCGCCGAGGGCCTTGGTGCGGGGGTAGTCGCCGAACGCCGCGTCCGGGCCGGTCGGGTCGTCCTCGGTCGCGGGCCTGCCGAGGCCACCGGGGTAGATCAGGTTCGTGCTGATGTGCACGAACAACGGCACCTTCTCACTGGCCTCGGCGAGTGCTCGGGTGCCGTGCACGTTGACGCCTTCGAAGTCCGTGCTCGTGCGGAGGGCGGCGGCGACGTGCACCACCGCGTCCACGCCTGCCACGAACTCCTCCACGGCCCTGGTGTCCTCCAGCCGGTGGGCGAACGTGCGCACGTCGTGGTCCAGCTCCCGCAGTCGTGGCAGGAGCCTGCTGCCGACCCGTCCGGTCGACCCCGTCATCGCGATCTTCATGTGTCCCAGCCTGTTCGCGCGTTCCTCGCACAGCCAGGGACGGTCGATACCCGGCTACGGTGGTGGCATGCGTGACCTGGCCGGCTTCCTGCGCAGCCGCCGTGAGCGGATGGCGCCCATCGGCACCGGACGCCGCCGCACCCCCGGCCGCCGCCGGGAGGAGATCGCGGCGGCCGCGGGCATGTCCATCGACTACTACACACGCCTCGAACAGGCTCGTGGCCCGCATCCGTCGGTGTCTGTGCTGCACGGCATCGCACGCGCGTTGGAGCTCAACGCGGACGAGCGCGCGCACCTGTTCCGGTTGGCCGGCGAGGCGGTGCCGGAGGAGCCTCCCTCACCGTCGGTCCGGCCCGGCGTCCGGCTGCTGCTCGACCGGCTGCGGGACGACCTCGCGGTGGTGTTCTCCGACGTGGGGGACGTGCTCGCCGCGACACCGCGGGCCGAGCTGGTGTTCGGCGAGCTCGTGGGCAGGAACCTGTTCAGGGCGTTCTTCCTGACCGATGAGAGCTGGGTTCCCGACGAGGACCGCGAGGACGTCGCCCGCGCGCACGTCGCCGACCTCAGGGCCACGGTCGCCCGGCGTCCCGCCGCGCAGTCGTTGGCCGACGAGCTGATGGCGAGCCCGCTGTTCGCCCGCCTGTGGGCCGAGCACGACGTGGCGGTGCGCCGGTCGGCCACCAAGCGGTTGCGGCATCCGGTCGCGGGCCTGCTGGAGTTCGACTGCGAGGTGCTCGGCGCGCCGGAGCACGACCAGCGGCTCGTGATCCACACCGCACCTGAGGGCAGCGTCACCGCGCGGCGGCTGGCTCTGCTCGCGAGCACGGGAGAAGCCGCAGGTAGGATGCCTGAACCGTGGACTCCCGTACCCGTCTCCCCGTCGTCGGCATGATCGGCGGCGGGCAGCTCGCCCGCATGACGCACCAGGCCGCGATCCCGCTCGGTCAGTCGCTTCGCGTGCTCGCCGTCTCCGAGAACGACCCCGCCGCGCTGGTCGCGCGGGACGTGGTGCTCGGCACGCACACCGACCTCGACGCGTTGCGCGCGTTCGCGAAGGGCTGCGAGGTCGTCACGTTCGACCACGAGCACGTGCCCTCCGAGCACCTGCGCACGTTGGTCGCCGAGGGCGTGAAGGTGCACCCCGGTCCGGATGCGCTGCAGTACGCGCAGGACAAGCTGAAGATGCGTGTGCGGCTGGCCGAGCTGGGGCTGCCGGTGCCGCCGTTCGCCGAGGTGCACGACGTGCGCGACGTGCTGAAGTTCGGCGCCGCGCACGGCTGGCCGTGCGTGCTGAAGGCGATCCGCGGCGGCTACGACGGCCGTGGCGTGTGGATGCTGAACCAGCCGCACAGCGCCGAGCTGGTCGTGCCCGAGCTGCTGGAGGCCGGGACGCCGCTGATGGTCGAGCAGTGCGTGCCGATGCGCCGCGAGCTCGCGGCCGTGGTCGCGCGTTCACCGTTCGGGCAGGGCGCGGCGTGGCCCGTCGTCGAGACCGTGCAGTCCGAGGGCATCTGCGTCGAGGTGCTGGCCCCGGCGCCCGCGCTCGACGGCGCGGCGGCCCAGGAGCTGGCGCTCAAGGTCGCCGACGCGCTCGGCGTGGTCGGCGTGCTGGCCGTCGAGCTGTTCGAGACCGCGGACGGCGTCGTGGTGAACGAGCTCGCGATGCGCCCGCACAACTCCGGCCACTGGTCGATCGAAGGTGCCCGCACGTCCCAGTTCGAGCAGCACCTGCGCGCCGTCCTCGACTACCCGCTCGGCCGCACCGACCTGATGGCGCCCGCGGTGGTGATGGCGAACGTGCTCGGCGCGTCCGAACCGCCGGCCATGGGCCCCGACGAGCGCGTGCACCACCTGTTCGCGCGCTTCCCGGACGCGCACGTGCACCTCTACGGCAAAGAGGAACGGCCGGGCCGCAAGGTCGGCCACGTGACGTTCCTCGGCAACGACATGGCCGAGGTCCGCCAGCGCGCGCGGTTGGCCGCCGACTGGCTGTCCACCGGTACTTGGTCAGACGGATACGACATTCACGGGAGCTCGGAGTGACTCAGGTTGGCGTGATCATGGGCAGCGACTCGGACTGGCCGGTGATGAAGGCGGCCACCGAGGCCCTCGCCGAGTTCGACGTCTCGTTCGAGGTGAGCGTCGTCTCCGCGCACCGCACCCCGCAGCGCATGCTCGACTACGCGACCTCCGCCGCCTCGCGCGGTCTGCGCGTGATCATCGCGGGCGCGGGCGGTGCCGCCCACCTGCCGGGCATGGTCGCCTCCGCCACCGTGCTCCCGGTGATCGGCGTGCCGGTGCCGCTGAAGTACCTCGACGGCATGGACTCCCTGCTGTCGATCGTGCAGATGCCCGCGGGCGTCCCGGTGGCCACGGTCTCAGTGGGTGGCGCGCGCAACGCGGGCCTGCTGGCCGTCCGCATGCTGGCTTCTTCTGACGTGGAGCTGCAGGAGCGCATGGCCCGCTTCCAGGCAGAACTCGAGCAGCTCGTGCTGGACAAGGACGCGGCGCTGCAGAAGTCCCTCTGAGTGCGCAACAGCACACCGGCGCCCGTGGTGAACGGGCGCTAACATCGTGCCGAGTACTCGCTACCCGGAGGTAACAAGGTGAACCCGAGCTTCGGCACCTACCAGCTCGCCGAGGAGCACGAGGCGCTGCGAGAGGCCGTCCGCTCGCTCGCCGAGAAGGAGATCAAGCCGTTCGCGGCCGAGGTCGACGAGAACGAGCGCTTCCCCGTCGAGGCCCACAACGCCCTCGTGAAGGCGGGCTTCGCGGCCGTCCACGTGCCGGAGGAGTACGACGGCCAGGGCGCGGACTCCGTCGCCACCTGCATCGTGATCGAGGAGGTCGCCCGCGTCTGCGGTTCGTCGTCCCTGATCCCGGCGGTGAACAAGCTCGGCACCATGCCGATCCTCCTGTCGGCCTCCGAGGAGCTGAAGCAGCTCGTCATGCCGTCCATCGCCTCCGGCGAGGCCATGGCGTCCTACGCCCTGTCGGAGCGCGAGGCGGGCTCCGACACCGCCTCCATGCGCACCCGCGCGGTGCTCGACGGTGACCACTGGGTCCTGAACGGCACCAAGTGCTGGATCACCAACGCGGGCGAGTCCTCCTGGTACACGGTCATGGCCGTGACCGACCCCAACGCCGCGAAGAAGTCCGCCGGCATCTCGGCGTTCGTCGTGCACAAGGACGACCCCGGCTTCTCGGTGGGCCCGAAGGAGCGCAAGCTCGGCATCAAGGGCTCGCCGACCCGCGAGATCTACTTCGAGAACTGCACGATCCCCGCCGACCGGATCATCGGCGAGCCCGGCACGGGCCTCAAGACCGCCCTGCGCACCCTGGACCACACGCGCCCGACGATCGGCGCGCAGGCCGTGGGCATCGCCCAGGGCGCCCTGGAGGCCGCGGTCGCGTACGTCAAGGACCGCAAGCAGTTCGGCAAGTCCATTTCGGACTTCCAGGGCGTGCAGTTCATGCTCGCCGACATGGCCATGAAGATCGAGGCGGCCCGCCACATGGTCTACGTGGCCGCGGCCAAGGCCGAGCGCGGCGAGCCGAACATCGGCTTCATCACCGCTGCCGCCAAGTGCTTCGCCTCCGACGTCGCGATGGAGGTCACGACGGACGCGGTACAGCTGTTCGGTGGCGCCGGCTACACGCGGGACTTCCCGGTCGAGCGGATGATGCGGGACGCGAAGATCACGCAGATCTACGAGGGCACCAACCAGATCCAGCGCGTCGTGATGTCGCGCTCGATCCTCAACGGCTGAGCTCGCGTTCCAGCTCCCTGAGCGGAACGACGGTGCAGTCGCGCAGTTCGCGGATCAGCGCGGAGGCGACGACCCGTCGAACCGCTGGGTCGTGATAGGCGAAGTTTCCCGCTGTGGCGGCGGACGGGGCGAGCACGCTTTCCCGGTAGAGCACGCCCCGTACCGCCGCGATCGGGTACTCCCGGACGCGGACGGTCACGGCTCCACGCCGCAAGGCGGGGCACAGTCGCATCGCGACTGGCACGCACGGCAGGCACACCGGCGGCTCCACCGCAGCCATGCCTTCCGGCCACCGCGGCCAGTCGTCGCGGTGATCTCGTTGTAGCCACAGGACTCCGTCGTCGGTCTGGTCCGCCGGTCCGCCGCAGACCTGGCACAGCAACAGTTCCATCGCGCGTCGCTGCCGCAACGGATGAACCCGAGCGAACTCGGGCCGGCCGACGTGGGGGCGCAGAGCGGTCTGCCGCCACAGCACCCCGTGCCGGTCCCGATCGCTCAGCAGTTCGTTGGCGTATCCGATGCTGTGATCCGACCGTTCGACCAGCACGCACGGCAGGTCTTGCTCGGCACTCCACGCGGTGATGTACGGCGCGATGGGCACGTTCGGCATGGCGACCACCTATTCTGTACAGAACCTGCGACCGCTAGTGAAGCGCAGTTCTGTACAGAAAGGCAAGTCAGTCTTCTGAGGTGAACTTGTACTCGAGGACGTAGGACGCTGAGTCGAGCACCATCTCGTTGACCTCGACTGGCTGGTCATCGGCGGTGAAAGCCGTCCGCACGATCAGGATCACCGGATTGCCCTGAGCGAGTTCGAGAGCCTCGCGCTCGGCTTCTCTGGGCATGCGGACGCGGAGTTCTTCGCGGAACCTCGTCGGCTCGTGGCCCAGCTCCTTGAGCCGGGCGTACGCGCCACCCTCACCCGTGTCCACCTCGGTGATCGCGGAACCCGCGACGAGTGCTTCCGGGTAGTACGAGGTCGCGAGCTGGACGGGCTTGTCGTCGACCACGTACTTGCGTCGCCGTGCCACGACACGGGCGCCGTCGTCGAGGTTCAGCACCTCGGCGACAGGTGCGGGTGGCAGTTCCACGTCGACGGTCACGTTCTCGGTTCTTGGCCGCGTACCGACGTCGGCGGTCCAGATCGGACGGCCCGATCCCCACGAAGTGTTGGCTTGCAGTCGGTCTGGAGACACGCGCCTGATCGGCTTGAACTCGCGGACGAACGTTCCGGAGCCGCGTTTGGCGACGATCAGGCCTTCGTTCTTCAGCACGTCCAGCGCCCGCCGCGCGGTTGGTTGCTCCACGCCGTACTGGCTCGTGAGGTCGTTCTCGCCGGGAACTCGGCTGCCGGGTGGCAGCTCGCCGGAGTCGATCTGCTCGCGGAGGTCGTTCGCGATGTCCCGATAGCCAACGCGCCCTGGCTGGGCGTTGCCGGTCATGAGCCATCTCCTCAGCGGGGCCGCGGTTCTGTACAGCGACCAAGCTACCCCGCGTGGGCGGGAGGTTCTAGGCGGCCACGCAGGTGCCGAACGCCTCGCCGATCGCCCCCTTGGCCCCCAGCACGCACGGCGAGTCCGCCGTCAACGACTTGTCCGAGATCTGCTGGGCGAACGCGAGCGCGACGTTCATCATCCGCGTCGGGCTGCCGCTGTCCACGGCCGCCTTCACCGCCGCCGCCCGCGCCTGCTCCGTCGCGCAGTTCAGGTCCGTGCCGAACTTGTCGACGCGCGGTAGCCACAACGCCTTCGTGCCGGGGGCGCACGGTGCGACGAGCCAGCGGGTGCCTGTCGCGGCGGTGGCGGGCTGGGTGGAGAGCGCGACGAAGCTGAGCGTGAGGGCCAGAGCAGCGAGAAGTCGTCTCATGTACCCGAACGTAACCGCGCCCAACCACCCCTACCGGGGGAACCGTGAACACGGTCGGTGAATACGCTCTGTCTCTCCAGACCTAAGTGGACTGCATGTGCGGCAACGGTTTTCTCACAGCGTGGCCAGCACCTCGCCCAGCCGCTCGTAGCTGCGTCCGGCGCCGTCCGCCATCCCGCTCGCCAGCACGGCGTCGCGCGCTTCCTGCGACACCAGCCGCATCGTCGTGGTCATCGTCGTCTGCCCACCGGACTCGGCGAACTCCACGACGGTGATGGCCGGCGGGTTGTCCTCGAACTGCTCAGTGTTCACGATGCGCGAGTACGGCGTGACCTCGGTGTACTCGCCGTGCATCTCGAACGCGCCGGAGCCGTCGGGCAACGCCCAGCCGTAGCGCCACTTGCCGCCGACGCGCAGGTCGACCTCGCAGATCGGCATCTCCCAGCCGTCGGGGCCGAGCAGCCAGCGCCGCAGCAGCGAAGGCGTGGTGAAGGCCTCCCAGACCAGGGCGGCGGGCGCGTCGAACGTGCGGGACATGGCGATCTCGGTGTCGGACGGGAGCGTCACGGTGGTGCCGAACTTGACGGTGCTCATTGCTCTTTCTCCTTCATCTCGGTCAAGAGTGCGTCCAGGCGCGTATAGCTCGCATCCCAGAAGCGGCGGTAGTTCTCGGCCCACACCGCGACCTCGCGCAGAGGCGTGGCGTCGAGCCGGCAGGGGCGCCACTGGGCTTCCCGGCCGCGGGTGATCAGGCCTGCCTTCTCCAGCACGCGCAGGTGCTTGGAGATCGCCGGGCCGCTGATGTCGAACGGCTCGGAGAGCTCCTTCACCGTGGCGGGGCCCTCGGTGAGCCGCGCGAGGATCGCCCGGCGGGTCGGGTCCGCCAGTGCGGCGAAGGTGGCGCTCAGCTGGTCCATCTCGTACCTAACCACTTGGTTATCTAACCGTTGGGTTAAGTAGGCCGCACGGGCGGCCGTCTGTCAAGCCCCGGCTTCAAGATCGACATCCCGGATAACGCTTTTCGATCCTGCACATTTATTCGAGAAATGGCCCGGACGGACCTTTTTCTGGCCGGTGTGGAATGGGAGTTCTGCTGAATAGAGCAACTTCGCAGACGGTGCTGGACAGCAGGTCAGCGGCATCGCTACGTTCGCAAAGCCGCAAGTTGACCCTCTTTAAATGGGGTATTTCGAATGAGAGCGAAAAGAACTGTTTCATTAGCGTTCGGATTCGTGCTGGCTGCTTCTGTGTTCGTGCCGACCGCGCAGGCGGCATCGAACGGCAGCTCTGCCAGCCTGGCCAGAACGTCCGACAACAAGATCCAGACGGCTGCGGCGGCGGAGGCGTACTGGACGCCCGAGCGCATGGCCGCCGCCATCCCGGCCGAAGGTCCTGCCACGGTCAAGGCCTCGTCCGCACACCAGCCCTCGGGTCGTGCGGGCAGCATCGACGGTGCCGCGCCGTCGGTGAAGGTCCAGAACCAGCAGGCGCAGGGCGACGTCGGGACGTTGCTCAACGAGTCGCAGACGGTCGGCAAGGTGTTCTTCACCAACCCGGCCAACGGCCTGAACTACGTGTGCTCGGCCGCGACTGTCAACAGTGGCAAGAAGAAGCTGGTCCAGACGGCGGGGCACTGCGTGCACGGCGGTGCCGGTGGCCAGTGGATGACCAACTGGGTGTTCGTGCCTCGCTACCGCAACGGCGCGCGCCCCTTCGGTACGTGGTATGCGTACCAGCTCACCGCTCGTACTGCGTGGGTCAACTCCAGCAGCAGTGACGAGGACATGGGCATCGTGATCATGCAGACCAACGGCGGCAACTCGATCGTGAACGTGGTTGGTGGCAACGGGTTGCGCTGGAACTGGGGCTACTCGGTGTACGTGACGGTGCTGGGCTACCCGGCCGCGCCGCCGTTCACCGGTGAGCTGCAGTACTACTGCCAGGGCACGACCTACAACCCGCACGGGCAGGAGGTCGAGATCGCCTGCAACATGACCGGTGGTTCGAGCGGTGGCCCGTGGCTGCAGGAGTACAACGACCAGAACGGGCTGGGCTACATCAACAGCGTGGTCAGCCACCGGCACTCCAACGCGAACGTGATGGACGGGCCGTACTTCGACAACGACATCAAGAGCCTCTACGACTTCGCGGAGTCCCTGTCCCCGTGACGTCGAATCTCCCGAAGGCCGGGTCCTGCACCCGGCCTTCGGGCAACCCGGGAGACCCCGTGTTCCGTCCTCACGGCATGAGCTACCGAGTTCTCGTCGCCGTCATCGCCGTCGCCCTGCTGGCCACCGGGTGCGGCGCCAGGTCCGCAGGGCTTGGGGGGAGCGACGTGCGGGGAAAAGTGTTCAAGTCCACGGCCGTGACCGAGCAGGGCAAGCCGCGTGCCCTGGTCGAGGGCACGGTGATCGAGTTGCACTTCACCGAGGACGGCAGACTCATCGCCAATGCCGGCTGCAACATGATGCAGGGCCCGGTGGCGCTCGACGGGGGCAAGGTCGCGGTGGACGACCTCAGCAGCACGGCCATGGGATGCCCCAGTCCCGACCTGCACAAGCAGGACGAGTGGTTGACGAAGCTGCTCTCCGCCAAGCCGTCGTGGAAGCTCGACGGCACGGACCTGGTGATCACCGGGCCGGACACCGAGATCGTGCTTTCGGCCGAGGCACCGGCGAAGCTCGAAGGCGGGACCTGGAAGCTCACCAGCCTCGTCCAGGCGGACGCGGTGTCGTCGGTCCCCGGTGGGGTGCCGGCCACGCTGCAGTTCCAGGACGGCAAGGTGACCGCGTTCACCGGCTGCAACAACGCTTCCGGGTCGTACAAAGTGGATGGTCGGACCATCGCGTTCGACTCGGTGTCCGTCACCTACAAGGCGTGCGGACCGGACGAGATGGCGGCCGAGAAGGCGATGCTGGGCGTGCTGTCGGGCCAGGTCACGTACAAGATCGACCGCAGCTCGCTGACCCTCACCAACGCCAAGGGTGAAGGCGTGCAGCTGCGGAAGTAGCGAACAGGCCGGGTCGCGCACGAAGCGTGACCCGGCCTGCCTCGAAGAGATCAGGACTTCCGTGCCTCCGCTACCCGGCGGGCCTGGGTCTTCTCGAACTTCTTGCCCTGCTTCTCACTGATCGGCACGGCGTCGAAGTACTCACGACCGGAGTCGATGCGGTACAGCAGATCTGTCCGCTCCCACTTCAGGTTCGTGCTGAAGACCTCGGGGTGCTCGCCACCCGTCCGCACCACGACGTACGGGTTGTCCACCGTGTGCGCGTTGCCCACGATCGCGAAGTACTGGTGGCTCATGGCAGTCCAATCTACTCCGGCTACGCGGGGAACTTCGGGATCTGGACGGCACCCTCCGGGAACGGCACGTCACCGAAGATCAGCGCGGCCTGCGCCTCGCTGAAGGCGATCTCCAGATCGGTTGTGCCCGGCACGCGCCGCAGCTCGTACCACGGATGCTCGAACGACTTCGCACTCAGGCTCTTGTCCGTGTGGAACTGGAACTCGAAGAGCTGCTTGGTCTGGGGGTCTCGCCAGGTGGTGTTGATACCCCGGTACTTGTTGTTGTTCTGGTTCTTCAGCCAGAAGTTCTTGACCTGGACCTTCTCGAACTTGGCCTCCAGCTTCGCGATCGCGTTCGCGACCGCGTCGGCGTACACGGCGTCGTCCACCACCATTGTGTAGCGGACGGCGTCGTTGATCTCGCTGAGCACTGAGTCGACGTTCGAGTTGTCCGACAGCATGTCGACGACTTTGCGTTTCAGCGAGTCGGCGCTCTTGAGCCTCTTGTCGAAGCCTTCCAGCCGCGCACTGCCGTAACCCGGCTCGGCCTTGACCTCCTTGACGACGTCCTGGAGCTTCGGGGAGATGTCCTTCTCCGCAGCCTTGGCCTTGTTGAGGAAGTCGTCGACGGCCTTGTTGGGGATCTTGTCCAGCTTGAGCGTCTGGCCGAACTCCTCCATGGTCCAGACACCGTCCTTGACCACACCCGCCGGCGCGGTCAACGGCGTGGGTGGCGGAACGCGTTCCAGCTGCTCGAACTTGAACGAGGCGTTCTCGAGCTTCGCCGTGCCGTTCTCCAGCAGGCGGATCGCGGGGGTGAGGCGGTTGCCGCTGCCGTCGAGCGCTCCCTCGATGCGCGCGATCGAGCTCTCCAACCTGGAGAGATCACCCTCGGCCCTGAGCTCCAGGTCCGCGACTTTGTAGAGCCTGCCGTCGATCCCGGCCACCGCACCGGACAGCTTGGCGATGCCGTTCTCCACCCGCACGGACATGTTGAGGACCTCGGCCGAGGCGCGCGGCAGCATGCCCGGCAGCGCGAAGTCGTCCGCCAGCTTGACCACGAAGCTGCCGAACTTGCCGACGCCCTCGGCGAGCCGGGTCGTGGCCTTCGTGATCGCCGACGCGGCGACCCCGAGCACCTTGGACAGCGCGCTGCCGCTGCCACCGAGCGGCGCGGTCGCCGCGGCCGCCAGCACGTCGAACGTCAACAGGCCGAACGCCTTGCCGGGGTTCTCGTGCCACACGTCCAGGTGGATCAGCTTGTACGGGTTGTGGGCGAGGTCCTTGATGCCCGCCCAGATCTCGCTGCACGCCGGCGTGCTCGCCGCCGACACGGCCTGCACACCGCACTCGCCCAGCTTGACGAGGCCCTGCCACATGTTCGCGGCACCCTCGGCGAAGCCCTTGGCGGCCTCGACCGCGAAGTTGGCGATCTTCTTGGTCGACTCCTTGAACCGGTCGCAGGCGGCCGCGTCGCCGCCGTAGCAGAGGGCGGCGTCCTTGGCGTAGTCGCCGAGGGCCGCGAGCGCCGTGCCGACCGCGTCGCCGACCTTGGCCGCGACCTCCTTGCACTTCGGGTCCGTGAGGTCCTGCTTGCAGGCCATCGCACCCATCAGGCCGTCGAGGAACTCCTTGTTGAGCTCGTCCTTCTTGCGCTGCTCGGACTCCCTGGCGATCCGCTCCGCTTCCGCCGCGCGCTGCTTGGCGTCGAGGAACTGGTCGAGGTGCGTGCTGACCTCGTTCTCGAACGTGTGGATCGAGGCCGTCGCCTTGATCGCCCACTGGTGGATGGCCTCGGCGGCGGCCGCGGCCTGACCGGCGGACTGCGCGGCGCTGGACGCGACCGCTGCGGCGTTGCCCGCACTGACGGCGTCGGAACGGGCCGACGCCGCGGACTGCGCCGCGGACGAGGCTGCGGAGTGCGCGCCGGCGGCGTGCTGGGACGCCTCGTTCGCCGCGTTGTTCGCGGCGACCGCGTACTGCGCGGCCTGGTTCGCCGACTGCGCGGCACGGGCGGCCGCTTCGTAGGCGGGCTTCACGTCGGCGATCGCGCGGTCGGCGGCCTGCTGTGCCGCCGTGGCCGCGCGGGCCGCCTCGTCCGCCTTCTCGCGTGCGGAACGGGACTGCTCCTCACCGAGCAGCAGTGCTTTCGACGCGGTCTCCAGCGCACGACGGGCGTCGCCGTTGATCCCCGCGTACGGCCTCTCGATCACCTCCGCCATGCGAGCCGGATCGATGATCATCGACGCCGACGCGGCGGCCGCGGCCGAAGCCCGGTCGGCGATCGTCGACTGCCACACCGCGGCGTTGGCCTCGCTCACCGCGGCCTCGGCTTCGAGGCGGGTGTTGTCGGCCGACGCCTCGGTCGCCACCGCGAGGTTGGTCGCCTCGATCGCGAGCCGGTTCGCCTCGTCGGCGGCCCGGCGCGCGGTCACGGCCTCCTGGTCGGCACGTGCGGCGGCCGCGCGTGCCGTGCGTGCGGCTGCTGCCGCCTGCTGGGCTTCGGAGTTCGCCGCCGCCGCTGCCGCACGGGCGCGTCCGGCCCACGCTTCGGCGGCGTTGGCCTCGGTGCGGGCCCGGCTCGCCGCCGCGGCGATGTCCTTCGTCGCCTCGTCGGCGTCCTTGCCCTCCCGGATGGCCTGTTCCTTGGCCGTCCGCAGCGCGGTCTCGACCTGCTCGGCGAAGCTGACCTTGCCCAGGCAGACCGACGTGGCCGTCTGGAGCTGGCGGCCGGTGGTCGTGGCGGCGTCGATCGCGGCCTGCTCACGTGAGCTCGCCTCGAGCGCGTCGCCGTGCGCCTTGACCGCGGCCTGCGCCTTGCTGACCGCGTTGGACGCCGCGGACTGCGCGTTCAACCGGTAGTTGCGGGCCTTGGTGGCGTGCTGGCGTGCGCTGGTGGCCGCGTTCTGCGCGATCACCTTCTGCTGGGCCGCCTTGTCACGCGCGGCGACCGCGATCTCCTGCTGCTTGCGCGCCGCCTCTGCCAGGCTCGCGGCCTGAGCCGCCTGCCTTTCCGCCTCTTCGCGGTACTTCCTGGCGTTCTGGGCGTGTTCCTGCGCACCGGCGTTCGCGTCCAGCGCGCGGCTGTCCGCGAGCGTCGCCTCGACGGCGTGCTGCGCGGTCTCGGTCGCCTTGGCCGCCGCCTCGACCGCGCTGCCGATCCCGATGGTGACCTTGGCCCAGTCCAGGCCGTTGGTCAGGCCGGTGTCGACCAGCCGGACCGCCGCGTTCTGCGCCTGTGCGGTCGCCTCCGCGGCGGAAAGTGACGCCCTGGCACCGGATTCGGCGTACCGGGTGGCTTCGGCGCGCAACGCGTCGATGTCGGCGTCACGGCCCTTGTGACCGCTGGCGCGGCCGGGCTTGTCCTCCTGCAGGATCTGGTCGGCGCGGTGCGCGGCCTTGGCGGCCATGTTCATGGCCATCGTGCCGTCGTCGAGCGCCTTGACCGCGTTGATGTTCGCGCGCACGATCTCCGCCCGCGCGTTGGCCGCGGCCTCGGCACGACGGGCGACCGCGGTCAGTTCGGTGATCGCCTTGTTGCGGTCGATCAACGCCTGCTCGATGGTCGCCTGGAAGTCGTGGTCGAGCTTGTTCGCCTCGGCGTAGCCGGTGAGGTAGAACTCGCGGATCAGGGCGTAGTCACCGCGGATCAGCAGCGCCTCGCCCTCGAGCTTCACCTGCGGGCCGCCGTGCTCGACCATGTCCTTGACGCGCGCGGTGATCCGCTCCTGCTCGGCCTTGTCGTCCTCGGCCTGCTGCTTGTCCTGCTTGAGCGCGATCTCGTAGCCGTAGGCCACGAAGTCCTTGATCGCCTGGTCGCCGGCGTTCAACGCGGCCTGCGCGCCCGCCTTGACGTTCGGACCGCCGGTGGCCGCCCAGCCCTCGACCTTGCGGCGGTTCTCCGCGGCCTCGGCGCGCTTGCGTTCCGCCGCCTTGGCCCTCGCCTCGGTCTCGCCGTGGTCGAGGAACCAGATCAGCTTCTCTTTGGTGTTCTCGGCCAGCGCGGCCTTCGCCGCGTCGCGGACCTCGACGTCCTCCGCGTGGTCGGCGATGTCCTGGACGAGCTGCTTGTAGAACTCGTACTCCTCGGCCACCGGCTCGGCGGCCGAGGACTGCTGCAGCTGGAGCACCGGTGCGGGTCGCTGTGGTGCGGCGATGGCGGGCAGGTTGCCGCCTGCCAACGCCAGCACCACCGTGATGATGACGGCCGTGATCGACCGGCGCCGCCACGCGGCGACGCTGGGTTCTGTGGTGCGCATGGTGTCAGCTGTCCCCCTGGTCGCGGTCGATCGCCGCGAGGGCGTTCGACCGCGCTTGTGCGGCGATGCTTCGCCACGAGTTCGCCTGCTGCAGAGCCCACTCGGCCTCGTCCGCCCAGGACGTGTTGCCCTGTTCGGCCCGTGCGAGCACCGCTGCCCAGTCTTGTTCCGTCTGCGCCGCACGTGCGTGCGCCGCGACCGATGCCCAGCCGGCCGCCTGCGTGTCCGCCTTGGCCTTCTCCGCAGTCCAGTCCACAGAGGACTGACCGGCCTGTCCCTCGATCTCGCGCCACGCGGCGATCGCGTCGGCACGTGCCTTGCGGGCGAGCTCGCCGCTCGACTCGCGTTCGGCCTTCTCCGCGGCCAGTGCCGCCTCGGTCAGCGTGCGGATCTTGCTGTGCCAGATGTCGTTCTGGTCGGAGGTGTTGCGGCGGAACGCCTCGTTGTCGAGGTCGGCCCCGATTCCCCAGTAGTACTTGAAGAACAGCCCGATCGCCGCCTCGGTTCCCGTCGACAACGCGCGGTTCGCGGCCGCGCGCACCTGTGGGCCGGGGTCGTTCGCGGCGAGGTCGGCCACGTAGTCGTGGTCCGCCTGCGCCATGCGGGCGAGCTTCTCCTCGTACTTGTTGTTGTTGACGCGGTCCAGTTCCTGAGCCCGAGCAAGTCCACTTTGGACGTACTCGGCCTGTGCCGCGGGTGTGTCCACCAGTGCTCTGGCGGACGTCGCCCGCACCGCGCTGCCGGTCAGCGAGAAGTCGTTGACCCGCTTGATGTACTTGTAGTTCCGGTCGATCCGCTGCGCGGCCCGCGCCTTGGCGTCCGGGTACCCGACCGCCAGGAAGTCGACGAGTGCGGCCTCACCCGCGTTGCTGCGCAACGCGTTCCAGGCCTCCGCCCGCACTTCCGGCATCGAGTCCCGCAACGCCAGCCTCAGGACGAAGTCGTGGCGGAACGAGGCCAGTCCGACCTGGTTCTCCGCGACCGTCGCCGGGCCGGCGAGGGCGGCGGGAACACCGGTCGTCACGACCGTTCCCGCCGTGAGCGCGGCCCCCAGGACCGCGCGCAAGAGCGTTCTACGCTCCATGTACTTCCCCCAGTACCCCAGTAAAAAATGCTTTACCCCAGTAGAACTGCAACGGGCAGTGGTTGCCCGTGGAGTTCCTAACACGCATGTCAATGCAGGTCCGTTCGGCCTAAATGTGACCTGCATTACACAAAGAGCGGTTTCTTGCGGCGTGTGAAGGCGCGTGCATACAGTGCGCGCTGGCACCGGAATTCTTCTTCGCTGGGGCAACTGGGGCGGTGCCGACAACTTGATGAATCTTGGGGGATTCACTTGTCCAGATCCACTCTGGCCGGCCGCGGCATGCGCACGATCGCATCGCTCGCGGTAGCGGTCACTTTGGCGAGCGGTGCTCTCACCGCGCCGGCGATGGCCGCGCCCACCACGAGCTCGGACACCACGGCCTCGACGCAGGCCGCCGCACAGGAGTCCACAACGGAGCAACGCGAGCGCGCGGCCCGTGAGCTCAACATCATCCTCACGCCGGAGATGGCGGTGATGACCGACAAGAACTTCGTCATCACCTTGTGGCAGAAGGCCCGTGAGGGCAGCAACATCAAGTCCGCCGCGCTCGCGGCGTTCACCAACACCACGGACGAGAGCGCCTGCTACCGGTTCATCACCGCGGGCATCTTCGACGCGAGCGTGCTCGACCAGATCGAGGCGGCCAAGAAGGCCGAGCGCGACCGGCAACGCCTTGCGGCGGCAGCGGAAATCGGCTGGACCGACGTGACGCAGGCACTGCTCGACGGCTCGCTGGAGAACTTCGTCTTCAAGCTCTGGGAGCACGCCGAGGAGGGCAGCGACGTCAAGAAGGGCGCCGCCAACGTCCTCAAGACCGGCGCGACCGACGAGCAGCGCCAGGAGTTCGTCGTCAACGGCGTCTACGCCGCGTCGCGCGCGGACAAGCAGCGCAAGATCGAAGAGGCCGAACGCCTTGAGCGCGAACGGCTTGAGCGCGAGGCGAACCGCAAGGCCAAGGAGCAGGCCTGGGCCGCGGCGACGCAGTCGACCGCGACCGACGACCTGAAGAACCTCCCGGACCACGAGTTCATCTACGAGATCATCAAGCGCACCAGGGGTGTGCAGGTGAAGGCCAAGGCGCAGGTCGCCTACGACAGCACCGATCCCGCCGTGTGGAAGGCGTTCATCTTCACCGGCGTGCACGCCGCGCACCAGGCCGACATCGACGAGCAGGACCGGTTGGACAAGATCGAGGCGGAGCGCCAGATCCGCGTCATCCTGGACAAGGCCCTGGCCGACGGCTACCAGCCGAACCTGGTCGCCGCCGCCCGCGCCGCGCTGGCGGAGGGCACGAAGCTCGCCTACGACACGTTCCTCAACACCGGCCAGCACGCTGCCGCCAAGCAGGACCTGATCAAGCCCGCGGCCAACCGCGTGATCGAGCTGCAGGGCATCGGTTCCGGGCGCTGCCTGCAGGTCGCGGGTCTCTGGGACCAGCCGAACCAGGGCGCCAACGCCCCCGGTGCGGGCACCGAGCTGTGGGACTGCGTGCGCGGCCCGAAGCAGGTCTGGGAGCTGCAGTGGATGGCGGACGGGCAGTACCGCCTGAAGAACCTCGGTTCGCAGCTGTGCCTCGACGTCAACGGCAGCAGCGTCATCCAGAACACCTGCACCGAGCACCCGAACCAGCGCTGGCAGTTCCTGGAGAACGCCAACGGCACCTTCCAGCTGAAGAACATCGGCACCGGCCAGTTCGCCACCGCGGCGGACAACGGCACCGCCAACGCCACGCTGGTCGTGCAGTACACCAACACCAACGCGATCAACCAGCAGTGGCGGATCATCGACCCGAGCCACGTCTCGTGGACGAAGCAGATGACGCTGGGCACCATCCGCCTCAAGGGCGTGGAGTCCGGTCGCTGCCTGCAGGTCGCGGGTCTGTGGGACGTCCCGAACCAGGGCGCGCTCGCGGACCTCGCCGGCACCGAGATCTGGGACTGCGTGGGTGGCAACAAGATGGTGTGGGAGCTGGTCGACCTCGGGGACAAGAAGTACGCCCTGAAGAACAAGATGTCCGGCAAGTGCCTCGACGTGCGCTACGGCGACTACCACACCGGCACCCCGCTGATTCAGTACTCGTGCCACTTCGGTGCCCCGCAGCAGTGGGTGTTCATCGAGGGTGACAACGGCAGCGTCGGCCTGGTGAGCGTGCTCACCGGCAAGTTCGCGGACGTGGAGCAGCGCAGGACGCCCAACGGCTCGATCGTCTCGCAGTGCGAGGGCAACGGCCAGACCAACCAGCGCTGGACCGTTCAGCAGCTGACCACGGCCTGACCTGCACGAACCGTGTTGTGAAAGGCCCTCGCCGGCATCGGCGAGGGCCTTTCGCGTGTCCGGGGGAGAACCTGTGGGTTCGCTGTTGGGTTCCTCTCGTTTTCCTGAGGTCGTTCAAATCTGCACTAGATTTGGTTCGAAGTTGAACGACCGACAGTGGAACGACAGGATCGGGGAGCAGGCACCATGGTGAAGGACATCACCGCACTCATCGGCCGGATCGGCATCGGCATCGTGTTCGTCGCGCACGGCTGGCAGAAGTGGACCGAGTGGGGTCTGGCAGGAACCGGCGCGTCGTTCGAGAAGATGGGCGTGCCGCTGCCGTCGGTGTCGGCCGCGTTCGCCGCGATCGTCGAACTCGCCGGTGGCCTCGCGCTGATCGCCGGTGTCGCACTGCCGATCGCCGGTGTGCTGCTCGCGGTCGACATGCTCGGCGCGCTGTTCCTCGTGCACCTGCCGAACGGGCTGCTCGGCCAGGGCGGCTCCGAGCTCGTCGTGGTGCTCGGCGCGGCCGCGCTCGCGCTCGGCTTCAACGGTGGTGCCTACGCGCTGGACCGCGTGCTGTTCAAGAACAACAAGGTGCTCAACCCAGCTGCAGCGTAGTTTTCTCGCTCTCCCGGCGCGCGGCCAGGCGGCCCGCGTCGGGATTGCTCACCTGCACCAGTGAGCCACCGGCTGCCAGCACCGCCAGGAACCCTTCCAGCACACCGGAAGGCACGTCCCACTCCAAAGTGGACAAAACGCGCGGCTCGGCTCCCAGCTTCGCGCCGAGCTCGCGCGCCCGCGCGACCACCTCGTCCACAGTGGACTCACCGAGCGCTGGTGTCGAACCCTCGACCGCGGACCACGGCGTGAAGTCGTCACCGTGCACGCGCACGTCGTCGAGGTAGTCGACCGGCGCTCCGGCACCGCGGCCCCAGACGTCCAGCGACGCGACCGCCACGACGTCCGCGTCCGCCGTGCCGCCCGGCGGCACCACGGCCACCCGAGCGCGCTCACCGGCGCCGACCACGCGGGCGCCGCACCACCACGCGCCGAGCAGCAGGCCCGCCGTCTGCCAGTGCGCGGGCAGCAGCACCGCCACCGGGTCACCCGGCTCGACGTCGTGCTCGTCCCGCAGCCAGTTGGCCGTCTTGGCCGCCCAGTTCGCGGCCGTCGCGCGGGACAGCTCCATCCGCGTGCCCGCCGCGTCGTCGAAGTGCGTGATCAGCGGACGACCCGGATCGGCCTTCAGCAACGGCGTGAAGAGGATCTCGGTCACGCTCACGCGGCACTCCTAGTCGACGCAGGGCACATCCTGTTGGGCTGCCACGGCGTGCATGCCGTCCAGCGAGAGCAGCTTCTCAGGACCGAACTTCGCGGGCGTGGTGGGGGTCGTGGACGACGGCACCGGCTTGGGCGTCTCGCCGATCTGCTGTGCCACCCACGCCCTCACCGCGTCGCGGTCCACCGTGACCACGCTCTGACCGCGCTCGTTGCGCGCGTCGATGTTCGTCACCGGGATCGTGGCGAACTCCACGTTGCCCGACGCGAGGCCCTGTGCCTGCGCGGCGAGCGTCGCGAGGTCCAGCTTCTCGTCCACCACGACCGACTTCGAGACGGCGTCCAGCAGGCCCTTCAACCGGCCCGCGTCGGTGAACGTGCCCGCGGACAGCAGCTGTTTCATCGCCTGCGACATGAACACCTGCTGGCGTGCGATGCGGCCGAGGTCACCACCGGGCATGTTCCGCTGCCGCACGAACGACAGCGCGTCGCCGCCGGAGATGACCTGCTCACCGGCGCGGAAGTTCGCGCCCGAGTTGGGGTCCGACGTGCCGGCCTTCAGACACACCTTCACACCGCCGATCACCTCGGTCAGCAGGTAGAAGCCGTAGAGGTTGATCTCGGCGTAGTGGTCGACCCGCATGCCGGTGAGGTCCTGCACGGCCTGCACCAGCGCCTTGCGCCCGGCCTCGTCCGACTTGCGCTCGCGTTCCTGCTGGTCGGTCACGCCCTCGGCCTGCAGCCGTTCGGCGGTCAGGTACTTCACCGCGCCGTAGGCCGAGTTGATCTTGTCCTCGCGGAAGCCCGCGATCGGCACGTACGTGTCGCGGGGGATCGAGATCGCGCTCACCTTGCCGCCGTTGCGCGGCACCCGCAGCACGATGATCGTGTCGGTGTTCACCGTGTCCGTGCCCTCGGTGCGCAGCTTGCGCAGCACGTCCGGCGGCAGCGGGCGGCCCTGGGCGTCGGTGCGGCTGTCGCTGCCGACGAGCAGGATGTCCATCGCCCCGTCCTCGACCGCGGGCGAGTTCGGGATGTCCTCCAGCACGTTGAGGATCTGCGTGGTGTTGGTGTTCTCCTTGACCAGCTTGAGCGCGGCCCAGAAGTAGCCGGAGAACACCAGCGTCGTCACGGCGACCAGCGCGACGACCGTCCGGCCGGCGACCAGTGCGGTCTTCTTCGCGCGGGTGGCAGCGCTCAACGTACGTCCTCCGTGTGCTGGATATGCGTGCTCAGCGTAACGATCGGAAGCCCGTCGCGCCGGGGGATTCAGTTCACGCAGACCAGTCCGGCCGCTGTGATCGGCGGCGCACTGCTCGACGGGGCCGTCGACGACGAGCCGGGCACACCCTGCGGGTCGACGTCCTCCTCGTCGTTCACCGGCGCGGAGTAGTCGGTGCCGACGAAGACCTGCACCTGTCCACTTCGGACGGAGGCGTCCTGCTGGACGCCGACGTTCGGCCCGAGCTCGGCCGCGACCTTGCGGGCGGAGCCCTCCTCACCCGCCGCGTACCTCACCACGGTGGTGTCGCTGGTCTGCGGCGCCGAGGCGACCGCGCCGCGCTTGAACCCCTTGGCGGCCAACGTGTTCATCACGGTGCTGGCGAGACCCTGCACGTTCGCCGCGTTGAAGACCTGGACGGTGATCGACGAGTTCGGCGGCGCGGGCAGCGTCGTGGTCGGCGCCGCCGAGCTGGACGGGGACTTGTCCGCCGCGAGGCTCGTGAGGAACTTCCGCACCTGCGCCGGGTTCACCGGCAGGACGTTGCCGTCGCCGTAAGTGTCCATCGGGTCACCGACCGGGATGGTGCGGAACTCGAAGTTGCCGCCCACCAGGCCCTGCATCTGCTCGGCGAACGTGGTGATGTCCCAGCCGGAGCTGAGGACCACCGACTTCTGCACGGCCTCGACCAGCCCGTTCAGCTTGCCCGGGTCGGTCAGCGTGCCGCTCGACAGCACCTTCTTGGCCAGCGCCCCGATGAACACCTGCTGCCGCACGATGCGGTCGAGGTCGCCACCGGGGAGGTTCTTGCGCTGCCGGACGAACGACAGCGCCCGCGCGCCCTCGATCGTCTGCGGGCCCGCCTTGAAGTTCGCGCCCGAGTCGCGGTCCGAGGTGTCCTCCTTCAGACACACCTCGACCCCGCCGATGGCCTTCGTGACCTCGTAGAAGCTCGCGAGGTTGACCTCGGCGTACCGGTCGACCCGCACGGTGCCGCCGGTCATGTTCTCGATCGTCTTGATCAACGTCTTGCGGCCCGCGGCCATCGACTCGGTGCGGATCTTCTGCTCGTCCGTCTCGCCATTGGCGCGCAGCTGCTGGTCGACGGTGTTGCGCTGGCGGGCGAACGCCGAGTTGAGCTTGTGCTTGCCGAACCCGTCGGCCAGTTCCACATAGGAGTCGCGGGGGAACGAGATCGCGACCGCGCGCGTGCCGTCGACCGGGATGTGCACCAGGATCATCGTGTCGGTGTTCTGCTCGCCGTCGGCGTACCCGCCGTTGAGCAGGGCCAGCGCCTCCTCCGACAGGGGGTTGCCCTGCGCGTCGGTGCGGCTGTCCATGCCGACCAGGAGGATGTCGACGGCGCCGTCGAGCGGCTTGGGGCCCTGCTTGGTGAGCTCTTCCGAGATGACCTCGGTTTTGACGATGCCGTCGTTCGCGGCCCGGAGCTTGCCCCAGCCGTAGGACGTGAGCAGGAGCACACCTGTCGAGACGAGCGCGACGAAGATCTTCCCCGTCACCAGGAACGCGCGGAAAGCCGCCGACGGCCGGGTCGCCTGCACCCTGACCGGCAGGCTTCTGCCTTCCACTGTTTCCTCCCCCACCACGCCGAGTTTAGTCGTTTATAAGACACACGACGTGACGTCGCTGTGGGTTGCAGCGATGAGCCACGTGACAGACTGCGAGCGGGGAACACCACGGGAGGAACTGAGCATGCGCGTACTGGTGACAGGTGGGGCCGGGTTCATCGGCTCGCACTACGTGCGGGAGTTGGTGAGCGGCTCGTACCCGGCCTTCGCGGGTGCCGAGGTGGTGGTGCTGGACAAGCTCACCTACGCGGGCAGTGAGACCAACCTCGCACAGGTCGCCGGCAAGTTCGAGTTCGTCCGCGGCGACATCTGCGACCCGGCCGTGGTCGCCGAGCAGATGCGCGGCACCGACGTCGTGGTGCACTTCGCCGCCGAGTCGCACGTCGACCGCTCCATCACGGGCTCTGCCGACTTCGTGCTGACCAACGTCCTCGGCACCCAGACCCTGCTGCAGGGCGCGCTGAACGCGGGTGTCGGCCGGTTCGTGCACGTGTCGACCGACGAGGTCTACGGCTCGATCGAGGAGGGTTCCTGGTCGGAGACGCACATCCTGGAGCCGAACTCGCCGTACTCGGCCTCGAAGGCCTCTTCGGACCTGCTCGCGCGCGCGTTCCACCGGACGCACGGGCTGCCGGTGAGCATCACTCGGTGCTCGAACAACTACGGGCCGTACCAGTTCCCCGAAAAGGTGATTCCGCTCTTCGTCACCAATCTGATCGACGGCAGGAAGGTGCCGCTGTACGGCGACGGCCTGAACGTGCGCGACTGGCTGCACGTCGCCGACCACTGCCGCGGCATCCAGCTCGTCGCCGAGGCCGGCCGGCCGGGTGAGATCTACAACATCGGCGGCGGCACCGAGCTCACCAACCGCGAGCTGACCGAGAAGCTGCTCGCCGCGACCGGCCGCGACTGGTCGTTCGTCGAGCCGGTGACCGACCGCTTGGGTCACGACCGCCGCTACTCCGTGGACATCTCCAAGATCTCGTCCGAGCTGGGCTACGCGCCGCAGGTCGACTTCGCCGTGGGCCTCGCGGACACGGTGGAGTGGTACCGCGAGAACCGGGCCTGGTGGGAGCCGCTCAAGGAGCGCGCCGGGCTGGCGAAGGGCTGACGGCGTTGATCCTCGTTCCCGGTGGTCGTGGTCAGCTCGGCCACGACCTCGCCGCCCTGTCACCCGACGTCCGCGCGGTGTCGTCCGCCGAGCTGGACGTGACCCGCGTCGGTCCGGCCGATCTCGCCGGCGCCTCCGCGGTGATCAACTGTGCCGCGTACACCGCGGTCGACGCGGCCGAGACTGACGAGGACCGCGCGTTCGAGGTGAACGGCGTCGGTCCCGGCCTGCTGGCCGAAGCGTGCGCGTCCCTTGGCATTCCGCTGATCCACGTGTCGACGGACTACGTGTTCGCCGGTGACGGCACACGGCCGTACGAGCCGTCCGACCCGGTCGGCCCGAAGTCCGCGTACGGACGCACGAAGCTCGAAGGCGAACGCCGCGTGCTGGCCGCGGGCGGGTGGGTCGTGCGCACCTCGTGGGTCTACGGAGCGCACGGCTCGAACTTCGTGAAGACCATGGCGGCACTGGAGTCCTCGCACCCCGAACTGTCCGTTGTGGACGACCAGCTCGGCTCGCCGACGTGGTCGCACGACCTCGCCGCCGGCCTGCTGGAACTCGTCTCGGTGCTGCCGCAGGCCCGCCTGCTGCACGCGACCGGAGGCGGCGAGACGACGTGGTTCGGCTTCGCCCAGGCGATCTTCGCCGAACTGGGCGCCGACCCGGCCCGCGTGCGGCCGTGCACCACCGCCGACTACCCGCGACCGGCCCCGCGACCCGCCTACTCGGTGCTGTCGGGCGCGGCGTGGGCAGCAGCGGGACTGCGCCCTTTGCCGCACTGGCGAAGCGCCCTTTCGGAGGCGTTCAAGGCAGGGGTGGTAGCTCCCCGTACCGGTGCTGCGCCATTGGGGTGACCGGTCTGGCACGGTCGTTCCAAGTGCGGGAACCTGTTCGGCATGTTCGATTCCGGGCGCACCCCCCAGCGTCCCGCGACAGCGGATTCCGATCGGCAGCGCTTCCTGAAGTGCGTTGCCGCCGTCACGGGCTCGCGACAGGTCTCGCTGAGCCAGCTCGACAAGTACTCGCCGAGGCCGCATTCTCGGTGAAGTCGTTGGGGCGTCGGGGTTTCCTGACGCCCTACAACGTGCCCGGCGTCACGCCCGGCTCTGCCGGTACGCCTCGACCGTCTTCTCCGCGCACCGCCGCCACGTGAACCCGGACGCGTACGCCCGCCGTTCCGCCTGCGCCGCCGGAGTCGCCGGTGCCGCCACGGCCTGAGCCAGCCCCTCGGCCAACGCCTCGACGTCACCGACCGGCACGTGCAGCGCGTGCCCACCGGCGACCTCGCGCAACGCGGGCACGTCCGAGCACACCACCGGAACGTTGCACGCCAACGCTTCCAGCACCGGCAGCCCGAAACCCTCGTCCCGGGACGGCAGCACCAGGGCGGTGGCACCGGCCACCACGGACCGCAGGTGCACGTCCGGCAGGTACCCGGTCCGCAGCACCCGACCGTCCACACCGGACCGGCCGGGTCCGACGATCACCAACGGCGGCAACGACGGATCGGACGCGTGCGCCTTCACCAGGTACTGAAGTCCCTTGCGCGGGCCGTCCGCACCGACGAACAGCAGGTACTCCGACGGCAACCCCAGGCGGCCGCGCAGCGTGGCGGAGGGCGGTCGCGCCGCGTACCACGCCGGGTCGACGCCCAGCGGGGTCACGACGATTTTCTCCAGCGGCACCTCGAACCGTTCCGCCACAACGGAGGCGACGGCCGCGGTGGGCGTGCAGATCACGTCCGCGCGCTGGGCCGAGAGCCGGACCAGTTCCGGCAACCGGCGGTCCGACGGCGGCAGGTCGCCGGGCGAGTCGAGGAAGGCCAGGTCGTGGATCGTGACGACCCGGCCGGCGCGCACCGTCGGCGGCAGCACGAAGTTCGTGCCGTGCATGACGTCGGAGAACCCGGCCAGCATCTCGACCGGCGGGAACGGGGCGCTCAGCCACATCCGGCGCAACGCCCGTGCCGCCACGGGCAGGCCGCGCGCGGTGACGTCGTGCGGCAGGACCGTCCGCAACGCGCGCCAGCCGCGCAGGGTGAACGCGACCGCCCGTACGTCGGCCTCCTCTGGCATGGATGCCAGCTCTTCGGCCAATGCCGCGGTGTAGCGGCCGATTCCGGTGCGATGTCCGAGCAGGGGCGTGCCGTCGAGCAGCACGGAGAGGGGTTTAGCCATGTCCACCACGCGCGATCTTGCGCAGACGCCCCGTCGCCCGCTTGGCCAACTCGGTCGGGCCGCCCGCGTCCAGGTACTCGCGCACCAGCCGCAGGTCCCGCTTCACCTTGTCCGCCTTGCTCAACCCCGGTGTGCGCACCAGTGGTGCGGAGCCCGGCAGACGGTCCGCGGCGGGCCTGGGGTCGCGGCAGAACTCCGCCAGCGGCGCGAGCGCCGTCTCCCAGGTGAACCGCTCGCGGACGACGGCGATGCGCTCACGGCACGCGGCCGCGAACTCCTCGTCGTAGAGCACCTTCTCCAGCGCGTCGGCGAGCGCGTCCGGGTCCTCCGGCGGCACGACGACGCCCAAACCTTCCCGCAGCACCAGGTCCGCGAACGAGTCGCCGGACGTGGTGACGATCGGCAGCCCCGCCCACAGGTAGTCGAGCACCCGCGTGCGGAACGCGAACGTGGTCTCCACGTGCTCGTAGTGCGTGGTGACCCCGCACTGCGCGTCCAGCAGGTAGTTCTGCCGGTCGTGGTACGGCACCCAGCCGTCGTTGAAGAACACGTTCTCGCCGGTCAGCCCGAGCGACGCGGACAGCGCCCGCGTCTGGCCGGCGATGTCCATGTCCGGCACCTCGGGGTTCGGGTGCTTCATGCCGAGGAAGAACAGCTTCGCGTCGGACCGCCGCTCGCGCAACGAGCTCATCGCGTAGATCAACGACAGCGGGTCGAACCACGAGTACACGCCACCGGCCCAGATCACGACCTTGTCGGTCCCGGACACGCCCGGCACCACGCCCTTGATCGCCGGGCCCGTGCGCTGTGGCGGCTTGCCCGGCAGTCCGAAGGGGACGATCCCGAGCAGCGACTGGGTCGTGGGGTCGTTGTCGTACAACGTCGGCGTGAGCCGGCCCAGCGCGGCGAGGTGGCCGAGCCAGAAGTGCCGCTGCCGTTCGGACGCGCACAGGAAGAAGTCGCCGCGTTCGAGCTGGGTGTTCAGCACCCGCGTGACGGTCTTCAGGTCGAGGGCGCGCTTCTCGTCGGTGTCGTCCTTGCCCTGTTCCAGCAGCTCCAGGTGCATCGGGTCGTACATGTCGCAGACCACGATCTTGGTCGACGACGCCTTCTTCAGCTCGCTGACCATCTCCAGCGCGTGACCCTGCAGCACGATCACGTCCGCCCACGCGACGTGCGGCGGCAGCTCCTTCGGCCGCGCCCGCCCGACGGCGAACGGCGCGTCCGGCGGCACGCACAGCGGGTTCGTCGTGACGAGACGCACCTCGTGCTCGCCGGACAGCACGTCGGCCATGTGCCACGCGCGGATCGCGGGCCCGGCCATCCGGTCCGAGATCGCGTCACCGGTGATCACCAGGATCTTGCGCGGCTTGCCGAACACGTCGTCGAGCCCCAGCACGTCGACCAGGACGTCGTGCGCCGCGAGGTAGCGGGGCAGGGGATAGGCGGGTTCGAACGCCTTGCGCATCAACGGGACCAGGTCGGCGTCGGACCGGCGGCGCGCGGCCTGCTCGATCTTGCGCGACTCCGCCAGCGACGGCATCAGCTCGACGAACTGGTCGATCGCGAGGAACCCGGCCAGCGCCTGGCGCGACACCCCGACCGGCTCGCGGTCGGCCGCGGGGTCCGCCGGCCTGCGGGTGATCTCCAGCTGCGTCGGGTCGATCTCCCCGCGCGCGGTCGCCCGGCGCACGCACAGCGCCAGGGCCGCGGGCAGCACCTTCGCCAGCGTCTCGTCGGAGAAGTTCTTGTACAGCGACGCGAGTGCGTTGCGCTCCAGCAGGTACAGCTCGCGGCTGTGGTCGATCGAACTCATCGACGCGTGGTGGCGGTGGAACGTGAGCGACGCGGGCTCGTAGCGGACCCGCCAGCCGCGCAGGTTGAGCCGCCAGCCGAGGTCGACGTCCTCGTAGAACATGAAGAACCGGTCGTCGAACCCGCCGAGCTCGCGGTACACGTCCGCACGCACGAACATCGCCGAGCCCGTGCCGAACAGCACGTCGCGGGGGTCGTCGTGGGCACCGTCGTCGTCCTGGCCGGCGTGGCGCTTGTAGCCCATGCCGAACCAGGTCAGCCCGCCGTCCACGAAGTCGATCTTCTGGCCGTCCCAGTCGAGCACCTTGCTCGCGACCGCGCCGACCGACGGTTCCGAGTGGAACACCCTGATCGCCGTCTTGATCCACGCGCGGTCCGCGCGCGCGTCGTTGTTCAGGAACGCCAGCACGCTGCCCGTGGCGTGCTCGACGCCGAGGTTGCAGCCGCCCGCGAAGCCGAGGTTGCGCTCGGAGGTGACGATCTCGACGCCGGGCAGTTCCGCGGTGAGCCGCGCGGTGTCGTGCGCCTCGTTGTCGACGACGACCACCTGCAGCAGCTCGGCCGGGTAGTCCACCTCGGCCAGCCCGCGCACGCAGGTGATCGTGTCCTCCGCGCCTCGGTAGTTCACGACGACGACGGACACGACGGGCAGTGATGCGCGATCCACGGGCTAAGCCTGCCTCATCACTCTGCGCGCCCGCAGTGTGGTTGCACAGATCAGCAACAACAAGATCGCGATCGGCACCCCGAACACCCACTCGCCGGACCAGTCGTTGCGGTCGGCGAGCAACGGCCGCATGACCGGGTGCCGCAGCACGGTGGCCGGGCCCGGCGGCATCTTCTTCTCCTGCTCTCCCAGCACGACGATCCGCAGCTGCGCACCGTCCGGGCAGGTGAGGTGGTGTGCGAACGCCGGGTTGTCCGGGCCGGGCACGTCCTCGACGCTGGTGATCACGCACGTCTGGGGCGTGGCCAGCACGTCCATCAACGCGCGGTGACCGTCGCTGACCAGCACGGCCGTGCCGGGGATCGCGACCATGATCGCGGGCAGCACCAGCCACGCGGGCCCGAGCCTGGCGAGACCCCACGCGAACGCGAGCGACAGCAGGCAGCACGGGACCAGCACCGCGAGCTCGTACTTCTCGGGCACGACCGCGCCCAGCACGACGGCGGCGGCGATCGCGGCCAGCCCGATCACGATGAGCGGTACCGGTCGTCTCACGGCTGCCTTCCCATGCTGGGAGGACGCCTGCGGGCGGGAGAGGTTCCCGGTCACCCGCGTGTGAGGATCTTCACCCGCAACGTCAGCCCGGCCTTCACCAGCAGCCGGAACGGTGCCCACAGCACGCCCTGGTGCCGGTCGGCGAGGTAGCGGTAGGCGCTGCGGTGGTGCTCGCGCAGCATCCGGTCCGACGACCGCGCCGTGGAGTGGCCGCCGATGTGCGTGACCTCGGCGTCGGGCACGTAGACGTTCTGCCAGCCGGCCTTGCCGACCCGCTCGCCGAGGTCCACGTCCTCGAAGTACATGAAGTAGCGCTCGTCGAAGCCCCCGACCGAGTCGAACGCCTCGCGCCGCATCAGGAAGCAACTGCCCGACAGCCACCCGGCGGTGCGCTCGACCGGCGTCTTCTCCTGGCGGTACGCGCGCGTCCACGGGTTCGACTTCCAGAACGCGCCGAACACCGCGTGCCCGAGACCGCGGCCGAGCGACGGCAGCAGCCGCGCCGACGGGTAGACCTCACCGTTCGGCTCGCGGATCAGCGGCCCGAACATGCCGCCCCGCGGCCACCGGGACGCCGCCTCGATCAACGTGTCCACGCTGCCGGGGGCGAACTCGATGTCGGGGTTGGAGATCAGCACCCAGCCGACGTCCGGCCCCAGGGCCGCGACACCGCGGTTCGCGCCGCCGCCGTAGCCGAGGTTCCCGCCGGTCGGGAGGAACGTGACGTGCTCGCGTTCGGCCGCCACCTGCTCCGGCACGCCGTCGGTGGAACCGTTGTCGGCGAGGATCACCTGCACAGGGCGGGTGGTCGCCTTCGCCAGGGTGTCCACGAACGGTGCCAGCGTCTCGCCCGGCGAGTACGTGACCGTCACGACACCAAGTCCGTCGCCGTAGTTCACGCGCGACACAGTAGTGCGTCGGGTTTCACCGCCGGTGACGCACCAGCGCGGCCCGCTCGTAGGCCAGCCGGTGCCGTTCGGCGCTCACCGCCCACGAGAAGTCCTTCGCGCGCTGCTGCCCGGACGCGGCCAGGGCCGAGCGCCGGGCCGGGTCGTCGAGCAGGTCGGCGATCCCCACCGCGATGTCCCCCGCTCCGACACCGCAGTACGCGACCGCCTCGCCGCCCACCTCCGGCAGCGAGAGTCTTCGGGTGGTGAGCACGCAGGCGCCGCACGCCATGGCTTCGAGCACCGGCAGGCCGAAGCCCTCGCCGAGCGACGGGTACGCGACCAGCTCCGCGCCGCCCAGGAAGCCCGCGAGCTGCTCGAACGGCAGGTAGCCCGCGCGGATCACGCGGATCCGGTGCGGCACCGCGTCCAGGGCCCGTTCGACCTGGCTGTCCCAGCCGGGCTGACCGGCGAGAACCAGCGCGGGCGGGTTCTCGCGGCCGGCCACCGCCTGGGCGAAGCCCCGGATCAGCGCCGGGACGTTCTTGCGCGGTTCGAGCGCGCCGAGGAACGCCACGTAGGGCATGTCCCCCAACGACAACGTGCGCCGCACGGTCATGATCTCGTCCGGTGACGGCGGGTGGAAGCGCTCGGTGTCGACGCCGTGCTGGGCGATGTGCAGGACGCGGCGGTCGGCCCCGGCGACGCGCACCAGTTCGTCGGACGTGGCCTGGGACGGCACCACGCACAGGTCCGCGCGCTTCAGCGAGGCGCGGGTCCACGCGCGGAAGAAGCGCGCCTTGACCGACGAGTGCAGCACGGGGTCGGTGAAGAACGTGGCGTCGTGCAGCGTCACGACCGATGCGGCCTTGCTGGCCAACGGAAGTGTGTAGTGCGGTGAGTGCACGACGTCGATTCCCAGCGACCGCACCAGGCGCGGCAACGTCGTCTGCTCCCAGGCCAGGCGTGCTGTCCTGGTGGCGACGGCGTCCGCGGCCCGCACGACGCGGGCGTTCGGGGCGATCTTGGTGAACAGCTCCTCGTCGCGCGGCTGGCACACCACCGACAGCTTGGCGCCATCGGCGTCCAGCGCGGCGACGAGCGAATCCACGTAACGGCCGACGCCACCACGATCTGCGGGAACCGCGGTGGCGTCGATCAGCACGCTGGGTTCGGCGGTCGGCACGATCAGCTAGCGTAATGTCAGTTGCGAATGCGTTTAGCGGGATTGCACTAATCCGGTTGTTAAGCGTGCGTGTCCCAGACACCGCGTGCGGTGTTTGCCCAGGTGAACTCACTCGCCCGGGTGAGCCCCGACTCGACGGTGTGACGCGGATCAGTCAGGACGGCACGCAGACCTTCCGTCAACGACCCCAGATCGCCCCGTCGCACGACCGTTCCGGCGCCTCCCGCCACCTCCACGAGCGCGGGGTCGTCGGAGTGCACGACCGGTACGCCCGCGGCCATCGCCTCCAGCACCGGCAGCCCGAAACCCTCGGCCAGACTGGGTGCTGCCAGCACCGTCGCCCCCGCGAGCACCGACGCCAGCCGTTCGTCGGAGACCTTGCCCAGCAACGTCACGTGCGGTGCTCGAAGATCGACACCACCCCAGCCCTGCGGCCCGATCACGACCAGCGGGACGCGCAGTCGCCCGGTCGCCCGGACGAGCAGGTCGAAGCCCTTGCGCGGCTCGATCGTGCCGACCGCGAGCACGTACCGGTCGGGCAGATCGGCCGGTTTTTCGCCGACGAGCTTCGTGACTCCGTTGGGCACCACGTGGACCGGAACTTCGACGTGCAAGTGGGTCCGCAGTTGGTCCGCGACGGCCTGTGTCGGCACCACGAGCGCACGGGCCTGCCGGGCGGCCTTCTCGATGACCTTGCGGTGCCACGCGACCCCGCGCGGGGTCAGCGTTTCCGGGTGCGTCCACGGCACGACGTCGTGCACCGTCACGACCGCGCCCGGCAGCGGGGCGAGCGGCGTGGGCGCGTGCACGTGCGGGCCGAGCTTCGGCGGCAGTCCCCGTTCCCACAACGCCACCAGCACCCGGCGCGGCACCCTGATCACGCGGTCCGCACCGGCCGTCGCCGCGGTGGTGACGGTCCAGCCCGCGGGCGCGGTGTCCTTCAGGGCGCGCAGCAGCTCGGCCGTGTAGCGGCCGGTGCCGCCGGGGACGGGGGCGTTGAGTTGCTCGGTCAGCACTACGAGCTCGGGCACGTCGCGTACCGTCTCACGCCGTGTCGGCACTCAGCACCGTGGTGGTCGTGACGTGGCGCGGGCGTGCCCACATCACGGCGTGCCTGGACGCCCTCTCGGCCCAGAAGAGTCCACATAGGACGATCATCGTCGACAACGCGTCAGACGACGGCACAGCCGCGTTGATCAGCGGACATGAGGTCGTGCGGCTGCCGCGCAACCGCGGTTACGCGGGCGGGCTGGCCGCTGTGCTCGACCTCGTCGACACCCCGTACGTGGCGTGGCTCAACGACGACGCCGTGCCGGACCCGTCGTGGCTCACCGAGCTGGAGCACGCTCTCGACGGTGATCCGGCCGCGGCCGCCGCCACGTCGTCGATCCTGCTGACGGACGGCTCGACGCAGTCCGTCGGTGTGGCGTTGACCTCGGACGGCTACGGCAAGGACGTCGTGCTCGCCGGGCGCGAGGTGTTCGGGTTCTGCGGCGGCGCGGCCTTGCTGCGGACGGCCGAGCTGCGTGCTGTGGGTGGCGTGCCGGCGAGCTTCTTCTGCTACTACGAGGACACCGACACGGCGTGGCGGCTGCGGCTGGCCGGGCACCGGGTGATCTCGGTGGGGCCGGCGCGGGTGCGGCACCGGCACGGCGCGAGCACGCGGCCGGGTTCGGCGTTGTTCCACCGGTGGAACGAGCGCAACCGGCTGCTGATGCTGCTGCGGTGCGCGCCGGGGCCGGTGGCGGTGCGGGAGCTGGCGCGGTTCGGAGTGATCACGGCGTTGCTGCCGGTGCGCGGGGATGTGCCCGATGCGGCCAACTTCACGTTCGGCCTGCGGGCGCGGGTGTTCGGCGAGGTGCTGCTGAGAATGCCCGCGACGGTCGTGCAGCGGCTCGTGATCGGCGCGCGGTCGAAGGTCGCCCGCCGCGTGGTGTGGCGGGAGTGGGCCGGTCGCTAGACCGTCACAGGGGGCCGTTGAGGCGCTGTGACAGGGAGTTCCGGTGCTGCTGGTGGTTCGAGACCGTCGGGATCACACCGGGCTGCACGACCTGGGTGATCTCCGCGTCGTCCGCGGGAGCCGGCGGCCTCTGCTGGGCGGGCATCGGCGGCGGCTGCTGCTGGTGGTGGTGCGGCCGCTGGTGACCGATCTGGGCCGGCGGGATGATCATGGTCGAGTCCGGGTCCTGGCGCGGGTCCACGGCGTTGACCAGCGTGCGGGGGATCTGGAGCGTGTCGGACGCGTCCATGGGGGACGTCATGTTGTCCGGCGTCACGATGTTCCGCCCACGTGCGCGGGCGCGGGCGAGCATGGCGTCGGCCCGGTCGCGGGGGTCCATGTCGGATTTAGCTCCTTGCCGGGACCAGATCCCGTATGACGATCTGCTTCGTGTCAGAGTATTCCGTCGAACGGCTCGCTGTAACGCGGAGGAGGAAAAAGGTGCACGGCGTCGAAGCTGTGGTGCTGGTCGGGGGCAAGGGCACCCGTCTTCGCCCGCTGACCCTGTCCGCTCCCAAGCCCATGCTGCCGACCGCGGGGGTGCCCTTCCTGACCCACCTGTTGTCGCGGATCAAGGAGGCCGGCATCACGCACGTGGTGCTCGGCACGTCCTACAAGGCCGAGGTGTTCGAGGAGTACTTCGGCGACGGGTCCCGGCTGGGGCTTGAGCTCGAGTACGTGGTCGAGGAGGTCCCGCTCGACACCGCGGGTGCCATCCGCAACGTCGCGGACAAGCTGCGCGAACCCGACGTGATGGTCTTCAACGGCGACATCCTCTCGGGCGTCGACCTGACGGGGATCGTGGACACGCACCGCAAGCACGAGGCGGACGTCACGCTGCACCTGGTGAAGGTCGCGGACCCGCGCGCGTTCGGCTGCGTGCCGACCGACGACGAGGGCCGCGTGCAGGCGTTCCTTGAGAAGACCGAGAACCCGCCGACCGACCAGATCAACGCCGGTTGCTACGTGTTCCGGCGCGAGGTCATCGAGGCCATCCCGGCGGGCCGCCCGGTGTCGGTGGAGCGCGAGACGTTCCCCGGTCTGCTGGAGGCGGGCCGTCGCCTGCAGGGCCACGTCGACGCCACGTACTGGCTCGACCTGGGCAAGCCGGAGGCGTTCGTGCAGGGCTCGGCCGACCTGGTCCGCGGTGTCGCGCCGTCGGCCGCCGTCGCGCAGCCCGGTGACTTCCTGGTGCTGGAGGGCTCGTCGATCCACGAGGGCGCCACGGTTCGCGGTGGCTCGGCGGTCGGCGCCCGGTGCACGGTCGCGGACGGCGCGGTGCTCGACGGCGCGATCCTGTTCGACGGCGCGGTCGTCGGTGAGGGCGCGGTGGTCGAGCGCTCGATCGTCGGCGCCGGTGCGCTGGTGCAGGCCGGTGCGGTGCTGCGGGACGCGGTCGTGGGCGACTCGGCCGTGATCGGTGCGCGGTGCGAGCTGATCGGCGGGGCGCGCGTGTGGCCGGGCGTGGTGCTGCCCGAGGCCGGCGTGCGCTTCTCGACGGATGCCTAGGAGATCCTGGACACCACCGTTCCCGCTGGACCTGGGCGCGGTGCTCGGACCGCTGCGCCGCGGACCGGGTGATCCGTCCTTCTCCGCGGAGGGCGGCATCTGGTTCGCCGCGAACACCCCGTGCGGTCCGGGAACTCTGCACGTGCGCCGCACCTCGGGAGTCATCGAGGCCGAGGCGTGGGGCGACGGCGGCGGGTGGCTGCTCGACGGCCTGCCCGCCCTGCTCGGCGCGGACGACCCGGTCGACGAGTTCGTCGCCCACCACCCGATCATCGCCGAAGCCCGTCGCCAACGCCCCGGCCTGCGGCTCGGCGCGTGCGGGCGGGTCTGGGACCTGCTGTTCGCCTCGATCCTGGAGCAGAAGGTCACCGGCAAGGAGGCGTTCCGGACGTGGCGCGAACTGGGCCGCCGCTTCGGCGAGCCCGCACCCGGACCGATGCCGCTCAAGGTCCCGCCGACACCTCATCGGCTGCTGTCGTTGCAGGACTGGGAATGGCACCAGTGCGGTCTCGACGGCGCGCGCCGCCGCACGTTGGTCAACGCCGCCCAGGTCGCGCACCGGCTGGAGAAGGCCGCCGAGATGCGCAGCCGCGAGCTGCTGGAGAAGGTGCCCGGCATCGGCGTGTGGACCTCGGCCGAGGTGGCGCAACGGTCGTGGGGCGACCCGGACGCGGTGAGCGTGGGGGACTACCACGTCGCGAAGAACGTGGGCTGGGCGTTGACCGGCACGCCCGTGGACGACGACGGCATGATGGAGCTGCTGGAACCGTACAAACCACAGCGCCACCGGGCCGTTCGCTACCTGGAGGCGGCGGGGATGCAGCGGCCGCGGCGAGCCCCGAGGTTCTCGCCGCGCGACTACCGCGAGTTCTAACGCAGCCTGGCCAGTGCCGACTCGATCAGCGGGTGCAGGTCGTCCACGTTGTCGGGCAACGAGTCCAGCGGCCACCACTGCAGGTCCACCGACTCGGCCGACCGCACCGGCTGCGCGCCGACCGGTGCCCGCACGAGGAACCGCACGTCGAAGTGCCGCGTCGGCTTGCCGAGCGAGCAGGTGATCGGGTGCACGTCGAGGTGGATCGGCGTCGGCTCGATCCGCAGCCCGCGCATCCCGGACTCCTCGGTGGCCTCCCGCAGGGCGGCCGCGGCCAGCGTCTCGTCCTCCGGCTCGCAGTGGCCGCCGAGCTGCAGCCACCGGCCCACGCGCGGGTGCAGCGTGAGCAGGGCGTGCTCCGCGGTGGCGTCCAGGACGAGTGCCGACGCCGTGAGGTGGCCGGGTTCGCAGGAGCGCCGGCAGGCGTCCTCGCGGGCTGCCAGAAAGCCCAGGTAGGCCTCCTTCAACGCGTCCTGGCCGGTGAACCGGCTCAGCGTGGAGACCGCGTCGTCGTGCAGTGTCACAGCTCGATCAGTCCTTCCAGCGGCTCCCGCGGTGTCAGCGGCTCCGTCGGATGCCCGACCGCCACCGCGCCGAGCGGCTCCCAGTCCTCCGGCACCCCCAGCACCGACCGCACCACGTCCGCGCAGAAGATCGTCGACGACACCCAGCACGACCCGAGCCCCTCGGCGGCCAGCGCCACCAACAAGCCCTGCACCGCGGCGCCACCGGCGACCGTGAACATCGTCTTCTCGGCCTCTGACCTGCGCTGGTCCGGGTACGCGTGCGCTCCGTCGCGGACCAGGAACGGCACCACGATCTCCGGTGCCTCCACCAGCAGGTCGCCCCGCCGCACCCGGCGCGCGATCTGCTCGTCGGTGAACCCGTCGCCGCGCAGGTCCGCCTCCCACTGCGCACGCATCGCCCGCAGCAACTCAGCGCGCTTCTCCCGCACCAGCACGAACCGCAGCGGCTTGGTGTGGTGCGGCGCGGGCGCGGTCAACGCCGCACCGACCGCACGTCGCACGGCAGCGACGTCGACGGGTTCGGGCGAGTAGAACCGCACGGACCGCCGCATCAGCACGGCCTCGGCCCGGCCCTGGGCCAGCGCCTCCTCCGTGCCGAGCCGGAACAGGTCCTCGTGCGTCGGCCTGGCCAGGTCGCGGGCGGACGAGCCGTCGTCCACCACGTCGAACCCGCGCAGCACCGCCACCGGCACCGCGCCGAGCTTGCCCTTGACCAGGTCGGCGGCCGCGGCGATCTCGTCGGCGACCGCCACGGACGTCACGACCAGCTCGTTGCCGTGCTCGTCGATCGAACCGGCGTAGTTGTGCAGCACGCGGATGCCGGACGCGCCGATCGCGGCGTCGGTCTGGCCCATTCGCCACGCCCGGCCCATCGTGTCGGTGACGATCACCGCGACCTCGACGCCGAGCAGGCCCTTCAACGCGCCGCGCAACGCCGCCGCCGAGCCGTCCGGGTCGACGGGGAGCAGCGCGATCTCGTCGCCCGCCACGTTGGAGGCGTCGACGCCCGAGGCGGCCTGCACGATGCCGAGCTTGTTCTCGGTGATCAGCGTGCGCATCTTGCGGGCCAGCACGCGAACGGACTCGGCCTCTACGTGCGCGCGGCGGATCCGGTCGCGTTCCTCCGGGTCGGCGGGCACGCTGACCAGCCGTCCCTCTACTTTGGACAGCACCTTGGACGTGACGACCAGCACGTCGCCGTCGCGCAGCCAGGGCGCGGCGGCGGCGATCGCGCCCGCGAGGTCGTCGCCGGGGCGGAACTCCGGCAGGCCCGGTACCGGCAGCAGCTCCAGCGCCGCGGCGGCGTGATCAGTCAACGTCGACTCCGGCCAGCTCCAGCGCGTCACGGGCCATCTGCGCCGTGGCGTCCACATCGGACATCAGCAGCGGAACCGCGCGAACCGCGACACCCGGCACGTCGGCGCTGTCGCCGGTGTGCACCAGCCACGCGTCGAGGATGCCGTCCTCCGAGCACTTGCGGGACCCGTAGTGCCGTCCGACCGCCTCGGCCGAGGTCTCGACACCGATCGCGTCCAAACAAGCGTCGGCCATACCGCGCAACGGTTTCCCGCCGATGATCGGCGACAGGCCCACGACACCGGCCTCGGTCTTGCGCAGCGCGTCGCGCACACCGGGCACGTTCAAGATCGTGCCGATGCTCACCACCGGGTTGGACGGGGCCAGGATCACCGCGTCCGCCTCGGCGATCGCCTCCAGCACGCCCGGCCCGGCGGTGGCGGCCTCGGCACCGACGAACGCGAACGACTGCGCGGGCAGCGCCGCCCGGTGCTTGACCCACCACTCCTGGAAGTGGATCGCCTTCGGCTCGCCGTCCAGCTCGACGACGACGTGCGTCTCCACCCGGTCGTCGGACATCGGCAGCAGCCGCACGCCCGGCTGCCAGCGGTCGCACAGCGCCTCGGTGACGGCCGACAGCGGATAGCCGGCGCGCAGCATGCGAGTGCGCACGAGGTGCGTCGCGATGTCGCGGTCGCCGAGCCCGAACCAGGTCGGTTCGGCGCCGTACGCAGCGAGCTCCTCCTTGACGGTCCACGACTCGTTCGCGCGGCCCCAGCCGCGTTCGGTGTCGATCCCGCCGCCCAGCGTGTACATGCAGGTGTCGAGGTCGGGCGTGATGCGCAACCCGTGCATCCACACGTCATCGCCGGTGTTGACCACCGCGGTGACGTCAGCCCCCTGTCCTTGATGTGACAGTTGTTTGAGTCCCTGCAGGAACCTCGCGCCGCCGACCCCGCCGACCAGTGCTACGACCTTCACGCCGCACCATGCTTCCACAGTGCCGCGGCACGCCTACAGGTAGCGCCAGAACGCGAACGCGACCGCGCCGGAACCGGCAGAGCCCCGGTCGCCGCCGATCGCCTCGAACACCGCGGACGCCGCCTGGAAGAACAGCACGTTGACCTCGGAGAAGGTCAGCAGCACGGCGAAGAGCACCAGCGGTGCCCACATCCTGGCCTTCGCGCCGAACTGCTGCGCCTGGTACGGCATGAACGGCTCCCAGACGCCCCAGCCGTCCAGGCCGGGAATCGGAAGGATGTTCAGCAGGAACGCGACCACCTGCAACAAAGCCAGGTACGAAATTGCGCCCGCGAGCGCGGCAGGCGGCGAGAACAGCGTGACGATTCCCGCGAGGATCACGCCGATCGCGAGGTTCGCGGCGGGGCCGGCGAGTGAGACGAGCGACTCGATCTTCTTCGAGCGCAGCGCGTGGTGGTTGATCCACACCGCGCCACCCGGAAGGGGAATTCCGCCGACGGCGAGGAGCACGAGCGGCAGCACGATGCTCAGCACGGGATCGGTGTAACGGCGGATGTCGAGGGTCAGATATCCCTTGTCCCGCACGGAGAAATCGCCGCCCTTGTAGGCCACGGCGGCGTGCCCGAACTCGTGCAGGCACAGCGTCACCGCCCACCCGGCGAGTACGAAGAGGATGGTGCCCGCGATGATGGCGACGTCACCTTCGAGCAGGGTGAGAGCAGCTCCGGCGACGGTTGCCGCGAGCAGGCCGAGGAACAGTGGACTGGGGCGCACCGCTGATCGCTTCACCCCTCCAGTGTGGCGTGTCGGCTGGTGTGGTGGGCCGTTCGGGGACCCCTTGCGACGCGTGAATCACTGTCTGTGCTGCCAGTCAAGGTTTTTGCGGCCATCTGCGCGAATATCCCCCGACGTGTGGACTCCGCTTGACCGCCCGCTGTGACGCAGGTGTAATCACATCGGTGTCATTCGTCGTTGTGGGAACGGCGTCTGGCGTCCGCCAACCGGGGAGAGCGGAAGGCGAGGAGGCGGACGAAATGCAGGAATTCGAAGAAGATCACGTCGCGCAGCCGGTTGTGCAGGGCGAGCTGTCGTACCTGTTCGACCCTGCCGACGAGCAGGACTGGCAGGAGCGTGCGCTCTGCGCGCAGACGGATCCCGAGGCGTTCTTCCCCGAAAAGGGTGGTTCGACGCGGGAGGCCAAGCGCATCTGCCTGGGCTGCGAGGTCCGGTCGGAGTGCCTTGAGTACGCGCTCCAGCACGACGAACGCTTCGGCATCTGGGGCGGTCTCTCGGAGAGGGAACGCCGCAAGCTGAAGAAGCGAGCCGTCTAGCCGGTCAAAAGTGTGATCTTTGTGCCTTAACTTGAGGACGTGACAAGTCCTCACCCGAGGCTCCGGACTGCGCCGGTGCTGTGCGTCCTGGTCTGCCACGACGGCGACCAGTGGCTCAGCACGGCGCTGTCCGCGTTGCGGCGTCAGCGAATTCGCCCTCGGCACGTGATCGCGGTCGACACCGGGTCTCACGACCGCACGGCGAAGATCCTGGCGGAGGCGGAAGATCTGCTGGACGGCGTGCTGACCCTGCCGCGCGGCACGGGTTTCGGCACGGCCGTGCGCGTGGCCGTCGAGCACGCCGTCGAACGGTGGGGCGATCCCGGCAAGTGGCTGTGGTTGCTGCACGACGACAGCGCGCCCGAACCCGACTGCCTGGCCGCCCTGCTGACCGCGGCCGAGGTGTCTCCCAGCGCTGCCGTGCTGGGCCCGCTGTGCCTCGATTGGGTGGATTCTCGGCTGGTCGTCGAGGCAGGTCTGTCGACGGATTCTTCAGGACATCGACAGCTCGGCCTTTCGTCCGCCGAACACTCCGCCTCGTTCCAGCAGAGCACCGAGGTGCTGGCGGTGTCGTCGGCCGGTTCGCTGATCCGCCGCGAGGTGTGGCACGCGCTGGGCGGCTACGACGAGGCGATGCCGCTGCTGCGCGACGACGTCGACTTCGGCTGGCGCGTCAACCGGGCCGGTCATTTGGTCCTGTGCGTTCCCGTGGCCCGAATGCGCCACGCTCGCGCCGCAACTAAAGGTGCACGCCGTTTGGATGCGGCCATGGCCCGTCCCGGTCCATCGTTTCGTGGCGTCGACCGCGCGCACGGCATGCGCACGTTCCTGGTCAACACCTCGGGTTTCTCGTTCCTCATCGGACTTCCGCGACTGCTGTTTCTGTCTTTGCTGCGGGCGCTGGGTTTCCTCTTTCTGCGCCGCTTCGCCGACGCGCACGCCGAAGTGGGCGCCGCCCGCTACCTCCTGACCAGGGGCCGTCTGCTGCAGGGTCGCCGCGCGCGCCGCGGGTCCGCCGTGGTGCGCGGCCTGTTCACCTCGCGACTGACCAGGTTCCGCAACGCGGTGCGCGCCGGTGCCGCCTTCCTGATCCGCCGCCGGGTCGAGGCCGACGCCGCGCTGGGCCGCCTGCCCGCGTCCGACGCTCGTTCGGCGTGGCTCGAACCGTCCGAAGTGGACGTCCCGCTGGTCGGCCCCTCGGCGTTGCCCGCCGGCGCGGCTCGGGGCCGTCCGCGGGTGGCCGGTCTGCGCCGGCCACCGGTCGTCGTGCCGGTCGACGCGGCGCTGCCCGGTGCACTGCGGCCTTCACCACGTCCCCGGCCGTCTCCGGGCCCGCGCGGCGCGGAGATGGTCTTCGTCGAGGTCGACCAGTCGCGGGTGCTGCGGTCGTTGCTGCTGGCCCCTCCGGTGCTGCTGGTGCTGGCCCTGTCGGTGGTCGCGGTGGTGGCCAACTGGTCGCGGCTCGGGTTGGACCTGGCCGGCGGCCGGCTGCTCCCCGTCGGGTCGCTGGGGTCGGTCTGGTCGACCTATCTCGACTCCTGGCATCCGGTGTTCGGCGGCACCGCCGCGCCCGCTCCGGCCGCTCTGGCCGTCCTGGGGCTGATCCCCGGCGGCCCTTCGTTCGCGGTCGCGTTGTTGATGCTCGGCGACATCCCCCTCGCGGCGTTGTCGGCGTACATCGCGTCACGCGGCATGCGCGTGCGACGGTCCGTGCGCGCGGTGGTGGCGGCCTTCTACGGATTGCTGCCAGTGGCCACGACGGCCGTGGCGGAGGGACGGTTGGACGTCGTCGTCGTCCACGTCGTGACGCCCGTGGTGTTCGCCGGCGTGTACGCGGTGTTGCGCGCGTCGTCCACGCACGCGTGGTTGCCCATGGCCTCCGGCACGGCGATCGGCGTCGCGGTGCTCGGGGCGTTCTCACCGTTGACCCACGCCGTGACGATCGTCGGCGCCCTGGGCGGCTTCGTCGCGGTGTCCGGCGGGGCGCGGCGCATCGCCGCGTTGTTCGCCATCGTGCTGTTGCCGATGGCGTTGTTGTTGCCTTGGCCGGCCGTGTTGCTGCAACACCCCGAGATGGTGCTGAACGGGCTCGGCGCGGTGTTCTCGTCACCTCCGCCGAACCTGATCGTGTGCTCGGTGTTCGTGGCGGCGGCGTTCGCGGCCGCGGTGCTGCGCCCCAACGCCGCGATGCTGCCGGGGCTGTTCGTGATCGTGCTGGCCATCGGTTCGCTGGCGGCCGTCGCGGCCGTTCAGGCCTGGCCGGGGACCCCGTTGGTGATCCTGGCGTGGGGGCTCGTGTGCGTGGTGCTCGCCGGGTGTCAGCGCGGGGTGCCGCCCGGCGTCGCCGGACAGGTCCGGGTGCGGCGGGCCGTGTACGCGGTCGGTGTGGTGACGCTGGTCAGCCTCGGGGTCGCCGGGCTGCTCGACCTGAGGTCCGGGCCGTTGCGGGCCGACGGCGGCACGCGCCTGTCGGAGTCGTTGACGGCCGAGCTGGAGCGGACCGGGCGGTCCGTGCTGATCCTCGGAGCGCCGGTCCGGCAGGTGGCCGGGCGGATGCCCGCGTTCGGGGACGACGACCTGATGCCCACCGTGTCGTCGCCGGCTCGGTTGCGGCGCTGGAACTCGTCGCTGCTGGACGGGGCCGCGCCCGCGGTGAAGGTGGCCCTGGCTCAGGCGGCTTCGTCCGGCGTGACGTTCGTGGTGCTGCCGTCCGAGGAGGCCGCGGCTCGGGTGCGCAGCGCGGCCGGGGAACTGGTCTCGGTCGCGCCCGCGGCTTCGGACGGGCGTCCCGTGCTGCGGCTGAGGTTCGCCGCCGACACCGGGGTGCTGCTCGCGCCTGACCTCGCCCGGCGGGCGCGGACCGGCGGGGATCCGCCGGTCGAGCTGGCCGCGGCCGGGGTGTCACCGGTGAACGTGTCGCTGCCCGAGGTCGCGGTGCGGGTCTCCGCCGGTGGGGACGGGCGGGTGCTGGTGCTCGCCGCCGAGGACGAGCCGGGGTGGACGGTGTCCGTGGACGGCGTGCAGGTGCCGGTGGTCCGGGCCTGGGGCCACCTGGTCGGGGTGCCGTTGCCGGGCTCGGCCGCCGAGGTCCGGGCGGAGATGTCGACCACGCTGCGGGACTTCCTGCTGCTGGCGCAGGCCGCAGCAGCCCTGTTCACACTCCTGACCGCGATCCCAACCCGCCGCCGCCCCTAACCCCTAACCCCTGCCGCCGCCGCAGCCGCTGCCGCACGCGGGGCCCTCCCGTACTCCAGGAGAGTACGAAAGCTCCCCGCGTACTTCCGGACCACTGGATGCGGTGTGGGTTGGTTGTTGGCGCACGTGGGGCCCTTTCGTACTGCAGGAGAGTACGAAAGCTCCCCGCGTACTTCCGGACCACTGGATGCGGTGTGGGTTGGTTGTTGGCGCACGTGGGGCCCTTTCGTACTCCAGGAGAGTACGAAAGCTCCCCGTGTACTTCTGGGCCGTTGGGTGTGGTGTGGGTTGGTTGTTGGCGCACGTGGGGCCCTTTCGTACTGCAGGAGAGTACGAAAGCTCCCCGCGTACTTCCGGGCCACTGGATGTGGTGTGGGTTGGTGTTGGCGCACGCGGGGCCCTTTCGTACTGCAGGAGAGTACGAAAGCTCCCCGCGTGCCGTGCGGAGCAGGCGGGTGGGCGGTGTGAGAAGGGACTCAGCCCTCGTCGATCACGTCCGGGTCCAGGCCCAGGTAGTTCGCCACCTGCTCGACCAGGACGTCGTGCACCAGGTCCGCCAGGTCCGCGCCGTCCTTCGCGCGGGCCTCCAGCGGGCGCCGGTAGAGAACGATTCGGGCACGTTGGTCGGACCCGGCGGGCAGCAGGCGGGCGAGCGGGACGTTGCCGTCCTCCACCACGCCGTCCTCGCCCTCCACCTGCACGTCGGGCACGTCGTCGACGGCCACGTCGAGCTGGGTGAGCTCGGTGCGCCAGCGGGCCTCGATGGGCTCCAGAGCCTCGATGACCAGGGCGTCGAAGCGTTCGGCGCGGGAGCGGGCGGCCGGCAGGGTGGCCGGGTAGAGAGGGCCGCGCAGGCCTCGGCCGTGCCGGTCTCGGTTGCGCCGACGCGGCGAGTCCTGTCGACGTGAACCTCGTGCCATCACCACAACCCAGCAGCCTAGTTGCTGCGCCGGGAGAGCAAACACAGCGTGCCTCACACACAGGCTCGCGTGGACGCGCTATCGTCCCCGATCGTGCGGAGCGTGAGACGGTGCTCGCGAACCGGGTGTGCTAACCCGGCTGTCGCCACGCTCACCTACGCCTATGCGGACTCCACCGCAGTCGTCGGACCGCTCGCCACGTACTCCGAACCGCACAGCTACGACCTGTGCGAGGAGCACGCGTTGCGGCTCACGGCGCCGCGCGGGTGGGAGGTCGTCAGGCATCAGGGTGAGTTCGCGGCGCCCGAGCCGAGCGTGGACGACCTGACGGCGCTGGCCGAGGCCGTGCGCGAGGCTGGGCGGGCTGATGTGACCCCCAAGGTGCCCGATGTGCCCGCGGGCACGCAGAGGCGTGGTCACCTGCGGGTATTGCCTGATCCGCACGAGGACTGACTGACCACACGCATCACTAATCCTCTCGCCGGTAGGCTGCCGGGGCAGTGGCCGTCAAGAGCGAGTTTCGGGAGTGTGCGGCGTGCGTGACCTGTCCGGCATCGTCAAGGCGTACGACATCCGTGGGGTGGTCGGCGAGCAGCTGGACGCCGGCGTAGTGCGCGACTTCGGCGCGGCTTTCGCGCGGCTGGTGGGCGGGCCCGCCATCGTCATCGGTCACGACATGCGCGACTCGTCGCCCGAGCTGTCCAGGGCGTTCGCCGAGGGTGCGCAGGCGCAGGGCGTCAACGTCATCAGCATCGGCCTGGCCAGCACGGACATGCTCTACTTCGCGTCCGGCAAGCTCGACCTGCCCGGTGCCATGTTCACCGCGAGCCACAACCCCGCGCAGTACAACGGCATCAAGCTCTGCCGCGCGGGCGCGAGCCCCGTCGGGCAGGACTCCGGGCTCGCGCAGATCCGCCAGGACGCCGAGAACCAGGTGCCGGACGCCGAGGGCGTCGAGCGCGGGACGTTCGAAGAGCGCAACATGCTCGCGGACTACGCGGCGTACCTGAACGAGCTGGTCAACCTGAAGGACATCCGCCCGCTCAAGATCGTCGTGGACGCGGGCAACGGCATGGGCGGCTACACGGTGCCGCAGGTCTTCGAGGGCCTGCCCATCGAGGTGATCCCCATGTACTTCGAGCTCGACGGCAGCTTCCCGAACCACGAGGCGAACCCGCTCGACCCCAAGAACATCGTCGACCTGCAGGCCCGCACGAAGGCCGAGGGCGCGGACGCGGGTGTCGCGTTCGACGGTGACGCGGACCGCTGCTTCGTCGTGGACGAGAACGGCGACCCGGTGAGCCCGTCGGCGATCACCGCGCTGGTCGCGGTGCGCGAGCTGGCGAAGGACCCCGGCGGCACGATCATCCACAACCTGATCACCTCGCACGCGGTGCCGGAGATCGTGCGCGAGCACGGCGGCCAGCCGGTGCGCACGCGCGTCGGGCACTCGTTCATCAAGGAGGAGATGGCCAAGACGGGAGCCATCTTCGGTGGCGAGCACTCCGCCCACTACTACTTCCGCGACTTCTGGCGTGCCGACACCGGCATGCTGGCCGCGCTGCACGTGCTGGCCGCGCTGGGCGAGCAGGACGGTCCGCTGTCGAAGCTGACCGAGGTCTACAACCGCTACGCCGCCTCCGGTGAGATCAACTCGACCGTGTCCGACCAGGCCGGCCGGATCGCCGCGATCAAGGAGGAGTTCGGTTCCCGCGACGGCGTCACGCTGGACGAGCTGGACGGTCTCACCGTGCAGCTGGCGGACGGGTCGTGGTTCAACCTGCGGGCCTCGAACACCGAGCCGCTGCTGCGCCTGAACGTCGAAGCCGCCAACGACGAGGCCGTCGCCGCACTGCGCGACGAGGTCCTCGCGATCGTGCGGGCCTGAGGGGGAACAGAAGTGGCCGTCAAGCTCGAAGAGCAGTTGCTGGAGATCCTCGCCTGCCCGTGCCCCGAGCACGCGCCGTTGCAGGTCGGGAAGCCGGACGACCCGGAGGCGGACTTCCTCACGTGCACCGCGTGCGGACGTTCCTTCCCGGTGCGCGACGGCATCCCGGTACTGCTGCTGGACGAGGCGGTCGAGCCGCCCTCGGCTGGGTGATCCGGTGCTCGACGACATGCTGCTCGACGACCCGAGCCGCCTCGCCGACGCCGACACCGGTGGCTGGCTGAGGGCTGCCGCTCGGGCGGGAGCACAGGTCCGTTCCACCGCCGAGGCCGCGGCCGAGGCGGGGGTGGAGCGGATCTTCTCCGAACGCCCGCGCGCGGTCGTGCTGGTCACCCGGCCCGGCCACTCGGTGGCGGTCGCCCACGTCGTCATGGCGTTGCTGGGTCCGGGCTGCTCGGTGCCGGTCGTGGTGTCCGACGAGGTGCCGCCGTGGGTCGGCGCGCTCGACGTGGTGCTCGCGCACACGGAGGACCCCGGTGACCGCGTGCTCGCCGAGTCGATCGACCGCGCTTCCCGTCGTGGCGCGCGCACGCTGCTGACGGCGCCCGACGCCGGTCCGGTCGCCGCCGCTGCGGCGGGCCAGGCCGTGCTGCTCGCTCCACGCGTCGACGTGCCGCCGGGCTTCAGCTTCCACCGTGCGCTCGCCGCATGGCTCACCGTGCTGAACTCGCTCAACCTGCTCAAGGTCGACATCGGCCTGATCGCGGACGAGCTCGACCGCGAGGCCGAGCGCGACCACCCGATGCACGAGTCGTTCGTGAACCCGGCGAAGTCGCTCGCGCTGCGCGTCGCCGACCGCACGCCGCTGCTGTGGGGCCTCGACGAGGTCGCCACGTCGGTGGGCGTGCACGGCGCGGGCGTGCTGGCGGCGTTCGCCGGGATTGCCTGCGATGTCGCCGGGTATCCGCAGGCGCTGACCCGCCCGGTGCTGCACCGCCGCGCGGTGCAGGGGACTTCTGGCGCGGACCTGTTCGCCGACCCGGACGACGAGATGGGAACTCCGGGTCTCGTCCGCGTGCTGTTGCTGGCCGTTCGCCAGGGCCCGGTGGCCGATGCTGTTCGGCACGCTGCCGAGGACGCCCTGCCGGGAGCCGACGTGCTGGAGCCGGCCGTCGAGGTGGCGGGAGGCGACGCGGTCAGCGCCGCGCTGCTCGCGCTCCGCTTCGAACTGGCCGCGCTTTACCTCGGGCTCGCCGCCGGAACGCTCGGCGGCAACCCGTACTGATTTGGGAGCTGAGAAGAGAAGTGGACCTGCTGCACAACGCGGTCAGGCCGTACGCGTGGGGATCGCGCACGGCCATCGCCGAGCTGCTCGGGAGGGAGGTGCCCGCACCCCATCCCGAGGCCGAGCTGTGGATGGGCGCCCATCCCGGCGACCCGTCCCGGATCGTCGGCGCGGACGGCGCCGAGCGCTCGTTGCTCGACCTGCTGTCGGCTGACCCCGGCGGCCAGCTGGGCACGCGCGTGTCTCAGCGGTGGGGCAGCCGGCTTCCCTTCCTGCTCAAGGTGCTCGCCGCCGAGGAGGCGCTGAGCCTGCAGGCCCACCCGTCCGCGGCGCAGGCGGCGGAGGGCTTCGCCGCGGAGGAGGCCGCCGGCGTTCCGCGCGACGCCGCGGTGCGCAACTACAAGGACCCGGCCGCCAAGCCGGAGCTGATCTGCGCCCTGACCGAGTTCCACGCCCTCGCCGGCTTCCGCGCCCCCGCGCGGACGGTGGCGCTGCTGCGCGAGCTGGACGCACCCGCGCTGGCCCCGTACACCGAGATGCTGGTCGCGCAGCCGGACGCGTCCGGCCTGCGCGCGCTGTTCACGATGCTGATCACGCTCCCGCAGACGTCGCTCTCGACGCTGCTGCCGCAGGTCCTGGACGCGTGCGTGCTGCACGTGAAGGAGCACGGCGAGTTCGACCTGGAGTGCCGCACGGTCCTGGAGCTCGGCGAGTCCTACCCCGGCGACGCGGGCGTGCTGGCCGCGTTGCTGCTGAACCGCATCGTGCTGCAGCCGGGCGAGGCCATCCACCTGCCCGCCGGCAACCTGCACGCGTACCTGCGCGGCACCGGCATCGAGATCCTCGCGAACTCCGACAACGTCCTGCGCTGCGGCCTCACCCCGAAGCACGTCGACGTGCCGGAACTGCTGCGCGTGCTCGACTTCACCTGCGGCGACATGGAGGTCATGCTCGGCGAGGAGATCTCGCCCGGCGTCCGCGTCTACCGCACGCCCGCGCCGGAGTTCGAACTGTCGCGGCTGGACGTCACCGGCGAGACCCGCGTGAACCACGACGGCCCGCAGATCATGCTGTGCACTGCGGGCGCGGCGGTGCTGACGAACGCCCGCGGCGACGAGCTGCGCCTGACCCGCGGCCAGTCCGTGTGGCTGCCCGCCTCGGACCCGGCGGTGCTCGTCCGGCCGGATGGTGTTGAATCCGCTCAACTTTTCCGCGCCACGGCCGGGAACGACTAAGGTTCACGACCGGACAAACCGGACTGGTCAAGCGAGGAGACAGGCGTGTCAGCAGGGGGCGGAACCAAGGCCATCATCGCGGCGTTGGTGGCGAACGCCGGTATCGCGGCAGCCAAGTTCGTCGGATTCTTGATCACCGGCTCGTCGTCGATGCTGGCCGAGGCGGTGCACTCGGTCGCCGACACGTCGAACCAGGGCCTGCTGCTGCTCGGCCAGAAGACGGCCCAGCGCCAGGCCACCAGGCTCCACCCGTTCGGCTACGGCCGCGACCGCTACTTCTGGTCGTTCGTGGTCGCCCTGATGCTCTTCAGCCTCGGCTCGGTCTTCGCCCTGTACGAGGGCATCCACAAGCTGCACGAGCCCTCCGCCCTGGACAGCCCGATCGTCGCGGTGGCGATCCTCCTCGTCGCGATCGGCCTGGAGGGCTACAGCTTCGTCACCGCGATCGGCGAGTCGAAGAAGATCAAGGGCAACTCCACCTGGTGGGGCTTCATCCGCAACTCCCGCGTGCCGGAGCTTCCGGTCGTGCTGCTGGAGGACGCGGGCGCGCTCATCGGTCTCGTCCTCGCGCTGCTCGGCGTCGGCCTCACCACGGTGACCGGCGACCCGGTGTTCGACGCGCTCGGCACCATCGCCATCGGCACGCTGCTCGGCGTGATCGCGATCATCCTGATCATCGAGATGAAGTCGCTGCTGATCGGCGAGGGTGCGTCCGACGCCGATCTCGACCTGATCTGCGACGAGCTGGCCGTGGGCAAGGTGCAGCGGGTCATCCACATCAAGACGCAGTACCTCGGGCCGGAGGAGCTGCTCGTCGCCGCCAAGATCGCGTTGGAGCCCGAGCTGCCGTTGGACGAGGTGGCTCAGGCGATCAACGACGCCGAGCAGCGGGTGCGGAACAAGGTCCCGCACGCTCGGTTGATCTACCTGGAGCCGGATCTGGACCGGTCAACGGTCAAGTCCTGAAACTCCGGACGAACCGCCGGACAACAGCTATAGGCGTTCCACATGTTGGATACCTCTAGGGTGGGCCGAACAGGTCCATCAAGGAGGTATGCACCGTGCCGGGCAACGGGTTGTGGCGCACGAAGTCGATCGAGCAGTCGATCGCTGACACCGACGAGCCGGACACCAAGCTCCGCAAGGATCTCACCGCGTGGGACCTGACGGTCTTCGGTGTCGCGGTGGTCATCGGTGCCGGCATCTTCACGCTCACCGCGAGCACGGCGGGCAACATCGCCGGGCCGTCGGTGTCGCTGAGCTTCGTGCTGGCGGCGATCGCGTGCGCGCTGGCCGCGTTGTGCTACGCGGAGTTCGCCTCGACGGTGCCCGTGGCGGGTAGTGCGTACACGTTCTCCTACGCCACGTTCGGCGAGTTCGCGGCGTGGATCATCGGCTGGGACCTGGTGCTGGAGTTCGCGGTCGGGTCGGCGGCGGTGGCCAAGGGATGGTCGGCCTACCTGCAGACGACGCTCGGGTTGCTCGGTGTCGACGTGAAGACCGAGGTTGGCACCGGCATCAAGTTCGACTGGGGTGCGGTGCTGCTGGTCGCGGTGCTCACCGTGCTCCTGATCATCGGCACGAAGCTGAGCTCGCGGGTCAGCGCGGTCATCACGGCCATCAAGGTCGCGGTGGTGTTGCTCGTGATCGTGCTCGGCATCGGGTACATCAAGGCCGAGAACTACCGCCCGTTCATCCCGCCCGCGGCCGAAAGCGGTCCGGCGGCGCACACCGGGATCGAGCAGTCGCTGTTCTCGCTGCTCACCGGGTACTCGGGCAGCACGTACGGCGTGCTCGGCATGCTGGCGGCGGCGAGCATCGTGTTCTTCGCGTTCATCGGGTTCGACGTCGTGGCGACCACGGCGGAGGAGACCAAGAACCCGCAGAAGGCCGTGCCGCGGGGCATTCTCGGGTCGCTCGCGATCGTCACGGTGCTGTACGTCGCGGTGACGCTGGTGATCACCGGCATGGTGCCGTACACGAAGCTCGCGACGCAGCCGGACGGCACCCGCGCGACGCTCGCCAGCGCGTTCCGGGACAACGGGGTCGACTGGGCCGCCACGGTGATCTCGGTCGGCGCCCTCGCCGGTCTCACCACCGTCGTCATGGTGCTGATGCTCGGCCAGAGCCGGGTGCTGTTCGCGATGTCGAGGGACGGGCTGCTGCCGCGCGGGCTCGCGAAGACCGGTGGCCACGGGACGCCGACGCGCATCACGATCATCATCGGTGTGCTGGTCGCGGTCGCGGCGGGCTTCTTCCCGGCCGGCAAGCTCGAGGAGATGGTGAACGTCGGCACGCTGTTCGCGTTCATCCTGGTGTCCGCTGGCGTGTGGGTGCTGCGCAGGACCCGGCCCGACCTGTCGCGCGGGTTCCGCGTGCCGCTCGTGCCGTTGGTGCCGATCCTCGCGATCCTCGCCTGCCTGTGGCTGATGCTGAACCTGACCGCGCTCACGTGGGTCCGGTTCCTCATCTGGATGGCGCTCGGCGTGGTCGTCTACTTCGGTTACAGCCGCCGCAACTCCGTGCTCGGCAGGACCGGCGAGCGCAAGGTCGAGGCGGAACCGGTGATCAAGCACGGCGAAGAACCAGGGGTCTAGTCCCGGGGGAACAGCTCTAGACCAACTAACCTGCGGACTCATGGCAAACGCGCGGTGGCTTTCCGCGGAGGAGGAGTACGCCTGGCACCACTTCGTGCAGGCGTACCACCTCCTCGAGAGGCAGATCGAACAGCAGTTGCAGCGCGACGCGGGCCTCTCGCACGCGCAGTACAACGTGCTGGTCGTGCTGTCCGAACAGCCGGGCAACCGCATGCGCATGACCGAGCTGGCCCGCCGCGTGGTGGTGTCGAAGAGCTCGCTGACCTACCAGATCGGCAAGCTGGAGAAGTCGGGACTCGTGCGGCGCGAACCGCACGAGTCCGACGAGCGCGGCATCGTCGCCGTGCTCACCGAGGCCGGCAAGGAGCTGCTGAGCGCTACCGCGCCCGGTCACGTCGAGACGGTCCGCGCGTACCTGATCGACCTGTTCACGCCGGAGCAGCTCGCCCAGCTCGGGTCGTTCATGCAGGTCGTGCACGAGAAGGCGGACGACTAGGACCTACTGGAGGGTCAGCAGGTCGCGTTCGGCGAGGAACTCCGCCACGTCGTCCGGCCCGTGCCGCGTCACGTCGAACTCGAACACGGGCAGGATCGACTTCGCGGCCAGCGCGCGCAGCTGTGCCTGCTCCTCGACGAACGGTTCCAGCGACACGTACTGCTTCGGGTTCGCGCTGATCTTCAACCGCTCCTCGCGCGCCTCCTCGAACGTGTCCTCCGGCCGGGTGCACAGCACGATCGCGAAGTTGAGCGGCTTCAGCCGTTCCTCCAGCCACCCGAAGTCGAACTCACGGCCCTGCCGCGCCTGGTACGCCATCGTGGACAGGTGGAACCGGTCGACGATCCACGAGTAGTAGCGCTGCAGTTCGAACATCCGCACCCACGTCTCATACGTCTCCATCGCGTGCGCTGTCTCGTCCGGCGCGAAGTCGATCAGCCCGCGGCCCCACGGCTCGTTGGTGAACCCGCTCCACTCGGCCGAGATCAACGGCGAGTGGTAGCGGTACTTGCGGTGTCCGACGAGGCGGGGGTGTTCGTTGAGCGCGTAGGCCAGGTCGGTCTTGCCGGTCAGGCGGGTGCCTTCGAGGATCACCTTGGGCGTGAGCTTCATGGTGCGTTAGCTTGCCTCGTGATCCTGTGTCTCGACGTCGGTTCCACCTGGACCAAGGCCGCGCTCCTCACCGAGGAGGGCGAACTGGTCCGGACCGGACAGCACCCGACCACACCTCCCGAGGTGCTGCACGGCATCGACGCGCTGCGCGCCGAGGTGGGCGACGGTGAGATCCTCGCGTGCTCGTCGGCCGGTGGCGGCCTGCGGCTCGCGGTCGTGGGCCAGGAACGCGTCGTGAGCGCCGAGGCCGGCTACCGGGTGGCGCTCAGCGCGGGCGCCAAGATCGTGCACGTCAGCGCCGGCCCGGTCGACGTGAAGGCCCTGCGAGCGACCGAACCCGACCTGGTCCTGCTGGTCGGCGGCACGGACGGCGGCGACCGGTCGGTGCTGCTGCACAACGCCGCGAAGCTCGCCAGGGTCGCCGTGCCGATCGTGCTCGCGGGCAACGTCGAGGCGCAGCCGGAAGCCTTGGAACTCCTCGCGAAACGCACGGTCGTCGCCTGCCCGAACGTGCTGCCGGACGTCGGCCGGCTCGCCCCGGAACCGGCCCGCAAGGCGATCCGCGCGGCGTTCCTGCAGCACGTGATCGGTGGCAAGGGCCTGTCGCGGGGCCCGCGGTTCCGGCAGCTCGTGCGCGCCGTGACGCCCGACGCGGTGTTGGCGGGTGTGTCACGGTTGGCGGCACAGGACCGTGAGGGTGCCGTGTTGGTGGTGGACGTCGGCGGCGCGACCACGGACGTCTACTCGGCGGTGTCCACTGCGGACAGTGAAGGTCTGGAACGGACGGTCGCGCTGCCACCGGACCGCCGCACGGTCGAGGGCGACCTGGGCATGCGCTGGTCCGCGCCGGGCGTGGTGAAGGAAGCTCACGCCGAACGCCTGACCACCGAGGACCTCGCGCACGAAGCTCAACTGCGGGCCGAGAACGTCGGCTGGCTGCCCGACGACCCGTCCGTGGACGTGAAGCTGGCGTCGTTCGCGGCGATCCTGGCGGTCCGCAGGCATCTCCGCCAGGTCGACGGCCAGCTCGGACCGCACGGCGCGGGCCTGCTGGTGCTCTCCGGCGGCGTCTTCCGGCACGCGGAGGACCTCACGCCGGTGGTGGAGGCGCTGCGGGGCGACCCGGTGCTGCGACCGGTGCTGCGTTCCGCGGAGATCACCGTCGACCGCGACTACGTGCTGGCACCGGTGGGCCTGCTCGCCGAGTCGGGGCGGCTCGAAGCCGCCGACCGACTGGCGAAGCGGCTGACGTGAGACGTGCAACCGCGGGGCCGTGCTTTCCGTGTGCACGAGCATGAAGCGAGCAATGGCATCGGCCGCGGTGATCGCGGTGTCCGCGGGAGTCCTGCTGGGCGGCGCGGGCACCGCGTCCGCCCAGGAGCCGTGGGGGCAAGTACTCGACGAGGGGCACGTGCCGGACTCAGGGCGTCCTGCTGGTCCAGGACCACCGGGCCACGCAGTACGACTGCTGGGAGAACACCCACGCACCCGCGAGCGAACGCTGGTGGCTGTTCATCGTCTGATCCGGACGCCGGCCGGGTCAGTCGTCCTCGGGAACGAACTCGAGGAGATCGCCCGGCTGGCACTCCAGCACCCGGCACATGGCCTCCAGGGTGCTGAACCGCACGGCCTTCGCCCGCCCGTTCTTCAGCACCGCGACGTTGGCAGGCGTCAGCCCGACCTTCTCCGCGAACTCGCCGACGCTCATCTTGCGCTTGGCCAGCTCGACGTCGATGCGCACGATGATCGCCATCAGATCACCGAGTCCATGTCGGACCGCAACGTCGTGGCGCGCTGCAGCAGCGCCCGCATCACGATGAGCACGAGCCCGATCACCGACACCCCCGTTGTGAACAGGAAGAACAACACCAGCACACCGGGGTCGTCGGCGATGAAGCCGAGGTAGACGAACACCCCCACCAGCACGACCCAGCCGGCCCCGATCGCCCAGACCATCACGTTGACCCACTTGATCGCGGCGTCGGTGAAGATCAGATCCTTGCGCACCAGGGTGAGCAGCTTCCACGTGGCCACGATCACCACCTGCACGCAGACCACCCAGAAGATCGCGACGATCATCGACACGAACTGCTCGGAGGCGTGCTCCGGGTGCTGCTCGGCCGAGTACCGGTACGAGCCCGGGATCGACAACGTCTCCAGCACGACGAGGATCCCGAACAGCGCCACCAGGAAGAACCGGAGGGCGACCACCGCCCAGCGCTCAGAAATCATGCATCGAGTATCGGTAGCGATCTATCGAAAGTCAATCGGTAGTGATCGTGTTGCAACAGGTCTCTACAGTGATCGCCGTGGGACTGCGTGAGCGCAAGAAGACCGAGACCCGAGCGGCACTGGCCGCCGCCGCGTTGCGCCTCGCCCTGGAGAAGGGCGCGGACAACGTGCGCGTCGACGAGATCGCGGAAGCCGCGAACGTCTCGCCGCGCACCTACAACAACTACTTCGCGAGCCGCGACCAGGCGATCGTCGCGGGCATCACGGCCTCCCGCGCCCTCGCCGTGGCCTCCGCCCTGCGCTCACGCCCGTCGGACGAGCCACTGGCCGACTCGATCATCGCCGCGTTCGCCGAGCAGTACCGCGAACCCCCGACCGAGGCCCTCGCCCTGATCACCTCGACGCCGTCGTTGCGCGAGGCCTACCTCGACTCGACCGCCGCGATGGAACCGCCGATCGCCGAGGTGATCGCCGAACGGCTGGGCAAGGACGTGATCGGCGCCGAGGTGCTGGCCGCGGCGGTGTCGGCGGCCGCGCGGATCGCCGTGCAGCGGTGGGTGGACGAACGCCCGTCCGGCCTGGTGGTGGTGTCGACGGCCTCCGTCGAGGACCACCTGCGCGAGGCGATCGGCCACCTCGCGCCCGCGCTCAGCTGAGCACGCCGGCTTCCGCCGCCTCCTGGAACTCGACGATGGCGGCGCCGTGGTCCTTCGCCCAGTTCGTCAGGACCTCGATGGGTTCGACGAGGGTCAGGCCGAGCTCGGTGAGGTTGTACTCGACCCGGCGCGGCGCTTCGGCTCGGCGCTCGACCAGGCCGTACTGCTGGAGCCGGCGCAACGTCTGGGTGAGGACCTTGCGCGAGACACCACCGATGAGGTCGACGAGCTCACCGTGCCGGCGAGGCTGATGGCTGAGACCGAAGAGCACGAGCACGGCCCACTTGTCGGAGATGATCTCGACCGCCAGCCGCGTGGGGCAGTCGGCGAGGAAGGCCGGTCCAGCGGCGTTCTGCATGGAGGCCGAAGGTACCAGGAGGTAACTCACGGCTTCGTAACGTCTTTCGCAGCAACGAGTTCAGCACCAGCTGCGGAGGAGTCACCATGCCACGAGTCGTCGTGTTCGACGAGTTCGGCGGACCGGAGGTCATGCACGTGGTCGAGGAGCCGGCCGTCGAGCCCGCGGTCGGCGAGGTGCGGGTCAGGATCGAGGCGTTCGCCGTCAACCCGCTCGACCAGATGATGAGGTCCGGCACGTCGTCCGCGGCCGTTCCCCTGCCACGCGCTCGCCTCGGCGTCGAGGGAACCGGTGTCGTCGACGCCTTGGGTTCCGGGGTCACCGGCCTCGAGATCGGTGATCCGGTCATCCTCACCGCCATCCCGGACGCGTACCTCCGGGGCAGCTACGCCGAATGCACCACGGTCCCCGCGAGCCGGGTGATCGCCCGTCCGGCCGGGCTCGGCGTTACGGAGGCCGCAGCGATCTGGGTCGCGTTCTCCACCGCCTACGGCGCTCTCGTCGAGAAGGCCGGGATGCGGCCCGGCGACCACGTCCTCATCACCGCGGCGTCCGGCGCCGTGGGCAGGGCGGCGATGCAGATCGCCAACCAGATCGGCGCAGTGCCCATCGCCGTCACCCGGCACACCGAGAGGAAGGACGAACTGCTCGCCACCGGTGCCGCCGCGGTCATCGCCACCGACCGCGAGGACGTCGCCGAAGCTGTCCGCCACCACACCGGCGGGGCCGGCGCCGACATCGTCCTCGACGTCGTGATGGGCCCCGGCCAGCAGGATCTGGTGAAGGCGGCCCGTCCCGGCGCGACCCTGGTCGTCGCGGGCTTCCTGGATGCCCGGCCGACTCCCTTTCCTGCGAGCGCGCCGCTGAGGATCTTCAGCTACCGCAGCTTCGAGCACACCCTCGACGCCGTCGTGGTGAAGCGCATGGCGGCCTTCCTGAACGCCGGTGTGCGCCTCGGCGCACTGCGGCCCGCCGTCGACGAGGTGTTCGCTCTGGACGACGTCGTCGAGGCACACCACCACCTCGAAAAGGGGCTCCACTCCGGGAAGAAGATCGTCGTCAGGGTCTAGCGCTCAGGTGAGCTCGTCCCGCAGCACGCACATCAACAGCTCGTCGTGCCACTCACCGTCGCGGTGGAACGCCTGGCGCAACCGTCCGTCGACCTGGAAGCCGATCTTCTGGTACGACCTGACGGCCCGCTCGTTCTCCTCCACGACGGTGAGCTCGATCGAGTGCAACCGCAGCGTGTCGAACCCGTACCGGCACACCCGGCGCAGCGCATCGGTGCCGTAGCCGCCACCCCAGTACTCCTGCTCGCCGATGTAGATGTCGACCTTGGCGCGCGCGTTGATCGGGTCCGCCTCCCGCAACGCCACGATCCCGATCGGCTTGCGCTCCTGCAGCGTCTCGATGCAGAAGGTGACCTTCTCGTGCGAGTTCTCCTGGCGGTCGGCGAGGCGTTTGCGCAGACCGGCCAGCGACTCGTGGAAGTAGGACTGCAGCCAGCGCATGACCACTTCGTCGTTGTGCCAGCGGTACAGCACGTCGGCGTCCTCGGGTTCGAGGGGCCGCAGTCGGACGAGATCACCGGTCAACATGGTCACGCACTCCAACGCACTCGAACGACACCGTCTTCATCGGGCAGCACGGCGGTCAGCAACGGGTTCTCCTCGTCCGCGTAGCCGGAGATCACCATCGCGCCGACGGCCTTGGTGAGCTCGACCGCGATGGCGGGACGGTCGTCGCCGTGGACCCGGCGATCGGTGATCCGGCCGTCCCGGTCCTGAAAGACCAGCGTGGCGACGTCGTGGTCGTCGAGGGTGCGCAGCTCCGCGACGACGTCGTCGTTCAACTCCGGCCACACCGCCAGTCCGGCTCGTGGCGTGAGCCGCGCGCGGATCGCCGCGACATCGGACGCGCACAGGCGGTGCCAGCGCGAAGCGTTGCGGACGTACCGCTCTTCCAAGATCACCGTCCCACGATCGAGCACGAGCTGCGTGACCTCCGCCCAGAACGCGTCGTCGGCAGGGCGCGGTTCTTCGAGCTCCTCGCGGTACGGGTCGTATGGAGAGCCGTCGATCGGCACGGGGAACAGTCCCGCGGCGCGGGCACGGGTGACCGCGTCATCGCACGGCTCCGCACTGCCGATGTACATGTACTGGTCGAAGCCGACGTGGACGAAGAACCTCTCGCCGTCCTCCAGCCGGCACCACGCCCCGTTGTCCCGCAGCATGGCGCGGACCAGCGCGACACCGGTTGCGAGAGGCACTCGCGCCCCGTCGTGGTAGCCGGACAGGTCGGGTGGGAACAGCTCGGTCAGCCCGTGTCTCTTGCTGATCTCGGGCTCGCGGACGGTCAGCTCGGTGACACCGGTGTCCAGCGCGAACGCCTCGACCGCCGCGAGGTACGCCGCCTCCAGCGGCCCGCGATCACTCCGGGATTCCAGCGGCCCGAAGTACCCGCGCTCGCCGAAGTGCGCAGGGTCGTACTTCGTCACCTTGAACACGTGCATGAGCCGGACACTACGAGCCTCCAAGGACGTTCCGCGACCGTTCCGCGATTCCGGAGACTCTCTGCGCGCTTCTTGAGGACATCACCTTTCGGCGAAGTTCTCCTGCATCCTGGCCCGTGAACGGAGCGGCGTCGGTCGCGTCCAGGTGAGATCGAGAGGAAGTCCATGTCCAGCAACAAAAAGCGCGCCCTGACCGTGGTGGCACTCGCCACGGCGCTGTGCGGGTTCGCCGTTCCCGCCTCCGCCTCCGCCTCCACCTCCGCCGACGGGTGGTCGTCGTGCGGCGAGTGGAACGACCGGAACACCTACGGCGTCAACTGCAGCGGAAACTACGACTTCCAGTACCAGGCGATGGCCCGGTGCAGCAACGGCGAGTACTACTTCGGGCCGCTGAAGCGCAATGGCAGCGGTGAGTCGTCGTATGTCTACTGCTCGACCTACGGCGCCCACTACATCGAAGGTTCAGGCCACGCCGTGATCTATCACTGAGAACCGCCCAACGCGTCGCGCGATCGCGCCTCGGGTTTGCGCGCGAACGGCAACGGCGGCGACTCCGGTGCCTCCACGTCCAGCAACCCGGCCGCGATCGCCACCGCCCGATCCCACTCCGGATCCGACGTGTAGTCCGAGTGCGCCGACACCCCGGACCGCCACCGCCGCCCGGGGAACGGCCCCCGCTGCGGATCCGGCAACCAGTGGTCGCCGCCCAGCACCAGCGCCCCGGTCGGCCCGCGCAAGGCGGGCGCCAGCGCACCCTCCGAGCCGTCCGGCCGGTACCCGACGCCGAGCAGCATCCCGTCGAACACCTGCCGCCGCCACGTCATCACCGCGCCGCCCAACGGATCCGTGCCGCGGCACAACGCGCGCCAACGCCCGTCCAGCCCGCCGGCCAGCCGGGCCAACGACGCGTGCGGCACCACGGCGGGAAACGCGCGCGGGTAAGCCCACTGCAGCTGCGATCCGGCCGTCACCAGCCCGATCCGTTCGCGGTCCTGGGGCGGCAGGTCCTCCAGCAACCGTGCCGCCGCAACGGCGACCAGTAAAGATCCCTGCGAATGTCCACACAGGACCACCCGGGTGCCGGGGTCGCGCAGGTGGTCCTCGACGCGGGAAACCAGCTCCGGCACGACCTTCAGCGCGTAGCAGGGTGGCACGATCGGGTGAGCTTCACGCGGCCAGAACTGCGCGACGTCCGCGATGATGCCGAGCCGGCGGCCGGACTCGGGCTGCCGCGCCGCCAGGTACACCGCCCGCAGCAACGACACGGCCAGCAAGCCGAGCACGAACACGCCGAAGGCGGAGAACGGCGCCGTCCACGTCGGCGGTTTCACGTTCTGCACCCGCAGCCACGAAGCCACCACGGCACCGACCACCAGCACCGATGCGATGATCAGGATCAGGTGATGCCCGTGGTTGCGTTCCCAGCGCGCCCACCACCACGCGCGCGTCGCGGTGCGCAGGTCGCGCATCCGGCCGGAGTGCAGCAACGAGGCTTCGCGCGCCCACACCTTGCCCTTGCGGAAGGCCCGCCACCGCACCGCGCCGGTGAACGACGCCACCGCGAACGTGCTGAGCAACGCCAAAGCACCCGCCACGCCCCACAAGAAGGTGATGTACGCGTACCCGTCCGGCAGGTCCAGCCCGCCGCCCAGCGCCTGGCGCACCGGCAGCGCGACCCCGGCACCGAAGCCGCCGCCCAGCAGCCCGGCGATCGCGAGCACCGGCGCGGAGAACCAGCCACCGGCCCACGGCCGCAGTTCGCGCGGCAGCGAGGCCCACGTCTTGCGCGCCAGCAGTGCCGCGGGCACCAGCAGCAGCCCGAACAACACCAGCACGAACGCCATCAGCAACGCCAGGACCTGCATGGTCACGTCCGCGCCGGGCACCCGCACCGGCAGCTGCTCCTGCAGCCCGAGCGTCGTCAGCACCAGCACCGCCGACAGCACCATCAGCACGCGCCGAGGCCGCCGGCCCAACGCCGCCCGCAGCCACCGTCCACCGCGATGAGGCGCACCACCGGTCGGGTCGTCGAGCAGCAGCACACCGAGCACCGACAGTCCGATGAACACCAACGCGACGACCCACGCCACGGTGATGGCCACGCCCATCTGCCCAGAGGCCGTGAGCTGCTTCAACGGGCCGCCGAGAGCGATCAGCGAGGTCACCGCCAAAGCCGTCACGACGTGCAGGGAGCGCAAAGCGGGCGTGTCCGGGTCGGTGGCGACGTGCGCGCCGGGCAGACCGGACGCGGGCTGCCGTTCCTCGTCCTGGGCGTCGGCGATCTCGCGGCGCTCGATCCGCCACTCGACGTGCGAGATGCGCCGCATCACCGAGATCAGCACGACGACCGGCAGGAGCCCGAGGAACGTGCGGAACCACGGCAGCAGGCGCACGTCGGTCGGCACGCTGGTCAGGCAGGCCGAGCCGGGCCGCAGGCACTGGGCGGCGAGCAGGTCGAGGCTGACCACCGAGGCCTGCGCGACCAGCAGCGCCGTCAGCAGCAGCGCGAACACCCGCAGCAACGACCGCAGCCCGAGTCCGAGCAGGTGAGCGGGCAGGTTGCCCTCCGGCACGGGAGGCAGCATCCAGTGCGCGACGTTCGCGATGCTGAACGGGAAGAGCAGCGCCCACGTGGCCTTGGCCACACCTCCGGACGTCATGCCGCCCCACAGGTACCCCTCGACCACGCGCGGCACGGCGCGTCCCTCGGTCTGCAGCACCGGACCAGGGGCGGGTCTGCGGAGCCGGTCCGCCGGCCGCACGATGCGTCCGAGTCCGTCTCCCGCAACGTCCACGGCCGCGACGGCGTCGACCAGCGTCTGCGGCGTCGTGCCCTGCACGCCGTGCACCCGCAGCTCGACGACACGCGTGTCCGGGCCCGCGATCAACACCCGAGACCTCCCTCACCAGAAGTAGGGGTCATAGTGGTGCATCCGCGGGCGGTATGGTCGGAAGACACCCTCTCTGAAGTGCCTTGGAGGACTTCGCATGACTGCGGACCGCTTGCAGACCCGCAACGGGATCGACTTCGCCGTCGCCGATCTCTCGCTCCACGAGTTCGGCCGCAAGGAGATCCGCCTGGCCGAGCACGAGATGCCCGGCCTGATGGCGTTCCGCCGCGAGTACTCCGGGGTCTACCCGCTCAAGGGCGCTCGGATCTCCGGCTCGCTGCACATGACCATCCAGACCGCCGTGCTCATCGAGACGCTGGTCGACCTGGGCGCGGAGGTCCGCTGGGCCTCCTGCAACATCTTCTCGACGCAGGACCACGCGGCCGCCGCGGTCGTCGTCGGCCCCTACGGCACGGAGGAGGAGCCCAAGGGCATCTCCTGCTTCGCCTGGAAGGGCGAGACGCTGCCGGAGTACTGGTGGACCGCCGAGCAGATGCTGACCTGGCCCGACGGCAAGGGCCCGAACATGATCCTCGACGACGGCGGCGACGCCACGCTCCTGGTCCACAAGGGCGTCCAGTACGAGGCGGCCGGTGTCGTCCCGAACGCCGAGGACGACGACCCCGAGGAGTGGAAGATCATCCTCGAGACGCTCCGCAACTCGCTCGCGGCCGACGGCAAGAAGTGGACGAACATCGCGTCCGGCATCCGCGGCGTCACCGAGGAGACCACCACGGGCGTCATGCGCCTGTACCAGCTGGCCGCCGCCGGTGAGCTGCTGTTCCCCGCGATCAACGTCAACGACGCCGTCACCAAGTCGAAGTTCGACAACCGCTACGGCATCCGCCACTCGCTGATCGACGGCATCAACCGCGGCACCGACGTCCTGATCGGCGGCAAGGTCGCGGTCGTCTGCGGCTACGGCGACGTCGGCAAGGGCGCGGCGGAGTCGCTGCGCGGCCAGGGCGGCCGCGTGGTCGTCACCGAGATCGACCCGATCTGCGCCCTGCAGGCCGCCATGGACGGCTACGACGTCCAGCGCCTGGAGGACGTCCTCGACAAGGCCGACATCATCATCACCACGACCGGCAACAAGGACGTCGTGATGGTCGAGCACATGGCGCGGATGAAGCACCAGGCGATCGTCGGCAACATCGGCCACTTCGACAACGAGATCGACATGGCCGGCCTCGCCCGCTACCCCGGCATCCGCCGCAACAACATCAAGCCGCAGGTCGACGAGTGGGTCTTCCCGAACGGCAAGAGCATCATCGTGCTCTCGGAGGGCCGCCTGCTCAACCTCGGCAACGCGACCGGCCACCCGTCGTTCGTCATGTCGAACTCCTTCTCCAACCAGGTGATCGCCCAGATCGAGCTGTTCACCAAGCACGAGGAGTACGACAACGAGGTCTACCGCCTGCCCAAGGTGCTGGACGAGAAGGTCGCCCGCATCCACCTGGAGGCGCTCGGCGGCAAGCTCACCAAGCTGACCAAGGAGCAGGCCGAGTACATCGACGTCGACGTCGAGGGCCCGTTCAAGCCGGAGCACTACCGCTACTGAGTGCGATTTGGTCAGAGCTGAGCGCAGCGGGTCTCCTGGACCTTCGGGAGACCCGCTGCTGCTGTTCGCCACACCGTGTCGCCCTCTTCCTGCTCACTATCCTGCCCACAACTGCTAGCGTGCAGGGTAGTGAGCAGGAAGAGGGCGCATGCTGGACAACGAACTCGCCGAGATCGTGGACAACCTTCGGGCTCTCGGCAGTGACGTCGCCGATGTCGAGGTGAAACGGGCTGCTGAGGCCTTGCCTCGAACAGTGCGCGAGACGCTGTCGGCGTTTGCCAACACAGGCGGGGGAACCCTCATCCTCGGGCTGGAGGAAGCCAGCGGGTTCAGTGCGACTGGCGTCAGCAACCCTGCGAAGATGGCCGCTGATCTCGCGTCGCTGTGTTCCACCGACATGGAGCCGGCACTTCGCCCACTGATCAAGATTCACGAGTTCGAGGGCGCGAGACTCGTTGTAGCCGAGGTGCCTGCGGTAGATCCCGCGCTGCGGCCCTGCTTCTACCGCGGTGCAGGCATCACGCAGGGCAGCTTTGTCCGTGTGGGTGATGGTGATCGCAGGCTGAGCAGCTATGAGGTCCAGCTCATGCTCGCCTCACGCGGTCAACCGAAGGACGACGAGCAGCCAGTACCTGATGTCGGGGTCGATGCGCTGAACCAGGCGTTGACCGACGCCTTCGTCGCACGATTGAGGACCAACCGACCCCACGCGTTCAAGAACCTCGACCGAGAACATGTGTTACGGCGGGCGAAGGTGCTGGCGCCCGGAACCGACGAGGTTTCGCTGGCCGGCCTGCTGGCGTTGGGCGAGTACCCGCAAGAGCACTTCCCGCAGTTGATGCTCACATTCGTGCATTACCCGACCGTCGCAGGCGCGGATCTTGACACAGGTGAGCGCTTCCTCGACAACGTGCTGGTCGAAGGCCCGATCCCGATCATGGTCCGTGACGCGCTGGCCGCGATCCGGCGAAACATGCGCCGACGTTCTGTGGTGGTTGGCGTTGGTCGCACCGACATGTGGGAGTATCCGGAGCCCGCGCTGCGGGAGGCGGTGGTGAACGCGTTGGTGCACCGTGATTTGTCCAGCGCGGCAAGGGGTACGCAGGTTCAGGTCGAGATGTACCCGGACCGCTTGGTCGTGCGCAACCCCGGTGGCCTTCACGGCCCGGTCACGGTCGACAGTCTCGCGAGCGAAGGCATCTCCTCGGCACGGAACGCGACCTTGATGAAGATCCTCGACGAGGTGCCGATCGCGGACAGCACGCGAACAGTGTGCGAGAACCGGGGATCAGGGATCCGCACGATGCTCGATTCCTTGCGTGCGGCTCGGATGAGCCCTCCGCAGTTCGATGATCGGGTCGCGAGCTTCACCGTCACGTTCCCGAATCACACTCTTCTCAGTGACAGCGTGGTCAGCTGGATCGCGAGTCTCGGACAACGCGGCTTGTCCGACAGCCAGTGTTTCGCGCTCGCCTCGCTCAGGGACGGCGAAGCGCTGGACAACCGAACCTATCGAGCCGCGACGGGGGTGGACTCCCGCGTGGCGACCGCAGAACTTCAAGACTTGGTTGCGCGCGAGCTGGTGGTGCAGACAGGTAGCCGGCGATGGGCGCGCTACCAGTTGAACGATGCGCCGAGATCGGGGATGGTCGCGCACCGCTCAAAGCGGGCTGATCGGCGTGACGAGATCCTGGCGGCCCTGGGCGACGAGTTGCTGTCGCGAGCCGAGATCGCCGCGCGTCTTGACTTGCCGAACGGCACTGTCCGCCGCTGGCTCACCGTGCTGAAGAAGGAGGGATCGGTCGCGACGATCGGCGCATCCGAAGTCAGCAGGAACGTGAAGTATCGCCGCACTGAGAAGAACTACCTGACGGACGAAGGGCCTCGGGAACTCGGCTGACGTGCCGGCGATCAGGGGCCTCCCGCGCGCGTCGCGGGAGGCCCCTGTTTCATGTGCGTCGTGGGATTCTTCGGGACTTACGCGTTCGAGCACGGCCAGTGGAAGACGCTGTCCGAGGGCGAGCTGCCGCCGTTGGACGAACCGTCGCTGTGGATCGACATCCACGACAGCGACATCACCTCGGTCGTCTACGCGCCTGCCGGTCCGGGCACCGGCGTCGCCTACCTGGGCCTGACGCCGCGCACCTACTTCGAGAACCCCAACGCCTCCGACCCCACCGACGTCCTGCGCGAGGCGGCGGGGCTGGCCGCGTGGTGGGCGTTGCAGAACTCCGGTGACGTCACCGCCAAGCAGGCCGAGCTCCTCGGTTACCTGGCGTCGGACGAGAACCCGGAGGACTTCACGCTGGACGAGGAAGAGGACGTCGAGGACGTCGACGTGTTCGTCGAGCTCAAGACCAAGCAGTTCCTCGCGGCGCTGGACCTGCCGCTGCCTACCGAGCTCCGATGAACCCCTGCCAGGCCTCGACGCTGAACCTCAGCTCGGGGCCTGCCGCGTTCTTGGAGTCACGCACGCGTACGACCTGGGCAAACGCCACCTCGACGCACTCGTCGCCGGCGTTGCCGCCGCTGTAGCTGCTCTTACGCCAGGTGCAGTTTCCGGCCACTGAGGTCCTCCCGCGATCGGCTGGCGAGGTCCGCCACCATCGATCGCGATTGTCCCTCATCGAGAGCGAGCGCATCCAGGCGCGCGAAGATCGACTTGCAGTGCTTGATCCCGCGCAGGTCCTGCACGAACACCTGGGCGAGGTCTGACTCCGTGTAGGCGACGCTGCTGCGCTTCTCGTACTCCCACAGCACGTAGGGGGCCATGAAGACTCCTGCGGCGCCACAGGACGAAGGCACGATCCGGATGACATGGGTGTGGAAGAGCAGCTTCATCAGTTGCTCTTCCATGACCTGATCACTGCCGACCTTGAGACGCAGTGCGTTTTCGTGGATGTAGAAGGTGCACTGCGGGCGGTTCGGCCGCCTGAGGATCGCCTGCCGCTCGATCCGGAAACGGACATATGCTTCGATCTCGTCCACGCTCACCGTTCCGCGGGCCTCGATGAGCGCCGTCGCGTATTCCTCGGTCTGCACCAAGCCAGGAATGGTCGTCAGGCTGTAGCTGGTGATTTTGTCGGCGCTCGACTCGGCCATCGTCACTGTGCGCAGGTTGTCCGGGACCTGCACGAAGTAGTGGTCGAACGCCGACCGGTACCGGTTGAGGAAGTCCTCGATGAAGGACTGCGGGCGCCCGCACCGCCCCAGGTACTGGACGATGTCGATCTCGCTGGCACGGATCTTGCCGTGCTCGATGTTCGAGACCTTGCCCGGATCCCACCCGAGCATGCGGGCGATCCGCCGACCGCGGAAAGTCGTGTAGCGCTCCCGCACCTGGCGCAGTTCATCGCCCAGGTCACGGCTGTACGGAGTCGACGGATCGCCGTTCATTGCCCCGACGTTAGGTGATGGAGCCGGAACAACATCGTGCCCGAACGGGTGGAGTTATTTGAGGTGCCTGGCGAAGAACTGGTTCGCGTAAGGCCCCTCGAACGCCGGGATGCCGGTGTGGCCGCCCATGTTCGCGTGCAACGTCTTCTCCTTGGATCCGAAGGCGTCGAACAGGTCCAGCGCCATCTGCCGGTCGTTGCCCTCGTCGTCCCACTGCAGCAGGACCAGCAACGGCACGGTGACCTCCCTGGCCTCGGAGAACATGCTGCGCGGCACGTAGCTCCCGGCGAACAACACCGCGGCCCCGATGCGCGGCTCGACCGCCGCCAGCCGCAACCCGATGGCGAGCACACCGCCCGAGATGCCGACCGGGCCGTCGCTGATCTCGGGCAACGTCAGCAGCGCGTCCAGGGCGGCCTGCGACTCCGGCACGGCCTTGTCGACCAGCGGCAGGACGAGGCGCGTGACGATCTCGTCGGACACCGGCTCACCTGCCTGCACCGCCGCGCGCAGGTCGGCGCGGGCCTGTTCGGCGTCGGGGTCGAGGGGCCGGTCACCGCTGCCGGGGAGCTCGATGGTGGCCGCGGCGTAGCCCTCCACCACGGTGCCGCGCGCCCTGGCCGCGAGCCGGGGGTACATCCGGTCCAGGCCGCCCTGGTTGCCGATGAGGATCAGCGGGGCCGGTTCGGACCCGCGGGTCCACAGGATGCCGGGAATGTCGCCGAGGGTGAACCTGCGTTCGAGGACACCGTCGTCGAGGAGTTGTTCGGAAGTGAAGTGCATGGTCGTGCCTTTCGGAGTGCTCGTGAACGGCGCTCCCGGACGACGACCTATCGCCCGACCGTGACCCCGCAGGGGAGCACCCATGTCGAAATGTTCACGGGTACCACCTCCTCGGTCTCTCGCACGGTCGCCGGAAAGCTAGCACCGCGGTCGTCGCTCGCCCAAGCGTTTTACGGTTGACGTGCGGGTTTTACTGACCGGGTGCGGACGACCATCATCAAGAAGACCCTGCGCGTGCCCCTGTCGGACGGCGCGCGGGGCGATGGCGGCACGACCGCCAGGCAGCTCGACGTCGCGCTGATCAGGTCCGGGTTCAAGGCCTCGCGCGAGCTGCTCGAACACGTCACGGGCCTCGCGGACGCGGACGAGTACGCCCAGACGGTCGTCCGGGCGGTCGAGGAACTCCTCGGCGCGCGGGCCGAGCACAACCCGTACTTCAGGAGCTTCCCGCACGACGTGCCGGGCACCCTCGACCACTGGCTGGCGTGCATCTTCCACTTGCGCAGCTACGGTCGCGTCCAGCACACCTACGAGGAGATGCTGGCCGAGCACGACGAGCTGATCCCGTCGCTGAAGGACCGCGTCACCGTCCTGCACCTCGGCGGCACCCTGGACGACGAGATCACCCGCCTCTACCTGGAGCTCGCGGCGAGCCCGATCCCGCTCGGCGAGGACGACCGGACTCTGTTGGGCGAACTCGCGACCCAGCGCCTCGACCTCGTGCCGGAAGCCGTTCCCACCAGGGAGAACCGCGCGATCCTCAACGCCGCCCGCCTCGTCGCGCAGCGGCCGTTGACCGGCATCGACACCGTCACCGACGTCCTGCGCCTGGCCGCGGAAGCCTCCGGCGGCGACGTGACGCTGCGCGAGCCGACCCGCTTCCGGTCGTTCCGCAGGCCGGAGCGCCGGGCGCTGCTCGCCGCGCTCGACGGGGTGGACGCGAGCAAGTTCGGCGACGTGGGTCAGCACCGCGAGGCGTGGAAGCGGCTGGGGGAGCGCCTGCACCCGCACGAGCACCCGTTCGAGCGCGCCCAGGACGTGTTCGCCGTGGCGCGCAAGGAGAAGACCGCCCGGTCGTTCGCCGGCCAGGTCGAGCTGGCGTTCGCGGACAACGATCCCGATCTCGCGTTGCGCATCCTCTCGAAGGCGCCCGGCATGCTGCTGCGCCAGGTGGACCGGTTGGTCCGCAGCGGCGCTTCTGGCGTTGCCGACGCTGTCCGCGTGGCGGTGCCCGACGTGTCCGGACGCGTGCTGGTGTCGGTGCTGGAGCACCTGTCGAACCGCGGAAAGCCCGACACCGCAAGGGTTTTCGCGAACCGCGCGCGCAAGGTGTGGATCGCCGACGACACCCGTCCGCCGATCGACACCACCGCGATCGTCGAGGTCATCGAGGACGAGCTGGTGCGCAGGCTGCCGGACTTCTCGTCGCTGACCGTCGATCCCGAGCTGCTCGACGTCGTCGTGCCGGTGTCCGGCACCGCCACCGAGGACGGTTTCGGCGTGCTGCCGCGCGGGTCGAAGCTGTGGCTCGAAGGCGACGTCCTGCGGTTCTTCGTGCACTGGCGGCAGGCGTCCAGGTGCACCGACTACGACCTGTCCGCCTTGCTGCTCAACGAGAACTTCGAGTACCAGGGGCAGGTGTCGTGGACGAACCTGAAAGCCGGTGGGGTCGTCCACTCAGGTGACGTCACCGATGCCACCGACGGCGCGACGGAGTTCCTCGACCTGCACCGCGACGCGATCGACGCCAAGTACGTCGTGCCGCAGGTGAACATCTTCTCGGGGGAGAGGTTCGACGAGGTCGCCGAGTCGATGTTCGGGTTCATGACGCGCGACCTCGACCAGATGGGCAAGCCGTTCGAACCGGGCACCGTGCGCGCCCGCTCTTCCATGCGCGGCAAGGGAAAGGTAGCGCTGCCGGTGATGTTCGAACGGCAGGGCGACCTCTGGTTCGGCACGTGGCTGCACCTCTACCTGCGCGGCGAGCCGTGGGGCAACCGGGTCGAGGCGAACCGCGACCTGGTCAAGCTGATCGCCGCGGCGGCGTTGCACCGCAAGTACTTCACGGTCCGCAGGCTCGTGGAGCTGTTCGAGCGCAAGGGTGCCACGCCGGGTGGCCGGTCCATCCACATTGGACCCGTGGCGGAACTGGCAAACCTGCTGTCGGATTGAGGGCTTCGCTGCTAACGTGACACGAGCGAGGCCATGAGAGAGCTTCCTGCCAACTCCTGTAAAGAATCAGCGCTCTCGCTCTCCTCGCACCGAACGTCAGGACCACTCGACGGCGATGCCGGCAATTCCGGGGCCGACATCGCCGAAGTACGCGCTGACCACGCCGCCGAGTCCGCACACCAGCTCCTCGACGTCGACCGGCGTCGCGTCGGCCGAGGCGCGGAACTGCTTGGTGCAACGCGCGGGCATCGCGCGCCGGTGGAACGACAGCTGCACGAGGTACGAGCAGCACGCGTCGCGGAACGTCCGGTGGTGGCCGGGCGTGGCGCCGCCGGTGTCGTCGACGATGGTGAAGCTGAAGACGTGTTCCTCACCGGCCGCGAGCCGCCGGTCGAAGAGCATCTCCACCGCCAGGTTGCGGGAAGCGCTTTCCCGGCGCAGCCGCCCCTGCCGGCATCCTTCCCCGGCTCTCACCAACGCGTTCTCGATCAACGCGCCGTCGTCGCCGCGGTGCACCGCCAGGTACCGGTCGGGTCCCTGCCGGACCGCCCGCACGACCAGCCGCGTGGTGATCGAGCGCTGTTCGCGGTGCATGCCGATCTGCACGGTGTCGTGCACGGACAGCACTTCGAGGTCGGCGTTGCCCCGCGCGGCCTCCGGCACCGAGTCGAACGTCGCGAGCAGCGGCGCGGGTTCCGGCCAGGTCGCCACCGGGCGCGGCAGGTAGGTGTTGGCGGTGCGCGGGCCGATCAGGTCCAACAAGGACGATGGCGGCAGACGCAACACGGACTCCAGCGCGCGCACCGTGCTGATGGCGCGGGGGACCTCGGGATGGCGCAGACCGCGTTGCCAGTAGGAGAGCGTCGACTGGCCCACTTGGACCCCGAGTTGTTCGAGGTGGGCACGCAGCCGGGCGAGCGAGAGGCCCCGATGGGCGATCGCCTCGCGCAGGGCGCGGTGGAACGGCCCGTAGCGGAGCGTCTCGGCGAGAGGGGTCGGCAGACCCCCGGTCGGGTTACCGATCGGCTCGTCGACCGATCCGGCGTGCCCGGAATCCGCGGCCACCGCGGCACCTACCCTTCACACACGCGCCGTGTGACTGTTCACCGTAGTCACTCGTTCTGGTGATCGAAAGATCGGATTTCGCCCGTGTGGGGGATGTGTGGCGGCCATGTGAGTGGCCGTTAGGGTTCGCCGGGTGGGAAAGCTCGTGGTGATCGAAGGCCTTGACGGCGCCGGCAAGCGGACGCTCGCGAACGGCCTGACCGAGGCGTTGCACGCTCAGGGCAGGACCGTGACCAGCCACGCGTTCCCGCGCTACGGGGTCAGCGTGCACGCCGACCTGGTGCGCGACGCCCTCTACGGCGAGGTCGGCGACCTCAGCGACTCGGTCTACGGCATGGCCGTGCTGTACGCGCTGGACCGGCGCGGTGCCGCCGACCAGATCCGCAAGGACCTGGAGGAGCACGACGTCGTGCTGCTCGACCGGTACGTGGCCTCCAACGCCGCCTACAACGCCGCGCGGCTGCACCAGGACGAGCACGGCGAGTTCGTCGAGTGGGTGCGCGCGCTGGAGATCGACCGCTTCGGCCTGCCCGTTCCCGATCTGCACCTGCTGCTCCGCGTGCCCGTCGAGGTCGCGGCCGAGCGCGCGGCCAAGCGCGAGCAGGACGACGACACCCGCGCCCGCGACATCTACGAGTCCGACGGCGGGCTGCAGGCCAGGTGCGGTGTCGTCTACGACGGACTGGCGAGAATCAACTGGCTCGCCCCCTGGCAGGTCATCGACGGGCGGTCAAACGTGAACTTTTCTTCGCTTTTGGCACCGATCTTCACTCCTTGAGTGGTCGCTCACGTGCGTACCGATTGACACGATCGTGGCTCCGGTGTGTCACTGTGAGTGAACGGGAGATCACAATTTGAAGCGTGTTCTGCAGCGCCCCCCGGTCGGAGTGGCCCGCACGGCTGTTCTGATCGCTGCCGCCCGCGCCACCGAGCAACGTCATCTCCGCCCCCTCTTCACCGACCCGCTGGCCGCCGCCCTGGTTCAGGCCGCCGGCTCCGCGAGCGACCTGAACGGTGTCCGGACCCTCGCGGGCGAGCACTTCGTCCTGCGCACCCGGTACTTCGACGACCAGCTCCTCAGCTCGGCCCAGCCCCAGGTCGTGATCATGGCGGCGGGCCTCGACACCAGGGCGTTCCGGCTGCCGTGGCCGCCGGGCACCACGCTCTTCGAGCTCGACCTGCCCGAGCTGGTCGAGTTCAAGGAGGACGCTCTGCACGACCTGCACGCCCGGCCCCGGTGCGAACGGATCCCGGTTCCCTGCGACCTGCGGGACGACTGGGCCTCCGCGTTGATCCACGCGGGGTTCGACCCGAACAGGCCCACTGCGTGGTTGCTGGAGGGCCTCTTCATGTTCCTGCCGCCGGACGTGGGCGATCTGGTCCTGCACTGGGTGAGCGCGCTGTCCACCCGCGGCAGCACCCTCGCGCTCGAACACGTCAACCGCGCCTTCCGCGACCTGCCGCAGATGCGAGCCGTGCACGAGAGGTTCGACGCGCTGGACGCCCGCTGGCGGTCCGACGTGGACGATCCGGTCGAGTGGCTGGCCGCCCACGGCTGGCACGCCTCGGTGACGCACCCGGCCGACCTCGCCGCGCGGCACGGGCGTCCGGTGCCGGCGATCACCGATCCGGCGCAGGTGGGTGACGCGCGCATCTGGCTGGCCTCGGCGATCCACACCGTCTGACCACACCGGGTAACGAAAGGTGAGCATCTCGCGGATACTCCGGCGACGAGCAGGCAGAATCGGGCGAGGTGGGGTACGTGGAGCGACAGTTCCGGCCGGTTACCGAACGACCGCACACCGCCACCAGCGGCAACGGAACGTGGGTGGTGCGCGAACGCGCGACCGGGAGTGCGACGATGTTGAGCATGAAGGCACGCGTGCTCGTCGTCGATGACGACCCCGCCCTGGCGGAGATGCTGACGATCGTGTTGCGCGGGGAGGGCTTCGACACCGCGGTGGTCGCCGACGGTGCCCGTGCCCTGCCCGCGCTGCGCGAGCTCAAGCCCGACCTCGTGCTGCTCGACCTGATGCTGCCGGGCATGAACGGCATCGACGTCTGCAAGGCGATCAGGTCCGAGTCGGGCGTGCCGATCGTGATGCTCACGGCCAAGAGCGACACGGTCGACGTGGTGCTGGGCCTCGAGTCCGGCGCCGACGACTACGTGGTGAAGCCGTTCAAGCCCAAGGAGCTGGTGGCCCGCATCCGGGCGCGCCTGCGCCGGACCGAGGCCGAGCCGTCCGAGGTGCTGCAGATCGGCGACCTCACGATCGACGTCCCCGGCCACGAGGTGCTGCGCGAGGGCAGGCCGATCCAGCTCACGCCGCTGGAGTTCGACCTCCTCGTGGCGCTCGCCCGCAAGCCGCGCCAGGTGTTCACCCGCGAGGTGCTGCTGGAGCAGGTGTGGGGTTACCGCCACGCCGCCGACACGCGCCTGGTGAACGTGCACGTGCAGCGGTTGCGTTCCAAGGTCGAACGGGACCCGGAGCACCCCGAGGTGGTGTTGACTGTCCGCGGTGTCGGCTACAAGGCCGGCCCTCCGTGACAGGTGGCGTATGAAGTTCGTTCGTCCGGTCGTCGCGAAGGCGCAGTTCCTCCTCGAGGAGGGGCGCAAGCGGTGGGCCGCATTCGGTGACCTGTGGCGTCGTTCGCTGCAGTTGCGCGTTGTCGTGTCCACGCTCGCGTTGTCGTCCGCAGTGGTGTTCGTGCTGGGCATGGTCCTGCAGATGCAGATCACCAACCAGCTGCTGAACACCAAGGACGAGGCCGCGGTGCGCCAGGCGATGGCCTCGCGCAGCCTGATCCAGTCCGATCTGGTCGGTCTCAACCCCGGCCCGGACAGCGTGCAGACGCGGTTCCAGAGCGCCATCAACAAGCTCGCCGTCGGTGGCTCCGGCACGGACGCCACCACGGCGGGAGCCGGTGCGTTCGAGCCCGTCCTGGCCGACGGGCTCGGGTCGGCCGGTGCCGGACGGGTGCCGGCCGTCGGCCCGCTGGAGGACGTGCCGCGCGGTCTGCGCGACATGGTCGAGAACGGCGACGAGGGCACCCAGATCCACACGGTGCAGCGCGACGGCACGCCGACCACGCTCTTCGTCGTGGGTCTGCCGATCAGCACGTCCGCGCGCTCGATGCAGCTGTACCTGATCTTCCCGCTGACCGCGGAGCAGCGCACCGCCGAGGTCGTGCAGTCGACGCTCGCCGTCGGCGGCATCGTGCTGCTGATCCTGCTCGCGCTCATCGCGAACCTCGTGACGCGCCAGGTCGTCCGGCCGGTGCGGCAGGCCGCCGAGGTCGCGGAACGGTTCGCGGACGGCGTTCTGCACGAACGCATGCACGTCGTCGGCGAGGACGACGTGGCACGCCTGGCCGAGTCGTTCAACGAGATGGCCGAGTCGATCCAGGCCCAGTTCAAGCAGCTGGAGGAGTTCGGCCAGCTGCAGCGCCGGTTCACCTCGGACGTCTCGCACGAGCTGCGCACGCCGCTGACGACCGTGCGCATGGCCGCGGACGTCCTGCACGCCTCGCGCGAGCAGTTCCCCGCCGGGCTCGCCCGCTCGACCGAGCTGCTGGTCGACGAGCTGGACCGGTTCGAGTCGCTGCTGGGCGACCTGCTGGAGATCTCGCGGCTGGACGCCGGCGTCGAGGAGCTCACCGCCGAGCAGGTCGACATCCGCGTGCTCGCGCGCCGCGCGCACGACTCGGTGCGCGCGATCTCGTCGAGCGCCGGTTCGCCGGTCGTGCTGGACCTGCCGGACTCGGAGCTGGTGGCCGAGCTGGATTCCCGCCGCGTGGAACGGATTCTGCGCAACCTGCTCGCCAACGCCATCGACCACGGCGAGGGCCAGCCGGTCGAGCTGACCATGCGCGGCAACGACGACGCCGTCGCGATCACCGTGCGGGACCACGGCGTCGGGCTGCGGCAGGGCGAGGCCGAGCTGGTGTTCAGCCGCTTCTGGCGCGCCGACCCGTCGCGCAACCGCCGCACCGGTGGCACCGGCCTGGGCCTGTCGATCTCGCTGGAGGACGCGCGCCTGCACGGCGGCTGGCTGGAGGCGTGGGGCGAGCCCGGCCACGGCGCCGTGTTCCGGCTGACCCTGCCGCGCCGGCACGGCGAGGAGGTGCGGGAGAGCCCGCTGCCGCTCGCGCCCGCGATCGCGCTCGCCCCCGTCGTGGTGGTCGACGAACCGCCGGTGGCCGACGAGCCGGAAGAGGTCGAGCTGACGCCGGAGGAGATCACCTGGCAGCCCGCCGAGCCCGTCGACGGGACACCCGTTGAGAAGCCCAGTGCGCAGTCAGAGGTTTCGGAGGAAGTGCGGTGAAGCGGCTCGCGTTGCTGTTGCTCGTCCTCATGACCGTCACCGCGTGTGCGGCGATCCCGACGAACACCCAGCCGAAGCCGATCGGGCCGAAGGACAACAAGACCACCAAGACGTTCTCGGCACCGGAACCGCCGCGCGACATCGACCCGCTCATGCTCGTGCGCGACTTCATCGACGCGACCTCGGACCCGCACAGCGACTACGCGGCCGCCCGCGCGTACATGACGCCGGAGGCCAACAAGAACTGGAACACCAAGAACCCGATCATCATCGAGTCGGACTTCAAGACGGTGCCGACGCCCCAGTCGCCGCAGGACAAGACGCAGTACGTGCTGCTGCAGAGCAAGAAGATCGGCCGCCTCGGCGGTGACAACGCGTTCGTGCCGGAGGTCGGCGACCTCAACGAGTCGGTGAAGCTGGAGCGCAACAGCGACAACCAGTGGCGCATCTCGGCCGCGCCGTCGGCCGTCTACCTGCCGCTGAACGTCTTCAACGACAACTACCGCCGGGTGACGCTCTACTTCTACAACCCCGAGTTCACCGTCCTGGTGCCGGACCCGCGCTACGTGGTGGTGCCGCCCGCGACGAGCATCCCCACGCGCGTCACCGAACTGCTGATCAAGGGCCCCGGCGACACCCTGCGGGACACGCTGGTGAGCGCGCTCAGCCCGGACACCGACACGTACTCGGAGACCAAGGAAGCCGACGACGGGGCGCTGGAGGTCAACCTCACCAAGGTGGGCAAGGACCTGACGCCCGAGAAGCGCAAGCAGATCGTGGCGCAGGTCGTGAAGTCGTACTCCGGCGTCACGACCTCGCGGGTGCGCGTGCTCGTCGACGGCCAGCAGATCCTGCCGGACCAGCGGGACTACCGGCCGTCCGACGTGTCGGCGACCGCGGGCGAGCCGTTGCTGGCGCTGAACGCGAACCTCCAGGGCATGTTCGTGACGGACGGGGCGATCAAGTCGCTGCCCGACGGCAACCCGATCAAGGGCCCAGCGGGCAGCGGCGCGTACGGCGCGGTGAGCGCGGCACAGTCCCTCGACGGGTCGAGACTCGCCGTGGTCTCCCGCGAGGGCGGCGGCATGCGTCTGCGCGTGGGAGAGCTCGAACAGGAGTTGTCCCAAGTGGACCTCCAGGCGACCACGCTCACCAGACCCACGTGGCTGCTGTCCAGCGGCCCGAAGGAGCCGGGCACCGAGGTGTGGACGGTGGCCAACGGCTCCGTCGTGAACCGCGTGACCCGAGCCGACAACGGCAGCTGGACGGCCAAGGGAGTCAACTTCAGCGGCCTGTCGCAGTACGGTTCGATCAGCGACCTCCGCCTGTCCCGCGACGGCACCCGCGCGGCGCTGGTGATCGGCGGAACCCTCTTCGTCGCCTCCGTCGTGCGCAACAACGAGGACGTCGCGCTGCGCGCACCCCGCCCCATCCAGCAGTCGGTGCTGGGCTCCTCGGTGCAGTCCATCGACTGGCTGGCCCCGGACGTGCTGGTCGTGGCCTCCTCACTGCCCTCGCTGCCGGTCACCAAGGTCTACACCGACGGGTTCCGGCTCGACCGCTACAGCCAGTCGAACCTCACCGTGCCGGTGGCTTCGGTGGCGGCGGCGCCTGCTCGTCAGGTGCAGGTGATCGACCCCTCGGGCCTGTGGTCGGCGTCGGACATCACCGACGTGTGGAAGTCGAGCTCGATCCGGGTGTCGCCCGGTTCGCTGGTGTTCTACCCGGGCTGACCGGGACGGGCTCGCGGTCGTGCCGGGCCAGGTCGCCGGGCGGGCGCCGTGTTGTTCGTCGTGTGCGCGGGTTGGCGGGTTGTACCGAGGCAGATCACCCGCGCAGACGTCGACCGCGTCTTCGGGCGGGGTGCGGCGGGTTACCTGATGCCCGCGTACCGCCTCGCCCGGGGAGTCGCGTGGCTCGTTGCCGAGCCAGATCACCGGCGTGGGCAGGCTCGGCGACCTACGTCATGGCCCCGGACAGCTGCCACGCAGCCCAGGCCGCGCCACACCGCTCGCCGGCCCCGCTACCCGGGCGGATTCGGCCGGGCCGACGTCAGCGCCAGCACGGCGTGCGTGCGCACCCCCGCCCGGCGCAGAGCACCGACACAGGCCGCTGCCGTCGCACCCGTGGTGATCACGTCGTCGAGCAGCACGGTGGTGCCCGGCGGCGGTCTGCCGTCGACCAGGACCCGGCCCGCGAGGTTGCGCCTTCGTTCGGCGGCGCTCAGCCCCACCGAGTCGCTCACGCCGGGCGCGAGCCGCAGGATCTGGGCCGCGGTCGCGATGTGGACGGCCCGCGCGACTCCCAGCATGTGGTCGCCGCCCCTGTCGCGGGCGGCGCTGCGGCGGGACGGTGCGGGGACGAGCGTCCACGGCCGGGGACCCACGGCGACCAACGCCGCCGCGACGAGGGCGCCGAACCAGGCCGCCAGCGCCCGTGCGCCGCGTTCCTTGAAGGCGAGCACGAGTTCCCTCGCGGGGCCGTGATAGGCGGCCAGCGTCCACACCGGCGGCCCGACGCCGGGGACCTGGAGCCGGGCCGGCGGACCGAAGGTGTCGAGGCAGGTGGCGCAGCAGGCGGTGCCGGGTCGGTCGCAGCCGGCGCAGGCGGGTGGCAGGAGCAGGTCGAGTGCGGTCATGGGACAAGGATGGCGACGGGGTCTGACAGAAAATCGCGGTCGCGGTGCTGGGCCTGCCGCGGGGGACTTTCGGCACCGCCCACAAGGGTGAAGTTCTGGTTGGGTTGTCGATCACCGTTGGGTCCAGGGTGGACGCATCGGCCCAGCTCGCTGCGAGTTCTGTGACGACGTCCCAAGATCCGGAACTCGTTTCGACCCGTTCGCGGCAGAGTCTGTTGACCCCGTGTTTCAGAACTGAGGCGTCCGCAAGTCCGTCGTCTCAACTGGCGGGCCGGTGGTGCACGGGGCGTCCTCCGTCGGCAGGTCGGACCGGTGCTCAGCGGCCACCCGCGTGGCCGGTCGGAGTTAACGACTATTCACATGCGGAGCTGACCAGCGGTTATTCCTGGAAATACCGTGGTGTCCGGTCGTGTCGGTGATCAACGGCCTTGTCCGGCATTGGGCGAAATCCCCCGTTCAGGCGGGCGTGACTGGGTCGTGATCGGTCATCGGCGCCGATCAGTTCGGTCGCAAGAAGTGCGCTTCGGCCCCAGTTCGCGGATCGGAATCGATCTCTTCGAGGTTTCGGGAACATGACGCGGGGGTCGCCCGTTGGCTGGGTATGAGGCCGCGACTGGACCCGTTCGACGCAGCGATGCTGCCGTCGAGTGCCGGTTCCGGGCTGAGCCGTACGGGTGAGCGAGATGCCGGTGAGCAGGGTTCGTGGCACGCTCGGGACATGACTGGCAACGCGCTGTCGTCGCGCTGCGTAGTCACCGAAAAATCTCGTCGTTCCCCCGGCAAGGGGGCTTACGCGACGGTGAATCCCAAGCTAACGTGCACCGCTATCAGCGTTCCCGGCCCGCGGGGAGGAGGCGAACAGCCCATGACCCTGGCGCCGTGAGAGCTGCGGAGGACGACCCTCTGCGACACAATCCGCGATCCAAGATCGCCACGGCGCGCTGAATCAGTCCAGCCAAAGCTCGCAGCAAAGCGAGGGAGGTCGTGTATGGACATCGTCGTTAAGGGCCGCAACGTCGAGGTGCCCGATCACTACAGGGTGCACGTCGCCGAAAAGCTGGCCCGGCTTGAGCGCTACGACCGCAAGGTCATCCGCTTCGACGTGGAGCTTTTCCACGAGCCGAACCGCCGACAGTCGAAGAACTGCCAGCGGGTCGAAATCACCGGCAAGGGACGTGGACCCGTGGTCCGTTCCGAAGCCTGCGCGGGTGACTTCTACGCCGCGCTCGATTCTGCGGTCGCAAAGCTCGAGAACCGCCTGCGCCGGTCACACGACCGCAGGCGAGTCCACCACGGGGCACGCGCCCCGATCTCGGTGGCCGAAGCGACAAGCGGACTGGGGGATCCCTCCGCCGCTGGCGAAACCATGACGTCACGCCGCGCGAAGACCGCGGTGCTCGACGCACCCGAGGCCGACTACGAGGGCATGGCGGAAGTGCCCGCGCAGCGGTGGGACGACGGCCTCGACGACAAGTTGCCCGGACGCGTCGTACGCGAAAAGGAGCACGCCGCCAAACCGATGACCGTCGACCAGGCCCTCTACGAGATGGAACTGGTCGGACACGACTTCTACCTGTTCGCCGACACCGACAGCGGGCGCCCGAGCGTCGTCTACCGCCGGAAGGGGTTCGACTACGGCGTGATCAGGCTGGCCTGACCCGGTAAACACAAACCCACCTTCGACCGCCGCCGCCCCGCACCCCTCGCGTGCGGGGCGGCGGCGTGCGTCTACCGCCACCCGGCCCCATCCCGCGCCTCGGCGTTCACCGTGAAGGTGAATCTCGCCCGACCAGGAACCTTTACGCGGGCCTCATGCGTTCTCCACACCAGTAGCCGAGGTGGCGGCACGTCCTGCGGAGGCACCTGACCTGCGTATACCAGGTCGCGGGGCCCAATCCGCCTGTGTCTGTGCGCACATCTTGGCGACTTGCCTACGATGGGCAGGGGAAAGGCGTCCGACGTGGGCGCGCCGCGATACAGGTGATGAGGTCTATCCAGATGGTGCTGTCCCGACTGCTCCGCTCCGGCGAGGGCAAGATGCTCAAGCGCCTCCGCAACATCGCAAACGCCATCAACGGGCTCGAAGATGACGTGGTCGACCTCTCCGACGCCGAGTTGCGCGCCAAAACCGACGAGTTCAGGAAGCGCCACGCCGAGGGCGAGTCGCTCGACGAGCTGCTGCCGGAGGCGTTCGCCGTGGCCCGCGAGGCCGCGAAGCGCACCCTGGGCCAGCGCCCCTACGACGTGCAGCTGATGGGTGGCGCCGCGCTGCACCTCGGCCAGATCTCCGAGATGCGCACCGGTGAGGGCAAGACGCTGACCTCGGTCATGCCCGTGTACCTCAACGCCATCGCCGGCAAGGGCGTCCACGTCATCACCACGAACGACTACCTGGCCAAGCGCGACGCGGACTGGATGGGCCGCGTGCACCGCTTCCTCGGCATGTCCGTCGGCGCGATCCTCTCCGAGATGACGCCCGAGCAGCGCCGCGTGGCGTACAACTCGGACATCACCTACGGCACGAACAACGAGTTCGGCTTCGACTACCTGCGCGACAACATGGCGTGGAGCCTGGACGAGTGCGTGCAGCGCGGCCACTACTACGCGATCGTCGACGAGGTCGACTCGATCCTCATCGACGAGGCCCGCACGCCGCTGATCATCTCCGGCCCGGCCGAGCAGTCGGCGCGCTGGTACACGGAGTTCGCCCGCCTCGCCCCGCGGATGCGCGGCATCGACGTCACGCAGCTCTCCCAGAAGGAGCGCCTCGAGGTCGTCGAGGAGAAGTCGAAGTCGTACCACTACCAGTACGACGAGAAGAAGCGCACGATCGCCGTCACCGAGCTCGGTGTGGAGTTCATCGAGGACCAGCTCGGCATCGACAACCTGTACGAGGCGGCGAACACGCCGTTGGTGGGCTACCTGAACAACGCCCTCAAGGCGAAGGAGCTCTACAACCGCGACAAGGACTACATCGTCCGCAACGGTGAAGTCATGATCGTCGACGAGTTCACGGGCCGTGTGCTCGCCGGCCGCCGCTACAACGAGGGCATGCACCAGGCCATCGAGGCCAAGGAAGGCGTGGAGATCAAGGCGGAGAACCAGACTCTCGCCACGATCACCCTGCAGAACTACTTCCGCCTGTACGAGAAGCTCGGCGGCATGACCGGTACCGCCGAGACCGAGGCGGCCGAGTTCCACCAGACCTACAAGCTGGGCGTCGTCCCGATCCCGACGAACCGCCCGCCGCAGCGCAAGGACCAGCCCGACCTCGTCTACAAGAGCGAGGAGGCGAAGTTCGAGGCCGTCGCCGAGGACATCGCCGAGAAGCACGAGAAGGGCCAGCCGGTCCTGGTCGGCACGACGAGCGTCGAGCGCTCCGAGTACCTGTCGAAGCTGTTGGTGCGCAAGGGCATCCCGCACGAGGTCCTGAACGCGAAGCACCACGAGCGCGAGGCGTTGATCATCGCGAAGGCGGGCCGCAAGGGCGCCGTCACGGTCGCGACGAACATGGCCGGTCGCGGTACCGACATCGTGCTGGGCGGCAACCCGGACATCCTGGCGGACCACGAGCTGCGCGAGCGCGGGCTCGACCCGGTGGAGACGCCGGAGGAGTACGAGCGCGAGTGGTCGAAGGTCGTCGAGGAGCTGACGACCCAGGGCAAGGCGGAGGCCGACGAGGTCCGCGAGGTCGGCGGCCTCTACGTGCTCGGCACCGAGCGCCACGAGTCGCGTCGCATCGACAACCAGCTCCGCGGCCGCACCGGCCGTCAGGGCGACCCCGGTGAGTCGCGCTTCTACCTGTCGCTGCAGGACGAGCTGATGCGCCGCTTCAACGCGTCCATGGTCGAGATGGTCATGACGCGCCTGAACGTGCCGGACGACGTGCCGATCGAGCACAAGATGGTCACCCGCGCCATCCGCAGCGCGCAGACCCAGGTCGAGCAGCAGAACTTCGAGATCCGCAAGAACGTCCTCAAGTACGACGAGGTCATGAACCGCCAGCGCACGGTGATCTACGCCGAGCGCCACCGCGTCCTCGCGGGCGAGGACCTGCGCGAGCAGGTCGAGCACATGATCGTCAGCGTCGTCGAGGAGTACGTCAACGGCGCCACCGCCGACGGCTACGCCGAGGACTGGGACTTCGAGAAGCTCTCGACCGCCCTCAAGACCCTCTACCCGGTCTCGGTGGACTTCAAGGAACTCCTCGAGTCCGATGAGGACATCACCCGCGAGTACCTGCGCGAGCTGCTCGTCGAGGACGCCCTGAAGGCCTACCGCGCCCGCGAGGCCGACATCGACGGCCGAGTCGGCGAAGGCGCCACCCGCGAACTGGAGCGCCGCGTCCTGCTGTCCGTTCTGGACCGCAAGTGGCGCGAGCACCTGTACGAGATGGACTACTTGAAGGAGGGCATCGGCCTGCGCGCCATGGCGCAGCGCGATCCCCTCATCGAGTACCAGCGCGAGGGCTTCGACATGTTCAACGCGATGCTCGACGCGTTGAAGGAGGAGACCGTCGGCTTCCTCTTCAACCTCCAGGTCGAGGCCGCCGAGCCGGAACCGGCCGAGCCCGAGGTCCCGGTGACCCTGAGCGCGGCCCCGCAGACCCTCCCGCAGGTCTCCGGCAACGGCGGCGGAGCCCGCGCCCGAGCCCGCGCCGCAGCGGCCGCCCAGCAGCAGGCGCAGCAGCAGTCGCAGGCCCCCGCAGGTCCGGCCATGGCGCAGCTGTCCAGCGGCAACGCCATCCCGCCCGCCCTGCGCGGCAAGGGCCTCGGCGGCCCCGGTGAGCAGCACCTGAGCTACAGCGGCCCGGCCGAAGACGGCGGCGTCGAGCAGCACGGCGAGGCCGCCGGCGGCGGATCCCAGCAGGGCGGCACCCGCAAGGAGCGCCGCGAGGCGGCCCGTCAGGCCGCCAAGGACCGCAAGCGTCGCTGACCTTTCGCAGTCGACCGACACGTGGGCCGCGTTCCTCCGGGAGCGCGGCCCACGCGGCTTTCGGGGAACGGTGGGGCGGACGGAACGCGCGGCGCACCAGCCGGGTCGCGTTTTGGTGTCGACGGCAGATGCCGGGCGGCAAGCACAACCGAAGTCCGTCGATCAAATCCGAAATCACTCCAGCACGGAGAACACGGTCAACCACCACCGCCCACCCCGATGCTCGGCCCGAGCCGCAACGGCCATCACCCGCCCGTCCCTCCGAACCGTCACCGACATCTCGGCCACGAACCGGGAGGGATGGCAAACCCGAGGCGCCCGAACCAACCGAGTGGTCCGCACCCGAACCAGCCGTCCCAGCCGAGCGACCAACGCGGGCACCGCGACCTCGCGCAACACCCGCGCCGGTCGCCGCGAGTCCAGCACCTCCAACACCACCCAGATCAACCGGGCAGCGTCCAACGCGGGCGGCGGAGGCTCCGGCACCGGCACCCAAACCGGCCGCGGGCGAGGTCGCGGCACGAAGGCCGCGCCGACAGGCGGCTCATAGGCAGGCAGACGGCGAACGACTGGGGGCATGCCGAACCAGGCGACGCACCGGGCCGCATCAGGACACGCACCACTCGAAAGTGGGTACCGTCCCAGGGGTGCTCAAAGCTCTGGTGCTCGACTACGGCGGCGTCCTGACCGACCCCGGCGAGAACAACGCGAAGGAACCTCCGTTGCTCACCGCCCTCAGGAAGGCCAAGCAGCACGGCCTGAAGACCGCCCTGCTGTCCAACGCGGACGGCTGGTGGCAGCCGCCGTGGCAGGACCTCTTCGACGCCGCGGTCATCTCCGGCGAGGTCGGGCTGGCGAAGCCGGACCCGGAGATCTACCTGCTCACCGCGACCAAACTCGATCTCGAACCCGGCGAGTGCGTGTTCGTCGACGACCTCGCGATCAACGTCAGGGGTGCGGCGGAGGCGGGCATGGTCGGTGTCCACCATCGGTCGACCGAGTCCACCCTCGAGGAGCTGGAAATCCTGCTAGCGATCGCACTCCGCGATTAGAGGTTCACCCCGCGGCGTAATTGCCCGGTATTCGGTGCGCGCACTAATGTCGATTGGGCAAGCAGTCGAATGCATAGGGGTTGGAAATGCGAAGAATTGTCGCTTGTGTTGCAGCCGCCATTGCAGCCACGGCAATTGCGACACCTGCGCAGGCGCAGGGGCCGCGCGATTGTTACGACGAGTACCAGCGCAACGGGCGCAGTGTCGAGGTGTTCTGCGACCACGGCGCGCCGAGCAGGTTCCAGGCGGTCGCGCACTGTTCCAACGGGCTGGGGTTCTACTGGGACCAGTACGGCACGGTCGGCCGGGTCAGGGGTGAGTCCTCGTTCGCCGAATGCACGTCATTGCTCGGGAACCCGCAGATCAACGATTATCACGTCCGCTGGCTCTGAGCGCGGCGCACCAGTTCGAAGCAGAGCACGGCCGCCGCTGAGGCCACGTTCAGGGATTCCACACCGGCCGCCATCGGGATCGAGATCCACGACGTGATGTGCGGGCGCACGTCGTCGGTGATTCCGGAGGTTTCGCTGCCCAGCACGAAAGCGGCGCGGCGGTCGAAAGACGCGGAATACAGCGTGTCGGAAGCGTGGGAGTCCAACGCGTAAAGCGGGAACCCCGCGGAGCGCAACAAAGCCGAGGCCTCCGCCGCGGTGCCGCAGCGCAGCACGGGCGCGCGGAAAGCCACCCCGGCGGAGGCCTTCACCACCAGGGGGTCGATCGACGCGACGCCTCGGCGCGGCACCACGATGCCGTCGATGCCCGCGGCGGTCGCGGTGCGCAGGATCATGCCGACGTTCGCGGGCGTGGTGATGCCGTCGAGCACCAGCACGGACCGCAGCCCGCCCTCTTCCAGCGCCAGGGCAAGGGGCTTCATGCGGGGCGCCACCACGTCGGCGAGCACGCCCTGGTCCTGCTTTCCGTTGCCCGCCAGCACCTTCACGCGCTGTGCGGTGGCGCGCTGGACGGACACCCCGCGCGAGCGGGCCGCGTCGAGGATCTCGCGTGCCGCCGGGCCGCGGGCCGTGTCGGCGAGCACCACCTTGTCCACCGAGAGCGCCGGGTCGTCCAGTGCCTCCAGCACTGGCTTGCGGCCGTAGACGGTGACGAAGCGGTCCTTGGGCGAGATCTCCACGAGCAAAAGGGTGACAGAAGCGGGCACCGCAGGCTCAAACGGGTGAAGAGTGCGACTAGAGCCGTTCGGCCCTTGTGCTTTGGATCATATGCATGATGATCGTCACATGACGGCAGGTATGCGCAGCGTCGCGCAACGTCAACATCTCGCGAGCGGTCAGGACTCGGACGTGTTCATCCGGTCCGACGGCTTGCTGGTCAAACGCACGCGCACCGGCCGTGACCTGCGGCGCGAGGCCGAGATGATGCGGTACCTGAGCGGCCACGGCATTCCCGTCCCGCGCGTGCACGAGGCCACCGAGGAAGAGCTCGTCATGCAGTACGTGCCCGGTCCGCGGATGTCCCAGGAGATCGGCCGCCGGCCGTGGCTCGCCGGCAGCCTCGGCACCCAGCTGGCAGACCTGCACCACCGCCTGGACGCGATCCAGGCCCCCGACTTCCTCAGCGGTGAGGGCCGCCTCCTGCACCTCGACCTGCACCCCGGCAACGTCGTGCTCGGCCCGGAAGGTCCCGTGGTCCTGGACTGGGCGAGCGCCACCAAGGGCGACCGCAGGCTCGACGTCGCGCTCAGCTGGGTCTCGCTCGCCGTCGCGCGCCTCGCGCCGGTCAAGAAGCTCACGCGGTGGCGGTTCCTCCGGTCGTTCATGGCCAACGTGGACCCGAGGGCGCTCGAAGCGATCCCGGAGGCCGCGCGCATCCGGCTGGAGCGCCACGACCGCGACCCCGTCGAACGTGCCGCACTTCAAAAGCTCATGGACCGCAAACGCCACTAGGCTGGCGGCATGCCGGACCGACTGTCAGCGCTGGACGCCTCGTTCCTGTACCTGGAGGACTCCACGACGCCGATGCACGTCGGTGGTGTCGCGGTGTTCCGCAGGCCCAAGGCGGGCTTCGACTACGACAAGCTCGTCGACCTGATCGAGCAACGTCTGAGCCTCGTGCCGCGCTACCGGCAGAAGGTCGTGCACGTCCCGGGACGCATCGCGCGCCCGGTCTGGGTCGACGACCCGGACTTCGACGTCACCTACCACGTCCGCCGAAGCGCCCTGCCCAAGCCGGGCAACGACGCGCAGCTGCACGACCTGGTCGCGCGCCTGATGTCCCGCCCGCTCGACCACTCCCGCCCGCTGTGGGAGATCTACCTCGTCGAGGGTCTCGCGAAGAACCAGACCGCGGTCATCACCAAGACCCACCAGGCCATGATCGACGGCATCGCGTCGCTGGAGATCGGCCAGGTCATGCTGGACGTGTCGCCGTCGCCGCGGACCAACGTCGAGAACCTCTGGATGCCGCAACCGGAACCGAGCTCGCTGCAGCTCGTGGCCGACGCGGTCACCGACATCGTGCACAGCCCCGGCGAGCTCGTGGAGAACGTCCGCAGCGCCGCGCTCGACACGGTCGCCACGGTCGAGAAGGTGTTCAACGCGTTCGGTGCCGTGGCCGCCGCCGTCCGCACCGCCGCGACGCCCGCGCCCGGCAGCCCGCTGAACGTCCGCATCACGTCGCCGCAGCGCCGGTTCTCCGTCGCGCGCGCTCAGCTCGACGACCTGCGCGCCATCCGCAAGGCGCACGGCGGCACCGTCAACGACGTGGTGCTCGCGGCCCTGTCCGGAGCGCTGCGCAACTGGCTGCTCAGCCGGGGCGAGATCGTCACCGGCAGCACCACGATCCGCGCGATGGCGCCGCTGTCGGTCCGCGAGGCGGACCCGGACTCGGGCAACAACGTGAGCGCCTACCTCGTTGATCTGCCGGTCGGCGAACCGAACCCGGTCGTGCGGCTGCACCACGTGTCGCACGCCATGCGCGCGCACAAGGAATCCGGCCAGTCCGTCGCCGCCGACGCGCTGGTGAAGGTCTCCGGCTTCGCGCCGCCGACGCTGCACGCACTCGGCGCGCGGGCGGCGAGCTCGTTCAGCCGCCGGCTGTTCAACGTGATCGTGACGAACGTTCCCGGCCCGCAGGTGCCGCTGTACGCGGCGGGCGCGAGAATGACCGAGATCTTCCCGGTCGTCCCGCTCGCCAAGAACCAGGCGCTGGCCATCGGGGTGACGTCGTACGACGGCGGTGTGTACTTCGGGCTGAACGGCGACCGCGACGCCATGTCCGATGTGGACGTTCTCGCGACCATGGTCGAGGAGTCGGTGGAGGAACTGATGGGTACGGCGAGCGCGTCATGAGGGTCTACATCCCGGCCACGGTGCCGATGCTCCGCACGTTCGTCGACAGCGGCGAACTGGCTCCGATCGGCGGCACCGCCTTCGCGCTGACGCCCGCGTTGCGCGAGTCGTACGCGGCGGGCGACACCGAGGAGCTCGAGTACGCCGCGATGCTCGACGCCGCACGGGCGTCGCTGCGCCTGCTGGCGGGCGAGGAGAAGGCGGAGCCGCGCCGCGCGGTGATCGCGGTCGACATGGACGACGTCACGCTGCGTCCGGACCTCGACCACTCGGTGGTGAAGGTCGCCGGTTCGGTGACGATGAAGGCCGTCGCGTCGGTGCACCTCGACACCTCGGAGGCCGAGGAGGACGTGCGCGCGGCGGCGGAGGTCGTGGACGCCGCGGACATGGGCGACCCGGACGCCGAGTTCACCCTGGGCAGCGCCGAGGACCACGAGCTGGCCTGGTACGCGCCGCAGGAGCTCGCGTTCGTGCTGGAACTGATGTAGGCCGGATCCCGGCCCGAGCAGGAGAACAGGACAACCCGTGAGCGACTTCAACGCCCAGGTCATCGAAGAGTTCCGGGCGAACGAGGGGCGGGTCGGCGGCCCGTTCGCCGGAGCCCCGATCGTGCTGGTCCACCACCGCGGCCGGCGCAGCGGCAAGGAGAACATCGCCCCGATGATGTACCTGCCGCACGAGACCGACGACGACGTCATCTACGTCTTCGCCTCCAAGGGCGGCGCCCCGCAGCACCCCGACTGGTACCACAACCTCGTCGCGTCAGGTCAGGCCACCGTCGAGCGCGGCACCGACACCTATGCCGTCAACGTCCGTGAGCTCACCGGTGCCGAACGCGACGAGCGTTACGACCAGCAGGCGAGCCGGTACCCCGGTTTCGCCGAGTACGCGGAGAAGACCGCCGGTATCCGCACCATCCCGGTCCTGGAGCTCACCCGCGCGTAGCTACATGCCCTCCGCGGGCTCCCAGAGCTCGATCCGGTTGCCCTCGGGGTCCACGCACCACCCGAACCGCCCGAACTCCGAGTCCTCGGTGTCCGGTAACACCTCGACCCCGCGTGCCTTCAGCTTGGCCATCAACGACGGCAGGTCGTCCACGCGCAGGTTCAGCATCGCGCGCTGATGCGGTTCGCCGATGTACTCGGTGTCCTGCGCGAACAACGCCATCGTCGTCGTGCCGGGCTGTTCGGGCGTGGCCGTGTCGAGCCAGTGGAAGGTGACGGTGCCCTTTTCGCTCATCGGTACGCCCAGGTTGTCGCGGTACCAGGCAGCCAGGCGCACCGGATCTCTGGAACGCAGGAAAACGCCACCGATCCCAGTCACCCGCGCCACCCGACGGACCCTACTACCGCGTGCCACGATGGGGGAATGGACGCCGTAACGTCTGCACCCGAACCGGTCAACGAGCCGGTGCACACCTACGCTCCAGGTAGCGCCGAACGCGCGAGCCTCCAGCAGCGCATCGCGGAACTCGAGGGCGTCACCCACGAACTCACCATGACCATCGGTGGTCGGCAGCGGATGGCCGGCGGTGACCGAGTCGACGTCGTTCAGCCGCACGACCACCGGCACGTGCTCGGCGTGACGGCGCAGGCGACCAACTCCGACGTCGCGGAGGCCATGCGAGCCGCCCAGCACGCCGCCCCCGGCTGGCAGGAGCTGCCGTTCGACGAACGCGCCGCGGTGCTGCTGCGGGCGGCCGACCTGCTCGCCGGGCCGTGGCGCGACACCCTGAACGCCGCCACGATCCTCGGGCAGTCGAAGTCCGTGCAGCAGGCCGAGATCGACTCAGCGTGCGAGCTGATCGACTTCCTGCGCTTCAACGTCCACTTCGGCCGCCGGATCCTCGCCGAGCAGCCGGTCAGCAGCCCCGGCGTGTGGAACCGGATGGACCACCGCCCGCTCGACGGCTTCGTCGTGGCGATCACGCCGTTCAACTTCACCGCCATCGCCGGCAACCTGCCGCTCGCGCCCGCCCTGATGGGCAACACCGTGCTGTGGAAGCCGTCCCCGACGCAGCAGCTCGCCGCGCACTTCACCATGCGGTTGCTGGAGGAGGCCGGTCTGCCGCCGGGCGTGATCAACCTCGTCACCGGTGACGGCCGCGCGGTGAGCGAGGTGGCTTTGCGGGACAGGTTCTTCGCGGGCCTGCACTTCACCGGTTCCACGCGCACGTTCAAGGCGCTGTGGCAGACCATGGCGGCCAACCTCGACCACTACCGCGCCTACCCGCGCGTGGTCGGCGAGACCGGCGGCAAGGACTTCGTGCTGGCGCACGCCTCCGCCGATCCGCAGGCGCTCGTCACCGGCCTGGTCCGCGGTGCTTTCGAGTACCAGGGCCAGAAGTGCAGCGCGGCGTCACGCGCCTACGTCGCGCGTTCGCTGTGGGAGAGCGAGGTGCGTGAACGGCTGCTCGACGTCACGAAGTCCTTGTCCTACGGCGATGTCACGGACCTGTCGGCGTTCGGTGGCGCGGTGATCGACCACCGCGCGTTCGCCAAGCACGAGGACGCGCTGCTGATGGCGTCCGCGTCCACCTCGGTGGAGGTGCTGGCGGGCGGCACGTGCGACGACTCGGTGGGCTACTTCGTCGACCCGACCGTGCTGCTCGGCACCGACCCGCACCACGACATCTTCACGACGGAGTACTTCGGGCCCATCCTCGCCGTGCACGTCTACGAGGACGCGGACTTCCCGGACATCATGCAGACCATCGACAGCTCCACGCCGTACGCGCTGACCGGCGCCGTCTTCGCACGCGATCGTGAAGCCGTTGCGCAGGCGCACAAGGCGTTGCGGTTCGCGGCGGGCAACTTCTACGTCAACGACAAGCCGACCGGCGCGGTCGTCGGCCAGCAGCCGTTCGGCGGCTCGCGCGGTTCCGGCACCAACGACAAGGCGGGCTCGATCTACAACCTGCAACGGTGGACGAGCCCACGCGCCATCAAGGAAACGCTGGTGCCGCCGACGGACCACACCTATCCGCACATGGGTTAGCGGGGTTTCCAGCCGGTCGCTTCGGTCAGCTTCGTGCTCACCACCCGTTGCGACCGGCCGAACACCTCGAAGGAGGCCGCCAGCCTGCTCGTGAACCTCGGCAGCCGGGTGATCCCCAGCTCTCGTTTGAGGATCGGCGAACCGACGTTGTAGATGCCGGGAGGCGCGTGCAGCACCGCGACGGCAGCGGCCGCCGCGTCGCCGGGGTGTACGACCGACATCCACCCGTCGCCCACGAGCACCGGCGGTGCCTGCGCCGCGCCGCCCATCAGCAGCCCGATCCGCAGGAACACCCCGCCGGGGTGCCTGAGCACGTTCTCCTGCGCCACGACCGAACTGGCGATGTGCCCGACCGGCTCGATCGGTGCGTTCTCGTCCAGCTCGCGGTCGCCGCCGTCCGCGTAGACGAACGAGATGCCCTCCTGCACGATCCGCTCGACGCGCGCGCGTTGGGCCGCCTCCACCAGCGCGGCGCTGCCCTCGGTGCGGATGCGGTCGTTGTCCGCCCAGGCGCTCGCGAAGACCGCCTTCGCGCTGAGCGGGATGCGGGTGGCGAGGTTGATGACGGCGTCGTGGCCCGTCAGCGCCTTCGTGAGTTGCTCGACGTCGAACAACGAGGTGGTGCGCCGGTCCAGCACCCCGACCTCGTGTCCGGCGGTCTGCAACAGCGGCACCGCTTCCCGTCCGAGCACACCCGTCGCACCGATCACGAATACCTTCATGACAGGTGGACGAGACAGCGCGTCAGGACGTGACAACCAGCTTCTCGAACGCCCGGCGGGCCTTGCCCTGCGAGATCCCGGCGACCTGGTCCAGGTTGCCGTTCTGCAGGTGGGCGATCACCTTGTACGACTCCGTCGCGTTGACCGCCACGAGGGTGGTGCACTCCACCACGCCGGAGCCGGTGGCACAGGACGTCGCTGCCGAATGTCCGTCGCCGATGAGCATCTCCGTGGACTTGTCCGGGCGCGCGTAGGCGTCCGTGAACACCACCACGACGATCAGGTCCGCGTCAGTGCCGCTGCCCTCCCGGAAGGCGCAGGACCGCGGGATGTCCGGGTAGGGCTGCGGAGGGATGTTCAGCGGTGTGTCGAAGTCCGCGGCGGTGAGCAGCCCGCACGGGTCGGCGACGAGCTTGCGAGGCGTGTCGATCCGTGGCGAGGTCGTGGTGACCGTCGTCGTTGTGGTCGTGGTCGTCGTGCTCGACGGCGTGATCGCAACCGGTGCGGCGGTGCAGCCAGCGAGCAGCAGGAGGAACGGCAGCAGACGCTTCACTTCGGCAGTCTCTCCAGTGCTTTCGACGCCAGTCCCTGTGTGACCTGGCCCACGGCGTTGACGTCGGGGCTGCGCTGTACCACCTTCAGCCCGATGACCTGGCCATCTCGTACTTCCACCACGGCGTCGCACGTCACGACACCGGACGTGTCCGTGCAGCGGCGTGTCATCGGGTGGTCGTTGACCACCGCGCCGTAGCCGCCGTCGGACTGCAACGACTGTGACGCGTCCGCGAACTTCTCCGGCCGCAGGGTCAGGCGGACGGTCAGCGAGTCGAACGTGAAGTCGCACGCCCGCGAGCTCTTGGCCGTGCCGCTGAGGTCGCCCGCATCGCCGGACTTCAGCAGCGCGCAGGCGTCGGTGTCCTCGAACTTCGGGGGAGAAGGCTCGGTGGTGCACGCCGTCACCAGCGCGGCAGCGCACAGGACAACTTCAATCCGCATGTTCGTCCAGTCCCGCACGTGACGCCAGCAGCCGCCGCAACGACGCCAGCCGGCCGGGCGCGTCCGGCACCAGCTCGTCGAGCATGCAGCCGGGGTCCTCCGGCGCGCCGAGGTGGCCGCAGCCGGGTGGGCACTCCTCCGCGGCCTCGGCGAAGTCCGGGAACGCCTTCACGATGTCGTCCGGCGTGATGTGCGCGAGGCCGAACGAGCGGATGCCCGGCGTGTCCACCACCCAGCCGCCGTCGGGCAGCCGCAGCGCCACGGCCTGGGTGGACGTGTGCCTGCCCTTGCCGACGCCGGAGACCACGCCCACCGCGCGGTTCGCGTCCGGCACCAGCCGGTTGACCAGCGTGGACTTGCCGACGCCGGAATGGCCGATGAGGCACGACACCGTGTCGGACAAACGCGCGCGCAGCTCGGCCGGTTCCTCGTCGAACCGCGTCACGATCACCGGCACGTCGAGCTCGGTGTAGAGCGCCAGCAGCGAGTCCGCGGACGCGAGGTCCGACTTCGTCAGGCACAGCACCGGTTCCAGGCCGCCCGCGTACGCGGCGACCAGGCACCGGTCGATGAAACCCGTGCGCGGCGGGGGATCCGCCAGCGCGACCACCATGATCAGCTGGGAGGCGTTGGCGACGACGACGCGTTCGAACGGGTCGGTGTCGTCCGCGGTCCGGCGCAGCACCGAGGTCCGCTCCTCGACGCGCACGATGCGGGCGAGCGTGTCCGGCTGGCCCGACGTGTCACCGACGATGCCGACCTGGTCGCCCACCACCACGGGCGTGCGGCCGAGTTCGCGCGCACGCATCGCGGTGACGACGACACCGGAGTCCAGCGCGCACGTCCAGCGGCCGCGGTCCACGCCGATCACCATCGCGCTCTCGGCGTCGGCGTGTTCCGGTCGCCTCTTGCTGCGCGGCCGCGTCCCCTTGCCGGGGCGCACGCGCACGTCGGACTCGTCGAGCTTGCGCCAGTCCCGCTTGCTCACGTCAACGCGCCCCCGCGAGCATGGCGTTCCACATGCCTGGGAAGTCGGGGATCGTCTTGGTGGTCGACCCGATGTCGTCCACCGAGACGCCGGGCACCACCAGCCCGATGATCGCGCCCGCGGTCGCCATCCGGTGGTCCGCGTAGGCCTTCCACCCGCCGCCGTGCAGCGGCGCGGGGTTGATGATCAGGCCGTCCTCGGTCTCGGAGGCGTTGCCGCCCAACGCGTTGATCTCGTTCACGAGCGCCGCGATCCGGTCCGTCTCGTGGCCGCGGATGTGCGCGACACCGCGGATGATCGTCTGGCCCTCCGCCAGCGCCGCCAGCGCGGCGATGGTCGGGGTCAGCTCGCTCTCGTCGTGCAGGTCGATGTCCAAACCGGACAGCTTCGCCGGTCCGCGCACGGTCAGCCCCTTCTCCGACAGCTCGACCTCGCACCCCATCTGGGTCAGGACGCCGCCGATCGCGTCGCCGGGCTGGGTGGTGCTGGTCGGCCACAACGGGATCGTCACCTCGCCGCCGGTCACCGCGGCCGCCGCCAGGAACACCGTCGCGTTCGACAGGTCCGGCTCCACGGTCCACGTGCGCGCGGCGATGGGGCCCGGCTCGACGTGCCAGACGTTCGCGCCGGTCTCCACCCGGACACCGACCGACCGCAGCGTCTCGACCGTCATGTCGATGTGCGGCAACGAGGGCACGGGCTTGCCGTCGTGCCGCACAGTCACGCCCTTGTCGTAGCGGGCGGCGGACAGCAGCAGGCCGGACACGAACTGCGACGAGCCCGACGCGTCGATCGTCACCTCACCACCGGGCAGCGATCCGGTGCCGCGCAACGTGAACGGCAGCGCGTCGCCCTCGACGTCCGCGCCGAGCGAGCGCAACGCGCCCAGCACCGTGCCCATCGGCCGCGTGCGCGCGTGCGGGTCGCCGTCGAACCGGATCTCGCCCTCGGCCACCGCGGCGGCGGGCGGCAGGAACCGCATGACCGTGCCCGCGAGACCGCAGTCGATCTCGGCCGGTCCGCGCAGCGCGGCGGGCGTCACGTCCCAGCCGCCGTCCTCGCGGTCGGCGAACCCGACCCCGAGCGAGGAGAGCCCGGCGGCCATCAACACGGTGTCCCGGCTGCGCAACGGCGCGTGCACGGTGGACGGCCCGTCGGCCAGTGCCGCGAGGACCAGAACGCGGTTCGTGATCGACTTCGAGCCGGGCACCGGCACGGTCGCGTGGACTGGGCCTGCTGCGCTGGGGGCTGACCAGTGCTGAGTCATGCCGCAATGATCCCGCATCGACACTGGGGCGGCTCGCACAGGTGTTCCCGACGTGCGACGATGACGACTTCGGAGGTGATCGGTTTTGTGCGGTAGGTACGCCTCCACCAAGGACCCGGCGCTGCTGGCGGCCGAGTTCGACGCGGTGGACGGAACCGGCGACGAGGCGCCGGGCGCCGACTACAACATCGCTCCCACCAAGCACGTCCTGGCGGTGGTCGAGCGCAAACCGGAGGACGAGGAGCTGGAACGCAGCATCCGCGTCATGCGCTGGGGGCTCGTCCCGCACTGGGCCAAGGACCTCTCCGGCGCGGCCAAGATGATCAACGCGCGGGCCGAGAGCGTGCTGGAGAAGCCCGCCTACAAGCAGTCCGCGATGAAGCGCCGCTGCATCCTGCCCGCCGACGGTTGGTACGAATGGCAGCCGGGCGAGGGGCGCAAACAGCCGTACTTCATGACCCTCGGCGACGGCGCTTCGCTGGCGATGGCGGGTATCTGGTCGGTGTGGTGGAAGGACGACGTTCCGACCGTCACGTGCGCGGTGCTCACCACGGAGGCCATCGGCGCGATGACCGAGGTGCACCACCGCATGCCGTTGCTGCTGCCTCAGGACCGTTGGTCGGCGTGGCTCGACCCGACGTCGCTGGACCCGTCGGAGCTGCTGACCCCGGACCCCTCGATCATCGACGCACTGGAGCTGCGTCCGGTGTCGACGGCGGTGAACAGCGTGAAGAACAACAACCCGTCCCTGATGGACCGCGTTTCCCTCGACGAAGAAGAGAAGCCCTCCTCCACGTTGTCCGAGCTGTCGTGACGACGCTGTTGGTGGACACGCCGCACGGCCCCGCGAGGGCCTCGCTGCACTGTGCCCACGAACCGCGGGCCGCCCTGCTGCTGGGGCACGGCGCCGGTGGCGGCGTCGAGGCCCCGGACCTGGTGGCCGCGTGCCACGCCGCGAACGCCGTGGGTGTGCACGTGGCCCTGGTCGAACAGCCCTACCGCGTGGCGGGCCGTCGTGCGCCCGCGCCGGCCAAGCAGCTCGACACCGCCTGGTTGTCCGTCGTCGAGGATCTCGGCGAACGCTGGTTCGACGGCCTGCCCCTGGTGTTCGGGGGCCGGTCGTCGGGCGCGCGGGTGGCCTGCCGCACGTCGGTCGAGGGCCAGGCCGTCGCGGTGCTGTGCCTCGCGTTCCCCGTGCACCCGCCGGGCAAGCCGGAGAAGTCCCGCTTGGCCGAGCTGGACGCCGTCGAGGTGGCGACCCTGGTGGTGCAGGGCGAGAACGACCCGTTCGGCCGGCCGCCGTCCGGTCACCACCGGGAAGTGGTGCTGCTGAACGGTGACCACTCGCTGAAGGCGTCCGTCGCGGACGTGGGCCGGTTCGTCGGCGAGTGGCTGGACCGCGTGCTGAGGCCGTTGGACTAACGCGCCATCCGGGTCCACGTGTGCCGACGGCCCCTGATGGCCACCGAGTAGGCGTAGAGCAGCTCGGGGTCGCCCATGCCCGGCAGGAAGCAGTCGCCGATGTGGTGCGCGTCGACCCCGATCTCCTTGGCGGTCAGAGCCAGGTGCGGCACCACGTTGGTGTGCGAGCCCTCCTGTGACGTGCCGATCGCGCCCATGACCACGGCACCCCTCTCGTGGACGGCGGCGACGGCTTCGGCCGCGGCTTCTCTGGTGACGCCGGGCAGCGTGCCGGGAATCGGCAGGATCACGCCGTCCGCGCCCGCGTCGACGAGGTTCACGAGCTTCTGCGCGGTGATCGGCTCCGGACGACCGGCGTGGTGCATCTTGCCGGCCCACAGCGCGGCATCGCTCTTGATCAGCTCGGTGGCGCGGGCCATGCCGTCCAACGAGCCGTCCGTGCTCGGGTTGGCGGTCAGCACGATCAGCGCGGCGCCCGCGTCCGCGAGCCTGGCGGCGTTGTCCTTCGTCGCCCTGCGCAGGTCCGGGACGGTGCCGGGCTCCAGGTTGACGCCGATCGGCCGCCCGATCTTCGCGGCCAGGGCGGTCAGGCTCGGCAGCTCGCCGAGACCGGGGAAGCGGAACGTCGTGCCGTCCCAGACCCGGTCGATCATGTTCAGCACGATGACGTCGGCGCCGAACGCGGCCATCAGCTCGGCGTTGTGCACGCCGGTCCGGCCGTCGAACGACAGCGCCGCGCGGTCCGCGAAGACCTCCGCCACCATCGTTCGGCCTTCCGAGGCGGCCACGGCCTGCGTGAGCTCAGGCCCCCGGAGCGCGGCCAGCCCGGTGCGGTCGAGGTCGAGGATGCGCACGTCTGCCTCCACTGTGGTCTAGACCATGTGGTGGCACTCTACGACTTCGGCTGGGATCACGCCCATGAGCGACTTCGACGAGCAGGGCCGCCCGGAACCGCCGGTGGACGGCGACGAGCTCGCCACCCTGGTCGGCTTCCTGGAGTTCCACCGCGCCACCCTCGCGTGGAAGACCGACGGCCTCACGGCGGAGCAGCTGAACCAGACCACCGCGAGGTCGTCCATGACCCTCGGCGGTCTCCTCAAGCACATCTCCTACGTGGAGCAGGAGTGGTTCAACCACGTCCTGCTCGGCCGCGACCGCACCGAGCCGTGGGCGAGCGTCGACTGGCTGAGCGACATCGACTGGGACTGGCACTCGGCCGGGCAGGACTCACCGGAACAGCTGCGCGCGCTCTGGCGGTCCAGCGTCGAGCAGTCCCGGCGGGACCTGGCCGAGGCGCTCGAAAGCGGTGATCTCGGTCAGCTCGCCAGGCGGCCGCCGTGGAGGGACGGCCGCACGCCGACGCTGCGGTGGATCCTCACCCACATGATCGAGGAATACTCGCGGCACAACGGCCACGCGGATCTCATCAGAGAAGCGATCGACGGTCAGGTCGGCGAATAGAGCGCGTTCCTCCGAACGGTCGAGGGGTCGGCCGAAAGTACGAAAACGATTCTTCGTGCAACCCGGTGGATCTCCGAGGCGTCCACGGATCTGTAAGGCGAATACGCCAACTGAGACGAATTCGGGGATTGACACGTGAGTAACTTCCGCACGATCGCGACCGTTGCCGCCCTGACCGGTGCAGCCGCTTTGGCCGTGGTGGCGACCTCTGTCGCTCAGGCCTCCGGCACGTCGGCGGCGGCCCCGTGGTGCACCGCCGGCGACCTGGCGATCGGTGTCTACGACATGCCCTCTCCGACGGTCAAGAGCAAGGCGCACCAGATCAAGTTCGTGTCCGCGGAAGGCGCTTCCTGCACGATCGGGGGCTCCCTGAGCAACGTGCGCTTCCTGGACGGCCAGGGCAAGGACATCCACGCCTCCCAGAACGGCGGCCAGCCTCCGTACACCGAGACGCTGGTCAACGAGGACCGCTCTGCCGTCGTCTACGTGGCGTCGGACAGCGCGGGGCCGCAGCTCGCCCCCGCGTTCGTCCGCTTCAACCTGCCCGGCCAGGGCAAGCTCGGCGAGCTGGTCACCGTCCCGTGGCCGAAGTCCGGCATCGGCGCGAACGTCCGGATGGGCGGCGTGACGGCGCCGGTTTCCTAAGCACTGATCCGGGCGACCACCGCATTGGTGAGCCGCACCAGGTCGGCAGGCGTGATCTCGACTTCGAGACCACGCCTGCCCGCGCTGCAGAAAACAGTTTCGAAATTCGACACCGACTCGTCGAGCACGACCGGCAACCGCTTCTTCTGCCCGAGCGGAGAAATTCCACCGGCGACATAACCCGTCGCGCGTTCCGCGTCCGCGACGACGGCCATCTTCGCCTTCTTGCCCTTCAACGCGGCGGCGAGACCCTTCAGGTCGAGCTGCGACGTCACCGGCACGACGCCGACCGCGAGCCTGCCGTCCACCTCGGCGACCAAAGTCTTGAACACGCGCTCCGGCACCAGCCCGAGCGCCTCCGCCGCCTCCAGCCCGTAGGACTCGTGGCGGGGGTCGTGCTCGTACGAGTGCAAGGTGTGCGCCACCCGCTGCTTGTCCAGCAGCGCTGTGGCGGGCGTCCCACGTCCGGCCATGCGGAATTACTACCAGCACCTCCGTTGTTACGAGGGACGTGGTGACGAACATGCTCGAGCGGCCCCGCGTAGAGTCGGACCCGACCCAGAACCTGTGGGAAGGGAGCGCGGTGCCCGCCACCGGCACGACGGAGACGACGGCGGAGCGAGCCGCGCGGTTCGAGCGCGACGCCATGCCGATGCTCGACCAGCTCTACTCGGCGGCCCTGCGCATGACGCGCAACCCGGCTGATGCCGAGGACCTGGTGCAGGAGACGTTCCTCAAGGCCTACTCCGCGTTCGAGTCCTTCTCGGAGGGCACGAACCTCAAGGCGTGGCTGTACCGGATCCTCACCAACACCTACATCAACGGCTACCGCAAGAAGCAGCGCCAGCCGATCCAGCAGCCGACCGACGAGATCACTGACTGGCAGCTGGCACAGGCGGAGAGCCACACCTCGACCGGGCTGCGCAGCGCAGAGGTCGAGGCACTCGACAACCTGCCCGACAGCGACGTCAAGGAAGCATTGCAGCGGTTGCCGGAGGAGTTCCGGATCGCGGTCTACCTCGCCGATGTCGAAGGCTTCGCGTACAAGGAGATCGCAGACATCATGGGCACCCCGATCGGCACGGTGATGTCCCGGTTGCACCGGGGCCGTCGCCAGCTCCGCGACATGCTGGCGGACGTCGCGCGTGAGCGTGGATTCCTCCGAAGCGGCAACGGAGACGCGTCATGAACTGCGGCGAACCTCACGACACGGACTGCTCAGAGGTGCTGTCCGAGGTCTGGCTGTTCCTCGACCGGGAGTGCGACCAGGAGCGCCGCGCGGCGCTGCAGACGCACCTCGACGAGTGCCATCCCTGCCTGGAGCAGTTCGGGCTGGAGGAGCACCTCAAGGCGCTGCTCGCGCGCAAGTGCGGCGGGGACCTCGCCCCGTCCGAGCTGAAGGCGCGCATCCGCGCCACGATCGTGGAGATCCGCACCGAGGGCTGAGGCCTTCGCGGCAGAACAAAAGGCCCTGGTCACGCTTGTGACCAGGGCCTTTCGCAGCACTCAGGCGTTGGGGCGCTTCCCGTGGTTCGCGCCACCCTTCTTGCGGTCGCGGCGCTTGCGGGCACGCTTCGACATCGGTGTCTCCTAGGATCAGAACTTCTTCAACGAGCGTCGGCTGGACCGGCCCGCTGGGTTACCGCTTCCAATCGGCCGGGCCAGCCGACCAATCGAACACAGCTTCGCTATTTTCGCATGGAGGAGTTCTGAGCACGCTCACGGACCTGCTGGCCGAGCACACGAAGCTCTCCGGTGCCGCCGTCGACCACCTCCAGCTGGTCGTCGCCGAGTGGCAGCTCCTCTCCGACCTGTCGTTCGCGGACTTCCTCATGTACGTCCCGCTCGACGACGACAACTTCCTCTGCGTCGCCCAGGCCCGTCCCACGACGGCGCCCACGGCCCACCCGGAGGACGTGGTCGGCAGCGCGGTGGACTCCGACGAGCACCCGCAGCTGCGCAGGGCGATGGACGAGTCGCGGATCTGCCGCGAGGAGGACCCGCGCTGGCACCTGGGCGTGCCCGTGCGCCGCGAAACCATCCCGGTGCGGCTGGGGACCCAGGTCATCGCGGTGCTGAGCCGCAGCACGAACCTGGCGGTGCCGCGCGTGCCGTCGCCGTTGGAGATCTCCTACCTCGGGTCGGCGGCCGACCTGTGCCAGATGATCGCGGACGGCACGTTCCCCGCGCCCGAACCGTCCCCCGACGTGCACACCAGCCCGCGCGTCGGTGATGGCCTGATCAGGCTCGACCCGTCCGGGGCGGTGGTGTTCGCCTCGCCGAACGCGTTGTCGGCCTACCACCGCATGGGGCACGCGTCGGACCTGGTGGGCGTGCACCTGGCGCCGTTGACGCGCAGCCTCATCGGTGACCCGTTCGACGCCACCGAGGTCGCGCAACGGATGAGGCAGGCGCTCGACGGGCAGCCCTCCATGCGCATGGAGGCGGAGTCGCGGCGGGGCGCGGCGGTGCTGTTCCGCGCGTTGCCCCTCCGGCCACGCGGGCAGGCCGCGGGCGCGATCGTGCTGTGCCGGGACGTCACCGAGGTGCGCCGGCGTGACCGCGCGTTGATGTCGAAGGACGCCACGATCCGGGAAATCCACCATCGGGTGAAGAACAACCTGCAGACCGTGGCCGCGTTGCTCAGATTGCAAAGCCGCAGGCTGAGCAACCCGGAGGCCAAGGAGGCGCTGGCCGAGTCGGTCCGCCGGGTGACTTCCATCGCACTGGTGCACGAGACGTTGTCGATGTCCGTGGACGAGCGGGTCGACCTTGACGACGTGGTCGACAAGGTGATCCCGATGATGAGCGACGTGGCGGTCACCGAGACCGAGGTGAAGGTCCGCCGCGAGGGCGGGTTCGGGATCGTCCCGGCCGAGATCGCGACGCCGCTGGTGATGGTGCTGACCGAGCTCGTGCAGAACGCGTTCGAGCACGCGTACGCGCCTGGCCAGCGCGGAGAGGTCGTCGTGCACTCCGAGCGGTCCGCCAAGTGGCTCGACGTGACGATCTCCGACGACGGCAAGGGGCTTCCGCCCGGTTTCTCCCTGGAGCGGACCGATCGTCTCGGTTTGCAGATCGTTCGGACCCTCGTCGATTCCGAATTGAGGGGGTCGTTGAGCTTGCGGCGGAGGCCCCGAGGCGGTACAGAGGCGGTCCTGCGCGTACCGCTCAGAGGGCGGCGCTAAACTAACGCCGTGCACACGTGACGGCCAGCCTCAGCGGTCTCACGTGGTCATGCGGGAGGGTGTGCAAACAAAGAAGAAGCCCGACACCTGGCACGGTGTCGGGCTTCTTCTTATGTGTGGTTCTTCGCGGCTAACTGCCTGCTCAGGCGTTGCTGCGGGCCCGCGTGCGGGCGTTGCGGCGCTTGAGAGCGCGGCGCTCGTCTTCGCTCATCCCGCCCCAGACGCCGGCGTCCTGGCCGCTCTCCAGCGCCCACGCGAGGCAGTCGGAGACGACGGGGCAACGGCGGCAGACGGTCTTCGCCTCGGCGATCTGAAGCAGCGCGGGACCACTGTTCCCAACGGGGAAGAACAGCTCGGGGTCCTCGTCGCGGCAGATCGCGCGGTGGCGCCAGTCCATTGGAACTACTCCTCAGCTAGGCGCGCACAAGGGCACGCCGGTTGTCAGCGGTCGTTTTGGGGTGCTTGTGAATGCTTTCACGAACGGCTGGGATGTCAAGGGGTTAGCACTGACCCGGTGAGTGAACTCACCCAAAAGATCGACAGCGTTCACCTGGGGTTTCACGCTCTGCTGTCACTCGACTGCAGTACATCCCGGGTGAGTACCGAGACGGTCACGAACCGATCACGGACTGTCAAGTTGTAGCACGTCTGGGCGCGCAGCGCCCTGCCATCGGGGTCTGCGGGGTCGCCCCCGCAAAATCACGCCGGCCACGTCGGCTCGCGCTCTCCGCGGGCAGACCTCACCCGTGGGTGGCAACAGTCAACGCGTCGGGGACTGCTCGGAACTCCACTGCAGTCGTCCTGCCGAGGAAATCACCGTCGACCTGGAGGTTGGCGGGCTCCTCGCACTTCACTCTGACATAAGCCACGTCGTCGCGCCGAACGAGATTCCCGCCCTTTGGGTTACCGGTGGCGAGCACTTGGGCGACATAGCGCCCGACGGTCGGCACGCGCAGGGTCTTCAGCGCGGTCAGGCCCAGGCCGCCGTCGAACGACGTGCTGGGGTTGAGCTGGATCGCGCGGTCGCCGAAGTACGTCCACGGGTCGGTGTTCGACACGAACACCATGCCGACGTCGTTGAACGCCGGTTCGCCGGGAACCTCGACCGTGAAGTGCTGGGGCTTGCGCACGTTCTGCGCATACGCCCCGAACGCGACCGAGAGGTACAGGGCGGGACTCGCGTTGCGGCCCTTGGCGCGCTTCTTCTCCACGCCGGCGACGACGTCGGCGTCCAGGCCCATGCCCGCGTTGAAGGTGAACCAGCGGCCCTGGCCGCCCTCGACGACGTCCGCGAAGACCTGCCCGAGCCCGATCCGGCGCTTGGTGCCGTGCTCGATCGACTGGAGCAGGACGTGGGTGGCCTCGACGGGATCGCGCGGGATGCCGAGCGCGCCCGCGAAGACGTTGGCCGAACCGCCGGGCACGACGCCGAGCATCGGCTTGTTCGGGCGGGGGCCCGCGCGCAGGATGCCGTTGACGACCTCGTTCACCGTGCCGTCGCCACCGTGGGCGATGACCAGGTCGACCCCGTCCTCCGCCGCCTTGCTCGCGGCGTCCGCGGCGTGGCCCCGGTAGGAGGTCTGGACGATCTCCAGCTGCACGTCGCTGGCCAGCGCGTGCGCCAACACGTCACGGCCCGCAGCCGTCGTTGTAGTCGCCTGCGGGTTCACCACGAGAAGAGCGCGCACTACTGCAGAGTAAGACAGTGCGTGACCGTGAGCGGCGCGCATGTCCTCCCTCAGGGTAGCTCCTGCCTCACGAAAGTGGCGTAGATCTCCCTTCCGCTCGCACCGCGTAGGCCCGCAGGCGAGTGCACCCCGGACGACCGCCGGCTCGCTGAAGGCCCCTTGATCTTCCCCCGTCAGGTGTGCCATGTGAGACCTCCAACCGGGTGGCCTACGATCCGTGACCAGTACAGAACGTGAGGAAAGGTCTCCCGTGACCACTGGGACCCCGGCGCCGCCGCGGGCGGTGCGGACTGCCGCCGCTCTCACCTCTCTGCAGGGCCTGGGCGGCATCGCCCTGGCCGTCGCACTCGTCGTACGCGTGCTTCAGGGTGCCCCGTCCGGTGGTCCGATACTCGGTGCCGCCGGCGTGCTCGCGCTCTGGTTCGGCGGGGTGATCTTCGCGTCGGTCATGTTGTTCCGCGGCCACCACGGAGCGCGCACACCCGTGATCGTCACGCAGCTGCTGCTCCTCGGTTGCGCCTGGTACGCGTACGGACCGTCGGAGCAGCAGTTGCTGGGCTCGTTGGGCGGCATCTACTGCGCCGTTGTGCTCGTGCTGCTGTTCACCGCCGACGGGCGCAAGTGGGCGATGGGCCACGTCGAAGTGCCGGAAGGCGACAAAGCCGACTAACGGAGGGTGGTCAGGGTCACACGACAGAGTGAAGCTGTGCGTGGTTGCTTAACCACTCCCTGCACTCAAGAGGTGACCAACCATGCGTTTGTTGACCGCGATCGCGGGCGCCTTCCTGGCGGCGCTCTCCCTCGCCCCTGCCGCCGCGGCGGCTCCGGAGGACCCGGAGATGTCGCCGATGATCATCGGTGGCAGCTACGCGTCGAACTTCCCCTACGCGGCACGCCTGTTCGTGAACGGGCGGGAGAACTGCTCGGCCACGAAGATCGCACCTCAGTGGATCCTGACCGCTGAGCACTGCGTGGCGTCGTCCGGCACGTACACGTTCCGCGCGGGCAGCCTCGACCAGACCTCCGGCGGCCAGCTGGTGACCGGAAACCAGATCATCAAGCACCCGTCGGTCGACCTGGCGCTGGTGCACGTGACGACGTCGATGTCCGCGCCGTTCTCCCCGCTCGGCACGACGAGCGACGTGTCCACCGGCAACACCGTGCAGCTCTACGGCTGGGGCGCCACCTGCACCAACCAGCCGGAGATCAACTGCCAGTCGCGCTACCTCAAGGTCGCGAACACCCGCGTCACCTCGACCAACGGCACCGACTACCGCGGTGGCCGGGCGGTGTCCGTCACGCGCGTCGACGGCATCGCCGCCGGTGGCGACTCGGGCGGCCCGATGTTCTCCAACGGCAAGCAGGTCGGCGTCGCCTCGACGTCGGACCGCGCGACCCGCTCCAACTACACGCACGTGGGCGCCTACCGCTCCTGGATCCGTCAGTACGCGGGCGTCTGACCTGAAGCAACGCAGGGGCCCCGCGTTTCCTCCTGGGGAACGCGGGGGCCCCGCGTTCCTGCGGAAACACGGAAGCCATCACCCTGTGTGTTCACGAATGGTGGATGGACACGAACGGAGTAGCCGGTTACCGTGCTGCCAGCGTTCGCGCCGCTCGGGAGCAGCAGGGTGAGGTGCGCAGTGCAGGACGGCCCGAAGCGGGTGACGACAAACGGCGGTCCAGAACGCCCAAATGTGGCCCGCCTCTTCGACTACTACCTCGGCGGTGCGCACAACTTCGCCGTGGACCGCGCCGTCGCCGAGGCGAGCATCCAGAAGTTCCCGGTGGCCGAAATGGCCCGCACGATCCGCTCGTTCTCCCGCCGCGTGGTGCGCCTGTGCGTGGAGGAGATGGGCATCCGCCAGTTCCTCGACCTGGGCAGCGGCATCCCGACCGCGGGCAACGTGCACGAGATCGCCCAGTCCGTCGACCCGTCCTGCAACGTCGTCTACGTCGACCACGACCCGGTGGCCGTCGCCCACGCCCGCACCATGCTGCGCGACAACCTGAGCGCCGCCATCGTGCAGGCGGACGTGTGCGACGTCGGCGCCGTGCTGCGCCACCCGGAAACGCGCCGCCTGATCGACTTCACCAAGCCGACCGCCGTCCTGATGGTCGGCATCCTCCCGTACATCACCGATGAGCCCGCCGGTGTCGTGGCGCGCTACCGGGCCGCCCTGTGCGAGGGCAGCGTGCTGGCGTTGACGCACCTGACGAAGGACGTGGAGCCGGACCTGGTCGACCAGCTCGTCGAGATGGTGGACGGCATGGAGTCCGAGCTCGTGCCGAGGTCCAAGCAGGACGTCGAGGAGTTGGTGTGCGGGCTGAAGCTGCTGGAGCCCGGGCTGGTGCTCGCCGCCCACTGGAGGGCGGACGGCGAGCTGCCTGGCACGTCCGAGGCGGCTGACGCTTCCAGTTACGGCGCGGTCGGCGTCATCTAACGCTCACCAGCAGGTAGCGCTCGTCGTCGATCTCGCGTCCCCACAGCGCCGGATCGGTCAACCGCGTCACCATCGCCTCTCGGCGGACCGAGCGGACCAGGCCCTCGCACTCGGCGGTGGTCAGACCGGAGCCCGTCGACCAGTGGCCTTCCACGAGCACCAGCCGTCCGTCGGGGCGAAGCAGCCGCACCCACGCTTCGAGCGCGGTTGCGGGGTCCGGCAACGCCCACAGGACGTGCCGCGCCAGCACGACGTCCGCCGACCCAGATGCACACGGAGGCTCGGTGGCATCGCCCTGCGCGAATTCCGCCGTCACGCCCGCGGCGCGAGCTTTGGCCATGGCGGCCGAGAGCATGCGTGTGGAGAGGTCGACCCCTTGGACGCGATGTCCGGCCGCGGCCAGGAGCACCGAGAGACTGCCCGTGCCACAACCGAGATCGACGACCTCCGACGAACTCGATGGCATCAGGGGGAGCAGCAGCTCCGCCCATGCCGCTCGCACACGAGCGTCTCGCAGACCGTGGTCCGGCTCGTCGTCGAAGGTCGCCGCCTGCTCGTCCCAGAAGGTCGTCACGCCCTCCTGTCTAGCTCGTCTTCGCGCGCAATGCCTGGCCGCTGGTCGTCGTGCTGTCCGTGACCGACGTGTCGCTGCTCTTCCGCCACTGCAGATCCGCACCACCCGTGCTGCGCTCCACCTTCACGCCGCTCAGCGAGATCCCGGAAACGCTGTCGGTCGTGAACGCCGGCCGCCCGTCGTTCTTGTCGAACTCGATCGTGCTGTCGACGAACTTCACGTCCGCGGCGTTGCGGAGCCAGAAGCCGAACGCCGGTCGCGGGCCGAAGATGCGCGGCGGGTACTCGCCGGAGACCTCCGGCGGGTTCTTCGACGCGTCGCCCTCGCCGTGGCCGCCGGGGACGGTCAGCTTGACGTTCTGGAAGGTCAGGCCGGTGATCTTCGAGTCGGCGCGGCCGGAGACGGTTGACGCGTACTCGGGGTCGCCCGGGATGTCGCGGGGCGCGGTGAGGTTCGTGCCGGTGATGTTGCGGTAGGTGATGTTGCGGATCTTGCCGGTGGGCGGGTTGCCGGGGCAGCGGCCGCGCTTGCCGATGTGGATGAAGATCGGCGAGGCGGTCTTGGTGAGCTGGATGTTGTCGTACAGGACGTCCTCGATCGTCGCGCCGTCCATCGACACCAGGCCGAGGCCGGCCTTCGAGGCGCCGGTGACCTTGAGGTTGCGGAACTGGATGTTCTTGAAGCTGCCGCAGGTCTCCGAGCCGAACTGGACGGCGTTGTTCTCGGTCGACTGGATCGTGGAGTCGCGGACGACGTTGTTCTCGCTCAGGAAGGTCCTGCCGGTCGCGTAGTCGGACTTGAACGCCACCGCGTCGTCGCTGGAGATCACCGTGGAGTTCGACAGCTCGATGTTGGAGCTGTTGATGAAGTTGATGCCGTCGCGGTCGTCGGGGGTGTCGACGGTGATGTGGTCGAGCTTCATCCCGTTGCAGCCGTTGGTGATGATGGCGAAGTGGCCTGCCTCGCGGAACGTCACGTCGGTGATGTTGACGTTCTTGCAGAACTTGAGCGACAGCATCTTGTCGCCCTTGCCGGCCGGGATGTTGTCGCCGGTCTCCAGCTTGTTGGCGCCGTCGATCACGCCCTTGCCGGTGAAGTTGACGTTCTCGACGTTCTCTCCCCACAGCAGCGCGTTGCGGAAGTGGCTGTGGCCGAAGTCCTGGTACTTCGAGTTCGGGTTGGACTCCGGTGCGTCGATGCCGCTGCCGGACGCCACGATGCGCGCGCCCTGCTGCAGGTTGACGGTGATGTTGCTGCGGAGGTGGATCGAGCGCGACAGGTAGGTGCCCGGCGGGATCTCGACGACGCCGTTGCCCGCCGCCGACGCCGCGGCGATGGCCTTGTCGATGGCGACCGAGTCGATCGCCTTGCCGTCGCCCTTCGCGCCGTAGTCCTTGACGTTGAAGCTGGCCGCGTTCGCCACGCCCGCCGGTGCCACGATCACCGCTAGCGCGACGAACGCGCCGGTCAGTCGACGCCTCATCGTTGAGAGGTCCTTCCTCGTCGTGCGTCGAGGCGGCGGCAGCTCGGCGTCTGAAACGCTCTGAAAACGATTTCATTCCTGACCATAGTGAAGGCCGGGCCTGAAGTACAGGGGTGACTTCAGACCCGGCCTCGGTCCAGCTCAGGCTTGATCAGCCGTGGTACGCCTGGCCCCCCGTGGCCGGGCCGCGGTACTGCGCGCTGCCGAAGCCGAGCACCGGGTAGCCGATGAAGCCGAGCAGCCACAGCATGAAGAAGCCGAAGGCACCGCCCTTGCCGAACGCCTTGGCGACGTCGATCGCAACGATGATCGAGATGATGAAGTTGACGATCGGGATGATCCACAGGATCAGCCACCAGCCCGGACGGCCCGCGACCTTGAGCAGGACGTAGATGTTGTAGATCGGGATGATCGCCGCCCAGCCGGGCTTGCCCGCCTTGCTGAACGTCGCCCACATGCCGGCGATGACGAGCACGGCGAAAATGAGGCCGAAGATCAGGGATCCCGAGCTGGAGCCGGAGCTTTCTTGCACGGTCTTTCCTCTTTCCACGCTTACTTGTGCCGGGAGATCGGCGAGCGGGGACGCTGCCAGGACCGGGGACCCGTCCTGTGTGGAATTCCCGTTTCGTGAGCTTTTCGAGACCTTCTGTCAACCTTCAGAGTGAAGAAGAGCCCAGCTTCTGCAGTGCCTCGTCCGCCACTCGCATCACAGTCCATTCGTCCAATGGGACGGCACCGAGCGCCTCGTAGAACCTGATGCTCGGCTCGTTCCAGTTGAGGACGGACCACTGCAGCCGCGTGTAGCCCCGCGCGACGCATTCCTGGGCCAGAGTTTCCAGCAGCTTCTTGCCCAGGCCGTTGCCGCGTTGCTCCGGCGTGACGTAGAGGTCCTCGAGGTAGATGCCGTGCACGCCGTCCCAGGTCGAGAAGTTGAGGAACCACAGGGCGATCCCGACGACCTGACCATCCACTTCGGCCACATGGCCGAACAGCGCGGGCGCCGGGCCGAACAGTGCCGCGTGCAACTGCTCCGCGGTCAGATGGCACTGCTCCGGCGCCCGTTCGTACAGCGCGAGCTCGTGCACCAGCTTCACGACCGCGTCGACGTCACGCGGTTCCACCCGCCGGATCATCACACCTCCCAGGCAGGCACGTTGAGCCTGCGCACCTGCGGGTCGCCCCGCTCGTCGCCCAGCTGGCAGATGCCGGCCGGGTCCAGTCCGAAGTGGACACCCTGGTCGGGTGCCAGTCCCAGCCACGCCGCGATCAGCACGCGGCTGAAGTGCCCGTGCCCCACCAGCACCACGTCGCCGCCGGGCAGGATCTTGCGCACCTCGCCGAGCACCTTGCGGGCCCGCTCCTGCACCTCCGCGTGCGTTTCGCCGCCCGGCATCGGGTGCGTCCACACCGTCCACCCCGGCACGCGCTCGCGGATCTGCGGCGTGGTGATGCCCTCGTAGTCGCCGTAGTCCCACTCGGCCAGGTCCTCGGTCATGCCGTTGACCTCCAGGCCGGCCAGCGCCGCCGTTCTGGTCGCGCGCTGCCGCGGACTGGTCAGCACCAGCGCCGGAGCCTGGTCCGTACCTCTCAGCCAGGCGAGCGTGGCGCCCGCGCGGCGTGCCTGCTGTTCGCCCTCGGGCGTCAGCTCGATGTCGGTGCGTCCCGTGTGCCTGCCGCTCTCGGACCACTCGGTCTGGCCGTGACGCAGCAGGTAGAGGTGGGTGCTCACCTGTTCGATCCTAGGCAGTGACCGGGACCACGTTTGGGGGAGTCCTCTCCTGAGGTACCCCGCTCGCCATGACCGCCGAGCACCCCGACCACGGCGCCCCCGACGAGGTAGATGCCCAGGAGATCCGCGAGGCCTTCGGGGTGCGCATCGCGCGCATCCGGGCCGAGTTGACCTCGACGTGGAACAAGCTGCGCCAGAACCAGCGCGATCCCGGCACCGGAGACCTGTGACGTTTCGGCTCCTGTCGAAATGTGGGTGCCGGTTGCGCGTTCGTCTGCTTTCCCCTGAAGTTCCGCGCAGAATTTCAGACGGGCCGCGTCACTCGCGGCCGAACGGATCGACCTCGACCCGGTAGGTCCCGCCGCTGTCACCGGGCTTGATCAGGACCACGAAGTCCAGTGCCTCGCCCAGCGCTTCCGCGTCGATCAGGTGCACGGTCACGCTCCACCTGCATGCCGGCGTCCGTGGCCACGAGCCCTCGTGCCCGTCCCGCTCATTCCCCCAGTTCCCCGGCCGTTGCGCTGAACGGCGTAATACCCAGGTCTGGTCATCGTTTTAATTGGCATATCAACAGCAGAACTGCGTGTCGTGTGCTCGGCGACGTCGATAGAACTGAGTGGCATTCCTTTTTCGAGAGGAACCCACTCATGCGCCGAATAGTCGCACTGTTCATACCAGCCGCGCTGGCCGCGGTGGTGCCCGCGCTGCCTGCTGCGGCCGCACCCCAACCACCGCCGGCACCGGGCTGGGCAGTCGCTGGTCAGGAGATCCGGTGGACCGCTCCCGCGCCGATGCCGTTGTCGGACGCGGGTGTCGAGTTCTGGGAGGGCGACCGGCTCCTCGGCACCGCCCGCGAGTCGGCGAACCTGCGGACCTTCACGCTCACGGCCCGGCTGAAGGACCCCGCCGCGCTGCAGGTGCGGTCGGCGGGCAGGCGGCTGGACGTGACAGCACCGGCGCCGGCTCAGCTGGCCGTGCCGGAGTTGCCCGCGCTGTCGCCGGAGTCGGCGGTGGACCCCGGCAAGCCCGGGCGGTACGTCACGACCAGAGGCGAGTACTCGCTGGACCCGATCCGGCTGCCTGGCTACGCGGCGCCGATCGAGATGGACGCCATCGTGGTCGCGCCCAAGGGTGCGCAGGGCAAGCGGCCGTTGGTGCTCTTCCTGCACGGACGGCATTTCACCTGCTACAGCAAGACGGACCCGAACCGGATCGTCGCCGCCTGGCCATGCCCGGCCGGGTTGACCGCCGTGCCGAGCCAGCGCGGCTATCTGAAGGCGCAGGAGTTGCTGGCGTCGCAGGGATACGTGACGGTGTCGATCTCGGCCAACGGCATCAACGCACAGGACGCGCAGACCGTCGACGCCGGCGCGCAGGGGCGTTCTTCGTTGGTGCGCAACCACTTGGCGAAGTGGGCGGACTGGTCCGCCGGTCGCGGCGACGCGCCGGAGGTGGTCAGGTCCGCGCCGGCCGACCTGTCGAAGGTGTTGCTGGTCGGGCACTCGCGCGGTGGTGAGGGCGTCAACCGGGCCGCGACCGACAGTCTGAACCCGCCGCCCGGCGACACCGGGTTCAGCGGACCGGTGCGGTGGCACATCAGCGGCACCGCGCTGATCGGCCCGACGATCTTCGGGCACAACCCCCAGCCCGACGTGCCGTCCGTGACGGTCCTGCCCGGCTGCGACGGTGACGTGTCCGACCTGCAGGGGCAGATGTACGTGGACCAGACCCACGGGGTGAGCCGCGGTGCCGCGTTGCACAGCGCGCTGTACGTGGTGGGCGCCAACCACAACTACTTCAACAGCGAGTGGACGCCAGGTCAGGCCGAGGCGCCGGCGTTCGACGACTTCTGGCCGGGTCAGCCACCGGACCCGATCTGCGCACCTGGCGCCGCCACCCGGCTGACCGCGGACCAGCAGCAGACCGCGGGCGCCACGTACCTCGCGGCGTCGGCCCGCCTCTTCCTCGCCCGCGACCAGTCCGTGCTGCCGCTGCTCGACGGCTCCGGCGTCCGCGCGCCGTCCGCCGACCCAGTTCGCGTCCTCTCGCACGCCGTCGGTGGCGACCGCAGGCCGTTCGTCGTGCCGGACACCTCGACGGTCGCCGCCGGCAGCGCAAGGGTGTGCGCTCAGGTGACACCCGATCCCGCTGCCGCGTGCGGCACGCGCTCACCGCACCTCGTCCGCTTCCGCTTCGCGACGACCCAGCCGGAACGGCAGTCGGTCGCCCTCAAGTGGACCGCCGCAGATCAGGCCGGTGTCGTGACTCCGGCGGAACCCGTTTCGCTGCACGGATCGAAGGAACTCGCGTTGCGCCTCGCGGTTCCGCCGAACGCGCCGGCCACCCGGTTCGGCATCTCGGTGACCGACCGAAGTGGACAGAAGTACGCGCTGGGCGCGGTGTCGGTGACCGGCCTGCCCGGCAGCGACCGCCTGAGCGCCTTGTGGGCCCAGGAAGTCCGCGTGCCCCTGCCCGCGGGCCTCGGCCGGGTGGCGTCGCTGGAACTGGCGCCCGAGTCCGCGTCCGGCGAAGCGCTGCTCATCGACGCCCACGGCTACACCAGGGGCCTCGTCCCGGTCGTGCCGGCCAGGCTCGGCCGCGTCGACGCCACCGTGACGTCCGTGCTCGAAGGCGACGAGGGCACGGTGACCCAGAACGTGGCCGTCACCGCCACGGGCAACGGCACCCGCACCGTCCGCCTCTTCTACCGCGACCCGGCCAACACCCCGGTGACCAGGCTCGTGACGCTGAAGCCCGGAGAGCACCGCGTGGACGTGCCGATCACCTACACCGCCAACACGCGGTGGAGCGCCGACACCCAGTACCCCGTCGGCGTCGTGGCGATCGGCAACGCCGTGGTGGGCGCCGCGTTCGGCGGACTGCTGGTGCGCAACGACGACCCGCTGCCGAAGCTGACGGTGACGCCGGTCGCCGACAGCGTCGCGGAAGGCGGCACGTTGCGCTGGAGGCTGACCCTGTCGGAGGCGGCGGACTCCGCCATCACCTTCATGGGCCTGCCGGTGGCACCCGGTGGTCCCGAACTGTCCACAACGGACGTCAACGCCGAGTGGTTCCTCCGGAACTCGGGCGAGAATCCCGTGCCGTCAAGGGTGTTGTCCTCCACCGGGCTCCAGCTGTGGACCGTCATCCCGCCGGGGGAGACGTCACTGGACGTCGAGGTGCCGACTGTGACCGACGACGAGGTCGAGGGCGAGGAGCAGATCCGGCTGAAGTTCGAGGGGTTGTCGCCGACCGGCACGGACTTCGAGGTGACCGGCAAGGTCACGTGACGCCGACGGTGCCGCCTCTGCCTCAGGAGGCGGCACTCGGGGTCGCGGTGCAGCTCGTGGTTTCCCTCAGGACATCTCAGTCGGTGCTGAGGGAGGTGTGCGCCGCAGCAGGAGCACGACGAACCCGAGAAATCCGCGATAGCCGCCCAGCCAGCCGGTGCGGTGGGCCGCTGACATCCCAAGGGCGCGGTCGCTGTCGGGGTGTTCGGGATTGTCGAGGGCCCACTGGGCCAGGGTGCCGGTCCAGCACCACTGGTACTCGTCCCACTCCGCGATGGTGCTGATGTATCCGTAGACCGGTGTCCATCCGTCGGCGACGACCTGGGCCACGGTGGTCGGGAGATCCGCGTACTTCTGCGGACCGTCCTCCATTTCCGCTCGGACGGCGGCGTCCGGCTCGTGCTCCCAGAAGCAGTCGCCGAGCAGGAGCATCCCGTCTTCGGCGAGGTGCTCGCGAGCGGCGTTCAACGTGGGGAGCAGCCCGCCGAACGCGTAGGCGGCTCCCACGCTCAGCACCAGGTCCGCTTTCCTGGCCGACCGGTACTCGGCGACGTCCTGGCGGCGCAGTTCGAGCCGATCTCCCAGGCCGAGCCGGGCGGCCTCGCTGAGGACGCTGTCGAAGCCCGCACCCGAGATGTCGACTCCGACAGCCGTTACGCCGCCGTGCGCCTGTAGTGCGCGCAGCAACCAGGTGCCGTCGCCGCAGCCCAGATCGAGCAGGTGATCGTTCTGCCTGCGGATGGCCCGCTGGAGGAGGTGCGCCACTGTGCTGTCGCTCAGTGGAGCCGATATCGGATGGTCTTTGTGCGCGATAGCGGCGAGTTCGTGTCGTTCCACCATCGCTGTCTAGCAGAATTTTGATCTTGTGTCGCAGGTGTTCGACGGTGGGGATGCCAGCACCCGTGGACGAAAACGACGCTGACCTGCGAAAGAGGTTTTCGCAGGTCAGCGTCGTTCTCAAGGCTCTGAGCTCAGCCCTGCTTGGTCTCCCAGAACATCTTGTCGATTTGTCCACCGACCTACGCTGGCCAGCCCTAACCGGTCTTGCCCGCCCCTCGGGCCGTCTCAGGGCCGTCGGTGCCGTTGAGGCGGCCAAGAACCCGCCGATCACGCCCGCAGTGCGTGACATGTTCTTAGGCATCAAGAGCGTTGCGCTGCCGCGCGATGGCCTTCGGCCACTCTTAATGCCGGCGCCCATTCTCGCATGGTGCAGTAAGGGCAAGGAAAGGTGCGGTGTAGCGGCGATGCCTACGTGACGGTCGAAACGCTCCTGCGAGGAGTTTCGCTAGTCTTCCCAGCTGGGCCGTAAGGGTTGACGACGTCCTTCCTGCTCGCCGCTACACTCTTTCGGATCCTTCGTAGTTCATCGCTGGCCGTGTAGATGCGGGCCTTAGTCTCACCGAAGGGTACGAGTAGTCCTTTGGATACCAGAATCCTGAGATCCCGGGCTGCCGTTCCCGGCTCCAGTTCGGCGTTTTTCTCATAGCTGGTCCGACGCACGCGAATTCCGATAAGTGCGTCGAACAGTGCAAATGCGGCGCGCTCGGGCAGCTTGTTCTTTGCGAGCAGTGTGTCAAGTTCGCTCCACATCTGACTGGCTTCTGTTACACGTCGAAGCACGGTCTGCGCTTGTATGTGGTGCGCCGTGAGGTTGAACCTGATCCACTGACGTGTGCTGCGCTCAGGATGCCAGGAACCTGCTCCTACATCGGCGAGTACCTCGTAGTAGGCGTTGGTGTTGCGACCCAACCACTCTTCGATGCTGCTGAACTCCGGGGCGAGGATCCTCTCGCGTGCAAGGATCAGTGTTTGCAGTGCCCGGGCCATACGTCCGTTGCCATCGCGGAACGGGTGGATCATGACCAGGTTCAAGTGAGCGAGAGCTGCGCGCACATAAACAGGGCAGTCGCCAACCTTTGAAAGGTCGCTCATCAGCTCGGCCATCAAACTGGAGACAGTCTCTGGCTCAGGGCCTTCGTAGACGATCTTGTTGGTCTCTTCGTCGTGGACGTAGATTGATTTCTTCCGGTACTGGCCCGGGCTTTTGGAAAGATCGTGACCGAGCATCATGAAGTGTAGACTGCGCACCAATGACTGGTCGAGACTAAATTCCGTGTCTTGCGCGAGCTGCTGAATGTAGGTCAGAGCGTTCCTGTACCCGATGATCTCGAGTGAGGTGAGACGGTCAGCGTCCAGTGGCTCTTCGTCTTCCAGGATCGCTACGGCGTCATCAAGGGACACGTCGTATCCCTCAATGCTGTTGGAGCCACGGATGGCCCGAGCCTTGAGGTTGCGGCGGAGTTGTCCCTTCCAGCGGCGAGGCTCGCTGAGGTAGTGACGCAGGCGTCGTCGGAAGTCGTCAATCTCGCCGATGACCCGGTGGTCGTCAGCGTCGAGGGGGGACGGTTGGAAGAGCATGCCGCCAGTGTGAGGATTGACGGATCATTCGTCAAGCTTGATGGAAGATTCGTTCATGATCGCGCTCGTCCGGCAAGCATTGGCTCAGTTTGTTGCGCGATGATCGTCTTGGACCTAGTTGCAGTGTGTCACTGTCGACACGTCGCGTAGCCGGGTCGGAGTACCTCGTTTGAGGTCGAGTGGTTGACCCGCTGTTGGCAGGCGGGTCCATCAGGGCTTGCAATGTTGATGGATTGACGGTTCATTCGTCAACGTTGAGAGATGAACCGATCATCTCTCAACCTTGTGTCCGACCGTCCTGACGTGCAGTGGTCTAGGTACCGAGGCGAGCCGCCGGTTCTCCTGGGATCTTTGGTGCGTTTGTGGTTGCTAGCGATCTGTCGACGTTGATGGATTGACGGTTCATTCGTCAAACCGTCCGGCGGTCCGCGTCAGTGGGCATCGGTGTCTGGCGGTGTCGCACATGGTTTGAAGGGATCTGTGGATCCTGCATGCCGGCAAGGGTGCCGGCCGTGTTCGTCCACGCTGCGCCCTGGCGTGTCCAATTAGGACGAGTGTGGGGCGTCTGTGAATCGCGATGCGCTGCGATCTGCGGTGCACGCACTCGGACTCCGCTACCGCGTGGCTGCTAAACCGTTCCCGCGGATCCGGTGAACTGCGGACCTGGCCTTCACTCGCGCGAAGGTTGCGGTCTTCCTCGACGGCTGCTTCTGGCACGGATGCCCAGAACGCCACACTCAGGCCGCGACGAACGCTGGCTTCTGGGCCGACTAGGTCAGTGCCAACCGCGATCGCGACCGGGACACGGACATGCGGTTCCGCGAAGCAGCTTGGCACGGCATTCGAGCATGGGAACACCAAGATCCAAAGCAGGCGGCTCTTGAGATCGCCGCGGTCGTTCGGCAGCGGCGCCAAGGGGGCTCGACCGCAGATTGACTGACCACCTGTGCGGCTTTGAATCTGCGAACTCACACGGAAGCAGACTGTCCAATTAGGATGAACTGGGCCGTCTGGGGGCCGTCGAACAACCCCAAGGACGACAAACGACGCTGACCTGCGAAAGAGGTTTCGCAGGTCAGCGTCGTTCACAAGGCTCTGGACTCAGCCCTGCTTGGTCTCCCAGAAGATCTTGTCGATCTGCGCGATCAGGTCCAGCAGGGCCTGACCCGACGCGGGGTCCATCGATCCCTTGGTGCCCGACGCACCCGCGGCCTTGGTGGCGCGGTTGAAGAGGTCGTGCAGCTCGGGGTACTTCTCGAAGTGCGGCGGCTTGAAGTAGTCCGTCCACAGCACCCACAGGTGGTGCTTGACGAGCTCGCTGCGCTGCTCCTTGATCAGGACGGCACGCTCCCGGAACTCCGGGTCCTCGTTCGCCTGGTACTTCTCCTGGACCGCCTTGATCGACTCGGCCTCGATGCGGGCCTGTGCCGGGTCGTAGACGCCGCAGGGCAGGTCGCAGTGCGCGGTTGCCTCGACGCGCGGGCGGAGAATGCGCGACACGAGTCGCATCGTTCCTCCCAGAGTGAAAACAGTGGATGCTCCGACAAGAAGGACCCTACTCCGGCTGACCGAAGGGTGATCGTTGAGACCGCGCCTCTCCACCGTGCTCGTGAAAGGGCCGTCCATGGTGCCGGCCCTGCGCAACGACGACATCGTGCTGGTCAGATGGGGTGCGCAGGCCAAACCCGACGATGTGGTGCTCGTCCGGTGGGCCAGCCGACCTGGTCAGTTGTCGGTGAAGCGCGCCTCCCACCCAGTGGACGGCGGATGGCACGTGGTGGGCGACAACCCGTTCGCCAGCACGGACTCCGAGCAGCTCGGGCCCGCCGAGGTGCTCGGAGTCGTCAGGGCCCGGTTGTGGCCTTGGCCACGGATCAGGCTTTGAGCGACGCGTACAGGGCCAGGCAGTCCTCGTAGCGCGGCAGGGCGCCCGCCTCGTAGGCCTCGGCCAGGGTCGGCGCCTTCGTGTCCTTCTCCGAGAGCAGGAACTCGAGCTCGCGCGGCCACGGCAGGTCCAGCGCCGGGTCGAGCGGGGTCAGGCCGTGCTCGCCGGACGGGTTGTAGACCGTGGAGCACAGGTAGTTCATGACCGTGTCGTCCTCCAGCGCGATCATTCCGTGGCCCAGCCCCTCGGCCACGTAGACGGCGTTGGACTTCTCCGACGACACCAGCACCGCCTCCCACTGGCCGAACGTGGGGGAGCCGACCCGGATGTCGACGATCACGTCGATGAACGAGCCGCGCGGGCAGAAGATGTACTTCGCCTGGGACGGCGGCACGTCCGCGTAGTGGATGCCTCGGATGGTGCCCGCGCGCGAGACGCTGTGGTTCGTCTGGGCGACCCGGAGAGGGTGGCCGACCGCCTCGGTGAAGGCGGCTTCCTGGTACGGCGAGACGAACACGCCGCGGTCGTCGGGAAATGTCCGGGGGGTGAACTCGAACGCGCCGTCAATTTTCAGCGAACTCGCCTGCATGCCGTCACTCTAAGGCGTCGATTTTTCTTGACCGATCGGGTGCTTCCTGCCTGCATAAACCGACCGGTCGGTGCAGAAAACCGGACAGACGTCTTGCTACATGCCCTCTGACCTGCGGAAAAAGTGTGATCCCCGCCGCAGACAGGCGAGCGCGACCCTGCCACACTTCCGTCACCCGCAGCACTCGGGCGGTTCTCCGACGCAACTCGTCGGAGGGCGTCGACCGAGTTTCCAGGCCCCGTGTACCCGGCGTGACAACGCTGGGCCGGTGCGCCGTTTGGTGATGAGCCCAAGTTGGGGCTACTACGCCGCCCGCACCGCAGGAGGGACGCCGTGACAGCAGTGAACGAAGCCCGTACCGAGAACTCCGATCCGACGAAACTGACGGACGAGGAGATCTTCAACGCGCACGTGGGCGGGAAGCTCGAGGTCGGCGCGACCGCCTCGCTGGCTGACCCGAAAGCGCTGTCCATCGCGTACACCCCCGGTGTCGCACGAGTGAGCAAGGCCATCGCCCAGGACGCCTCCCTGGCCGCGAAGTACACCTGGGCGCACCGCCTGGTCGTCGTCGTGAGCGACGGAACCGCGGTGCTCGGCCTCGGCGACATCGGTCCCAGCGCGTCGCTGCCCGTCATGGAGGGCAAGTCCGCGCTGTTCAAGACGTTCGGCGGCCTCGACTCCATCCCGCTCGTGCTGAACACGACGGACGTGGACGAGATCGTCGAGACCCTGGTCCGGCTGCGCCCGTCGTTCGGCGCGGTCAACCTCGAGGACGTGTCGGCGCCGCGCTGCTTCGAGCTGGAGCAGAAGCTGATCGAGGCGCTCGACTGCCCGGTCATGCACGATGACCAGCACGGCACGGCCGTCGTGTCGCTCGCCGCGCTCAACGGCGCGAACACGGTGCTCGGCAAGAACATCGGCGACCAGCGGGTGGTCATCTCCGGTGCGGGCGCCGCGGGCATCGCGATCGCCAAGATCCTCCTCGCGGCCGGCGTCGGTGAGGTCACGCTGCTCGACTCGCGCGGCATCGTCCGCACCGGTCGCGCCGGGCTCAACCCGATCAAGGAGGAGATCGCGGCCGTCACCAACGGCAGCAACCTCGACGGTGGCATCGACGTGGCGCTGCGCGGTGCGGACGTCTTCATCGGCGTGTCGTCGTCGAAGGTGTCCGAGGACGTGATCGCGAGCATGGCGAACGACTCGATCGTGTTCGCTTTGTCCAACCCGGATCCCGAGGTGCACCCGGACGTCGCGGCCCGGCACGCCGCGATCGTGGCGACCGGTCGCAGCGACTTCCCGAACCAGATCAACAACGTGCTCGCGTTCCCCGGAATTTTCCGGGGTGCGCTCGACGCGGGTGCGCGGCGGATCACCGAGGGCATGAAGCTCGCGGCCGCGGATGCCATTCTGGCCGTTGCGAAAGATGATTTGGGTCCAGATCGAATTGTTCCGTCCGCACTGGATCCGCGGGTCGGACCCGAGGTCGCGGCCGCAGTCGCCCTCGCCGCGAGGGCTGACGGCGTGGCCTGAGCCGGCCCGGAAATTCGCCACCTTTTCGCATCTGCACGGGGACCGGAACCACGAACGTGGCTTTTCGTTAACCCGTGCAGGGGTGGGCGATGACGCTCTGAAGCGCTACCGTCCCTCTCCTCGGGTGTTCACCCGAGGAGAGGGTTCGTGTTTGCCGCCGTTCGGGTGCCGTTGTCGTGTCCACCCGAATTGCCGCGGGCGGCGGATGCGGGAGAGGGTGGGCCGGTGCCCAAGTGGGTAGGACGCGCGACGGTGGTGAACGGCCGTGCACGGACGGCTGCGAAACCTCCGATGACGCTCGACGGGCTGACACTGCCCGACGCGCCGTCGTTGCTCGTCGACGTCAAGGGTGTCGTCATGCAGGCGAACCCCGCCGCCGTGGAGCTCGCGGCCGTGCAGGGCGCCGACGACCTCGTCGGGCACCCGCTCGGTGAGCTGCTGCTCGGCGACCAGTCCGACCTGAGGCTGCTGCGCGGCGACGGCACCGAACTTCCGGTGCGCGTGGCCAGGCACGCCGTTCCCGGCACGGGTCTGCAGGCCGTGCTGCTGATCGACGTCTCCGACCTGTCCGCCGCGGCGGACGCGCTGCGCGACGAGCAGCGCCGGTTGCGCAAGGTCCAGCGGGTCGCGGAGCTGGGCTCGTGGGAGTACGACCCGGAGACCGGTCTGACCATCTGGTCGGACACCCACTACGAACTTCTCGGCGTCGAACGCGGCACGGTCGTCCCCGGCGCGCAGGCCGTGCTGGACGTCGTGCACCCGGACGACTACGCCATGGTCGAGTCGTACTGGCAGGGCCGTGAGATCACCGGCGACCCCATCGACATCGAGTACCGGATCGTGCGCCCGGACGGCCAGCTGCGGTGGATCCGCGGTGTCGCCGAGGCGCGGCTGACCGACGCCGGCCAGCTGGACAAGATCACCGGGTACATCCGCGACATCACCGAGTCCAAGCGCGCGGCCATCGAGCTCGCGCAGGAACGCCGGCGGCTGCTGGAGGCGCAGCGCATCGCCCGCATCGGCAGCTGGGCGTACGAGACGGGCACACGGGCCGTGCACCGCAGTGAAGTGCTGATGGAGATGTACGCCGAGCTCGGCATGACACCCGACGACGACCTGCTCAGCGGTGTCCACCCGGCCGACAAGGAGCTCGTCAAGAACCTGCGGCACCAGTTGCTGCACGCCCAGGACGACGAGCCCGTCGAGGTCGAGGTCCGCAGTGAGATGGGCGAGCGCGTCTACATGTGCCGGGCCAGGGCGGAGATCGACTCGTCCGGCCGCATCGAGCGCTACCACGGCACGATCCAGGACGTCACCGAGGCCCGCGAGCTCGAACGCCAGATGCGTGAGGACCGCCGAAGACTGGCGGACGCGCAGCAGGCCGCTCGCCTCGGCATGTGGGAGTGGAACCCCGCCACCGGCGAGGTCGTGTGGTCGGACATGCTGCGCGAGCTCTACGGCATTCCGGCGGACGTCGTCGGCAGCTACCAGTACTACCTCGACCTCGTGCACCCCGAGGACCGCGGCTGGGTCGACGACCTGTGGCGCCAGCTCGCCGTGGACGAGGTCGCCGTGCAGTGCGAGCACCGGGTGGTCCGCGGCGACGGCACGACCCGGATCTTCCGCTGCCACGGCATGATCGTCCGCGATCCGCAGGGCGCGCAGCTGGCCGTCGGCACCGCGCAGGACGTCACCGAGCAGCGCGCGGCCGAGGCCCGCATGAAGCGTTCCTCGCAGCGCTTCACCGACCTGGTCTCCGTGACGCCGGTCGGCATCGGCCTGTTCGACGAGGCCGAGCGCCTGGTCGACGCCAACGACGCGTTGTGCGACCTGCTGGGCATGGAACTGGAGCAGCTGCGCGGCATGACCGCCGAGCAGCTCACCCATCCCGAGGACACCTCGCCCGGCCTGCAGTGGGCCGCCGAACGCACGCAGAAGATCCCGCAGCGCATCCTCGTGCGTCCCGACGGCGAGAAGGTCTACTGCGAGCTGCACATCGCGTTGTCCGTGCAGGACGACGGCCGCCGCTTCTGGCTCATCGTGTTCCTCGACATCACCGAACGCCGCCGGACCGCCGAGGCGTTGCGGCACCAGGCGACGCACGACGAGCTGACCGGCCTGCCGAACCGCGCGCTGGTCAAGGAGATGCTCGGCAAGCTGCTGGACGGTCCCGGCCGGTCCAAGGTCGCCGTGTTCTTCTGCGACATCGACAACTTCAAGCGCGTCAACGACTCCCTGGGCCACGACGCGGGCGACGAGCTGCTGGTGGCGCTGGCGCGCCGGCTCGAAGGCGGCCTTCCCGACGGCTGCACGGCCGCGCGGTTGTCCGGCGACGAGTACGTGATCATCTGCGAGGACATCGACGCGGTCGGCGGTGTCGACGCGCTGGCCACGCGGGTCGCCTCGTTGCTGCGGACCGCCGTTCCGGTGCACGGGCAGCTGGTCCGGGTCTCGGCCTCGATCGGCGCGGCCGTGCCCAACGGTTCCCGGGCCAACGGAGCGGACCTCCTGCGGTTCGCCGACGCCGCCATGTTCGAGGCGAAGCGCAACGGTGCGGGGCGGGTGTCGCTGGCCTCCGCCGCGTTGATCGCCTCCGCGGACCGCCAGGTGCACCTCGAAGGCCAGCTGCGGGACGCGTTGCAGCACGACGGACTGGCGTTGCACTTCCAGCCGGTCGTGGGCGTCGACGGCGCCGTGCTGACCGCCGAGGCACTGGTGCGCTGGCCGCACCCGGACCGCGGGCTGCTGCCGCCGGACGTGTTCCTGCCCGTCGCCGAACAGGGCGATCTGATGCGCGAGCTCGACCGCTGGGTGCTGCGGACCGCGTTGCGCGAGGCCGCCACCTGGCCCGCGCCCGACGGTCGTCCGGTGTCGGTGGCGGTGAACCTGGCCGGTCTGGTGCCGGGCGATCCCGAGTTCGTCGACATCGTGTCGACCGCGATCCTCGAGTCCGGCGTGCCGTGGGACCGCGTGGTCCTGGAGCTGGTCGAGACGGCGTTGGTCGACCTGCCGTCACGGGTGCGGCAGTCGATGGACGAGCTGGTGCAGCGCGGCGTGCAGTTCGCCGTGGACGACTTCGGCACCGGCTACTCGTCGCTGGCGCGCCTGAAGGACCTGCCGGCGCAGATCATCAAGGTGGACCGGCGGTTCGTCTCCGGCGTGGGCAACGACTCCTCGGACTTCGCCGTCGCGCGTGCGGTCGTGGACATGGCGCGGGCGATGGGGCGCAAGTGCGTGGCCGAGGGTGTCGAGACGGCCACGCAGTTCCACGTGCTGCGCGGGGTCGGCGTGGACGCGTACCAGGGCTGGTTGTTCTCGCGTCCGGTGCCGCCCAAGGAGTTCCGCGCCGTGCTAGCCCTCGGGCCGCTCCACATACCGCGCGCTGGCTGAGATCTCCGGCAGCAGCGCCGCGATCCGGTGCTTCGGCAGGTCGATCAACCGCAGTTCGAGGTCCTCGGACGAGACCGCGGCGTTGTCGACGATCTCCGCTGCCTGCTTCTTGGTCAGCACGCCCTGCGACGCCGTGATCAACGCCTCGCGCCACACGTTGCGCAGCTTGCCGTGCGCCTTCATGAGGACCTCGCGGACCGTGCGGTCGCCCAGCGACAGCGTTCCGGTCAGCACCTGGTCGGCGACGACGATCGTGGTCTTGCCGTCCGGGTTGTTGCGCAGGAACTTCAGCTTGAACCGGGTGTGCACCAGCTCCTGCAGCTCCTTCTGCCCCGCCTCCGACGACACGGCCGGATGGTTGTTCGGCACCAGGCACGCCAGCCGGGCCGGGCTCGACGCCAGCAGGGTGCGCAGCAACCACGGTCCAGGGTCCGCCGACAGGTCGACCGCCAGTGACGCGGCGCCCTTGCCGACGGGCTCCGCCCAACCGGCCGCGCGCGGCTTCGGCGGTGGCGAGGACTCCGGGCGCGGCGCCAGTTCCGACAGCGCGGCAAGCGCTTCCCGCGACGGCCCGGACGACTCCACGGACTGCGCGCCGTGCGTGTAGATCCGCGTGCCACCGGACACCGCGCGCCGGCCCGTGGGGCGGCAGACGTACAGATCGGCGGCCGACCCGATGGCCTGGGCGCCGTCGAACCGGTGGAACGCGGGCAGGATCGCCTCGAACACCAGCCCGAGCTTCTGCAGCTCCTGCTGGACCTTCAGCCCCAGCGCGGGCGTGCGGTCGGAGAAGCCGTAGGCCAGCAGCACCCGCCCGTCGGCGATGTCGCCGAGGGCCTCGACCGCCCGTCCGGCGAAGAGCCCCATGCCCTCCGGCGTGTAGGGCGGGTCGCTGAAGACGAGGTCGAAGGACTCCAGAACCGACGTGGGCAGCCCGAAACGCATGTCGCAGTGCAACGTCCGGATGTCCAGGTCCCTTGCGGCGGCACGTGAGTCGATGAACTCCAGCAGCCGTTCGTCCAGATCCACGACCGTGATCGACACGTTCGGGTTCACGGCGGCGACGGCGAGTGACGTCAGGTCGTGGTCGCCGAGACACAGCAGACGCTTGCCCGCGAGGTCGTACGTCGAGTCCAGCCACACCGCGCGGTTCAGCGCCGTCTCCGCGGTGGCCTGCACGTGGTCCAACGAGGACAACGGCGGTGGGACGTCGGCGATGTCGACGAGGATCTGCCGCAGCACGTCGGTGTGGTCGCGAACACCCGAGATGCCGAAGGCGTCCCGGTAGGCGGCCACCTTGCCGGGTGCGATGCGGTAACGATCGTCTGAAGATTCCATGTCGTCGCCGAGCGCCTTGAGCAGGTCCTGGACCGTGCGGCGGGGGACCGCGGGCAGGCGCACGAGCTCGGCCAGCGGGTGCCAGTCCTCGCTGAGCAGGGACAACACCTCGCGGAGCTTGCGGGCGTGCACGCCGCGCTCCGCCACCAACTGCCGAACCTGGTCGATCGTCACAAGCGGTAGACCATACGGCCTGTCAGATGGTGGAACGCTGTGCCGGGGTACGCCGAACGAGTTAAGGTCTTTCAGATCTACATCCAGGGCGGCCCGAATCGGGGAGGCCGTCACGACCGGAGGGATCCGAAGGGTGATCGAGTTCCGGGCCGTCACCAAGCGGTTCGAGGACGGGACCATCGCTGTCGACGAGCTCGACCTCGCGGTCGAGGCGGGCACCATCACGGTGTTCGTCGGTCCTTCCGGCTGCGGCAAGACGACGTCGCTGCGCATGGTCAACCGCATGATCGACCCCACGTCCGGCACGATCCTGGTGGACGGCAAGGACGTCCTCAGCGTGGATCCGCCGACGTTGCGGCGCGGCATCGGCTACGTGATCCAGCAGGCGGGGCTCTTCCCGCACCGCACCGTCCTGGACAACGTCGCCACCGTGCCGCTGCTGTCCGGTTGGGACAGACGCAAGGCCCGCACGCGCGCGGCGGAGCTGCTGGAGATCGTCGGCCTCGACCCCGCGTTCGGCAAGCGCTACCCGGCGCAGCTCAGCGGTGGTCAGCAGCAACGCGTGGGCGTCGCGCGCGCGTTGGCCGCCGACCCGCCGGTGCTGCTGATGGACGAGCCGTTCAGCGCCGTCGACCCGGTCGTGCGCGAGGACCTGCAGAACGAACTCCTTCGCCTGCAAGCGGAACTCGACAAGACGATCGTCTTCGTCACGCACGACATCGACGAGGCGCTCAAGCTCGGCGAGCGCGTCGCCGTGTTCCAGACGGGTGGCCACCTCGCCCAGTACGCGCGGCCGACCGAGCTGCTGGCCGCGCCGGCCAACGACTTCGTGGCCTCGTTCGTCGGCAGGGACCGCGGCTACCGCACGCTCACGTTCCTGCACGCCGACGTGCCCGTGCGTCCCGTCGCCACGGCCAAGCTCGGCGAGCGCGTCGTGGTCGACGACTGGACGCTCGTCGTCGACGACCAGGACCGGCCGAGGGGCTGGCTGTCCGGTGTGGACGGTGAGGTCGAGGTGCGCGAGCAGGACCTCATCTCCGGCGGCTCGCTCTACGACGGCAGCACGTTGCGCGGCGCGCTCGACGCCGCGCTCAGCTCGCCGTCCGCGCTCGGCGTGGCGGTCGACGAGAACGGCGCGGTGATCGGCGTCGTGCAGGCCGACGACGTGATCAAGGCGCTCGCGAAGGCCCGCGCGGCGGGTGAGGTCCCGAAGTGACCTGGATTTTCGAGAACTGGGCCAGGTTCTGGGAAGTCACCGAGGTGCACCTCCGGCTCTCCGCGGTGCCGGTGCTGGTCGGGTTCGTGCTGTCGATCCCGCTCGGCTGGCTCGCGAGCCGGTCCGCCACGGCCCGCGCGATCCTCTTCCCGCTGGCCAACATCCTGTTCACGATCCCGTCCATCGCGCTGATCGTGATCACCCCGGTGCTGATCGGCGTGAAGATCCTCGACGAGATCAACGTCATCGTGCCGCTGACGATCTACACGATCGCGCTGATGGTCCGCTCGGTCTCCGACGCGCTGTCGTCGGTGCCGGGCCACGTGACCGCCGCCGCGAACGCGATGGGCTACCGGCCGTTGCGCCGGTTCCTGACGGTCGACTTCCCGCTGGCGTTGCCCGTCACGATCGCGGGCCTGCGGGTCGCGGCCGTGTCGAACATCAGCATGGTGAGCGTCGGCGCGCTCGTCGGCCTCGGCGGCTACGGCCAGCTCTTCACCGAGGGCTACCAGACCGACAACTCCGCGAAGGTCTTCGCGGGTCTCATCGGGACGGTCGTGCTGGCGGTGCTCGCGGACGGTCTGCTGTTGCTGCTCGGACGAGTGCTCACGCCGTGGGCGAGGGCGGGGAGGTGAGCTGATGGGCGGCTGGCTCTTCGACCCCGCGCACTGGTCCGGTCCGACCGGAATTCCGGTGCGGCTGCTGGAACACCTCGGCTACACGCTGGTGACGTTGCTGATCGCCGCGGTGATCGCGATCCCGCTCGGCGCGTTCGTCGGCCACACCGGCAAGGGCGGCTTCGTCGTCGTCGGACTCTCCAACGCGCTGCGGGCGTTGCCGACGACGGCCGTGCTGATCCTCGTCGTGCTGTGGGCGGGCCTCGGCGACTTCCCGGTGTACGTCGCCCTGGTGCTGCTGGCGATCCCGCCGATCATGGCCGGCACCTACGCGGGCATCCGCGCCGTCGACCCGGTGGCGGTCGACGCGGCACGGGGCGTCGGCATGCGCGAGTCGGGCGTGCTGCTGAACGTGGAGATCCCGAACGCGCTTCCGTTGATCTACGGCGGTTTCCGCGGCGCCGCACTGCAAGTGGTCGCGACCGCCACCATCGCCGCCTACACCGGCGCCGGTGGTCTCGGCAGGCTCGTCTTCGACGGCCTCGCCCTGCAGGAGTTCGGACAGATGCTCGCCGGCGCGGTGCTCGTGGCACTGCTCGCCGTTCTCGTCGACCTGGGGTTCGCCGGCCTGCAACGGCTGACGGTCTCGCCAGGGCTGCGTCCAGTGGGAACCGGAGGAAAGAGATGAAGCGCATTGCCACGGCTGTCGCTGCCGTGATGCTTCTGTCGGCGTGCGGCGGTGACCCGCTGTCGGGAGGCAGCAACAACCCGGCCCCGACGGACACCATCGTGGTGGGTTCCGCCAACTTCCCGGAGTCGACCGTGCTCGCCGAGATCTACGCGCAAGCGTTGGCGGCCAAGGGCATCAAGGTCTCCAAGAAGCTGAACATCGGCAACCGCGAGCTGTACTTCAAGGGCGTGCAGGACGGCTCGATCGACCTGATCCCCGAGTACACCGGCGTGCTTCTCAAGTACGTCAACAAGGAGGCGACCGAGGTCGGCCCCGACGAGGTCTACACGGCCCTGAAGAAGTCGCTGCCGCAGGGCCTCACCGTGCTGGAGAAGTCCGCCGCTGAGGACAAGGACGCGGTCGTCGTCACCAAGCAGATCGCCGCGCAGTACAGCCTCAAGACGATCGAGGACCTCTCGCCGTACTGCAAGGACCTCGTCTTCGGCGGCCCGCCGGAGTTCCAGAACCGCCCCGACGGCCTGCCCGGCCTGAAGGCGAAGTACAACTGCGAGTTCAAGCAGTTCAAGGCACTCGACGTCGGCGGCCCGGTGACCGTGGCCGGCCTTAAGGACAACGCCGTGCAGGCGGCCGACCTCTTCACGACGGACGCCGCCATCAAGGCCAACGAGTTCGTGGTGCTGGAAGACCCGAAGAACGTCTTCGCCGCGCAGAACGTGTTGCCGCTCATCAACGAGAAGAAGGCGTCGCAGCAGGTCCGCGACACCCTCAACGCCATCTCGAAGAAGCTCGACACGAAGGTGCTGCTGGACCTCAACCAGAAGCTCGCGTCCCCGGACAAGCCGGAGCCCGAGAAGGTCGCCAAGGAATGGCTCGCCTCCGCGGGCATCTGACGTCACCGGAAAGGGGGCGGGCACCTTCGGGTGTCCGCCCCGTTCTCGTTTCACCGCAACAGATCGGTGACGCGGGCGCTCAGGGTGACGGTGGTGAGCCGGTCGGTGAAGCCGAGCGAGTGATTGATCCGCCGCATGTGCTCGTTCGTGCTGTTCGTCTTGGTCTCGATGATCTCGATACCGGTCAGGTCGTGCAGCATCCGTGCCTTGATCAGTCGGCCCAGGCCCTTGCCGCGATGGGCGGAGAGCACGCCGGTGTGCTGTTGGAGGCCAACGGAAGGCCGCGCGAGGCTGCGATGCATCACCGTCACCGCGGAGGCCTCGGTGCCGTGCAGCGCGAGGACGACATGCACGTCGACACCGCCGGCCAACAGCTGGTCCTCTTCCTGCCGCACCCGTTCCCGCGTGAACGTGGCCAGCTCGATCGTGCTGTCGCCCATGGGCTGGTCGGCCCACGTGTTGAGCGCGTCGACGTAGGCGTCGAGCAGCGACTCCGGAGCCCGTCCCGTCCACTGCGCCAGGTGGTACCCGGACGGAACCTCACCGACCTCGGGAAGCGGGTCCGCGAGGACGAGATCCTGCAAGGTGAGCGAGCTGACCACGGTGAAACCTCGGCGGGCGGCCCATCGCGCGCCCTCGCTGTCCGCGGGAATCCACGAGGCCGTGGCCGTGTCGCGGTTCGCCAGGCGGAGGGAGTGCCGGAGCAACGCGGTGCCGATGCCCCGGCCCCGCCACCGCTCGCCCACGATGATGTTGCCCGCGACCAGGTGCGTGCTGTCGGCTTCCGACACGAATCTGTGCGCATATCCGACGATGTGGCCGTTCTCCCGCGCGACCGCGAACCGCGGGCGACCCCAGCTGCCGTCGGGCATCAGATGACGGCGCACCCACCCGCTGAAGTCGGGTAGCTGACGTGGTGGCATGGCGGCCGTCCACCAGGCCATCTGAAGGTCGAAGAGCGCGCGCTGGTCGGCTTCGGCCGCACTGGCGAGGTCGAGTTCCTCGACGTCGATTTCCCCCATGCGCCCTATGAAACCAGGCGGTGCCGCAGGTCAGCGACTTGCGCTTGTACGGCGACGTACGTGTCGATGTCCGTGTAGCCGAGCGAGTGGTTCACGCGGAGCATGTGCTCGTTCTCGCTGCTCGTGCGCGTATAGATCTCTTCGACGCCGGTCAGGTTGTGCAGCATCCGTGCCTTGATCAGCCGGCCCAGTCCCTTGCCGCGATGCGCCGGCAGCACGGCCGTGTGCAGCTGCGTCGCCACGGCCGGCACCGCAGGGTCCAGCTCGACCACCGTGACACCGGCGGCTTCGCCTTCGTGCAGCAGGAGAACGACCCACCGGTCAGCCGTGTCCTGCCGCACGCTTTCGACCGTGTTGAACGCGTGGTCGAGGGCAGTTTCACCGAACGGCGCGTCCGCGACCGCGTTGAGCCCCTTGACGTACGCCTCGACGAACTCCTCTGGCACCGTGCCTCTCCACGTGGCCAGTTCATATCCGGATGGCAGCTCGGCGACCTCTGGCAGCGCGGCGAGCGCCAGCCGTTGAGTCGTCATGGAGGTGACGATCCGGAACCCGCGGGCGGTGGCGAACCGCTCGCCCTCATCGCCTTTGGTGAGGCCCCATGACTCGACGATCGTTCGCCCGTTCAGCAAGGAGGGCACCGCGCGGAGCAACGCCGTGCCGATGCCCTGGCGGCGATGTTCCGGTCGTACCACGACGATGATCAGGCCGAGGTCTGCGTTCTGCTCCGCCTCCGAGACCTTCGCCCTGGCGTAGCCGACGATCTGGCCTGCCTCCCGTGCCACCGCGAACCGTGAAGGCCCGAAGCCGAGCTCGTCGCGTGCCGAGCAAGCGGCGGCGAAGGCGTCGTACGGCACCACTGGCACCGCGGTCCAGGCTGCCCGGACGTCGAACAGGCCGCGCCTGTCGTCTTCCGATGCCTGCGCGAAATCGAGCTCCTCGACTGTTACCCCCATGCACGCTATGCAAGCAGGCGGTGGCGTTCCGTCCAAGCGGCGATCTCGGCCGCGATCTCCTTCGGCCGATCCTCCGTCGCGTGGTGCCCGGCCTCGCCGACAGCGACCACGTCCAGCGCGGCGATGTTCTCCTCGCACCAGGCCTGCAGCGCAGGTCCGATCAGCAACGTCGGCGAACCCTCGAACGTCAGCAGCAGCTTCGGCACGTCTGAAGACGAACCAAGCCACGCGTCGTAGGCCTCGATGCGCGGGATGAGCTCGGCCGGTGAGCCGTCGAACGGCATCTGCTTGGCCCACGCGAGCACCGGCCGTCGGCCCACCACATCAGCGAACGGCGCCAGATAGGCCGCCAGGTCCTCGTCCGAGACGGGCGACAGAACACCACCGGTGTACGCCTGCCGCACGAACGCGTCGTCGTCCAGCGCCGATGCCACGCGGAACCTGCGCAGCCGTTCCTGGGCGGGCAGCGGCAGCTCGGAGCCGGTCATCGGCTTCACGATCGTCTCGAAGAAGGCCACACCCGCGACACGCGAGGGGTGGCGGGCGGCCCAGTCGAACGCCAGCGCGCCGCCCCAGTCGTGGCCCACGAGCACCACGCGGTCCAGGCCGAGGGCGTCGAACCACGCGTCGAGGTAGCGGGCGTGGTCGGCGAACGAGTAGGCGATGTCCGGCTTGCCCGAGCGGCCCATGCCGATCAGGTCCGGCGCCAGACCTCCCAGCTCGGGCAGCACGTGCCGCCAGGCGTGCGACGAGCTGGGGTTGCCGTGCAGGAACACGATCGGCGCGGAGCCGGACCGCTCGTAGTGCATGGTCGAGTCGAGGACGGGAACAACGGGCATGGCGGGAACTCCGTCAGTCGAGGGGAACGGCGAGCAGTGCGGTCAGCTCGCGGGAGAAATCAGCAGGGTCGCCGAGGGGCGCCAGCAACCGGTCCAGCAACGCGCTGACAAGAGCCACGGCGGGCTCGACCACCGAACGGCCTTGTGGGGTCAGTGCCAGCCGCACGGTCCGTGTGTCGACCTTGTCGCGTGCGCGCTCGATCAGCCCCGAGGATTCGAGCGCGCGCGCCAGCTTCGAGACGTACAGCGGTTCGAGGCCCGTGTGGTCCGCCAGCTCGCGTTGTGACGGGCGGTCCAGGCCGAGCAACGACGACAGCACGACGTACTGCGCGTGCGTCAGCCCGAGGGGGTCCAACGCGCGGTCAACGGCCGTGCGCCACTTCATCGCCAGACGCCACACGAGGTGCCCAGGCGTCGCTTCTGCACTGCTCATGGCAGATACAGTACATGGCTACTATGTACATGGCTACTGATTTGGTGCTGCGTGACCGCCGATTCGAGCCGTCAGCTCCTCGGCCGCCTTGCGCACCTCCTTGGCGAGGTCCGGCCACGTCTGGCCGCACGGCGTGTCGCAGACGTGCCGGAACGTCAGCGTGATGGCCGCGATCGGGCGCTCGCCGTGGTCGAACACCGGTGCCGCGACGGACGCGAAGCCCACGGTCACGAAACCGTCCTCGACCGCCCAGCCCTGACGCCGCTCGGTGGTCAGCAACCGGCGCAGCGCCGGCAGGTTGTGCGGGCCCCGCCCGGTCCGGTCGACGAACGACGCCACGGACGGGAACAAGGCCCTGACCTGCGCCGGAGGTACGTGCGCCAGCATCGCGCGCCCCGAGGCCGTGAGGTGGGCGGGCAGCCGCACGCCGACGTCGGACACGATCGTCTGCGGCTGCCGTGGCTGCTCACGCACCAGATAGAGCGCCTCGGCCCCGTGCAGCACGCCCAGCTGCGCGACCTTCTCCATCCGGTCGGCGAGCTTGCGCAGCAACGGGCGGGCCAGCCGTTCCAGCGGGTCGTGCCGCAGGTAGGCGGAGCCGAGCTCGAAGGACGCGACGCCCAGGCCGTACCGCTTCTCCTCGGGGAAGTGCGTCGCGAAGCCGGCCTCGGTCAGTTCCGACAGCAGGTGGTAGGTCGTTGACCTGGGCAGATTCAGCTCGCGCGCCACCGATGCCGCGGAGACCGGGCCGGGTCTGCCCGCCAGCAACCGCAGCACCGCGAGTCCGCGTCGCAGTGCGGGAACGTCACTGCTGCTGCCCACGACGGTGATTTTCCCATGTGATGCAGCCCACGCCGTTCGTCCATCAGTGCACACTCAACAGAACAGGCCACAGGTGCGTTGGAGTGGCGTGACGGTTTTGAAGGGGGTCGGGATTGACACCGAGTTTCGATGACTTCGTGGCAGAACAGGTGACCCCGTTGCTGCGCTACGCCACCGTGCTCACGTGTGACCCGCACCTGGCCCAGGACGTGGTCCAGGAAGTGCTGCTGCGTGCGCAGCAGAAGTGGGATCGCATCGGTTCAGTCGACCTCCCTCACGCCTACGTCAAGCGCATGGTGACCAACGAGTACCTCTCGTGGCGCCGCCGCAGGGCCGCCAAGGACGTGGCCCTCTGCATGACGACGCTGGAGTCCGTCACACCGCCCGTCGGTGACACCACGCACCACTACGACGAGCGGGAAGCCATGTTGCAGCGGATCGCCAAGCTGCCCCGCAAACAGCGGGCCGCGATCGTGCTCCGCTACTACGAGAACTACGAGGACTCGGAGATCGCACAGATGCTCGGTTGTGCCGAGGGAACCGTGCGCAGCCACATCTCACGTGCGCTGGCCACACTCCGCCTGGACCACACGCCGGAACCCGCTGGTGTCGGGTTGCGGCTCGGGGAGGGCCTGTCGTGAACGACACCGAACAGCTCATCACGGAGGCGCTCGGCAAGCTGGCCGAACGCACCCCGCATCCGGGGCCGACGCTCAACGCCCTGCGCCGCAAGCGCAAGAGGCACCGCAACGTGTTCATGATCGCCGCCGTCGGGGTCGCCGCCGTCAGCGCGCTGATCTTCGCCGGCGTCATCGCCAGCGACCGGTACGCGCCGCCGAGTGGCAACGACGCGGCCGCCGCGCTCGTGCCGAACAGCGGCAACGCGCTCAAGTACGCGCCGCACTGGCTGCCGGACGGTTTCGTCGAGGGCCACCGCAGCGTGGAGAACGGTCAGGTCGTGCGCACGTGGGTGCCCGCGGGCGCCGCGGAGAACATCGTTCGCGGCAGCGGCCCGTCGATCTCGGTCGCCGGCGGTTCCCTCCAGCTCGACACCGCCGGGTGGGAGGACGTGACGGTCCGCGGCCTGAAGGGTCGTCTGCAGCTGGTCGGCCAGGCCGCCACCGTCGAGTGGAAGGCGCAGGAGACGCTGGTCGTCACCGTGAACGCCGTGGCCGACCTGCGGGAGACGGCGTTGCGCGTCGCCGATTCCGTGCGGGCCGACGCGAAGGCCGTGTACCAGCCGGTGTTCCGGGTGAACGGCAAGCAGGCGTCCGAGATGGGCGGCAACGGGCCCGCGGACTGGTTCGCGCAGGTCAACCTGCAGCCCGTTCGGGTGAAGGTGTCACCGCGGGCCCCGCAGGCCGACGGCACGCGGACGCCGGTCACCGTTCGCGGCAAGCAGGGCTTCGTCGTGGACGACACCGTCGCGGTGCAGGACGGGGACGTCTGGATCAGCGCGACCGGCGGCGCGCCGGTCGCCGAGCTGGTCTCGACCATCGACAAGGTCGAGCTCGTGCCGTCTCCCGACACGAGCTGGCTCGGCAGGTAGACCGTCTGGCATTCCAGACACGCATCCGCGCTCCGGGGTCGCTGAGTCGGCCCCGGAGCGCTGTGATGTCTGCATGCGACAACCGGTGGAGCTGGGTCCGAAGCCGCTGACCCTCGAGGACGTTCATGCCGTCGCCCGCGACGGCGCCCCGGTGACGATCACCGAGGCGGCCCGTGAGGCGGTCACCACCGCCCGCGGCCACATCGAACAGCTCGCCACGGCCGAACGCCCCACCTACGGCGTCTCGACCGGGTTCGGCGCGCTCGCCGTCCGGCACATCCCGCCGGACCGCCGTGCCCAGCTGCAGCGGTCGCTGATCCGCTCGCACGCCGCCGGTTCCGGTCCCGAGGTCGAACGGGAGGTCGTGCGTGCGCTGATGCTGCTGCGGTTGCGCACCCTCGCAACCGGCCACACCGGCGTCCGGCTGTCCACTGTGGACGCGATGGCGGGCGTGCTGAACGCCGGCATCACCCCGGTGGTGCACGAGTTCGGCTCGCTGGGCTGCTCCGGCGACCTCGCGCCGCTCTCGGCGAGCGCCCTGGCGCTGATGGGCGAGGGCATGGTCCGCAACGCTCGGGGCGAGCTCGTCCCCGCGGCCGAGGCGCTCGCGGAAGCCGGCATCGAACCGGTGCAGCTGGCCGAGAAGGAAGGCCTCGCGCTGATCAACGGCACTGACGGCATGCTCGGCATGCTGTCGCTCGCGATCGCCGACCTCACCAGGCTGCTCGACATCGCCGACCTCACCGCCGCGATGAGCGTCGAGGCGCTGCTCGGCACCGACCGGGTGTTCGAGCCGGAGCTGCACGCGTTGCGCCCGCACCCCGGCCAGAACGTCAGTGCCGCGCGGATGCTCGCGTTCCTGCGCGGCTCCGAGATCGTCGCCTCGCACCGCGGCCCCGACTGCACCCGCGTGCAGGACGCGTACTCGCTGCGCTGCTCCCCGCAGGTGCACGGCGCGGCGCGCGACACCGTGGCGTACGCGGCGACGGTGGCCGACCGCGAGCTGTCGTCGGTGATCGACAACCCCGTGGTGCTGGCCGACGGCCGGGTCGAGTCGAACGGCAACTTCCACGGCGCACCCGTCGCCTACGTGCTCGACTTCCTGGCCATCCCGCTCGCGGACGTGGCCTCCATCGCCGAGCGCCGCACCGACCGCATGCTCGACGTGTCGCGCTCGCACGGGCTGCCGCCGTTCCTCGCCGACGACCCCGGCGTCGACTCCGGTCACATGATCGCCCAGTACACCCAGGCGGCGATCGTGTCCGAGCTCAAGCGCCTCGCGGTGCCCGCGTCCGTCGACTCGATCCCGTCCTCCGCCATGCAGGAGGACCACGTGTCGATGGGCTGGTCCGCCGCCCGCAAGCTGCGCAAGGCCGTCGACGGTCTGACCACCGTGCTGGCGATCGAGCTGCTGACCGCCGCGCGTGCGCTGGACCTGCGCGCGCCCCTCAAGCCCGCCCCCGCGACGGCCGCCGCCGTGGCGAAGCTGCGCGAGACGGTGCAGGGACCCGGTCCCGACCGCCACCTCGCACCCGAGATCGCTGCCGCCGAGGCCCTGATTCGAAGTGGAGCTCTGTGATGACCACCGTTCGTGCTGATCGAGGTACGTCGCTGACCGCCAAGCAGTGGTCGACCGAGGCCGCGCTGCGGATGTTCCACAACAACCTCGACCCCGACGTCGCCGAGCGCCCCGAGGACCTGGTCGTCTACGGCGGCACGGGCAAGGCCGCGCGCGACTGGCCGTCGTTCCACGCGATCTCCCGCGAGCTGGCCTCGCTGGAGGCCGACGAGACGCTGCTGGTGCAGTCCGGACGTCCGGTGGGCGTCATGCGCACGCACGAGTGGGCGCCGCGGGTGCTGATCGCGAACTCCAACCTGGTGCCCGACTGGGCGAACTGGCCGGAGTTCCGCCGCCTGGAGGCCGAGGGCCTCACGATGTACGGGCAGATGACCGCCGGTTCGTGGATCTACATCGGCACCCAGGGCATCCTGCAGGGCACGTACGAGACGTTCGCCGCAGTCGCCAACAAGCGGTTCGGCGGTTCGTTGCGCGGAACTCTGACGGTCACGGCGGGCCTCGGCGGCATGGGTGGCGCGCAGCCGCTCGCCGTGACGATGAACGAGGGTGTCGCGCTGTGCATCGAGGTCGACCCGCACCGCGCCCAGCGCCGTCTGGAGACCCGCTACCTGGACGAGATCGCCGCCGACCTGGACGCGGCGGTCGAACGCTGCCTGGCCGCGAAGGCCGCCGGTGAGGCCGTCTCCGTCGGTGTCGTGGGCAACGCGGCCGAGATCCTGCCCGAGCTGCTGCGGCGCGAGGTCGCGGTCGACATCGTGACGGACCAGACGTCCGCGCACGACCCGTTGGCGTACCTGCCGGTCGGGGTGGCTCTGGAGGACTGGGCGTCCTACGCCGCCGCGAAGCCGGAGGAGTTCACCGACCGGGCGCGGGCCTCGATGGCCGCGCACGTCGAGGCCATGGTCGGGTTCATGGACCGCGGCGCCGAGGTGTTCGACTACGGCAACTCGATCCGCGGCGAGGCCCAGCTCGGCGGCTACGACCGGGCGTTCGCGTTCCCCGGCTTCGTGCCCGCGTACATCCGGCCGCTGTTCTGCGAGGGCAAGGGCCCGTTCCGCTGGGCCGCGCTGTCCGGTGACCCGGCCGACATCGCCAAGACCGACCAGGCGATCCTGGAGCTCTTCCCGGAGAACGAGCAGCTCGCCCGGTGGATCAAGATGGCGGGTGAGCGCGTCGAGTTCCAGGGCCTGCCCGCCCGCATCTGCTGGCTCGGTTACGGCGAACGGCACCTGGCCGGCCTCAAGTTCAACGAGATGGTGGCGTCCGGCGAGCTGTCCGCGCCGATCGTGATCGGCCGCGACCACCTGGACTGCGGTTCGGTGGCCTCGCCGTACCGCGAGACCGAGGCCATGGCCGACGGCTCCGACGCGATCGCCGACTGGCCGCTGCTCAACGCCCTGGTCAACACGGCCTCGGGGGCGACCTGGGTGTCGATCCACCACGGCGGCGGCGTCGGCATCGGGCGGTCGATCCACGCCGGTCAGGTGACCGTCGCGGACGGCACCGAGCTGGCCGCGCAGAAGATCGAGCGCGTGCTGACCAACGACCCCGGCATGGGCGTCATCCGGCACGTGGACGCGGGGTACGACGAGGCCAAGTCGGTGGCTTCCGCCAAGGGCGTGCGCATCCCGATGGAGGGCTGAAAATTGTCAGACCTCGCTGGGAGAATTGAAATTGGGGGACCCCCAGGAGGGGACCCCTGCGCGAGCGCGCCGGTGGTGGCGTGATGCTCGACCAGATCGCGGACGTCGGCCGGGACGCCAAGCGCGGCGGCTACTCCCGCCACGCCTACGCCAAGCCGGAGCTCGAACTGCGCCACTGGTTCGTCGAGCAGGCCGTCGAGCGCGGCCTGAACGTCGAAACCGACCAGAACGGCAACCTCTGGGCCTGGTGGGGGGAGCGCGGTGACAACGCGCTCGTCACCGGCAGCCACCTGGACTCCGTGCCCGGCGGCGGCGCGTTCGACGGCCCCCTCGGCGTCACGAGCGCCCTGGAGGCCGTGGACCTCCTGCAGGCCAAGGGGTTCACGCCGCGCAGGCCGTTCGCCATCGCGGTGTTCGCCGAGGAGGAAGGCGGCCGGTTCGGCGTCGCGTGCCTGGGCAGCCGGCTCCTCACCGGTGCCATCGACGCGGGCAAGGCGCTGGGCCTCAAGGACCCGGACGGCATCACGCTGGCCGAGGCCATGAAGGCCGCGGGCTACGACCCGGACCTGGTCGGCGAGGACACCAGGACCCTGGGCCGCATCGGCCAGTTCGTCGAGCTCCACGTCGAACAGGGCCGCGGCCTGACGGTCCCGGTCGGCGTCGCGAGCAGCATCCTGGCGCACGGCCGGTGGCGCTTCACGTTCAGCGGCGAGGGCAACCACGCCGGTGCCACGCTGATCGAGGACCGCCGCGACCCGATGCTCCCGGCGTCGCAACTCGTGCTGGCAGCGCGGAGAGCGGCACGGGACGGCGGGCGTGCCACCGTGGGGCGGCTCGTCCCCAACCCCGGCGGCACGAACGTCATCGCGTCCACTGTGGACGTCTGGCTGGACGCGCGCGACACCGACGACGAGCGCACCCGCGCGATGGTCGCGGAGATCTCCGAGGCGGCGCGCGACGCTGCCAGGGAGGAGGGTTGCGAGTTGACCATCACCGAGGAGTCGTACGGCGACACGGTGTACTTCGACACCCGGCTCCGCGACGACATCGCCACCGCGCTCGGCGGCGTGCCGGCCCTGCCGACAGGCGCGGGGCACGACGCGGGCATCCTCGCCGCGCACGTGCCGACCGCGATGCTGTTCGTGCGCAACCCCACCGGCGTGAGCCACGCGCCGGAGGAGTTCGCCGAGCAGGCCGACGTCGACGCGGGCGTCAAGGCGCTCGCCGCGACCCTCGAACACCTCGCCTCATGAACTTCTGGTGCGAGCGGGCCTGGTTGCCCGGTGGCCTCGCGGAACGCGTGCTGGTCCGCGTCGAGAACGGCGTGATCACCTCGGTGTCCGAAGTGGACACGATTCCGCTGGGGGTGCGGAGGCTGCACGGCATCGTCGTGCCCGGCTTCGCCAACGCGCACTCGCACGCGTTCCACCGGGCGCTGCGCGGCCGCACCCACGACGGTGGCGGCACGTTCTGGACGTGGCGCGAGGGCATGTACGCGCTGGCCGGCAAGCTCACCCCGCGGTCCTACTACCGTCTCGCCCGCGCGGTCTACGGCGAGATGGCGCTCGCCGGGGTGTCGACGGTGGGCGAGTTCCACTACGTCCACGACCGGTCGAACGAGTTCGGTCACGCCCTGCGCGAAGCCGCGAAGGACGCGGGCATCCGGCTGACGTTGCTGGACACCTGCTACCTCGCGGGCGGCATCGACCAGCCGTTGAACGAGGTGCAGCAACGCTTCTCCGACGGCAGTGCCGAGGCGTGGGCCGGTCGGGTCGCGGAGCTCAAGTCCGACGACGTGATGCGGGTGGGTGCCGCGATCCACTCGGTCCGAGCCGTCCCGCGCGACGAGCTTCCCGTGGTGGCGCAAGCATTCCCGGATGCCCCGCTGCACGTCCACCTGTCCGAGCAGCCGGCGGAGAACGAAGCCTGCCTGGGCGCCTACGGCCTCACCCCGGCCGGGATCCTGGCGGAAGCAGGCGCGCTGTCCCCGCGCACCACGGCTGTGCACGCCACGCACCTGACGCCGGAGGACATCGCGCTGCTGGGCGAGTCCGGCACCGGTGCGTGCTTCTGCCCGACCACCGAGGCCGACCTCGCCGACGGCATCGGGCCGGCCCGCGAGCTCGCCGACGCGGGCAGCCCGCTGTCGTTGGGCAGCGACCAGCACGCCGTGATCGACCCGCTGCTGGAGACTCGCGCGTTGGAGCACAACGAACGCCTTCGCACCGGTCAGCGCGGTCGTTTCTCGCCCGCCGAACTGCTGCGGGCCGCCACCCGTCACGACGCGCTGGGATGGCCGGAAGCCGGCCGCATCGAACCCGGCGCGCCCTGCGACCTCGTGGCCATCAGCTGCTCGACGCCCCGCACCGCGGGTTCGTTGCCGCAGCAGGTTTTCCTGTCGGCCACAGCGTCCGATGTGGACACCGTGGTGGTCGGTGGCCGGGTGGTCGCCTCCGGCGGTGTGCACGAGACCCTGGGAGACGTCGGCAGGCTGCTGGCGGACGCGATCGAGGAGCTGTGGGCATGAGCGTGCTGATCACCGGCATCGGCGAGCTGACCACGAACACCGAGCTCGGCGGCGACGCGCTGGTCGTCGACGGCGCGGAGATCGCCTGGGTGGGCCAGGCCTCCAGCGCCCCGGCCGCGGACGAGCGGGTCGACGTCGAGGGCCGGGCCGTCCTGCCCGGCTGGGTCGACAGCCACACCCACCTGGTGTTCGCGGGCGACCGCACCGCCGAGTTCGGGGCGCGCATGGCCGGAAAGCCTTACACCGCAGGCGGTATCGCCGTCACCGTGAACGCCACCAGGCAGGCCGCCGACGCCGAGCTGTCGGAGGTCGTCCGCAGGCACGTCGCCGAGGCGCTCCGGCAGGGCACGACGTTCGTGGAGACCAAGACCGGCTACGGCCTCAACGTTCCGGACGAGGTGCGGTCGGCGCGCATCGCCGCCGAGCACGCCGACGAGATCACGTTCCTCGGTGCTCACCTCGTCCCGCCGGGCGAGGACGCCGACACCTACGTCGACCTGGTCCGCGGCGAGATGCTCGACGCCGTCGCACCTCTCGTGCGCTGGGCGGACGTCTTCTGCGAGAAGGGTGCCTTCGACTACGACCAGTCGAAGGCAGTGCTCGTGGCCGCGCGCGAGAAGGGCCTCGGCCTGCGCGTGCACGGCAACCAGCTCGGCGAGGGGCCGGGTGTGCGGCTGGCGGTCGAGCTCGGTGCCGCGTCCGTCGACCACTGCACGTACCTGTCGCAGCAGGACATCGACGCGCTGGCGTCGTCGGACACGGTGGCCACGCTGCTCCCGGCCTGCGATCTCTCCACCCGCCAGTCGCTGCCTCCCGCCCGCGCGCTGCTCGACGCGGGCGCGACCGTGGCGTTGGCCAGCAACTGCAACCCGGGCTCGTCCTACACCTCGTCGATGGCGTTCTGCGTCACGACCGCGGTGCTGCAGATGCGCATGACCGTCGAGGAAGCCGTGTGGTCGGCCACCGCGGGCGGCGCGCAGGCGTTGCGACGAGACGACATCGGCGTCATCAGGCCTGGTGCGCGCGCTGACCTCCACGTGCTGGACGCGCCGTCGATCACGCATCTGGCGTATCGGCCGGGCGTGCCGTTGACGCACGCCGTCTGGCGGCGTGGCATACGTGTATAACCCCCGCGTGTGGGCCTGCTGGCAGGCGCTACGCACGGGCCAGGCAAAAGGTTCGAAATTTCAGTTATCAAAACTATGACGAAATCCGGCGTGATTGTCGGCGGAAACGTTTACAGGTCACTTGGTTACCATTTAATTCGACGATGTCGTGAAAAGTGCTGAGAGGACTGTCGATCGGGTGAAGGTGGAGGTAAGCTCCTTCGAGCCGTCGGTCGATTGGACGTGAAGATGTCCGGGTTCATCTCTCGGGTCCTCCCTTTGTGCATGTCTGCATCCCTGCTGGCTGCCTGCGGTGGGGGAGGAATTGGTGCCGCACCCCTTCTCGGGGGGTTTCGCGGTGGGCCCGGGGTGACCCAGGACAAGATCTACCTGGGTGTTCTGAGCGACCTCTCCGGTCCCTTCGCCTCGGGTGGAAAGAATGTCACCGAAGGCAATCGGCTGTTCGTCGAAAAGGTCAACTCCGCAGGCGGCATCTGCGGCAGAAAAGTCGAACTGATCGTTCGTGACCACGGTTTCGACACCGGCAAGGGGAGGTCCGAGTACCTCTCCCTCGAACCCCAGGTTCTCGGATTCGTGCAGCTCGTCGGGGCGAAGGTCGCCCAGTCGATCGAAGATGACATGCTCCACCAGCAGGTCCTGGTGGCGCCGACCTCGTGGAAGAGCGATTTGCTGGACAATCCGTACATGATGGTCGTGGGGGCGACCTACAAGGTCGACGTCATGAACGGAATCGAGTACCTGATGCGGCAGGGTCTGCTCAATCGCGGAGACACGGTCGGCCACCTGCACATCAGCGACGAGAACGAATATGGCGACGACGCCATCTCCGGCAGCACCTTCGCCGTCCGCCAACTCGGTCTCAACCTGACGAAAGCAGCGCTCAAGGACGCCGATCCGGACATGTCGCCGGGAATCGCGAGCCTCAAGGAGGCCGGCGTGAAGGCGATCATCCTGAGCACCAACCCGCGGCAGACGGCGAGCGCCGTCGCCGCCGCCGCGCAGCTCGGGCTCACCGTCCCGATCATCATCAACAACCCCGGCTTCGCCCCCGAGCTGTTGCAGGGACCGCTCGCGACCGTCATGGAACGTCAGGTCTTCGTGCTGTCGTCCGTCGCCCCGTTCGACGCCGCGATCGCCGGCCCGCGCCAGGTCGCGGCGGCGTACCGGTCGATCTTCCCGCAGGGCGTCCCGTCCATGGGGGTCAACTACGGTTACCTGGTCGGGCTGAGCTTCGGTGCGGTGCTGAAGCGCGCCTGTGAGCGCAAGGACTTCTCCCGCGAAGGCGTCCTCAAGGCGTTCCGCGAGGTCGAAAGCGTCGAATCGGGCGGCATGTCCGTGCCACTGCGGTTCTCCATCACCGGCAGGCCGTCCGCGACGCGGACGTTCGTGCTCCGGCCGGACGCGAAGGTGGCAGGCGGTCTCACGATCGTCACGGACCAGTTCGAGTCGGAAGTGGCCCGGAGAGCCGGTCGGTGACGTGAGGGCCGTGTCCCTGGAGCAACTCCACGTGGCATCGCGCGCCCGCGCGAGGCAGGGTGGAGAGCATGGAATACACCCACCTCGGCCGCAGCGGCCTGTCCGTCTCCCGGCTGTGCCTCGGCACGATGAACTTCGGCCCCGAGACGTCCGAGGCCGACAGCCACGCGATCATGGATCGCGCGCACGAACACGGCCTGAACTTCTTCGACACGGCCAACGTCTACGGCTGGAAGCAGGGCGAGGGCGTCACCGAGCAGATCATCGGCCGGTGGTTCGCCCAGGGCGGCAACCGTCGCGAAAGGACGGTCGTCGCCACCAAGCTCTACGGCAGCATGGGTGACTGGCCCAACGAGACCAAGCTGTCCGCGCTGAACATCCGCCGCGCGTGCGACGCGTCGTTGAAGCGCCTGCAGACGGACTACATCGACCTCTACCAGATGCACCACGTCGACCGCGAAACCCCGTGGGACGAGATCTGGGAAGCCTTCTCCGTGCTGCGCCAGCAGGGCAAGGTCATCTACTTCGGCTCGTCGAACTTCGCCGGCTGGCACATCGCCCAGGCCCAGGAAGCCGCACGGACGCGTGGGTTCCTCGGCCTGGTGTCCGAGCAGTCGATCTACAACCTGATGACCCGCTGGGTGGAGCTGGAAGTGCTGCCGGCGGCCCGCCACTACGGCCTCGGCGTGATCCCGTGGTCGCCGCTGCACGGCGGCCTGCTGGGCGGAGTCCTGCGCAAGCAGCGCGAGGGCGGCGCCTCCCGCAGCGCGTCCGGACGGTCCGCGGACGCGCTGGAGAAGTACCGCGACACGATCGACGCCTACGAGAAGCTCTGCGCCGAGCTCGGGGAGGACCCGGCCAACGTCGGCCTCGCCTGGCTGCTGCACCAGGAGGGCGTGACGGCGCCGATCATCGGCCCGCGCACCGCGGAGCAGCTGGACAACTCGCTGCGCGCGGCGGAGCTCAAGCTCGACGCCGACGTGCTGGCGAAGCTGGACGAGTTGTTCCCGGCGCCCGCCCCGAACGGCTCCAAGCCCGCCCCGGAGGCCTACGCCTGGTAGGACGCGACGAGCCGCCGGGCCAGGCGGACCGGCGGCTCGTCATCGGCCTTCCGCGCTAGTGAATCGTGGCGTAGTCGGGCGTGACCACGTCCGTCGACTGGTAGCCGTCCGTGCTCTGGTACCCCTCGGCCTGCGCGGCGGTCGCGGTGAGGATGCCGAACGCCGCCACCGCCACGAGGCCGGCGGTGATCTTCCTGAACGTGCTCATCTCGTACCCCCAGTTGTGCTGTTCGGTGAACGTCGCCGACGGTACCGGGAGGGCCGAGACCGGTGCGGCCGGTCGGCGAGGTCAATCCATCGCCAGCACGATCGTCTCGATCGGCGGGATGGCGCCGCTGATCCGGCGTTGCAGGTACGACACACCGGCAGCGATGAAGCGAAAGCGCATCGCCTGGTCGTCGTCGTCAGTCTCCAGGGACAGGCACATCGCTGCTATTCGCAACTCCGAAGCGATCTCAGGGGTAAGTGGTTCCTCTCCTGAGAACACGGCATCTGCCAGCGTGGCGAACTCCGTGAGACTGGCGTTCCCCCAGTCCGTCATCGGGGCCTGACCGGCTCGGTCGATCAGCTCCGGTATCCAGTCGGGAGGCACCTGGTAGTGCTCGTCCCGACTGCCGACGACCTTGATGAACGCAAACCGGAATCGATCCCCGAAGGTGGATTTGGTGCTCTCCGCAGACCGTTCGACGGCTTTGACCAGTGCGTGGCCGATCGTCGTCGGCCCGGCCCAGGTCTTGGTGGCCGCGCCGAGCTTCAGCACCCGCAGGCCGGACTGCGGTGGGAGATGCACTGACCCGTTCGGCAGATCCTTCGTCCTCATGAAGAGCTCCGCGCTCTCCACAACTGCGGGCAGCACGAGAAGGTCGTGGGCGAGGTCCTTGTCCAGAAGTTCGGCGGAGACCATGTAGCTTCGCGGGTCGGACAGCGCGGGCAGACGGCGATCTGATGCCCAGGGGACCAGCTGTCCGAGCTTCGCTCGCATCGGCCACGACTCCAGCTCGACGTTGCTGGGCAATCTGACGATGCGTTCGAAGCTGTCGCTGCTGTTGACCCATTCGGCGAACGCTTGGGCGTCAGCCCGTCGAACCCCGCAGACGGGTTCGTCAGGTGTGCCGAGCGAGCCGTCCGGCCAATGACGAGGATGCGATTCCAGGAACAACTGATAGATGCGCCTTGTCACGGGTTCTGTGCACAGCCGGGTGCCTTCGCCAGTGCGGACGACATTGCGCAGATGGCGTGACACCACGACGTGGATCATGAGGCTCCGCAGCGAGGTGTTCTGCTTCTCGTCGAAGACGGTCTCGAGCAACTGATCGAGTTCCGCGCGGAGTTCCGGGGCGAGCTCGCTGCTGTGCTCCGAGCAGTCGAATGCCAGCGACAACGCTCTGACCGTTGCCGAGTCGAGGCATGCCTGGACGATCGGGTCCGCGTTCACGCGGGCCACGTGGAGCAACGTCGTCTCGCGCCACCACACGTCGTCGACGTTGTCCACCAACGCCTTGGTCAGTTGCTTCTCCCGGATGTGGTGAGCGGCGAGGTACTCCTGGAAGGTCAGGTGAGCGAAGGCGAAGAGATCACGTTCCCGTTCCACCAGCAGACCGCTCGACGTCATGTCGGTGAGGACCTCGTCCTCGTCGATCCCTCGTGCTGTCCGGCGCAGGAACGAGCGGAACTCGGTTTTGACCTGTTCGCTGGAGAGGTCGCGGACGTGGCGGCTCATCATCACGAACGCCAGTCCGCTCAGGAGCATCATCTTCTGGTCGGCAGTCAGTTCCGACGAGAGCTTCTTGGCCTCCTGTCGCCTCCAGAGGAGAACCTGGCAGATCTCGCTGTAGAGGTCGACGCGACTACCGGGGAGCGCTCCGCGGAACTTGTGCACATTCGCGATCATGGTGAGCAGCAACGGGTTGACGGTCAGCTCGTAGAGCGCTGGGTTGTGGTGCAGGCGCTTGAGCAGGTCATCGGCTTCCGCCGCCGCGCGCTTGGCGACGGCGGCGGACTTCTCCCCGGTGCTGCGCTGCTCGAACGCGAGGTACCAGCCGTGCGCGAACCGGGTCACCTGCTGGTCGCTGAAACCCCGAACCTGCACGACGTCCGCGCCGGAGATCGGTGCGGTCTGGTAACCGTGCGGGCGGGAGGTGATCACGAAGTCGTTCAGCGGATAGCACGCGACCTGACGCTCGACCCAGTCCGCGACCTCGCGCCGGTTCTCCAGGTCCGCGACCTCGTCGAGGCCGTCCAGAAGGACCACGCACGAGCCGGCGTCCAGTTTCTGCTCGAACCAGCCTGCCGACGCTCTGCGGTGGATCATTTCCGGAAGCGGGGTGTTCTGCGCGATCGCCTGGATGTGATCACGCAGGTAGAGCAGCACGGGGACGCGCCGTCGCCGACGACGCGTGCGGCACACCAGCAATGCCGTGTGCTTGAGGAGCGTCGTCTTGCCACAGCCGGGAGCCCCGATCACCGCGAGCACCACGGGATCCGGTTTGTCGATCAGATCACCGATGAAACGCCGATCGGGCTCAACGTGCTGCTGACCCAGCACACCGGAGGGCACCTTGACCGGATCGCTGTGGACCAGGCTGACGTCGACGAAGACCTCGTCGAGCTGAGGCGTGTAGAACCCCATCGTCGCGAGACCTTTGAGGTCGACGAACCGCACGCTGTTCTGCACGGACTGGCGGTAGCGGCGCTCGAAGCCCGAGAGGCGGTGCCGGACCCACTCGTCGATCCACTTGGCGAGTGGACCCTTCCAACGGGCGTTCAGCTCGTCGGCAGTACCGCCGACGAGCTTGCTGACGAACGCGAAACTCCAGACGAACACCTGCCATGCCAGCAGCGCCGCGAACGCCCACCACGGATGTGCCGTTGCCCAGGCCTGCAGGACGGTGAACGCCGCAGCGGGCGGTAACAGTGCCGCGATGATCGTCCTGAGGTGCTTGCCCATGCTCCGATAATCGCTCCGTTTGCACCCGTTGCAACGCTGTTCGAGGTGACTAGTCCTCGAAGTCGTCCTCGTCGTCGCGCGCCAGGTAGGTGGCGAAACGCTCGATGGCCGTCTCGAAGTCCGGGTTGGCGTCGACGAACGAGCGGAGCTTGTCGGCGAGCCACGCGAGCGTGACCTCTTCCTCGCCGCGCCGCTGCTCCAGTTCCTCGATGCCGCGATCGGTGAAGTACATGGCGAAAACTCCTGTGCGGTCCTAGAAAACGAGCCGCCGGACCAGGTGCGGTCCGGCGGCTCGTTCGGTCATCCGGTGGTCACTCGAACGCGCGGGTGATGATCTCGCGCTGCTCGACCTCGTGCACCTTGCTCGAACCGGCCGACGGGGCGGCCATCGGGCGGCGCGACACGCGGCGGACGGTGCCCAGGTGCTCGGGCAGCAGCTCCGGCAGGGCCAGACCGTAGAACGGCCAGGCGCCCTGGTTCGCCGGCTCCTCCTGCACCCAGCGGACGTCCTTCGCGTTCGGGTAGCGCTCCAGGGTCTCGGTCAGCTTGCGGGCCGGGACCGGGTAGAGCTGCTCGACGCGCACGATCGCCACGTCGCCGCCGCCGCGCTTCTCGCGCTCGGCGTGCAGCTCGTAGGAGATCTTGCCGCTGCACAGCAGGACCTTCGTGACGGCGTTCGGGTCCTTGATCGTCGGGTCGTCGATCACGGACTGGAAGCGGTCGTTGATGAACTCGTCCGTGCCGCTGACGGCCGCCTTGAGGCGCAGCATCGACTTCGGCGTGAACACCACGAGCGGGCGGTCGACGCCGTCGAGGGCGTGGCGGCGCAGCAGGTGGAAGTAGTTCGCCGGGGTCGACGGCACCGCGACGGTCATGGAGCCCTCGGCGCACAGCTGCAGCCAGCGCTCGATGCGGCCCGACGTGTGGTCGGGGCCCTGGCCCTCGTGGCCGTGCGGCAGCAGGATCACGACGTCGGAACGCTGACCCCACTTGGCCTCACCGGACGAGATGAACTCGTCGATGATCGGCTGCGCGCCGTTGACGAAGTCGCCGAACTGCGCCTCCCACAGCACCAGCGCCTGCGGGTTCGCGACCGAGTAGCCGTACTCGAAGCCGAGCGCGGCGAACTCCGACAGCACCGAGTCGTAGACCATGAACTTGCCCTGGTCCGGCGACAGGTTCTGCAGCGGCGTGTACTCCTCGCCGGACTTGCGGTCGATCAGGGTCGCGTGACGCTGCACGAACGTGCCGCGGCGCGAGTCCTGGCCGGCCAGGCGGACCTTGCGGCCCTCCAGCGCGAGCGAGCCGAACGCGAGCAGCTCGGCGAACGCCCAGTCGATGCCGCCCTCGCGCGCCATCTTCGCGCGGCGCTCCAGCACCGGCTTGACGCGGGCGTGCGGGGTGAAGCCCTCCGGCAGGTTCACGTGCGCGTCGGCGATGTGCTCCAGCACCTCGCGGGTGATGCCCGTGGGCAGCTTCGCGGGGACCTGCTGCTCGGCCTCGACCGACGGGCTGACCGTCACCGGGTGCTTCTCGAGCTCGCGGACCTCGTTGAAGACGTGCTCCAGCTGGCTGGAGAAGTCCTGCAGCGCCTTCTCGGCCTCTTCGACCGTGATGTCGCCGCGGCCGATCAGGGCCTCGGTGTAGGTCTTGCGGACCGAGCGCTTCTGATCGATCACGTCGTACATCGCAGGCTGCGTCATCGAGGGGTCGTCGCCCTCGTTGTGGCCGCGGCGGCGGTAGCAGACCATGTCGATCACGACGTCCTTGTGGAACGCCTGGCGGTAGTCGACGGCCAGCTTCGCGACCCAGTAGCAGGCCTCGGGGTCGTCACCGTTCACGTGGAAGACCGGCGAGCCGATCATCTTCGCGACGTCGGTCGAGTACTTCGAGGACCGCGAGTGCTCCGGCGCGGTGGTGAAGCCGACCTGGTTGTTGACGACGATGTGGACCGTGCCACCGGTGCGGTAACCGCGCACCAGCGCCAGGTTCAGCGTCTCGGCCACGACACCCTGGCCCGCGAACGCCGCGTCGCCGTGCATCGCGACCGGCAGGACGGGGAACACGTCGCCACCGCGGTCGATCAGGTCCTGCTTGGCGCGCACGATGCCCTCGAGCACCGGGTCGACGGCCTCCAGGTGCGACGGGTTCGCGGTCAGCGACACCTTGGTCTCGCCGTCGCCGAACATGCGGAAGTACTTGCCCTCGGCACCGAGGTGGTACTTCACGTCGCCGGAGCCGTGCGCCTGGCCGGGGTCGAGGTTGCCCTCGAACTCGCGGAAGATCTGCGAGATCGGCTTGCCGACGATGTTCGCGAGCACGTTCAGGCGGCCGCGGTGCGGCATGCCGATGACGACCTCGTCGAGCTCGTGCTCGGCTGCCTTGTCGAGCACCGCGTCGAGCAACGGGATGACGGTCTCGCCGCCCTCCAGCGAGAAGCGCTTCTGGCCGACGTACTTCGTCTGCAGGAACGTCTCGAACGCCTCAGCCGCGTTCAGCTTGCTGAGGATGTACTTCTGCACGGTGGCCGGCGGCTTCTCGTGCGGAACCTCGACGCGCTCCTGGATCCAGCGGCGCTCCTCCGGCTCCAGGATGTGCATGTACTCGACACCGACGGTGCGGCAGTACGAGTTGCGCAGCACGCCCAGGATGTCGCGGAGCTTCATCCGCTCCTTGCCGGCGAACCCGCCGACCGGGAACTCGCGGTCCAGATCCCACAGCGTCAGGCCGTGGCTCAGCACGTCCAGGTCGGCGTGGCTGCGCTGGCGGTAGTTCAGCGGGTCCGTGTCGGCCATCAGGTGGCCGCGGGTGCGGAACGCGTCGATCAGCTCGATGACGCGCGCGGTCTTGTCGACCGCGCCCTCGGGGATGTCGGCGACCCAGCGGATCGGCTCGTAGGGCAGCCGCAGCGACGCGAAGATGTCGTCGTAGAAGCCGTCCTCGCCGAGCAGCAGCTGGTGCACGCGCTTGAGGAACTCGCCCGACTCGGCACCCTGGATGATGCGGTGGTCGTACGTGCTGGTCAGCGTGATGATCTTGCTGACGCCCATGTCGGTGAGCGCCTGCTCGCTGGTGCCCTGGAAGTGCGCGGGGTACTCCATGGCGCCGACGCCGATGATCGCACCCTGACCGGCCTGCAGCCGCGGCACCGAGTGGTTCGTGCCGATCGTGCCGGGGTTGGTCAGCGAGATCGTGGTGCCGGAGAAGTCCTCCGTCGTCAGCGATCCGGTGCGGGCCTTGCGGATCAGGTCCTCGTAGGCCTGCCAGAACTGCGTGAACGTCATGTTCTCGCAGCCCTTGACCGACGCGACGACCAGCGTGCGCTGCCCGTCCTTGCCGGGCAGGTCGATCGCGAGACCGAAGTTCACGTGCTCCGGCGTGACGACGAACGGCTTGCCGTCGACCTCGGCGTAGTGCCGGTTCATGTTCGGGAACGCCTGCAGCGCCCGGACCACCGCGTAGCCGATGACGTGCGTGAAGGAGACCTTCCCGCCGCGCGTCCGCTTCAGGTGGTTGTTGATGACGATGCGGTTGTCGGCCAGCAGCTTGGCGGGCACGGCGCGCACGCTGGTCGCGGTCGGAACGGTGAGCGACAGCTCCATGTTCTTCGCGATCGCGGCGGCGGCACCGCGCAGCTGCTTCTGCTCGGGCTGCGCGCTCTGCGTGACCGGCTTGGCCTTCGCGGCCTGCTGCGGCGCGGGCTTGCCGGTCTGCGGCAGCGTGGCCGCGGGCTTGGGCTGCGTGACCGGCTTGGGGGCGGCGGCGGGCGCGGCCTTGCCGTTGTCGGCGGCAGGCGGGGTCACGGTGGCGGTGGTCGTCGTAGCGCCACCCGCACTCGCCGTGGCGGTGCCGTTACCGCCCGCACGCTTGTAGTCGGCAAAGAAGTCATGCCATGCCGGGTCTACGGATGACGGGTCCGCGAGGAACTGCTCGTACATCTCCTCGACGAGCCACTCGTTCGGCCCGAATTGTGACGCAGGACTGCTGCTGGACACGGCTGGCGCTCGCCTCTATCCATCTCGCTCTTGGTGTTGACTCATGCGGTAGTCAGGCTAGTCCCCCAGGCCCGGGCCTTCACACGCTGGAGGCACCTGGCAAGGAGTGCTCTGTCACAGGATCGATCAGGACGGCCCGGTCGTCACCCGCAGTTGAGCAATTCTTGATGTGCGTCTCACTACGTCTCCTCCCTTTCAGTGCACTGTTGGAGTGGCATACGCACCGAGCGCGCTGATCAGTTCACGATAGGTACAACGAGTCCACTCCGTGGATTGATCTTGTTCACCTGAGGGATCGCCGGATCGACGTGCTCAGCGCCTTCACGAAGTCCGTTCTGGACCGCTCGTCGGTGCGGTCCAGCGACAGGTACGGGTTGAGGTCCTCGAGCTCGACCAGCAGAAGATCTCCCTCTCGTGTGCGACAGGCATCCACCCGTTGGACGCCGTGGTCGAGGTCGTTCCACTCGATGAACTTCCGCGCGAATTCGAGATCGGTCGTCGAAGGCGTGTACTCGGCGAGTTCCCAGCGCTGGGCCGGATCCGGCGCGTGCAACGCGTACTGGAAGTCGTGGTCGACGAAGTAGAACGACACCTCGTACCGGAAATCGATCCTGGGCTGGATGAGGTCGCCGGTGTCCTCGATCTGGTCCCGCGTGACGAACCTCAGCCCGTGCGAGTCCGCGCCGGCCTTGGGCTTCACGACGTACTCGGCCGCGGGTGGGAGGCGGTCGAGGTGTTCCGGGTCGTCGACCGTGGGGATGACCGGGTAGCCCAGCGCGGTGAGGTCGACCAGGTACTGCTTGCCGGCCATGTCGGCCTTGCCGGTGAGCGGGTTGTAGACGCGCTGGCCGGTGGCCTTCGCCTGCTCGCGGAAGTGCGCGTGGGCGTCGGCGTGGTCGATGACCGGGCCGCTGTTGCGGACCACCACCGTGTCGAAGCCCGCCATGAGGGCGGCGGCGTCCTCCGGGTGGCAGATGGCCAGGTCGAAGTCCTTTCGCAGGTGTGCGGTCAGGTGGATGTCCTCGTCGCAGTAGCGCCTGCCTCTGGCGGGGTAGGTGAGGTTGGAGACGTACAGGACTTTGGGGCGGGTGGGCATGGAGTCGGTTTGTACGTCACGGGTGGGGGTGGGGACGAGGGTTCGTGGCCGGGGCCACGGAGCCACTCGGAGGAACTGGTAGGGCCGGGCGCGGTCGGGACGGGTGCGGTCAGGGCGGGCGCAATGGGTGAGCCCGGAGCCGTGCAACCGGGCTGGGGCTGGGGTGAGGTTGGCGTGTGCGGCCCGGGATGGAGAGCTGGCGCCGGGATGTGCCGGAGCCGGGCCAGGGCTGGAGCCAAGGCCCGAGATGGAGCTGGAGCTGAGGCCGGAGCCAGGAGTCAGGGCCCGAGATGGAGTCGGAGCTGAGGCCGGAGCCAGGAGTCAGGGCCCGAGATGGAGCCGGAGCTGAGGCCGGAGCCAGGAGTCAGGGCCCGAGCCAGGGCTGGGCTGGGTGTGCCAGGGCTGGTGTGGCAGGTGCGGGGTGGATGCGGGGCTCGGGGCTGGGTGAGGTGGCGTGGCAGGTGCCGTGCTTGTGGGCGGATGGGTGCAGAGCCAGGGCTCGGGTGTGGGTAGGTGGCGTGGCGGGCGCTGCCGCGGGGCGGAGGCGGCGGAACGCGAGGTGCAAGGGCGCCCTGGGAATGACCGTGCGTTTGGGGTGGACAGGTGGTCAGGCGGCTGCTTCTGGGGTGTTGTGGCGCCATAGGTGGGCGTAGGCGCCGTTGGTGGCCAATAGGTCGGTGTGGGTGCCCTGTTCGACTATGCGGCCGTCTGCCAGGACGACTATCCGGTCGGCTTTGGCGGCGGTGGCCAGGCGGTGGGCCACCACGAAGGTGGTTCGGGCGCCGGTCAGGTGGTCGCTGGCGGCCAGGACTGCGGACTCGGTTGCCGGGTCCAGGGCGGCGGTGGCTTCGTCGAGCAGGAGCAGGTCCGGGTTGACCAGTTCGGCTCTGGCCAGGGCCAGCAGTTGGCGTTGGCCTGCGGAGAGGTGGTTGCCGCGTTCGCCCACGGGCTGGTGGAAGCCGTTGGGGAGGGTGCCGACCATCGGGAGGGCGCCGACGGCGGCCACGGCGTGTTCGATCTCGGCTTGGGTGGCGGTGGGGCGGCCGTAGGCGACGTTCTCGGCCACGTCGCCGCCGAACAGGTGGGCTTCCTGCGGGACCACGCCGAGGCGTTGGCGGTAGGCGGAGAGGTCGTAGGTGCGGACGTCCACGCCGTCGACCAGGACCTCGCCGGCGGTGGCGTCGTAGAAGCGGGCGATCAGTTTGACCAGGGTGGACTTGCCTGCGCCCGTTTCGCCCACCAGTGCCACGGTCTCGCCCGGGGTGACGTGCAGGGACACGTTGTCCAGGGCCGGGCGGTCGGCGCCCTGGTAGGTGAAGGAGACGTTGCGCAGCTCGACCTCGCCGCGCAGGCGGGCCGGGACCGGGACCGGTGAGGGCGGTGGCTCCACCGTGCTCGGGGTGCGGAGCAGGTCGCCGATCCGGCGCAGGCCCACGCGGGCCTGCTGGTAGCCGTCGAAGACGCCGGAGAGTTGCTGGATCGGGCTGAAGAACAGGCCCAGGTACAGCAGGAACGCCAGCAGAACGCCCGGCGTCAGGGTGCCGGTGGCTACCCGGTGGGCGCCCACGGCCAGGACCACGGCCTGGGCCACGCCGGAAAGCATTGCCACGAACGGGAAGTAGGTGGCGATGTAGCGCTGGGCGCGCAGGCGGGAGCGGCGGTAGGCGTCGCTGCGCTCGGCGAACGCTTCGGCCGAGTGGCGTTCTCGGGTGTACGCCTGGGCGACGCGCAGGCCCGAGACGTTCTCCTGCAGGTCGGCGTTGACGGCGCTCACGCGTTCGCGGGCTTCGGCGTAGGCGGTGGAGGAGAGGCGCTGGAAGATCACGGTCGCGACCAGCAGGACCGGGAGCACCGCGAGGGCGATCAGGGCCAGCGACGCGTCGGTGACCACCAGGGCCGCGGTGATGCCCACGACGGTGAACAGGCTGATCACGGCGGTGACCAGGCCCGTCTGCAGGAACGTCGAGAGGGCGTCGACGTCCGTCGTCATCCTCGTCATGATGCGGCCGGCCATCTCGCGCTCGTAGTAGTCGAGGCCGAGCCGTTGCAGGTGGGCGTAGCTGCGGACGCGGAGCAGGTAGAGCAGGCGTTCGCCCAGGCGGGCCGCGAACACCGTGCTGCTCGTCGTGGTCAGCCAGCCGACCACCACCAGACCGACGCCCAGGCCGGTCGCCAGCCACAGCGCGGACTCGGCCCCCTTCACCACGCCTCCGTCGACGCCCAGCCGGACCAGCGCCGGTAAGCCCATGCCCACCAGCGCGTCCAGCACCACGAGCACGCCCACCCCGGCCAGCGCCCAGCGAACCGGGCGCAGCAGCCGCGCGAGGCGGAAGCCTGGATCGGGGGCTCGCGGGTCCTCGCCGTGCAACACCGGGACCTCGGTGGCGGGTGGCAACGACCGCACCTGGGTCAGCAGCTCCGGCGTCGGCGGACCGCCGGCCAGCGCGGACATGCCGCCACCGCCACCTCCGCCACCACCGCCGCGGCGGCCGGCCGCGGCGGGAGCCGTCGTCCTGGCGTCGTCGAGCAGGCGCCGGTCGAGCTCTTCCTGTGACAACTCCGGCCACAGCTCGCCGGTCGCCACCGGTGCCGTGGACTCGATCGCCTCGTCCGGGCCTGCCAGCAGGTCGCGGTAGAGGGCGCAGCGCGCCGTCAGCTCCTCGTGGGTGCCGATGTCGACCACCCGGCCCGCGTCCAGCACCGCGATCCGGTCCGCCAGCGACAGCGTGGAACGGCGGTGCGCCACCAGCAGGGTCGTGCGATGAGCCGTCACCGAGGCCAGCGTGGCGTGGATCGCGGCCTCGGTCGCGGTGTCCACCGCGGACGTCGCGTCGTCCAGCACGAGGATGCGGGGATCGGAGAGCAACGCGCGGGCCAGGGCCACGCGCTGGCGCTGGCCACCGGACAGCGTGAGACCGCGCTCGCCCACCACCGTGTCGTATCCCAGCGGCAGGGCCTCGATGAACTCGTGCGCCTCCGCGGCCTTCGCGGCACGCTCGACCTCCGCCCGCGAGGCGTCCGGCCGGCCGTACGCGATGTTCGCGAACACCGTGTCGGAGAAGAGGAAAGCCTCCTCGAAGACGACACCCACCGCGCCGCGCAACGACTCCAGGCGCAACGTGCGGACGTCGGCGCCGCCGACCCGCACGGCACCGGAATGAACGTCGTAGAACCGGGGCAGCAACAGGGAGACCGTCGACTTGCCGGATCCCGCGGTGCCCACCAGGGCCAGCGTCTCGCCCGGCTCGACCGAGATCGAGAAGTCCTGCAGCACCGGCTCGCTGCGGGTGTAGCCGAAGCTCACGCCGGAGAACGAGACGCCGAGCGGGCCGTCGGGCACCTCGCCGGGACCGTCCGTCACGTCCGGCTGCGAGTCGATCAGCTCGTAGACCCGCTCGACCCCGGCCCGCGCCAGCTGCGCGGACACCACCAGCCCGGACAGGATCCTGGTCGGGCCCACCAGGTTCGCCACGTACGTCGTGAACGCCAGGAACGTGCCCAGCGTGACCTGGCCGTGCAACGCGAGCCAGCCGCCGAGCGCCAGCACGCCGACCTGGCCCAGCAACGGCAGCGCCGTGACGGTCGCGAGCGGCCGGGAGGACAACCGGGCGGCCCGCATCCGTTCGGCGAACAACGCCCGTGCGTGCTTCTCCAGCCGCGCCACCTCGCGCGCCTCCTGGCCGAAGCCCTTCACCACGCGCACGCCGGTGACGGTCTCCTCGACGTGCTGCGCGAGATCCGCCGCCCGCTGCTGCGCCGACCACGTGGCCGGGAACAACGTCAGCCGCGTCCGGCCCGCGAGCCACGCCACCAGCGGCAGCACGACCAGCGCGATCAACGTCAGCGGCACCGACAGGTAGAGCATCGCGGCGAGCGCGGCCACCGCGAACACCACCGTGCCGACCGCGAGCGGCGCCATCATCAGCAACGACTGCACCAGCTGCAGGTCGGTGATCGACCGCGACACGATCTGCCCGGTCCGCAGCTCGTCCTGCTTCGCGCCGTCGAGCCGCTGCACCGACGAGAACACGCGCAGCCGCAGGTCGTGCTGCACGCCCAGCGCCAGCCGCCCGCCCAGGTAGCGGCGCAGGAACGCCGATCCGAACGTGAGCAGCTCCAGCACGACCAGCGCCACCGTCAACGCCCACAGGCGATCCGTGCGGCCGGCCGTCGAGTCGTCGATCGCGGTCTTGAGCAGCAACGGACCTGCCGCCTGCAGCCCCACGCCGACGACCGCGGCGAGCACCGACAGCACCACCAGCCGGGGGTGCTGCCAGCAGGCCGCGGTCAGTCGGCGGATCCAGCCCTTGGTCACGCAGCCAAGACTACGGACGCGGTCCGACAGTTAAGCAGATCTTGGAAAAGCGCTGGTCAGGTGATGTCCTTGCGGGCAGTGAGCGCCCAGCCGCCACCGAAGACGACCGCCACCCAGCCGAGGAAGATCAGGCCCGACAGCCACCACGACTGCGCGCCGCCCGCGCCCGCGAACATCCGCAGGAACGTGACCGCCTCCTCCGGCACCACGCCGGCTTTGGCCAGGAACAGGTCGACGACCACGGAGCCCGTGAGCCCGTTCACCGACCCGTTCGGCAGGAACCCGACGAGCGTCTCCGGCGTGCCCGCGATCCGCAGCCCGAGCAGCAGCGCGTTCTCCACCACCACGAAGTACATGATCAGCAGCACGGTCACGCCGGCGACGTTCGGCACCAGCGCGCCCAGCCCGATGCCGAACATCGTCATCAGGATCGACGACAGCACGCAGACCAGCGTGAGCATCGCCCAGCCACCGGCGTCGGGCAGCTGACCGGACGTGCTGGTCAGCACCACGCCGAGCGCGACGAAGCCCATGATCGCCAGCCCGTAGATCACGCCCCACAGCGCGTAGACCAGCATCTTCGCCAGCATGGTGTGCATCCGCGACGGCGCGGTCAGGAACGTCGTGGTGATCGTCCGCCTGCCGACCTCACCGGAGATCGCCAGCGCACCGAAGATCAACGGGAAGATCGTGGCGAGGTTGATCGACCGCGCGATGCCGAAGAGGGAGAACTTCCACTGGTCCGGCGTGACCCCGAGCATCTCCGAGAGCTGCTCGGCGTCCGCGGTCGAGGTGAGGTCGACGAACCACCGGCCGATCAGACCCGAGAGCAGGCCACCGCCCAACGCCACCAGCACGGTCGGGATCAGCAGTCCCCACCACAGGCTGGTGGTCGTGGTCTTGCGGAGCTCCGCCTGTACGAGGTTGCCCATCAGACCCAACCACCCTGCTGCTGCTGATGCGGAGCCGGCGCGTACCCGGCGTACTGGCCACTGGTGAGCTGGAAGAAGAGCCGTTCCAGATCGACCTGCTCCTCCTGGATGCCGTAGACGGACACGCCCGCGCGCAACGCGACGTCCGCGACGTGCTTGGCGTCCACTCCGGACACGGCGAGACGGCCGTCCACGAGCTGCTCGATCGTCTGGACGCCGTCCTCGCGCAGTGCGGTGGCGAGCGCGCTGACGTCCGACGGCTGCACGAGAACACGGCGTTGTTGTTGCTGGCGCAGGTGATCCAACGGCCCGTAGTACATGGTCTGCCCGCGCGAGATGATCACGACCTGATCGACGGTCTGCTCGACCTCGGCGAGCAGATGGCTGGAGATCAGCACCGTGCGGCCCATGCGCGCGTACGACTGCAGGAACGTGCGCAGCCACGCGATGCCCTCGGGGTCGAGGCCGTTCGCGGGCTCGTCGAGCACCAGCACCTGCGGATCCCCCAGCAACGCGGTGGCCATCGCGAGCCGCTGCTTCATGCCCAGCGAGAACCCGCCGACCGCGCGGTCGGCCGCGCCGCCGAGGCCGACCAGACCGAGGACCTGGTCGGCCTGCCCGTCGGGAACGCCGATCGCGGCCGCGTAGACGCGGAGGTGGTTGCGCGCGGTCCGGCGCGGGTGGAACCCCTGCGCCTCCAGCACCGCACCCACCACGCGGCCGGGCTGGCCGAGCTGGTGGAACTGCCGTCCGTTGATCGTCGCCGTGCCACCCGTCGGCTTCACCAGCCCCAGCAACATCCGCAGGGTCGTCGTCTTCCCCGCACCGTTCGGGCCGAGGAAGCCCGTCACGCTGCCGGGGGACACGGTGAAGCTCAGGTTCTGCACCGCCGTGACAGAACCGAACTGCTTCGTCAGGTTCTGGACCGCGATGAGGCCGCTGCCGTCATGCATGCGGCCCATCCTGCCCGAAGGTCAGTCGGGCAGTGCGTGCTTCGGTCGCGACACCACCGGCGCGCGGTGCACCACCGGCGGCAGGTCGGTCAGGATCGGCGGGAGTTCGGTGGTCAGCTCGACCGGTGTCTCCTCGGGCACCTCGATCGTCCCCGATCGGGTGAACGGGTTGCGCAACGGCCGTCGCCGTTCGCGATGCGGCAGACCTTCGCCGATCAGGTGCTGGTGGGCCATGTTCCAGACCTGGCAGGGCCACCGCCGTCGCCGCAGCCAGCCGGGACACGCCCGGCACCGGCCGTCCTCGTCGGGCTGGTGCACCGTCAGCAGCAGGCGCCAGCCGTCCGCCAGGCGGTGGATCTCCGCGCGGGCCAGCGGAACCAGCGCCTCGGCCTCGCCGTGCTCGGCCACCTTGTCCAGCAGTGCCAGCCTTTGCAGCACCGCGTCTCGCAGGACCCGGTCCATCACATCTTCGCCGTGGCCTGGTCGAGCAAGGAGCCCAGCCGTCGTGTCTGAGTGGCGGACATCACAGCGGTCTCACCCGGCGGCGTGACCAGCAGAACTCGGTCGTTCTCCACCAGAACGGTCATCGATCTGTCTCGACCGAACGGGTCGTGGCAGTGGATCCATCCCTGTGGTTCAGCCATGGAATCTCCCTTCGAGGGACACCCGACTCCGTCTTCATCGGCTGTCGGCCCTGCTCGCCGCACCGCGGGCGGGGGAATTCACTCGTTTGCTGGACGGGCCGAACACGGGCAGTGGTCCAGTCGGGGAAACTTTCTGTGCGCGTTTGGGCGGGGGTGCTGGGCGCGCCCCACTCCGGCCCGCTATATTTGGTTCCGGCGGCCCCGCTCCCAGTGACCCCCAGGCTGGTTGAGCGCGGCCGCCCTTTACGTGGCGGGCTCTGGCGCTCAACGACCTCCGGTCGTTTTCGCTGGAGCCCGCAGTGCTATTCGGGGGACGCCTCCGAGCCCCCAGGTCCTTTCTCCAGCACGCCTCCGTGGCGCACCTCTCGGTCAACCTCTCCGTGAAACCCTCTTGCGCGCCGCGCTCTCGTACGCTGTAAGGTCCTCGTACACCGTAAGGGGGACGAGATGACTTCGACGACCGAGGAGGTCGGGGTGCACCCGCACCCACAGCGCTGGGCCGTGCTCGGCGTGCTCTGCCTGTCCGTGATGGTCGTGGTGCTGGACAACACCGTGCTGAACGTGGCGATCCCGTCGATCTCCACGGGACTGCACGCCAGCACCGCCGACATCCAGTGGATGATCAACGCGTACTCGCTGGCGCTGGCGGGCCTGCTGCTCACGACCGGCAGCCTGAGCGACCGGTTCGGGCGCAAGAAGGCGTTGCTGGCCGGGCTTCTGCTCTTCGGCGCGGGCAGCGGGGTGGCGGCGTACGCGGGCTCGGCGCAGGCGCTGATCGCGGCACGCGGCTTCATGGGCGTCGGTGCCGCGATGCTGATGCCCGGCACGCTGGCCGTGCTGATGCAGTTGTTCGACGAGAAGGAACGCCCGAAGGCCATCGGCATCTGGGCCGCGGTCACGAGCCTCGGCTTCGCGGCCGGTCCGGTGATCGGGGGCGCGCTCATCAGGAACTTCTGGTGGGGTTCGGTGTTCCTCATCAACGTGCCGGTGGCGGCGCTGGCGATCGCGGCCGTCGCGGCGCTGGTGCCCGAGTCGAAGGACCCGGCCGTGCGCAGGCCCGACGTCGTCGGCTCGATCCTGTCGATCATCGGCATGGTCTCGCTGGTGTACGCGGTGATCTCGGTGCCGGAGCACGGGTTCGGCTCGCCGGAGTTCGGGGTGCCGGTGGCGCTGGGCGTGGTCACCATGGCGGCGTTCGCGTGGTGGGAACGGCGTACCGCGGAACCGATGCTGGACCTCGGGTTCTTCTCCGACCGGCGGTTCACCGGTGCGGTGGCGTCGGGGGTGCTGGCCGCGTTCGGCATGGCGGGCTCGCTCTTCCTGCTCACGCAACACCTTCAGGGCGTGCTCGGCTACACCCCGCTGGAGGCCGGTGTCCGCGTGGCGCCGATGGCGATCGCGCTGCTCGTCACCAGCAACACGTTGGGGCAGCTCGTGCTCAAACTGGGTGCGGGCAAGGCGATGCTGCTCGGCATGACGATCGTCGCGGGCGGCGTGGTGCTGCTGTCGATCGGGAACACCTATCCGCCGACGCTGGCCGGGCTGATCCTCATCGGCGTCGGAGTCGGTGTGGCGCAACCGGTTGCGGTCAACGCGCTGATGGGCTCCATCCCGCCGGAGCGCGCCGGCATCGCGTCCGGTCTGTCGAGCACCCTGTCCGAGCTGGGTTCGTCGTTCGGCATCGCGGTGCTGGGCGCGCTGTTGTCGGCGCGGTTCGCCGCCGCACTGCCCGACGGGGTGCCGTCCCGATCCCTGAGCGAGGCCCTGCACAGCGGTGCGGACGTCGCGGTCGTGCGGGAGGCGTTCTCGTCGGGCATGGGCGTGAGCCTCGTGATCGGTGCGGTCGCGGTATTCCTGGGAGGTGTGGTGGCCAGCGTGTTGCTCCGGCGTGCCTAGGATCGCCGGTGTGGACAGCGTGTGGTTCGGCAAACCCAGGCCCGGCAGCGGGCAGCCTCTCGGCCTGAGCCGGGAGGCCATCGTCCGCCAGGCCGTGAGGATGCTGGACGAGCACGGCCTGCAGAAGCTGTCCATGCGCAAGCTCGCGGCCGAGCTCGGCGCGGCCCCGATGTCGCTCTACTGGCACGTGCCGACGAAGGACGCCCTGATCGAGCTGTGCCTCGACGCGGTCTACGGCGAGTTCACCCTGCCGGGCCCGGAGGACGACTGGGAGACCGCGCTGCGCGGGATGATGCACTCGTTCCGTCATATCGCGCTCAAACACCCGTGGTGGGTCCGCGGCATCGGCGAGTTCAACAGCATCGGCCCGAACGCGGTGGCGATGGCCGACTCGATGTTCGGACCCATGCTGCGCGCGGGCCTGTCGATGGCGGTGGCGGCGCAGTCGATCTCCACGGTGTCGAGCTTCGTCGTCGGGTACGCGGTCGCCGAGGTGAACTTCATCGCCCGCGGCGGGATGGACTCGCCGCCGCCGGACCTGGGCAAGATCGCCGATCTGTACCGGGAGAAGCACCCGAACTACGTCAAGATGCTCGACGAGCAGGAGGTCTGGTCGTTGGAGCGGCAGTTCGAGTTCGGGCTGGACTGCGTGATCGACGGCATCAAGGCGCGGGTGACCGCCCTCAGATAGGCGAAACCCCCGCAGCGTTGATCGCGTGCGGGGGCCTCATTCATTCAGTTGGCCTTCAGATGACGGACTCCAGCGGCGTGTGCACGAGGCCGGTCGCCTCGGCCACCGGGCCGTTGGTCAGCCGGCCCGCGTGGACGTTGAGGCCCAGGGCGAGCGAACGGTCGTCCTTGAGCGCCTTCTCCCAGCCCTTGTCGGCCAGCGCGACCGCGTAGGGCAGCGTGACGTTGGTCAGCGCGTAGGTCGAGGTGCGCGGGACGGCGCCGGGCATGTTCGCCACGCAGTAGAAGACCGAGTTGTGGACCTCGTAGGTCGGCTGGGCGTGCGTGGTCGGACGGGAGTCCTCGAAGCAACCGCCCTGGTCGATGGCGATGTCGACGAGCACGGAGCCCGGCTTCATGTCGGCGACCAGCGCGTTCGACACGAGCTTCGGTGCGGCGGCACCGGGCACCAGCACGGCGCCGATCACCAGGTCGGCCTCGCGGACGGCCTGCTCGATGGCGAACGAGTTGGAGGCCAGCGTGCGCAGACGGCCCTGGAACTGGGCGTCGATCTGACGGAGGCGGTCGACGTTGGTGTCCAGGATCTGCACGTCCGCACCCATGCCGACGGCGATGGTGGCGGCGTTGACGCCCGCCACGCCACCGCCGATCACGACCACGCGGGCCGGGGCGACGCCGGGGACGCCACCGGGCAGCACGCCGCGGCCGCCGGAGGGCTTCATCAGGGAGAACGCGCCGACCTGCGGGGCGAGGCGGCCCGCGACCTCGGACATCGGGGCGAGCAGCGGCAGCGCGCGGTTGGGCAGCTGCACGGTCTCGTAGGCGATGGCCGTGGTGCCGGACGCGAGCAGCGCCTCGGTCAGCGGCTTGTCGGCGGCGAGGTGCAGGTACGTGAAGAGGGTCTGGCCGGCGCGCAGCCGCGGGTACTCCTCGGCGATGGGCTCCTTGACCTTGAGGACCATGTCGCCCTCGGCCCACACGTCGTCGGCGGAAGCGAGGATCTTGGCGCCCGCGGCGAGGTACTCCTCGTCCGTGATCGCGGAACCCAGACCGGCACCCTGCTCGACGAACACGTCGTGGCCGCGGCTGGTCAGCTCGTGAGCGCCCGCCGGGGTGAGGGCGACGCGGTACTCGTGGTTCTTGATCTCGCGGGGAACTGCGATCCGCACGGTGACTCCTCCGATCGGGCTGGCCTCTGTTCAACAATCTGAGGCAGCCGGAAGGTCATGTCACCGTGCGGATCGCACTATCCGGTCACTGTGCGGTTGTTCCGTCAGGACAAAGCCACTTTGAACACCCATGCGTGCTCGCCGACGCCCGCAGGCACGTCGACCACGAGTTTTCCACCCGATCGGGTCCATTTCAGGGGCCTGTCGTACCCCAGCAGCGTGACGCGGTCACCGTCCTTGATCGGCACTGGAGCGTCGACCACGAGCTGTGACCCCGGCTGGGCCAGCGAGGTGATGTAGAACGCCTCGTTCGGCCGGCCAGGAGTTGTCATCGTGAACCGCAGCGAACCCAGCTGGGCCATCCGCGACCAGTACGTCGTGCCGTAGATCGACTCGCCGTTCGTGCGCAGCCAGGCGCCCGTCTCGCGCAACCGCTGCTGCATGATCTCGGGGATCGAGCCGTCCGCTCGCGGGCCGATGTCCAGCAGGAAGTTGCCGTTCTTGGACGTCGTGTCGACCAGCGTGCGGATCACCTCGTCCGCCGTCATGTACATGGAGTCCGGCGTGGCCCGGTTCCACCCGTACGAGCGCGGGTCGAGGCCGCGCGAGGCCTCCCACTTCTTCACCACGGTGTTCGGGTACGTCGCGTACTCCGGCGTCGTGTAGTCGTGGGTCGGGATGCCGCACCGGTCGTCCACCGTCACGTCCTTGGGCACCGCCCGGTTCTTGGCCTTGTTGAAGTAGTCCGCCAGCACCCGCCGCGAGTCGTTGGCGCCGCCGATGTCGCACCAGATGACGTCCGGGTCGTACCCGTCGACCAGCTCGGTCATCTGCGGCGCCTGGTAGTCGCGCACGAAGTCCCGTCCGGCCTGGTAGCCGGTGTAGGGCTCGGGCGCTCCGCTCCACGGGTTGCGCGGCCCGTGCCCGCTCCACGGGTTGTCCGGGTTGAACCACTCGGGCATCGAGAAGTAGAGCCCGTTCTTGAGGCCCGGCGTGTACTTCCGCGACGCGTCGAAGAGCTCCTTCACCAGGTCGCGGTGCGGGCCGAGGTCGACGGCGTCCCGGCCGGACACCTTCGAGTCCCACAGCGCGAAACCCTCGTGGTGCTTGGAGGTCAGCACGTAGTACTTCGCCCCGGCCTCCTCGAACAACCGCACCCACTCGCGCGGGTCGAACTTCGCGGCGGTGAACTGCGGGATGAACTGGTCGTAGGCGAAGTCCTCGCCGTACGTCGCCGCGTGGTACGGGTTCACCGCGTTCGACGGGTCCTGCATCCACTGCCAGTACCACTCCGCGTACTGCTCACCCGGCGGCGACCACGCGGGCACCGAGTAGAGCCCCCAGTGGATGAAGATCCCGAACTTCGCGTCGTCGAACCAGTACGGCGACTCGTGCGCCGCCAGCGACGCGTCTGTGGCCTGGTAGTCGGCCACGCCCAGGGAGAACCTGGCGTGCTGCGCCGCCGAGACGCGGCCGGACCGCGCCGTCACCTTCCCGTCGAACGTGCCGGTCCGGTAGGCGTGGATGCCGATCCGCACTCGCGCCTCCTCACCGGGCGCGAGCCGTTTCACCGACGCCGGTTGCAGTGTCACCACCCCCAGCCCCTCGGCGCTCACGGAGATGTTGGACACCCACTGGTCACCGAGGTTCACGACGGTCGCCTCGATCGTCTGACCGCCCACGCGCGGCAGCTTGGTCGTGCTGCGCGCGCTGCGGACCGCGAGCACCTGTCCCTTGGCCGCCGGCTGCACCGACAGCGCGAACACGTGCAGCGAGGACTTGCCCTCCACCGCCGGGTTCGTCACCGGCAGCGTGACCGCGACCGCCTCCTTCTGGGGATCAGCCCACAGTTGCGCGGTGCCGATCGACACGGGGTGCTCGTCACGGCCGCCGGGCGAGTACCGGAACGGCGTGGAGATCGGACCACTGCCCGAGTACCAGTCAGGTCCGCTGATCGCTCCCGTCGTCGAGGACCCGTCCGCGTAGTGCACGGTCGCGGTGCCGCCGGCTGCCCCGTACGACGACGCCACGAGCAGGTGCACGGTCAGGTAGTGCCCTCGGGGCAGGTCGATCCGCTGGCCGAGAGCGACCACGTTGTTGTTCTTGGTCTGTGAATTTCCCGGGAAGAGGTACGGCACGCCATCGGCCGTGACCTGCCCGGACGGGAGTGCCTCCGCGGGGAAAGCGTAGCCGGAACCGTCGAAGTTCCCGGTACGGTCGGACGCGGTGTCGATGCCGTCGTTGTCGAAGAGGTGGCTGATGGGGACGGTGACCGGAGCCGGTGCAGCCGCGGCCGTGGCGGCGGGGACGGGAGTCAGCACCAGTGTGGTGAGCAAGGCGACGATGAACGGTTTCCGCATGAGACCTCCGATGTCTGCCTGCACTCACCATGGCAGCGCTCTCCCCGATGTCAACCGTCTCGCGTTGACACTTGGCAGTGGCCGCACATAGCGTTCGCGCTCGAGAACTGAAGACCGGCCGCGGTGCCCGTGAGGCACCAGAACCCGAGTGGGAGAGACCTCGACGAAGAAGTCGGGGCGCCGAAGGGGCAAGCTCCCGCACACTCTCAGGCAGCAAGACCGCTCGGGGTAGGCAACTCTGCACGGCGGAGGGGGCTGTTACCAGACCGAGCCGTCTTAGCCAGAGGAGTCGCCGTGGAGTTCCCCGAGAACCTGCTCTACACCCACGAGCACGAGTGGGTCGACTGGACGCCGGGCACCCAGGACCCGCTGACCTGCGGCATCACCGCCTATGCGGCCGACGCGCTCGGCGACATCGTGTTCGTCCAGCTGCCCGAGGTCGGCGCGAAGGTCGTGTCGAACGAGGTGTGCGGCGAGCTCGAGTCCACCAAGTCCGTCAGCGACCTGTTCTCCCCGGTCACCGGTGAGGTCATCGAGGTCAACGGCGCGGTCGTGGACGACCCGGCGATCATCAACAACGACCCCTACGGCGAGGGCTGGCTCTTCCGCGTGCGCGTGGAGTCCGCGGAGAACCTGCTCACCGCTGCCAAGTACGCGGAACTGACCAAGGACTGATCAGTGGCGATCAGCGTTTTCGACCTGTTCTCCGTCGGCATCGGACCGTCCAGCTCCCACACCGTCGGCCCGATGCGCGCGGCGGCGATGTTCGTCGAGAAGCTCGGGGCGCGGGTGTCCGAAGTGGACCGCGTGCACGTCGAGCTGTTCGGCTCGCTCGGCGCGACCGGGCACGGCCACGGCAGCCCGAAGGCCGTTTTCCTCGGCCTGGAGGGCAACCTCCCGGAAGAGGTCGACCCGACGGTCGCGGCGGTCCGCGTCGAGGAGATCGTCTCGACCGGACGGCTGCGGCTCGGCGGCGTGCACGAGATCGGCTTCGTGCACGACCGCGACCTCGTCATGCACCGGCGCAAGTCACTTCCGTTGCACCCCAACGGGATGAGCTTCGAGGCCTACAAGGGCGACGAGTCCGTCGAGCACGCCGTGTACTACTCGATCGGCGGCGGTTTCGTCGTCGACGAGAACGCCTCGGGCACCGACCGGATCAAGCCCGACACCACGCCGTTGCCGCACCCGTTCCTCACCGGCGACGAACTGCTCGCGCGCTGCCGGGAGACCGGTCTGTCGATCAGCGAGATCATGATGGCCAACGAGCTGTCGTGGCGGTCGGAAGCCGAAGTCCGGCAAGGACTTCTGCACATCTGGCACGTGATGCAGGAGTGCGTGGAACGCGGCTGCACCGAGCAGGGCGTCCTGCCCGGCGGCCTCAAGGTCCGCCGCCGCGCCGCCGAGATGCGCAAGCGGCTGGAGGGCGAGCACTTCGTCACCGACCCGCTGCGGGTCATGGACTGGGTGACGCTCTTCGCGTTGGCGGTCAACGAGGAGAACGCGGCGGGCGGCCGGGTCGTCACCGCGCCGACCAACGGCGCGGCCGGCATCGTCCCAGCGGTCCTGCACTACTACACCAAGTTCGTGCCGGGGGCCAACGACGACGGCGTCGTCAGGTTCCTCCTCACGGCCGGTGCGATCGGCGTGCTGTTCAAGGAGAACGCCTCGATCTCCGGTGCCGAGGTCGGTTGCCAGGGCGAGGTCGGCTCGGCCTGCTCGATGGCCGCGGGCGGGCTCGCCGAGGTCCTCGGCGGCACCCCGGAACAGGTCGAGAACGCCGCCGAGATCGCCATGGAGCACAACCTCGGCCTGACCTGCGACCCGATCGGCGGCCTGGTCCAGATCCCGTGCATCGAGCGCAACGCCGTCGCGTCGATCAAGGCGATCACCGCGGTGCGCATGGCGTTGCGCGGCGACGGCTCGCACTTCGTGTCGCTGGACAAGGTCATCAAGACCATGCGGGACACCGGCAAGGACATGTCGGTGAAGTACAAGGAAACCGCGCGTGGCGGCCTCGCCGTCAACGTCATCGAGTGCTGAGTTTCCACAACACTTTGGCGGGCGTGCGTCTCAACTGCGCCTTGTGCACTTTCGTCACGCACGCCCGCTGCCACACTCGCGCCTTGTGGTCACCGCGTACGAGCCTCTGAACTCGCAGCACATCGCGAACCCGTACCCGCTGTTCGTGCACTTCCGGGCGTGCGAACCGGTGTTCTTCAGCGAGGAGAACGGTTACTGGGTGGTGAGCCGGTACGACGACGTCGTGCGGGTGCTGAGAGACCCGAGCTTCGCGGCCACGTCCCACCACCTGGATCCCCAGGTGCGCAGGGCACTTCAGGACACCTTCTCGGCACGGCGGATGGCCAAGCTGGAACCGCTGGTCCGCGACTTCGCCGACCGCCTGATCGACGGCTTCCCGGGCTACGGCCACGGCGACTTCGTGCCGCTGTTCGCCGACCCGTTCCCCGCCATGGTGATGCGGGTCGCGATCGGCACCCTGTCACCGGCAGAGCAGAAACCGTTGGCGGACTTCGACATGACGGTCAACGTGCTCGCGCTCGGCCTGCGCTCGCTGCTCGCCGGCCGCCGCAGGCACTGGATCGGGATCGTCGACGATCCCGCCACGATCCCGTCCGTCATCGAGGAACTGCTCCGCTACGAGGGGCCGATGATGAGCCTTTTCCGTTGCGCCACCGAGGATGCCGAGATCGGCGGACATCCGGTGCCGGCGGGGGCGAAGGTGCAGGTGCTCCTTGCCGCCGCGAACCGCGACGAGGCCGTCTACCACTGCCCGGAGGCGTTCGACCCGTCCCGGCAGATGCCGACCGTGCACCTCTCACTGGGTGCGGGCCCGCACTTCTGCGTCGGCGCGGCACTCGCGCGCATGCAAACCCGTGTGGCGCTGGAACAACTGTCGTCCCGGTTGCCCGGACTGCGGCTCGCACCGGGCCAGTCCGTCACGTTCCGGCCGGACCTGCGCACGCGCGTGCCGGAGCGGTTGATCGTCGAGTGGTGAGGTCTAGCCGCGGCTGTCGTACGCGCGCTGTGCTTCGAGCACGTCCGGCATGCGCGCTTCGAGCAGGTGGATCAGCGACAGCAACCGTTCCGCCGTCTCGCGGCCGAGCGGCGTGAGGCTGTAGTCGACGCGCGGCGGGTTCGTGGGCTGCGCTTCGCGGTGCACCAGCCCGTCCCGTTCCAGCGCGTGCAACGTCTGCGACAGCATCTTCTCGCTGACGCCGTCGACCCGGCGGCGCAGCTCGTTGAACCGCAGCGACCCGTCCACGAGCGCGCCCAGCGTCAGGCTGCCCCACTTGCCCGTGACGTGCTCCAGCGTCGGGCGTGACGGGCACGCCTTGGCGAACACGTTGTACTCCATGGGGGCCATGGTACCTGGTGGGAGCGCTTACGAAAAGTAAGCTCCAAGGTGAGAGGTAGTCTGCGCCCGGACGCCTCGTCCCGGCCGACGAGCCGTCCGCCGCTCTCGACCACGGCAACACCGAGGTGGTCGTGTCGCTGTGCTGCGAGAGACGGCGGACGGAGGCGCGTGCGTGGTGATCGCCACCCACGACGACTGGGTGCGTGACCAGTGCGACGACGTCGTCTCGGTGAACGACTACGTGCCCTGATCAGAACGGCCAGTCGGCGTTCCGGCCCGCTTCGAGCAGCGGGACCATCCGGAACGTCGCATCGGTCAGGCCGCCGAACTCGTGGCGGTCGGCCTGGCCGGTCGCGAACGCCGCCTGCCGGTACCCGTTCAGGTTGAAGCCGTAGATCGGCACGTGCCGCGGCACGGCCTCCGCGACGCCCTGGCCGTGGTGACCGCCGACCGTCTGCATGTCCGAGATGATGAACACGCGGTCGTGGCCCCGGTAGGTCCGCTGCAGCGACCCGACGATGTCGGTGCCGTGCCCGACCTCGCCGATCCGCTGCAGGAACCGGTCGATCTCGCGGATGACCGACGCCCCGCGCGGCACGTCGTGCCGGAACGTGCCGTCCGCGAACCCGACGACGTCGACCTGCTCGCCCTTGGCGCCCAGAGCGACACCGAAGACCGCCGCCGCCTTGGCCGGGGTGACCTTCGACTTCGCCGAGATCGTGCCGTGCGTCATCGACGCCGAGGTGTCGATGAGGATCAACGACCGGCCCGGCAGTGCCGGCAGGTTCGCGAGCGACGCCTGCAGTGCCTGGTCCAGGGCGTGGCCCCAGCGCAGGCTCGGTGCCGCCTCGTACGCCGACAGGAACCGGAACGGGAACTGCCGCGAGCGCGCGACCTGGCCGGGGTCGGCCAGCCGTGCCGCGACCTTCGCCGCGGCCTCGTCGGACATGCCCGCCTCGTCGAAGTTGCGCAGGTTGCGCAGGCAGTTGCCTGTGACCAGACCGGCCACGATGAACAAGTTCGATGGCTCAACCGTCACGCAGTAGGTTGGACGCTCTCCTCCGTCCTCGATCGACACGATTCGGTCCAACGCGATCGCTTCGTCGTAGCCGTGCATTTCGCTGCCCGCCGGGGACACGTGCGCCACCCGCTCTGCCAGTTGCGCAAGCTTTGCCGCCTTGTAGCTGATTCGAAGATCCAGCAGGTCAGCGAGCCGCACCAGTGCGGTTGCCCTGTTCACCTCGACGACGTGAAGAGGGAACCGGCTCTGGATCCTGTCGCTGGTCGCTCGCACCCTGCGCTCTCGGATGATGTTGGTGACACCAAGTCGAAGCAGCGCATCCGAGACCTGCTCGGCCAAGCGGCGCGACACCGTCGCGTACTCGACCGAGCCGTGCATTGTGCCCTTCGGGTTCATGCGCTCACGGACACAGCCGTCTGTGTCGATCAGCCCGGAAAGCGCACCGATCCAGAATTCGCGGCTGAACGGTCTGTTGGGCAACGCCTTGACTTCGCAGCGCTTTCCCCACACCTCGTAGGAGCGCAGGATCTCGGTCATCGGGTTTCGCTTCCACTGCTTGAACGGAAACCGCAACCGCACGATCCGGTTGTTCACGGTCTCCGTCACGCCGCACCCGTGCTTCGCAGCGTAGTCCCGCATGAACGCCACAGCGCCGTCGTCGGGATCGCCGTGGAATTCGGGAGTGAGCGCTGTCATGCCGCCGTCGCCAAGCATCGCTCCGACGAAGTACCCGTCCCATGCGTCGCCCTCGTCTCCGAAGTAGGCGGCAGTCAGAGGGACGGGCACGCGGTCACCTGGACGCAGCTCACCGGACGTGGTCCACTCCCATGCTTGACGACCAGTGCGGCGCTGACGGATCCAGCGGTGGTCCGTCGTGGCGTCGACAATCCGGCCGGACGCGAATCGGATGGTCATGACCGGTCGGACACCGGTGTCGAGCCACGCTGTGGGAATGGTCGGAACGAGGTTGCCCACCGCGTGATCACGAGGTCCCTGGTTGGCGCCGTACTTCACCAGGCGTGCGTCCCAAGCCTTGTCGTAGGAGAGAACAGGCAGCCGCCGAGTGACGACGTCCTCGATGGGCGCCGTGGTTCCATCTGCGAGCCAGACAGGGGTGCCTTCCGCGAGGCATGCCATGTAACCCATCGACGGCGCGAGCGCCTCCCACACCTCCCGGGTCAGCGGACCCTGCAGCCACCCGGCCACGGCCTCCCACGTCATCCCGGCGCGGCGCAGCACGTCGGCGGCGTCGGGCCGGGCGAACAACGCGCGGCGCTGCTCGACCGGCCACGCCATGAGCTCGCGCCGTGCCGCGATCACGCGCAGCGCGTCCGGCACCGCGATGTCGGCGGTGCGGCGGCGGTCCAGCACGTGCTGGAACAGCGAGCCCTGCCAGTCGGCGGCGGGCGAGGGGTGCACGAGGTTCAGCACGTCGGCCATGCGGAAGCCGCGGGCGTCGCTGTCCCACTTGAGGACCGCGCGCTCGTCGTAGAGCCGCCTGACCGCGTCGGCGATGCCGCGCTTGATCGGCTTCGGCACGCGCCGGCCGTGCGTGCTCGTCCAGCAGGCGAGGAACTCACCCGGCTCGTCCGCGCGCTGCAGCACCGACTCGACGACCGCGCGGTTGGTGACGCCCGCGTCCGAGGAGGCGGCGAGCCGGGCGTGGACGAACTCGGCCGCGCCGACGAGCGACGCCGTGCGCATGTTCGCCTCGTTGCGCAGCCACTTCAGCAGGCGTGCGGTCCACACCGGATCCGTGAGCGCCGCCTCGCGGACGAGCTGGGCGAACCGGGTGTCGCGCTGAGCGCCGGACTCGTAGAAGGTGTTCTCGCCACCCATGTTCGACACGGCGAGCAGGAACAGCTCGGACTTCGTGTCGCGGACGTGGCCGTCGCCGCCCTCGTAGGTGCGGACGGCCGGCGTTGGCACCGTGGCGATCGGGCTGGTGCCCGCCGGACGTGCGCGGAAGACGTTGAACTTCGCCATCGGCTCTTCCCCCTCAAGCAAAAAGAAGGGGAGCCCACGAACTCCACACGTGTCCGAGATCAAGGTCGCGGAAGGTACGTTGCTGCTCTACCAGACTGAGCTACAGCCGCAATGGCCGGCAGGATTCGAACCTGCGACCCGCCCATCCCAAGTGGAAGTAACCCTCTGCTTCGCACCGGACACGTGTGAAGTTGTGCGCTCCCGAGATCAAGACCGCCGACGGACATTTGCGTTTTGAAGACGAAGTAACCGTCGGCTTCGCACCGGGTGCGATTTCCATGTAACCACGCCGCGCCAGCGATTTGATTCCGGCCGAGGTGGAGTTGTGGGCGCCCGAGATCAAGTCGCGGAAGGTGACGTGCTCACCGAGGTGAGCGAAGACCGGCCGAAGCCGGCTTCAGGAGTCGAACCTGAGATACCAGAAGTAACCCTCCGCTGCGCACCGGGCGCACCTCCATACAACCACGCCGCGCCAGCGATTTTTCTACGGCGCCGCCTTCACGAGTCGCCGGAGCAGGTAGAAGAGCCCGACGGTGACCAGGAAGCCGACCGCGCTGATCATCACGATCTGCTCGACGGTCTCGGCTTTCGAGCCGGCGAACACGTAGGCCGCACAAATCGGCACGGTGCCGATGAGCGTGTAGAACATGAACGTCTGGAACGACACCCGTGAGACACCGGCCGACACGGACACCGTTTCGGCCATCATCGGAATGCCGCGCGCCACCCCGAAGAACCAGGGCCCGAACTGGCGGCCCCAGCGGCGCATTTCGGTTAGTTCCTCAATGGTTACGACGCGGCGCACCAACCACGGTCCGGCATACCTCCCGAGCGCGTATCCTGCGGCAGAGGAACCCAGGGATCCGACGATCGCGAGTGCCAGCCCGAGGGGCAGGCCGAGTGCCGTTCCCGCCAGCACGATGAGCGGAGTGGACGGCACGGGCAGCAGCACGTCCAGGACGAGCAGGACGAAGATCGCCACTGCCGCCCACACCGGGTCGATGCCACGCACCCACGTCACGACTCCCTCGAAGTCGATCAGGTCGAGCGCCTCGAACACGATCCAGCTCAGCAGCACGAAGCCGAGCACGACGAACGGTATCCACTTCCACCGAACGCCCGTCTCATAACTCATCGGGTGATGGTCGCCCACCTCGATGCGCCGGACAATCCGCCAGTGGCGCAGGTTCCGTGAAGGAGACACACATGAGTGACGACCTCGTGCCGTTTCTAGGGCACTGGGTGCTCGATCCGGCACGCTCCGCGTACACCGGCGGCACGCCACCCCGAAGCGGCCACTACGACCTGCGCCTGGACGGAGAGCGGCTGGTGGTCAGCATCGAAGGTGTGCTGGGGTCCGGTGATCCCATCCGCACCGGGTACACATTGGACCTCTGGCAGGACACGCCGATGAGCGTGGGCAAGGTCGACCGCGTGCGCACGGTCGTCGAGCCGCGCCGGTTCTGCACCATCGCCTACGCGGGCGCGCAGGCGGTCGCGCGGGCGTGGCGGATCCTGGGCAACCTCAACGAGATGACGATCGTGCAGTCCGCGCCCGACCAGTTCGGCGTGTGGCGCGACGACGTTTCCGTGTACCGCAGGCAGTTCTAGAGGCTGTCGTGCCGGTCCAGCAGGGCCCGCAGCGCGGCCATCTCCGCCGCGAGGGCGGTGCGACCGGCCTCGGTGATGTGCAGCCACGTCTTGGGGCGTTTGCCCTCGTAGCCCTTCTCCACCTCGACCAGGCCGGCCTGTTCCAGCACGGTGATGTGCCGCGACAGGTTGCCCGCGGTCAGTTCCAGCACCGACCTGAGGTACGAGAACTCGACCCGTTTCGTCTCGGCCGCGATGGTCAGCACGCCGAGCCGGTGCCGCTGGTGGACGGTGTCGTCCAGCCCCGCCGTGGGGTTCTCGCTCATCCGCCCGTCTCCCGTCGCACGGATCCGATGATCCCCCCGGCCAGGAGCACGACCGCGGGCAGGGCCGTGCTCGCGTACTGCTCGACCCGGTACGGCCAGACGAACCCGAACCGGCTCGCCTCGTTCACGAACAGCGCGGTGGCGGTGAAGACCGCCACGGTGACCGTGCACACCGCGCTGCGTTCCAGGTGGGCGAGCCCGGCCAGTCCCGCGGCCAGCACCAGCATCGGGCCGTACGGGTAGACCGTGACGAAGTGCGCGAGACCGAACAGCACGAGCACCGCGAGCGTGAAGCCGACGCTCCGCACGCGCCACGTCGCCGCCACGATCACGGCCGCGGTGATCGGCAGCGCGACCTGCCAGCCGGCCAGGCCGAAGAAGAGCTTGCTCAGCACCGGAACACCGATCAGCGGCAGCACCAGCAGGAAGATCGTGACCTGGGCGTAGAGCGCGGTCGGCGTCTCCACGCCGACCTGCGCCGCTCGCCACCGGTACCACCGGACGACCGCGAGATAGCCGCACAGCAACGCGACGAGCCAGTAGAGGTCCACGGCGATGCCCGGCTCCTGGTAGGCGAGTACCGGGCCCATCATCTTTCCGGTGGGGTGCAACCAGTGGTACAGCCACGGCTCGTCGGACACGCTCCAGGAGCACGCTCCGGTCTCGCCGCAGTACCTCGGCCCGTAGAACGGCGTCGCGCCGAGCGTGATCAGCCCGAACAGCAGGAAGGGCAGCCAGTACCCGTGCCGGTCCGCGCGGGCGCGCTTGCGCATCGCGGCCAGTTCGGCGAGCAGACCCCGCGGATCGTCGGTCATGATCAGTCCCCCAACTGCACTCGACTGCAATCAGGTTTGCATTGCAAACCTGATTGGTCAAGGACGCGGCCGGAACACCGCCACGACGACGCGCAGACCCAGCAGCACGCTGACGATCAGCAGGTTGTAGCCGAGCACCTGGTACAGGCCGATGTCCGGCACCACCCGCGGCCCACCGGAGGAACCGAGCAGCAGCACCGCCATCACGCCCGCGGTCGCGCCCAGCACGGTCAGCATCACCTGGTGCAGCAGGCCGGTGAGGAACGAGCGGTCGCGCTCGTCGGCGAAGAGCCGCATCGACATGCTCAACCGGCCCTGCTCCATCGCCCCGGTGATCCGGTCGATCCGGCGCGGCAGGCGGCGCAGCATCGGCAGCACGGCCTGGAACTCCTCGGCCAACGTCCGCTGCACCGACTCGGGCGACAGTCGCTCGGAGATCTGCTCGGCGGCGAACGCCCGCGACTCCACCACGATGTCGAAGCCCGGTGAGAGCACCGCCAGCGTGCCTTCGAGGGTCGCCAGCGCCCGGAACACCGCCGCGATCTCCGGCGGGATGCTCAGCCCGAACCGGGACACGATGCCGAACAGGTCGGCGAACATCTCCACGTCCGGCCGCATGCCCGCGCCCAGGTGCCGGGCCATGAACCGGCCGAGCGCGCGCTCCAGCCGTTGTTCGTCGATGTCCTCCGGCCGGGAGGTCAGTTCCAGCAACGCGTCCGTGAGGCCGGCCGGGTCGGTGCGGTCGATCGCGAGCAGCAGCCGTTGCAACGCCGAGCGCAGCGCGGAGTCGATCCGGCCGACCGAGCCGAAGTCGAGCAGGCCGAGCCGTCCGTCGGACAGCAGCAGCACGTTGCCGGGGTGCGGGTCCGCGTGGAAGACGCCGTCGAGCATCACCTGCCGCAGCACGAACCGCAGCAACGTCCTCGCCAGGCCCTCGTCCTCGGCGGCACCGCGCAGCGGCACGCCGTCGAGCCGGTCCATGACGAGAACCCGGGAAGTCGACAGGTGGACGTGCGGCAGCCCGACGGAGGAGTCCGACACCGCCGAGACGGCCGCGATGTTGCGCGCCTCGACGCGGAAGTCGAGCTCCTCCCGCAACGCCGCCGCGAACCCGGCCGCCAGGTCCCGCACGCCCAGCGCCGAGCCCCAGCGCGTGCGCTGCAACGTCTCCGCGAGCCGCGAGACGATGTCCAGGTCGCCCTCGGCCACGGCGCGCACGCCCGGCCGTTGCACCTTCACCACGACCTCGGCGCCCGACTGCAGCACGGCCCTGTGCACCTGTGCGATCGACGCCGCCGCGAGCGGTTCCGGATCGACCGAGGCGAACGCGTCCAGCCCGACCTCGGCGTCGAGCACCGCCCGGACCTGCTCCCACTTCGCCGGAGGGACCTTGTCCTGCAGGAGCGACAGCTCCTCGACGAACTCCACCGACAGCAGGTCGGCCCGCGTCGACAGCACCTGCCCGAGCTTCACGAACGTCACCCCGGCGTCCTGCAACGCGAGCCGCAGCGACCTCGCGAGCCCGGCCGACGACCGCTCCCGGCCGCGCAGGTAGGGCCCGAGACCGTGCCGGAAAGCGATCGCGGTGATCCGCGAGTACCGGCGGGTGCGCGCGATGCGGCGGCGCAGCAGGCCCCACCACTCCGTCGGCGGCGGGATCGACCCGGTCGGCACGATGACCTCGGCGAACGCCAGCACGCCGATCACCGCGAGGATCGACAGCCCGAGCTGGAGCGTGACCAGCCCGGCCGTCGGTTCGGCCGTCGTGTCCGAGAAGGCGTTGGAGGCGACCCACATCGCCAGTCCGCACGCCAGCGCCGTGCGGATCAGGCCGATGCGCAGGCCGAGGATGCGCCGCGCCGCCAGGGCCATGCCCAGGACCAGCAGCAGGAACGTGATCGGGACGCCGATGGCGGTGACCAGGAAATCCCCCATGACCGCAGCCTAGGAGCGGCTCTTGACTCGGGCTGGGCTCTCACGAAAGATCCGATGAATCGCCGCCGCGAGGACCTGACCGCACAGCGAAGTGAGGTGCCCGAAAGTGGTCGAACTCAACCGGCGCACGCTGATCGGAGGCGCGTTGGCCGGGGTAGCGGGCAGTGCGCTGCTCCCTGGCATCGCCTCCGCCGGCGACGGCTTCAACTGGCAGGACTTCATCGGGTCATCCGATCTCATCTGGAAGAAGATGCCCACGACCTGGTTCGAGGGGCCGTACCTCGGCAACGGCTACCTGGGGTCGGGCATCTACGCCGAACCGAACGCCAACGCCATCAGGTTCAACGTCCAGCACTCCGAGGTGCAGGACCACCGGCCGGAGTTCGGGGCGCTGTTCGGCCTCGCCCGGCTGCCCATCGGCTACTTCACGCTCGAACCCGTCGGCGCGATCACCGGCGTCGACCTGCGCCTGGACCTGTGGCACGCCGAGCTGACCGGCACGGTCACGACCGCGGCCGGGAGCCTCAGGATCCGCGCGTTCATCCACACCAAGCGCGACCTCTACGCCATCGACGTCCAGGCCAGCGAGGGCGAGCGCGCGTTCAGGTGGGTCTTCCACCCGCTCAAGGCGATCAGCCCGCGCACCGACCCGAAGTGGAACAAGCCGGCACCGGCGGGCTTCACCGACAACCCGCCGGTGCGGCTCACGACTTCCGGCGACGTGCAGCTGGCGGTGCAGCCGTTGAACGCGGGCGGTGAGCACGTGACGGCGTGGCGAGAGGTCACCCGCGGCACCCGCCGCACGCTCTTCACCAGCGTGGCGTGGTCGCATCCGGACAGGACCGCGGTGCGCAAGGCGATCGGCAACGTCCGGTGCGGGTCGGTCGAAGGCCTCGCCGTCGACCACCGGTTGTGGTGGCACGACTTCTACCGCAGGAGCTTTCTGTCCATTCCGGACAAGAGGCTGCAGGCGTTCTACTGGATCCAGCTCTACAAGTTCGCCTCCGCGGCGCGCAGGGAGGCGCCCGCGATCGCGACCTGCGGGCCGTGGCTGGAGAACACGCCGTGGCCCAACACGTGGTGGAACCTCAACGTGCAGCTGGAGTACTGGCTGATCCACGGCTCCAACCACCTCGACTTCGACGCCGTCACGTACTCGGTCGACCGGTACCGCGACGCGCTCGTCGAGCAGGTCCCCGCCCAGTACCGGCACGACTCCGCCGGCATGCCGCGCACCACCGACACCGTGCTCGACAACGGCGCCGGCATCGGCAACTCCGGTTACGGCGTCGGCATTCCCGGCCAGGAGGTGCCGACGCCGGAGGTCGGCAACCTGACCTGGACGTTGCACAACGTCTGGCTGAGCTACCGGCACACCATGGACGACCGGATCCTGCGCAACGTGCTGTTCCCGTTGCTGCGCAGGGCGATCAACTACTACTTCCACTTCCTGACCAAGGGCTCGGACGGCAAGTGGCACCTGCCGATCACGTTCTCGCCCGAGTACGGCGTCAACTCGCCCGACACCAACTACGACCTCGCGCTGATCCGGTGGGGCTGCAGGACGTTGCTGGAGTCCGCCAAGTCGTTGCGCGTCAACGATCCGTTGATCCCGAAGTGGCAGGACACGCTCGCGAACCTCACGCCGTACCCGGTGGACGCCAACGGGTTCATGATCGGCGCCGGGGTGCCGTTCGCGAAGTCGCACCGGCACTACTCGCACCTGCTGCAGATCTACCCGCTGTACGAGGTCACGTGGGAGGACCCGGCGCAGCGGCAGGTGATCGAGACGTCGCTGAACCACTGGATCAGCTTCGAGGGCGCGTTGCAGGGCTACACGTTCACGGGCGCGGCGTCGATCAGCGCGCAGATGTTGCGCGGGGACAAGGCGGACTTCTACCTCGGCGAGCTGATGCGCCGGTACATCAAGCCGAACACGATGTACCAGGAGTCCGGCCCGGTCATCGAGACGCCGTTGTCCGCAGTGCAGTCCATGTACGACATGCTCTGCCAGAGCTGGGGTGGCGTGATCCGCGTGTTCCCGGCGGTGCCGTGGCCCGAGATCTCGCTCGACAACTTCCGGACGCAGGGCGCGTTCCTGCTGTCGGCCTCGCGGCAGCAGGGCGCCACGCGGTGGATCAGGCTGCGCAGCGAGGCCGGTGCGCCGTGCGTGGTGCGGACGGGCATCAAGGACCCGGTGGTGCGGGACCGCTGGGGCCGCCCGAGGCGTTTTTCGGTGCTGCCCAACGGGGATCTGCGCATCGAGCTGGGCCGCGGTGAGGAGGCCGTCATCCACCGCGACGGCGACCGGCCGGACCTGAACGTCGGTCCGGTGATCGGTGCGCCGGCACCTTCCTGGGGATTGCCGGGGTAGCACCAGAACGCCACCGGTGTTCCAGCGCGACGGCGGTGCGCTGGAACACCGGTGACGCGGTCTAGAAGTCGAAGACCTTGCCGGTGAACGCGCGCACCACGCACGGGTTCGAGTACACCTGCTGGAAGTCGACCTTCTTGTTGCGCCACTTGCCGCGCAGGATCGCCTTGGTCGGGTTCAGCTCCATCGTGCACATCGCGCCGGTGTCGGGCAGGCGGCGGAAGTCGCCCTCGACGGGGATGAGCTGGTCGCACGCCTCCTTGGCGTGCCGGTGCAGCCCGCCTGCCGGTTCGCAGTTGAGCTGAGTGGTGCTGAGGATGCCCATCTCCGGCTGCAGCGACAGCACCAGGCCTGATGCAGGGAGAGGCGCTGCCTGGGCCGTCGCGGGGACGATCGGCGCGGCGAGCGCGAGGCAGGCAAACAGGAGTCGGGTCTTTGCCATGCCACCACTCTGGCGCGGCGAAGACCCGAATCTCCAACCAACTCAGCGGTAACACCGGATCGTGTAAACCGCCATGACGGCGTGCAACTAGACGCCGGTCGATTCCGTCCCGGCGAGTGCTGCGGCGACCTGCTCACCCACCGCAGCCATGCCCTTGGCGTTCGGGTGAACGGGGAACGCGGGGCTGGTCGGGATGATGCCCTCGACCCACTTGTCCCACGGTGCCGCGCACGTGTCGCGACCGAGGCTGATGTCGTAGGGGTTCACGAAAGTGGCACCGGCCGCTTTCGCTTGCGCGCCGAGCATTCCGTTGAGCTGCTTCTGCACGTTGTCGAGGTACGGCACGTCGCCCTTCGAGATGGGCACGACCGGCCAGCAGCCACCGGACGGCGGCAGGATCCGCAGGTAGCCGACCACGACGATCCTGGCCTTCGGCGAGCGCTGCCTGATGCCGTTCAGCACCTCGGCGACCTTCGGGGCGGTGGCGTCGACCCGTTGCGCGAGCTCGTCGCCGTAGTTCGCCTTGCAGGGCGCGCCGTTCGGGTCGAGCAGGCTCTTCCCGGCGCAGGTCAGGATGATGTCCATGAAGCCGATGTCGTTGCCGCCGATGGAGACCGTGACGAGGTCCGTGTCGGGCTTGAGCGCGGTGAGCTGTGCGGTGGACTGACCGGGGATGCCGCTCTGGGCGGTGAACATGTCCTTCGTCTGCGCGCCGCCGCAGGAGATGTCGGTGAAGTCGGCGATGCCGAGCTCGCGTGCGACGACGGACGGGTAGTTCTGGGTGGACTTGAAGCAGCTCAACGGGTCGAGCCGCTGCAGGGGGATGAACGGTCCGGAGACGAACGAATCTCCGAGTGAGACGTAGTTCCGGTACATCGGCGCGGCCGTGGCGGTGGGGACGAACAGTGCCGCGATCAGGGCGGTGAGCAGGGAAACGACAGTCACTCGGCGCGTCATTGCTACCTCGTTACTGAAGAGTAGGAACGTAGGACGAAGGGTGACCGGGCCATTGCGCAGTGTCAATCCCTCCACCAGGCTGGAACGATGACGGGGGTACGGAAAGTAGCTGTGGCGTCCGCGATCGGTAACACGATCGAGCTGTACGACTTCCTGCTCTACGGCACGGCGTCGGCGCTGGTGTTCGACAAGATCTTCTTCCCGCACTTCGACTCGCGCGTGGCCGTGCTGCTCGCGTTCGCGACGTTCGGCGCGGGCTTCCTCGCGCGGCCGCTGGGCGGTGCGGTGATCGGTCACCTCGGTGACCGGATCGGCCGGCGCGCGATGCTCGTGATGACGTTGTCCGCGACGGGACTGTCGACGGCGGCGATCGGCGTGCTGCCGACGTACGCGCAAGCGGGCATCCTCGCGCCGTTGTTGCTGGTGCTGCTGAGGATCGTGCAGGGCTTCTTCATCGGCGGCGAACAGGGTGGCGCGTCGCTCATGGCCGTCGAACACGCGCCACCGGGCCGTTGGGGTTGGTACGGCAGCTGGGTGTTCATCGGGTCACCGGTCGGTCTCGTGCTCGCCAACCTGGCGATGTTCGCGTCGTCGCGCGCCTCGGGGCCGGCGTTTCTGAACTGGGGCTGGCGGTTGCCGTTCCTGTTCTCGTTGGTGCTGGTGGGGATCGGCCTCTACATCAGGCTGCGGGTGGCCGAGAGCCCGCGCTTCACCCGTGCCGAGAAGTCCAGGACGCCGCTCGCCGAGGTCGTGCGCACGCGGTGGCGGGTGCTGCTGCTCGGCGCGGGCGTGAACCTCGGCTTCCAGATCTTCATCTTCGTGTTGTCGGTGTTCACCATCAACTACGGCCGCACGGCACTGCACCTGTCGCCGGACGACCTCCTGGTGGCCCAGGTGATCGGCGGGCTCGCGCAGGTGGTCTCCGTACCCGTGTTCGCGTGGCTGTCCGACCGGGTCGGGCGGCTGCCGGTGATGTTCGGCGGTGCGGTGTTCCAGGCGGCGTTCGCGTTCCCGCTGTTCTGGTTGATGGACGCGCACTGGTTCACCGCGGCGATGGTGCTCGGCTTCCTGGGCTCGGGTGCGTTGTTCGGGCCGATGGCGGCTTACTTCGCCGAGCTGTTCCGGACTCGCGTGCGCTACAGCGGGGTGGCGGTGAGCTACCAGATCGGCGCCGTGCTCGGCGGTGGCCTGGCGCCGTTCGTCGCGACCTCGTTGCTGGGCTACGGGACCTGGGCCGTCGCGGTGTACCTGATCGCGGGCGCCGTGCTGTCCGCGGTGTGTCTGCTGGTGATCGGCTCAGCGCACCAGGCGGAGCCGGCGGGAGGAGAGCCCGACGCTCAGCCGCTGGCCCCAGCCGAGGCGTAGCGCGTCGCTCTCGATGCCGTCGCCGAACGCCACCAGCCCGTCGGACTCGACGTCGACCGTCAGCGGTTCGCCGGTGATCTCGCCCTCGGTGTGCTCGATGCCGGTGCCCGGCGACGGCCACGCCTCCCGGACGAACCACACGAGCCGCTGCTCGGTCGGTTCGGGCAGGCTCAGCCGGCTTTTCCGCTCCCGGTGGACACTTGAGCACCAGCCGGTCGCCCCGGTGCCGCTGCCGACGAGGATGCCGGACGACGCCTGGCGTTCGTTCTCGATCCGGTACCGGCTGGTCTGGTGGCTCGGGTGGCCGACGTAGATCTCGTTGAGGGCGCAGAGGGTCTGGCCGTCGTCCGTCCTGGCCTCGACCATCGTGCGTTCCTCGGTGTTGCTCGTGCTGTGCAGGAGTTCCTCGGCTTCGCGCGGCGAGTGCTTCGCCAGCACGCCCCGTTCGGGGTTGATGCCGATCACGGGCTGGCCGTCGAGGTACTTGGCGACGTTGGCGACCAGCCCGTCCTGCCCGACGACGACCACTACGTCCTCGGGCGCGAACAGGAACCGCGACAGGTCTTCCCTCTCGACCACGCCGCGGCGCCAGTCCAGCGGGATTGCGGCGCCGACCTCTCCCAGCGCCCTGCGGGTCTGCTCGTCACGGTCCACCACCTCGTCCAGGGTTCTGTTGCGGGACTTCAGGAAGAACTCGACCTGACCCCGCGTGCCATGCCGTGCCAGCAACTCTGTCAGCTCGGTGCGCCGGTGCACCAGCACAATTCGCGGCGCGAGACTCATCGGGCCAGCCGTTGCAGGATGGGCTGGATCACGTCCGGTGTCAGCGTGATGCTGCCGATCTCGGGCAGGTTGCCGGCGAGCTCCTTGGCGGCGAGGGCGAGCAGCGTTCCCCGCGGGATCTCCTTGTAGGCGTCCAGGCGCGCCTTCTCACCCGCGGCTTCGGCCTCCGCGAGCTTGCGGATGCCCTCGGCCTTGGCGTCGTCGGCGATCCGGCTCGCCCTGGCGTGGTCCTCGGCCTGCTTGAGCGCGTTCGCACCTCGTTGCACCACCAGGAGCTCTTCGCGCTTGGCGAGCTCGATCTGGTTCTGCAGCTCGTTCTCGCTGATGGCGCGCTCGCGCTCCACGGCGATGGCCCGGCGTTCGTAGGTGGCCTTGTCGGCCTCCTGCTGGACCTTCTCGCGAACCGTGGTCTGCAGCGCCTTCTCCATGTCGGCGTCCGGCCGGATCGCGACGACCCGGACGTCGATGACCTCCAGGCCGATGTGGTCCGCCGTCAGGTTGTCGCCGACCGCCTGCTTGACCCGTTCGACGCCGGTCTTGATGGCCGTTTCGAGGTCCAGGGTGCCGAGGATCTTGAGGGCGTGCTGCTGGGTGCTCTCGGTGAGGGTGTTGGCGATCTGGCTCAACGGGTCCTGCCGCCAGGTGCCGGTGTCGGGGTCGATCGAGAAGTCGATCCGGTTGGTCGCGGTCTCCGGGTCGGTGCAGCGGTAGGTGACGGTCAGCTGGACCGTCACGTCCTGGTAGTCGCTGGTGCGGGCGTGGAAGAGCATCGGGAGCTCGCGGTCGTCGACCGGTACTTCGCTGAGCACGGCGGTTCTCGGGCGGAACCAGAAGCTCAGGCCGGTGCCCTCGTGGACCACCTTGCCCTTGCGGACGTGTCTGATGTGGACCGTGGGGGTGCCTCTGAGGTGCCTGAGCCCGGGGTAGCTGCTGATGTCGGCCATCGCGTCGTCTCCTTGTCGTCAATCTGACGATAACCCTATACTCGGAGGCGTGTACTCGCCAAGTGATTTCCCGCCCTTCGCGGTCACGGTCGACCTGGTCGTGCTGACCGTGCGGTCCGACGCGCTGTGCGCCCTGCTGGTCCGGCGCGGGGAGGCGCCGTTCCGCGGGCGGTGGGCGTTGCCCGGCGGGTTCGTCCAGGTGGCCGAGTCGGTGGACGCCGCCGCCGTCCGGGAGCTGGCCGAGGAGACGGAGGTGTCGGGGCTTCACCTGGAGCAGCTGGCCACGTACGGGGAACCTCGGCGCGATCCGCGGATGAGGGTGGTGTCGGTGGCCTATCTGGCGTTGGCGCCGGACCTGCCGGTGCCGGTGGCCGGGACCGACGCCGCCGCGGCTTCGTGGGTGCCGGTGGCCGAGGTGTCCTCGTTGGCCTTCGACCACTCGCGGATCCTCGCCGACGGGGTCGAGCGGGCGCGGGCCAAGCTGGAGTACACGTCGCTCGGGACCGAGTTCTGTCCCGCTGAGTTCACCGTGGCCGAGCTGCGGCGGGTTTACGAGATCGTCTGGGGCGTTTCGCTGGATCCTCGGAACTTCCACCGGAAGGTGACCGGTGTTCCCGGGCTGTTGGCGGCCACCGGGGAGACGACCACTCGGGATGGAGGGCGGCCCGCTGCCTTGTTCCGACGTGGGGGAGCCGGCGTGTTGTACCCGCCGTTGGTGCGGGCGCCGGCGGGCTAGAGCCGCACGGAGTCGCCGGTGGTGGCGGACTGCTTGGCCGCTTCGATCACTTCCAGGCCCGTCACGGCGTCCTGCGGCGAAACAGGAGGCACGCCCGCGGCCACCGAGGCGTAGAAGTTCTGGTAGGCGCCTGGTTCCGTGCGGTGCGGGGTGCCGCCCACGGTGCCCCAGGCCGATTCGGGTTCCTCGCCCCAGCCCGGCCCGGCGGGGGTGTCGCCTGCCTTGAGGCGGTCTTCCTGGGGGTCCATGCCGTGTTTCACGTAGGCGGCGTCGTGGCCCAGGACTCGGAAGCGCGGGCCCAGGTCGGCGGCCAGCGCGCTCATCCACAGGTGCGAGCGGACACCGTTCTCGTGGGCCAGGGAGAGGAAGACGTCGTCGTCCGCGCGGGCACCGGGGCGGACCGTGGCGATCTCGGCGTGGACCGAGGTGGGGCGGCCGAAGAGCGCCACGGACTGGTCGACCAGGTGGGTGCCGAGGTCGAAGAGGATGCTGCCCAGGTCGGCCGGGTCGCCGGATTCCTTCCAGGAGGACTTGATCTCCGGGCGGTAGCGCTCGAAGCGGGACTCGAAGCGGTGGACCTTGCCCAGTGCGTTGGCGGCGAGGAGCTTCTGGACGGTCAGGAAGTCGCCGTCCCAGCGGCGGTTGTGGAACGGGACGAGCATCAGCCCCCTGGAGGAGGCGATCGAGGCCAGAGCTCTCGCTTCGGCCGCGGAACCGGCGAAGGGCTTGTCGACGACGACGTTGAGGCCGTGTTCCAGGACCTGGCGGGCGTGGGTGGCGTGGAAGCGGTTCGGGGTGGTGATGACCACCAGGTCGAAGCCGCCCTGCCAGACCTCGTCCAGAGAGGACAACAGGCGGGTGGACGGATAGCGCGCGGCAACCTCGGCTTGGCGCTTCGGGTTGGCGGTGACCACGGCGGAGAGTTCCAGGCCCGGGGTTGCCGCGATGAACGGGGCGTGGAAGGCCGCCCCACCTAGCCCGTAGCCGACCAGTGCTGTGCGCATGCGATCAGCCTAAGCGGTCTCACCTGGTGGACGGGGCGCCGGAGGGGCTGGACGGGACCGCGCCGGCGCACGGTCCCAGTCCTATTTGGACAACTCCGCTCATCGCGGAACCGGTTCCCGCACGCTCAGGTACTCGTTGAGCCGTGCGGACGCGGCGAGCATCGCCAGGCCTCGCGCGGTGAGGCGGCGCCGCCAGTCGGCCAAGGCGGCGCCGAGCGTGTCCGTGCCGCCCGCGGTGCGGATCTGTTCGACCACCAGAGCTATGCGCGCCAACGGATAACCGCCGCGGCGCAGCAGGTGGGCCAGCTCGGCGTCGCGGACGTCCTCGGCGCTGAACGTGCGGTAGCCGGTGGCTTCCCGTTGCGGCACGAGGATTCCGGCCTCCTCCCACGCGCGCAGCGTCGCCGGGGTGACGCCCAACCGCCGGGCCAGCTCGCCGATCGACCGCGGCCGCAGGACCGGTTCGAACTCGGTCAGGTCCTCGACCGCCCGGCTGACCGAGTTGAGGGTCTCGCGGTCGCGGAGAAGCTGCTCGTGGCCGCGGTCGACGGCCAGCAGCACGTCGTCCAGGGAGCCGGTGTTCGCCGCGACCATGATCTCGCCCGCGCGCGCGTGTCCGAAGGCGGGAATCAGCGCGATGAACGCGCGCAGGGCAGAGGCGTGGACCTCGGTGTAGACGCGGTAGCCGGACGGGGTGCGCGTGGCCGGCGGGAGGAAGCCGGACTCCTCGTAGTTGCGCACCGCCTGGGTCGAGATGCCGTGCTCGCGGGCGAGGTCGGACGGACGCACGGTTGAGACTTTAGACCAGCTCAACATGCAAAACCGTGCGAAAGCTTCAACGGAGCTTTCAATGTTACGGTTGAGCCACATGAGCCAGGACATTCGCGAGTTCATCAGCCCCTTCACCGAGCTCTTGGCCTTCGGCGAGCCGACGCACCGGGAGCACGCCCACACCTGGATCCGCAACGAGCTGTTCGAGCAGCTGGCCGCGCTGGGCTACCGGTCGATCGCACTGGAGAGCTGTCGCATTCGAGGCTTGCTCGTCGACGACTACGTCAAGGGCGGGCCGGGCGACCTCGACGCGGTCGTGAAGGAGGGGTTCTCCCACTCGTTCGGCGAGCACTGGCCGGCCAACCGCGAGCTGGTCGCGTGGATGCGCGAGCACAACGCGGACAAGCCGGCCGAAGAACAGCTCACGTTCTACGGCTTCGACTTCCAGACCGAGACCACCAGCGCGCCCAGCCCGCGCCCGTACCTGGAGCACGCCCGCGACCACCTGGGCGTCGAGGCCGACCTCGGCACCGACGACGAGAAGTGGAGCCGGGACGAGGCCGTGCTCGACCCCGGCCAGTCACCCGGCCGGTCCGAGGAAGCCGTCCGGCTGCGCGAGATCGGCACGGACCTGCTCAAGCGGCTGTACCGCAGGACGGTCCGGGACGACGCCTGGAACCGCGCGGAAGCCCACCTCACCGCCGGGCTGAGCCTGTTGCGGTACCACCGGGAGTGCGCCGAGCCGAACCCGTTGGGCGTGCGGCTGAACCGCCTGTGCCAGCTGCGCGACGGCGTGATGGCGCGCAACCTGCTGGACATCCGCCGGATCGAGGCCGGCCGGGGACCGACGTTCGTGCACGCCCACAACGCCCACCTGCAGCGCACCAACAGTTCGATGGAGATGGCGGGCGAACGGATCGAGTGGTTCTCCGCGGGCGCGCTCGTGGCGCCGATCCTGGGCGACCAGTACACGGTCATCGCGGGCACGCTCGGCCGCAACGACAGCTTCGGGCTCGGTGAACCGGACGAAGACACCCTCGAAGGTCAGCTCCAGAAGCGATTCGTCACCTGGGGTCTGACCGATGACGTGCCGCAGGGCAGGACTCGTCAGGACACCGCGCTGGAAATGGGCTACTTCCCGCTCGACCAGCACCTGCTGGCCGGCGTGGACGCCCTGCTGCACGTCAGGGTTGGTCGTCCAGTGACGCGGTGATCCACGACGCGACGGGCAGGTCGCGCGTCTCGCACTCGATCGCCAGCTTGAGGGTCCACCGCAGGGCTTGCAGGACCACGGTCGCGAGCTCCTGCGGTGCCCCGTTGGCCAGGGCGATCTCGATCTGCTCGGACGCGGCCTCCTGGTCGCCGTGCACCTCGGCCAGCAGCGCGCGGATCGCGGTGCGCACGGGCGGGTCCGCGTCGTCGATCTGGACCTCGTTGCCCTCCTCGTCGAACACCTGCATCTTCACCGGTGTCGCGCCGCCGGAGCCCAGTTCGCCGACCATGCTGCTGCACTCGGCGAACAGCAGCAGCACCAGCTCGCGGATCTCCTCGTTGCCCTCTGGCGATCCGCTGAGGTAGCCGGTCACGAGGTCCACTGCCACAGCGTCCTCACCGGCCCTGGCCGCGGCCAGCGCCTCACCGGCCACGGCGGTCAGCCGTGACCAGCGATCTGGATCCTGTGGTGGTCTCACAGGTACTGCCTACCGCGCGGTGTCACGCGTCCGCAATGCCCCATCTTGATCAGAGTGGTACCGGGGTATGTCACTCCGCAGGTCAATGTGCGAATCAGCGGATCGACCTAGCATCGGGTGGTGTTTCGCACGCTGTACCGAACGTTCGTCGGCCCGGACCGGACGCGGGTGCTCGCCACCGCGCTCGGCCGGTTCCGCTTCCCCGTCCAAGCCGCACTGATCGTCTACGGGTTCGTCTTCGCCGTCGTCGGCAGCGTTCAGTACGCGCAGCACGAACGGCCGGTCGGCTGGTGGACGGTCGTGTTCGCGTCGATCTTCCTGCCGTACCTGCTGCTGATCTGGTCACCGATCTACGCCTGGCGGTTGTCCGCGGCCGCGTTCTGGCCGGTCGCGGGACTCGTGGACTGGGCGGGCGTTCCGGCGTTCCAGTACTGGGCCGCGCTGCCGTTGGTGGTGCTGGTCGCGGCCTTCTACTCGGGCTGGACCGTCCTCCTGGTCGCCGGGGTCAGCATGCTGGTGGTCGCGACCTCCGACAGCGTGAACGCGGGGATGGCGTTCGCCGTGCCGCTGGTCATGGCCGTCGTCTACTTCTTCGGTGCGCGCGGACGTGCGGAGAAACGCCTTGAAGAAGAGCAGAACGCCAAGGCCGCGCTGGAAGAACGTGCTCGCATCGCTCGCGAGATGCACGACGTCGTGGCGCACCACATGTCGATGATCGTGGTCAGGTGCGAAACCGCGCCTTACCGGTTGAAAGGCCTCAACGAGGAAGCCGAGCACGAGTTCGCCGAGCTCGGTCAGGCCGCGCGCGAAGCCATCACCGACATGCAACGCCTGCTGGGCGTGCTGCGGACCAACGGCCAGGAGCCGGAACGGGAACCGCAGCCCGGCATCAGCCGCATCCCCGAGCTGGCGAGGCCCGGCGACGAGGCCGAGGTCGACGTGGACGACGTGCCGCAGGCGGTCGGCCTCACCGCGTACCGGATCGTCCAGGAGGCGCTCACGAACGCCACCAGGCACGCGCCCGGCTCGAAGGCTTCCGTCCACGTGCACAAGAACGAGGGGCACCTGGACGTCCTGGTGCGCAACACCGCCGGTGGACCGTCCATGGGCGGTGGCAGCGGCCAGGGTCTCGTGGGCATGCGTGAACGCGTTGCGGTGCACGGTGGCACGCTGACCGTGAAGTCGACCGAGGACGGCGGGTTCATGGTGCGGGCGAGGATTCCGTTGGGGGACAAGTGATCAGGGTGGTCGTGGTGGACGACCAGGAGATGGTGCGCGAGGGGTTCTCGGCGCTGCTCGACGCGCAGGACGACATCGAGGTGGTGGGGGCGGCGGGCAACGGCGTGGAGGGCGTCTCGCTCGCTCGTGGCGTCAAACCGGACGTCGTGCTGATGGACGTCCGCATGCCCGAGATGGACGGTCTCACCGCGACCAGGCTGCTGCTCGACGGTTCGGTGGAGACCAAGGTCCTCGTGCTGACGACGTTCGACCTCGACGACTACGTCTACGAGGCGTTGCGGGCCGGCGCGAGCGGGTTCCTGCTCAAGCACGCGCCCGCCCGCGAGCTGCTCAACGCCGTCCGCGTGGTGGCCGCCGGCGACGCGTTGCTGGCGCCGTCGATCACGAAGCGACTGATCGAGGACTTCGTGAAGGCGCGCCGCACCGAACGCGTCCGGCCCGCCCGGCTCGACGTGCTGACCGAGCGCGAGACCGAGATCCTCGTGCTGATCGCGCAGGGCCTGTCGAACACTGAGATCGCCGCGCACCTGGTGCTGGCCGAGCAGACGGTCAAGACGCACGTGAGCCGGGTGCTGACCAAACTGGGGTTGCGCGACCGCGCCCAGGCCGTGATCGCGGCTTACGAGAGCGGGCTCGTAGTACCGGGGTAGCAGCGGTGAAACAGCACGTCAGAGGGACGATTGCGAGGGTCTCGCCTTCCTAGTTTCGGTCCATGCGCCGAGCACTGCTGTTCCTCCTGCTGATCGCCGTTCCCGCGGTCGCGCCGTCGATCGCGCACTGGCGTGGTGACGTCGCCCGCCGGGTCGCGATCGTGGGCGACCTCGCCACCGCACGTGACGTCGTGGTCGTCGTGCCGGGTTCCGACGTGGACGTCGACCGGTTCGAACGGACCGTCGGAAGGATGGCCACCAACCTCTACGAGCAGGCACACCGCGACGACCTCGCGGTGATCGCGTGGCTCGGGTACCGGACGCCGCAGGGACTCGGGGTGGACGCGGCGACCGGCGGCCTTGCGCGTCAAGGAGCTGCTGCGCTCATGGACTTCGTGCGCGCACTGCACACCAACGCGCGCATCCACGTGTTCGGGCACAGCTACGGCTCGGTGGTGGTGGCGTTGGCAGCGCACGACTTGGACGTGGACGACATCGTGTTCACCGGAAGTCCTGGTGTGCGGGCGAAATCGGTGGCGGAGCTGGGGACGCGGGCGAAGGTGTGGGCGATCCGGTCGAGCGGTGACTGGATGCGGTTCGTGCCCAACGTGCGGCTGTTCGACCTCGGGCACGGCACGGACCCGGTTTCGGACGGCTTCGGGGCCGCGGTGTTGCGGTTCGAGGGTGGGAAGCACGACACGTACTACGAGCCAGGCACGGAGACGCTTGCGGCGCTCGTGCGGATTGCTTCGGGGGAGAGGCCGTGAAGAGGAGCCCGTTCATCGATGCCGTGCGGGCGATCGCCGTCGTCACCGTCGTGCTGGGACATTGGCTCGTGACCGCGCTGGTGGACACACCCACCGGCATGTACATCGACAGTCCGCTCAAACATCTACCCGGATTGGCACCGGCGAGCTGGGTGTTGCAGACGCTCGGACTGTTCTTCTTCGCCGGCGGGTTCGCGGCGGCCCACTCGCGGACGCCGTTCCTGGTCAGGTTCCGGCAGCTCGCGGTGCCGACGCTGCTGATGCTCGGCGTGTGGACGGCCGTCCTCTTAGGACTGTCGATGCGCGGCGTCGACCAGGGCACCGCGTACAACATCGCTTTCCTGGTCACGACACCGCTGTGGTTCCTCGGCGTCCACCTGATCCTCCTGGCGATGAAACCGTTGGTGCGCAAGCTGGACGAGTACTCGTGGGGTGTGCTCGTCCCGGTCCTGCTGGTGCTCGTCGTGCCGTACGCGGTGTGGTGGGCGGCGTGGCAGCTCGGCCACTCGCTGGCCCGCAGGAGGATTCCCGGGCCGCCGTTGCTCGTCCTGGGCGTGCTCGGGTACGCATTGCTGACGCGGTTCGGCGGTTATCCGGTGTCCGCGGTCGGCATTCCCGGCGCGGCCGTGTCGAACCTGAACCCGCCGAACTACGCCACGCTCGCGCTGGCGTTCGCCCAGATCGGCCTGGTGCTCACGATCGCGCCCGTGCTCACCCGGTTCGGCACCGCGAAACCCGTGCGGTGGCTGAACACGCAGGCGCTGGGCATCTTCCTCGCGCACCAGAGCGCGTTGATCACAGTGGTGCTGACCCTGCCGGTGCTGCGGCAGCCACCAGATCATCCGGGCTGGGTGTGGCAGCGAGTGCTGTGGCTGCCGGTGTGCGCGGCCGTGACCTGGGGATGGCTGCGAGCACTGCGAAGCCGATCGCCACGGCGTGCAGCACCAGCACCGGAGGCGTCGGTTCCAGCGCCAGCATCGGCGGAACGCACGCCAGCGCCGTGAGCAGCCACGGCAGGCGCGTGTCGCAGCTGCCGGTGCGGGCGGTGTGGATCAGGTACCAGCCGAGCAGCAGGTGGATGAGGTTCTGCAGCGGGTCGACCGGCAGCCACACCAGCGTCCCGTCGCCGAGGAACCCGCTCACCACGAACCCGAGCACGCCGAGCGTCCCGAACACCACGCCCATCGCGGTCGCGAGCCGGGTCCGGTGCGACTCGTGCGACAGGCGCGGGAAGCCGACCAGGCGCGCCTCGAACCGGTGGAAGACCAGGGCCAGCGGCAGCAGCAGGAACACCAGCCAGATCGGCGCCTGCGACACCCCGAGCAACCCGACGACGGCCCCGACCCCGGCCAAGTAGGCGAGGTAGACGGTCATCGGGGCCCGGCGCGCGAAGTTCACGACGTGCCACGAGCGGCCCTCCAGCCACGCCGTGACGCGCCCGCGCGCCAGCAGCGCGAGACACACCTGCGCGATCCCGAGCACCATCATCGACCGCGGGTAGTCGCTGAAGAACACCAGTGCGGGCAACGTGATCGCGCCCAGCGCGGCCAGCACCCTGCGCGGGATCTGCTGCAGCGTGCCGTCGGCGTAGAAGAACCCGAGCTGCTGCATCAGCAACGCGCCGACGATCAGGTTGACGTACCCGCCGGTCTTCCAGTCCGTCGACGTGCGCGCGACCTCGACGCACAGCGTCACCAGCATCAGCACGAACGGCGCGGTGCGGCGGAACCGCCGGTGCAGCCACGCGGCGGCCGGCGTCGCGGCCACGGCGAGCAGGTAGACCCCGAGGAACCACAACGGATGCGTGATCAGCCGGCTGTACGCGTCGACCCGCACGTCCAGCAGGTTCAGCGCCGCGAACAGCACCACCCACAGCAGCACGAACGCAAGCACCGGCCGCAGCAGCCACGACGTCCTGCTGGAGACCCAGCAGCCGAAGCCGCCCTCGTGGGCCTGCCACGAACGCAGGTTCGCGTGCCCGCCCGCGAAGAAGAACAACGGCACCGCCTGCAACGCCCACAACCAAGGCGTGCCGACGCCTCTGAGGCTCGCGAGCGTCGCGACGGTCTCGCCGAGCACGAGCAACACCATGCTCAGCAGCCGCAGGAACGTGGCATAACGGTCCTGCTCGACGGGAGCGGGGGTGGTGCGCTGGTCCTCACGGCGGCGGGGGTGCGCGACAGGTTCGCGCGAGTTCGCGTCGGTCGTCCGGTCTCCTCTTCGGGTCAACCGGCGAAGGCGATTCGGGCCGAAGCGGAGGCCGGATGACCGACTTCCCGGCGAACTCGCCGCCGTCTGCGGAGCAGCGGCCATCAAGCACAGCGAGTTCGCGTCGGTCGTCCGGTCTCCTCTTCGGGTCAACCGCCGAAGGCGATTCGGGCCGAAGCGGAGGCCGGATGACCGACTTCCCGGCGAACTCGCCGCCGTCTGCGGAGCAGCGGCCATCAAGCACAGCAGCACCACGATCGCGCTGCCGAACGCCCACGCCACCACGGGTTCGTGACCCGGCGTCCCCCACCGCTGGCGCCACGAGTTGAACTTCAGCCCCAGCGCGTAGGTCTCCGCCACCACGTGACAGCTCTGCTCGGAACCGCGCGGGTTCAGCCGGCACTGCGCGTGCAGGTCGCTCGTGAGCCGGTCGTCCAGCGCCCGGCGCGCGTCCGGCCCGAGCGGGTGCCCCTTGTCCTCCGCGTAACGCAGGAGGTCGTAGCCCATGTCGTGCGCGCGGCACGCGACGCTGAAGTCCCACTCGGTGTCGCCCGCGGGTCCGGAGCAGCCGCCGGAGAGGTCGATCGCCCTCAGCGTGCCGTCCGGCGCGGTCGCGGTCAGCGGATCGCGGCCCATGTGCCGGGCGAAGTCCGACGGCAGGTTGATGCGCGGGTCGTGGGTGGCCGACGGGTTGACGAACGCGTTGACGGCGTTGGCCGCCGCGATCGCGTCAGGGCTCGGCGGTGTCCCGCTGTCGCCGCTGGCCGGGCGCGAGGCGATGACCCCGCACACGAACACGGCGAGCGTGATCACCGTGAACCTGAACCAGGCCGGAAGCCGGAGGAGGAGTGTGCGCGCGCCCATCGTCGCGCCAGGTTACGGAAGGGTCTCGGCTGATCGCCAATTCACGAGGTCACGGCGATCGGTGTGAGCGACGCGAGTGCCATGCGCGACAACAGCGCGGCCATCTGGTCGCGGTCGAGATGTGCGCTGTGCGGCGTCGAGTTGATCAACCCGAACACCGCGTGCGCCGCCGCCCGCGCGGTCGGTTCGTCGAAGTCCGGGACCGTGCGCCGGATCGTCTCCACCCACACCTCGACGTAACGCCGCTGCAACGCGCGCACCCGCCGGCGGTCCGGGTCGGTGAGGTTCGCGAGGTTGCGCGCCTGCACGGTGATGAGCGCCGGGTCGTCCAGCGCGAAGTCGACGTGCCAGCCGATCAGCGCCTGCAGGGCCTCGTCCGCGCTCGACGCCGCGTCCACGCGGGCCTGGCCGCCGTCCAGCAACCGTTCGGAGATCGACGTCAGCATCTCGCCGAGCATCGCGTCCTTGCTGCGGAAGTGCCGGTACAGCGCGGGTCCGGAGATGCCGACGGCCGCGCCGATGTCGTCGATGCCCACGCCGTGGAAGCCGTGCCGGGCGAAGAGCTCGGCCGCGGCGGTGAGGATCTGGTCCCTGCGTGAGGGTTTCTCGGCCACATCGGGAGGTTAGCAGCCGTTTACCTAGTGGACCGATAGGTGGAATTTTCGCTGGTACAAGCCCTGATTGTTGACTCTTGACGAATACTTCACACGGGTCTTACCCGTGAGTAACCATTGCCGTGCAATGCATCACATCCCTGCGGCCCCTTCGGGAGGTCTCGATGCGTCCTGCTCACCTCATCGCCTCAGTGGTCACCGCCGCTGCGGCCGTCATCGCGCTCGCCAACCCCGCGAGCGCAGCCGGAGTCAACTACGTCGCACTGGGCGACTCGTACGCGTCCGGCCTGGGTACGGGCTCGTACGACAGCACCAGCGGCAGCTGCAAGCGCGGACCGCTCGCCTATCCGGCGCTCTGGGCGGCCTCGCACTCGGTGGCGTCGTTCAAGTCCGTCGCGTGCTCCGGTGCGCGCACCTCCGACGTCCTGAGCGGTCAGGTCTCGTCGCTGGCGGCCTCGACCACGCTGGTCACCCTGCAGGTCGGCGGCAACGACGCGGGCTTCACCGACGTGATCACGACCTGCACCTTCGGTTCGGACCAGGACTGCGTCAACCGGGTGAACCAGGCCAAGTCCTTCGTCGCGAACACGCTCCCGGGGCTGCTCGACAACGTCTACGGCACGGTTCGTTCGAAGGCGCCGTCCGCCAAGGTCGTCGTCCTCGGCTACCCGCGGATCTACAAGGTGCCGGGCTCCTGCAGCGTCGGGATGAGCGACACCAAGCGGGCTGCGATCAACTCGGGGTCCGACGCGCTGCACGCGACGATCAGCGCGCGGGCCGGAGCGGCCGGGTTCGGCTACGTCGACGTGCGCGGGGTGTTCACCGGGCACGAGATCTGCTCGTCGAGCTGGTGGCTCAACAGCCTCAGCTGGCCCGTCGAGGAGTCGTACCACCCGAACCGCGCCGGTCACCAGAGCGGCTACCTGCCCGCTCTGCAGGCGGTCGTCGGCTAGCCTGATTCCGGAACTTGGGAGTGCCTGAAAAGGTCTTTGACCTGCGTTCCGGCCACTCCCGAGTGGTTGTGGTGGACAGCTAGGTTAGCGGGCGTTAACATCTGGTTGTTAACGCCCGCTAACGTCATGGGGAGCTCATGGACGCGCCCGTCCTGCGCAGCGCCGCCGAGCCATCGGACCGTTACGTCAAGGAGCACACCGCGCTCGTCGACGAGCTGCGCGGCAAGCTCGCCACCGCCGCGCTGGGCGGTCCCGAGAAGGCACGTCAGCGGCACGTCGACCGCGGCAAGCTGCTGCCGCGCGAGCGGGTGGACACGCTGGTCGACCCCGGCTCGCCGTTCCTGGAGCTGTCGCCGCTGGCCGCGAACGGCATGTACGGCGACGAGGCACCGGCCGCGGGCATCATCACCGGCGTCGGGCGGGTTTCCGGCCGTGAGTGCGTGATCGTCGCGAACGACGCCACGGTCAAGGGCGGCACCTACTACCCGATCACGGTCAAGAAGCACCTGCGCGCGCAGGAAGTCGCGCTGCAGAACAACCTGCCCTGCGTCTACCTGGTCGACTCCGGCGGCGCGTTCCTGCCCAAGCAGGACGACGTGTTCCCCGACCGCGAGCACTTCGGCCGGATCTTCTACAACCAGGCCACGATGTCGGCGCGCGGGATCCCGCAGATCGCGGCCGTGCTGGGCTCCTGCACCGCGGGCGGCGCGTACGTGCCCGCGATGAGCGACGAGGCGATCATCGTCCGGAACCAGGGCACGATCTTCCTCGGCGGTCCGCCGCTGGTGAAGGCCGCGACCGGCGAGGTCGTCAGCGCCGAGGACCTCGGTGGCGGTGACCTGCACTCCCGCACGTCCGGCGTCACCGACCACCTCGCCGAGAACGACGCGCACGCGCTGCGGATGGTCCGTTCGATCATCTCGACGCTGGGGCCGCGGGTGCCGCGGCCGTGGGACGTCGCCCCGGCCGAGGCGCCGGTGGTCGACCCCGACGATCTCTACGGCGTGGTGCCGACGGACTCCCGGACGCCCTACGACGTGCGCGAGGTGATCGCGCGGATCGTGGACGGCTCGAAGTTCCAGGAGTTCAAGAAGGAGTACGGCACGACCCTGGTGACGGGGTTCGCGCGCATCCACGGCCACCCGGTGGGGATCGTCGCCAACAACGGCATCCTGTTCGGCGAGTCCGCGGTGAAGGGCGCGCACTTCATCCAGCTGTGCGACAAGCGGTCCGTGCCGCTGGTGTTCCTGCAGAACATCACCGGGTTCATGGTCGGCCGCGAGTACGAGGCGGGCGGCATCGCCAAGCACGGCGCCAAGATGGTCACCGCGGTGGCCTGCGCACGGGTCCCGAAGTTCACCGTGATCATCGGCGGCTCGTTCGGCGCCGGCAACTACTCGATGTGCGGGCGGGCGTACTCGCCTCGGTTCCTGTGGATGTGGCCGAACGCGCGGATCTCCGTGATGGGCGGTGAGCAGGCGGCTTCCGTGCTGGCGACCGTGCGGCGCGACCAGCTCGGTGACTCGTGGTCGGCCGAGGACGAGGAGGCGTTCAAGGCGCCGATCCGCCAGCAGTACGAGGACCAGGGCAACCCGTACTACTCGACCGCGCGGCTGTGGGACGACGGGGTGATCGACCCGCGCGACACCCGCACGGTGCTGGGGCTCGCGTTGTCGGCCGCCGCCAACGCGCCCATCGACGATGTTTCCTACGGCGTCTTCCGGATGTGATCATGTTCGACAGCGTTCTGGTGGCGAACCGCGGGGAGATCGCGGTCAGGGTGATCCGCGCGCTGCGGTCGCTCGGGATCCGATCGGTCGCCGTGTACTCCGACGCGGACGCCGACGCGTTGCACGTCCGGCTGGCCGACGAGGCGGTGCGGATCGGGCCGGCGGCGGCTCGTGACTCGTACCTGTCCATCGAGAAGATCGTTCAAGCCGCCGTTTCGACGGGCGCGCAGGCGATTCACCCCGGCTATGGATTCCTCGCGGAGAACACGGCGTTCGCGGCGGCCTGCGCCGAGGCCGGGATCGTCTTCGTCGGACCGCCCGCGTCGGCGATCGACGCGATGGGCGACAAGATCCGCGCCAAGCTGACCGTGTCGGCGGCGGGCGTGCCCGTGGTGCCTGGCCGGACCCGCGAGAACATGTCCGACGACGAGATCGTCGACGCGGCCCTGGAGATCGGTTTTCCGGTGCTGCTCAAGCCTTCCGCCGGCGGCGGTGGCAAGGGCATGCGGCTGGTGCACTCCCAGGACACCCTCCGTGAGGCCATCGAGTCGGCACGACGTGAGGCGCGCGGGTCGTTCGGTGACGACACGCTGCTGATCGAGCGGTTCGTCACGAACCCGCGCCACATCGAGATCCAGGTGCTCGCGGACGCGCACGGCAACGTGATCCACCTCGGTGAACGCGAGTGCAGCCTCCAGCGGCGGCACCAGAAGATCATCGAGGAGGCGCCGTCGCCCTTCCTGACGCCCCAGATGCGCGAGGCGATGGGGGCCGCGGCCGTCGACGCGGCGAAGTCCTGCGGGTACGTCGGCGCGGGCACGGTCGAGTTCATCGTGGACGGTACGTCCGGCGACTACTTCTTCATGGAGATGAACACCCGGCTGCAGGTCGAGCACCCGGTGACCGAAGAGGTCACGGGCGTCGACCTGGTCGAGTGGCAGCTCCGCGTGGCCTCCGGTGAAGTGCTGGATCTCGAGGTCGAGCTGACCGGGCACTCGGTCGAAGCCCGTGTCTACGCCGAGGACCCCGCGCGGGGCTTCCTGCCGACCGGCGGCCGGGTGCTGGCGTTGCGCGAGCCCACGTCGGTGCGCGTGGATTCCGGGCTGTACGAAGGACTTGTCGTCGGCTCGGACTACGACCCGATGCTCGCCAAGGTGATCGCGCACGGCCGTACGCGTGAGGAAGCGTTGCGGCGCCTCGATCACGCGCTCGGACAGATGGTGCTGCTCGGCGTCACCACGAACATCCCGTTCCTGCGGGCGCTTCTGCGTGACGAGGACGTCCGTTCCGGCTCGCTGGACACCGGTCTGGTCGAGCGGAAGCTGGAGTCGTTGACCTCGGCCGGGATCCCGGACGAGGTGTACGTGGCGGCCGGGCTGGAGCGCTCGTTGGAGCCACGCGGCGACGACCCGTGGGACCAGCTGTCCGGCTGGCGGATCGGCGAGCACGCGTGGACGACGTGGCGGATCAACGACGTCGACGTGCGCGTGCGCGGTGACGAAGTCGTTGTGGGCGCTGGAGAACCGGTCCGGGCGCGGGCGCGCCGGGAGGGCGCGGACCTGCTCGTCGGGTCACGCCGGTACGCGATCGCGCGCGACGGTGACGTGCTGTGGCTCGGGCACGACGGCGCCTCCTGGGCGTTGACCGAGGCCGAGTTCCTGGTCGGCGCCTCCGCCGGCGGCGCCGCTGCCTCCGGTGGTCCGGTGAAGTCGCCGATGCCCGGCACCGTGCTGGTGGTGCGGGCGTCCCAGGGCGACGAGGTGACCGCCGGTCAAGCGTTGTTCGTGGTCGAGGCCATGAAGATGGAGCACACCGTGACCGCACCGGTCGACGGCGTGCTCGCCGAAGTGCACGTGCAAGCAGGCCAGCAGGTCGGACTCGACCAGGTGCTGGCCCTCGTCGTCTCTCACGAGGAGTGACACCGATGTTGGACTTCAGGCTCCCGAGCGAGTACGAGGACCTGCGCAAGACCGTCGAGGAGTTCGCCCGCGACGAGGTGGCCCCGGTCATCGGCGAGTACTACGAGCGGGGCGAGTTCCCGTACCCGATCGTGGCGAAGATGGGCGCGATGGGCCTGCTCGGCCTGCCGTTCCCCGAGGAGCACGGCGGCATGGGCGGCGACTACTTCGCGCTGTGCCTGACGCTGGAGGAGCTCGCGCGCGTCGACTCGTCCGTCGCGATCACCGTGGAGGCGGCGACCTCGCTGGGCGCCATGCCGATCTACCGCTTCGGCACCGAGGAGCAGAAGGCCGAGTGGCTGCCTTCGCTGACCTCCGGCCAGAAGCTGGGCGCGTTCGGCCTGACCGAGCCGGGCAGCGGTTCGGACGCGGGCGCGCTGGCCACCACCGCGCGGCTGGACGGTGACGAGTGGGTCATCAACGGCACCAAGGCGTTCATCACGAACTCCGGCACGGACATCACCGGCCTGGTGACGGTCGCCGCGGTCACCGGGACCCTGCCCGACGGTCGCAAGGAGATCTCCTCGATCATCGTCCCGTCCGGCACGCCGGGCTTCACGGTGTCGAAGAAGTACTCGAAGGTCGGCTGGTGCGCCTCGGACACGCGTGAGTTGTCGTTCCAGGACTGCCGGGTGCCCGCCGCGAACCTGCTCGGTGAGCGCGGCCGCGGCTTCGCCCAGTTCCTGCGCACGCTGGACGAGGGCCGTGTCGCCATCGCCGCGCTGTCGGTGGGTCTCGCCCAGGGCTGCGTGGACGAGTCGGTGCGTTACGCCCACGAGCGCGAGACGTTCGGCGCGAAGATCGGCACCTACCAGGCGATCCAGTTCAAGATCGCCGAGATGGAGGCCCGCGCGCACACCGCGCGCCTCGCCTACTACGAGGCCGCGTCCCGGATGCTGCGCGGGGAGCCGTTCAAGAAGCAGGCCGCGATCGCGAAGCTCGTGTCGTCCGAGGCGGCGATGGACAACGCCAGGGACGCCACGCAGATCTTCGGCGGCTACGGGTTCATGAACGAGTACCCGGTCGGGCGGTTCTACCGCGACGCCAAGATCCTGGAGATCGGTGAGGGCACCTCCGAGGTGCAGAAGATGCTGATCGCCCGCGAGCTCGGCCTCTAATTAGTCCGTTCCATCTAAATAATCGCGAACCGCAGGTTCGAATCGCCGGTCCGGGCTACCGTCGTCAGCCTTCCGCACGAGTGTGAGGGTGCAGATGACCGGTAGCCCGACCGAGCCTGTTTTCCCCGGAATGCGAGTACTGCTCGAAGTCATTCGAGGTCTCTGCGACCGGCCTGGGTTCTTCTTCCGCAGCGCGACCGAGGAAGTGGTCGGTGACCAGCCGCTTCCCCTGCTGTACCTGGAGAGCGAGACCAGCCCGACGCCATTTCTGCGCGCTCTGGAACGCAGGCTCGAAGCGGGGCGTCCGGTAATACCGCACGCCTATGTCGACGTGACCGCGGTACCGGCGGATGTCGCCAAAAGATGGTCGCCGGAAGCGCGCAAGGCCCCGCCGCTGCTGCCGTTGCTGGACGTGCTGAGCCGTGCGCTCGCGGAGGTCCACGTCGGCACCGAACGGCTGACGCGGTTCGACCACTACCGGCTCGTCGACTGGCTCACGAGCAAGCCGCTGCCGAGCAAGTCCGGACGGGACGACCGGGCGAGCGTCATCGAGCTGCTGCGGCAGTGGACCGGCAAGGCCACCGAGAACGGTGAGGCGCTCAACCGGGCCGTGGACGCGTTCATCCCGAACCTCGTGACGCGGCTGGGCCTCGGGCTGGTCGCGTGGATCGGCAGCAAGGCGGGTTTCCGGTGGCTCGGCAGGCGGGTGCCGGGGCTCGCGCGCGAGTCGAAGTGGTTCATGCGCGGGCAGAACTTCGCGCTGCCCAACCACTCCATCGAGTTCCTCGGGTTCGCCGAGCGGCTCACCCTGGGCCGGCGCGAGTCCGAGAACGAGGAGCAGGTCAAGCTGCTGCTCGTGCACGCGTTCCTGGAGGACCTGCGGATCGCGTACCGGCGGCGGCGCGGGCGGTTCTGGCCGCGCCGGGCCGGGTGGCGGCGCACCGCGTACATCCCGGTGCTGCTCGACGGCGTCACCGAGGACAACGGCGGGTGGGAGCTGCTCAAGCTCATCAACGACGTGCGCAACGAGACCGGTGAGCTCGACCCGTTGCTGGTGATCGCGGCGAGCTCGGACGCGCGGAAGCTGTCGGCCAAGCTCCAGGTCACGCCGGTGCCGCCGGAGGAGACCGCGGACGCGTTGGCGACGTGGCGCGAGGAACTGCCGCGCAAACGGCAGCTCCTCGCCGACGACGCCCGCTACCTGCTGATCGCGTTGCCGCAGGGCGAGGACAAGAAGTGGAAGGGTGCACCGGTCTTCCGCGCCGCTGGGGTCCGCTGGCTCGCGCGGCCGCGACGGCTGGAGGCGATCATCGCCGCGGTGGCCGCGGTGTTGTTGCTGCCGGGCTTCGTCACGGTGCAGAACCACCTCGAGGCGAACTGCTCGATGGTCGGCTCCGCCATCTCGCCAGGGGTGTCGACCAGGTTGATGGACGTCGACGGCAACGCCGAATGCGTCGGCTACAGCGACAACACCAATCAGGTGTTCGGCTCCAACGAGCGCCTGCGGTGGACGCAGCAGGCGGTGTTCGCGCAGAACGAGGAGGCGGAACGGCTGCACGAAGCCGATCCCGGCCGGCCGTACGTCTCGCTGGTCTACTTCTCCAGCCTCACCCACAAGGACACCAACCCCGACGCCGACCACTCCCGGGCCGAGGAGCTGGAGGGCATGCTGCTCAAGCAACGGCAGCAGAACGACAGGTCGCGCTCGGAACCGCTGCTGCGCATCGTGATCGCGAACGGCGGTGCGACGATGAAGCGGGCGCCCGAGGTGCTGCGGGACATGCTGACCCCGTTGCTGGAGAAGGACCCGAGCATCCTCGGCGTGGTCGGGCTGGACCGCAGCGTCGCGGAGACCCAGGAGGTGATCACCGAGCTCGGGTCGCTGGGCGTGCCGACCATCGGCACCACGCTCACCGAGGCGTCGCTGCCGAAGCGTTCGGCGATGTACTTCCAGCTGATCCCCGGCAACGTCCGGCAGGCCGACCTCGTCCGCCGGTACGCGCAGCACGTCGGCGCGAGCAAGGTGACGATCTACCACCCGCCGCTGAACCGCGGCGACGTCTACCTCGACGACCTGGTCAACGTGCTGGGCACGGAGCTCGCGAACGCGGCGGTGCGCTTTCAGGCCGTGCCGTGGGCCAGGAGTCCTCAGGAGCTGGCCTCGCAGTGCGTGGAGGACCACTCCAGCGAGCTGGCGTTCTTCGCGGGCCGGGAGGAGGACTTCGGGGAGTTCCTGCGGGCGATCGGCAAGGACTGCTACGACAAGAACCGGTTGCCGCGCATCGTCGCCGACGACGCCATCATCCGGTTCATCGCGCAGAAGGCCAACCGGGTGCACGACTCGCTGGCGGGGATGCGCGTGTCGTACGTGAGCATGGCGGGGCTGGTGGTGCTCGCCGGGAAGTCCTGCGTGGAGGGCAAACCGGACCAGAAGGTGCACGGCGGTCTGCCGTTGGACGCCTTCTGCGCGGGCTACAGCAGGCTGGCCCAGGAGATCCAGGACACCTCGCTGCCCCCGCAGGACAAGCCCGTCAAACCGTGGCCCGGTGAACACATGGGGGTCGCCTACGACGCGGCCGGCCTCTTCCTCGAAGCGGTGCGCAACGCCGAGGGCCGCCTGTCCGGCCACACCCCGCACCGCGGTGCGATCGGTGGGGAGTTCCGCGAGCTGGAGTACTTCGGTGCCACCGGGCGCACGGACTTCAGCGCGTCGCGGGTCGGAGAGCAGCGCAACTTCACGATCCTGGAGCTGACCGACATCCACGACTTCGAGCAGCAGCCCACGTGCGTGTTCCTTACCGGTGACCTGTACGGCCCGGACTCACCGCGGCAGGCCAACGGCTGTCCCGCCTAGGGGGTCACAGCTTGGGCACCGCTCGGTCGATGATGGCGGCGAAGTCGGTGGACCTGGGGAGCGTCCCGAAGGCGACTCCCCAGTCCCCGCCCAGCCGTGAGGCCACGAAGGCGTCCGCGACCGCGGGGTGCCCGTGCCTGACCAGCAGGGCGCCCTGCAGGATCAGCGCCATGCGTTCGACCACCCGGCGGGCCTGCGACTCGTCCACATCGGACAGGGCGGTGCCGAGGTCCTTCAGCGCGTCGTCGATGCGCGGGTCGACCCCGGTGACGGTGGCCAGGAACTCCTGCACCGACTCGGGTTCCTTCTTCATCGCGCGCAGGACGTCCAGCGCGGCGACGTTGCCGGACCCCTCCCAGATCGACATCAGCGGCGACTCGCGGAACAGCCGCGGCATCCCGCTGTCCTCGATGTAACCGTTGCCGCCAAGGCACTCCAGCGCCTCGGCCGCGTGCACCGGACCGCGCTTGCACACCCAGTACTTGGTGACCGCGAGCCCGAGTCGCGGCCGGTTCTGCGCCAGCCACATCGCCGCCGTGGTCGCCGCTTCCGACTCCACGGCCAGGTCCGCCAGCACGTTGCGCATCGCCGGCTGGTCGATCAGGTACTCGCCGAACGCCTTGCGGTGCGCGGCGTGGTGCGCCGCCTGCCGCAGCCCGGCGCGCATGCACGCCGCTGACCCGAGCACGCAGTCCAGGCGGGTCGTGTTGACCATCTCGATGATCGTCCGCACGCCGCGGCCCTCGTCGCCGACGCGCCACGCGAACGCCTCGTCGTACTCGATCTCGGCGGACGCGTTGGACCTGTTGCCCAGCTTGTCCTTCAGCCGCTGCAGGAAGAACCGGTTGCGCGTGCCGTCCGGCAGCACCCGCGGCACCAGGAAGCAGGTCAGCCCGCCGGGCGCCTGCGCCAGGGTGAGGAAGACGTCGGACATCGGCGCCGACGTGAACCACTTGTGCCCGGTCAGCACGTAGCCGTCCTCGACCGGCTTCGCGACCGTGGTGTTCGCGCGGACGTCCGACCCGCCCTGCTTCTCGGTCATCGACATGCCGGCGATGAGACCCCGCTTGGTGAGAGGGGCTTTGAGACCGAAGTCGTAGTCCCGAATGGTGAGAAGCGGTTCGTAGATCTCGGCGAGCTCCGGCGATGTGCGCAAAGCGGGCACAGCTGCATAAGTCATCGAAATCGGGCATCCGTGGCCTGCCTCGACCTGCGACCACACGTAGAACTTCGCGGCCCTTTCGAGGTGCTCGCCGTCGACATATGCGTGCAATCCCCGCGAAACGGCGACGTTCATCAGGTCGTGCCAGGCAGGGTGGAACTCGACCTCGTCGATCCGGTTCCCGTACCGGTCGTGCGTGCGCAGGACCGGCGGATACGTGTTCGCGAGCCGCCCTCGCTCCTGCCACTCCTCGCTGCCCGCGAGCCTGCCCAGCTCGTGCAGCTCGGGGTTGTCGACCCAGCTCAGCAGTGCCGGGTCGGCGGCGACGTCGTGACCGCTCAGCGGCGGAACCTGGTTGGTCACCTCGTGGGTAGCCATGCCTCGCACGTTACTACCGGTTGGTAACTTTGGGCAGGGTGTGAGGAAAGATCGCTGGCCCATTCGGGCTTTTGGGCGTGCCAACGGCGCTGACGAGGAATAACGTCGTGCTGGTGAGTGACCATGGGCACAGCACGGCCGTTGCTGCGTTGACCGCGCAGTACGCCGCGATGCGCGAAGGTGCGCCGGTGCGGCTCGCGAAGAAGACGTCGAACCTGTTCCGGTTCCGCACCGAGCAGTCGGGCGGGTTGGACGTCGGCAGGTTCGACCGGGTGCTGGCGGTGGACCCGGTCGGACGCACCGCGCAGGTGCAAGGCATGACCACCTACGAGAACCTCGTCGCCGCGACACTGCGCCACGGCCTGATGCCGCTGGTGGTGCCGCAGCTCAAGACCATCACGATCGGCGGCGCGGTGGCGGGACTGGGCATCGAGTCCACGTCCTTCCGCAACGGTCTCCCGCACGAGTCCGTGCGGGAGCTGGAGATCCTCACCGGTGACGGTGAGGTCGTCGTGGCCAAACCGGACGACGACCTGTTCCGCGCGTTCCCCAACTCCTACGGGACCCTGGGTTACGCGTTGCGGCTGGAGATCGAGCTGGAACCGGTGCGGCAGTACGTCCGGCTGCGGCACGTGCCGTTCGGCTCCTTCGCCGAATGCGCGGCCGTCATCGAGGAGGTGTGTTCGGACGGTTCGGCGGACTTCGTCGACGGCACGGTGTTCTCGCGCGGCGAGATGTACCTGACGTTGGGGCACTACGCCGACATCGCTCCGTACACGTCGGACTACACCGGAAACCAGATCTACTACCGGTCCATCCAGAAACGCCGCACGGACCACCTGACGATCCACGACTACCTGTGGCGCTGGGACACCGACTGGTTCTGGTGCTCCCGCGCGTTCGGTGCGCAGAACCCGGTGGTGCGGCGGCTGTGGCCCAAGCGCTACCTGCGTTCGGACGTGTACCGCAAGCTCGTGGCCAAGCACCGGCAGCTGAGGCCGCGGGTGGACGTCGAGCCGGTGATCCAGGACGTCGAGATCCCGGTCGGCGCACTGGCCGACTTCCTGGACTTCTTCGACCGCGAGATCGGCATCTCGCCGGTGTGGCTCTGCCCCGTCCGGTTGCGCGACAACACGGGGTGGCCGCTGTACCCGATGGACCCGGACACGTTGTACGTCAACGTCGGGTTCTGGTCGGAGGTCCCGGTGCGGCCGGGGGAACGCATGGGTGACCGCAACCGGCTGATCGAGCGCGAGGTGGCGCGGCTGGGCGGCCACAAGTCGCTGTACTCGGACTCCTACTACGACGAGGACGAGTTCTGGCGGCATTACAACGGTTCGCACTACCGGTCCGTGAAGGCCCGGTACGACCAGACGAACCGCTTGCCTGATCTGTACGCCAAGTGTGTCAGGGGACGATGAATGCGGTTGGCCTCCATTTTCCAGCGCATCACGGGTGGCAGCGACGTTCGCTTCCAGGCCTACGACGGCAGTACCGCGGGCCCTTCGCAGGCCCCGGTGTCCATCGACATCAAGACACCGGAAGCCTTGTCCTACCTGGCTTCCGCACCCGGTGAGCTGGGTCTCGCCCGTGCCTACGTGACGGGCCACCTGGAGATCCTCGGCGACGTGCACGCCGGCCTCTCCCAGCTCTCCGAGTTCTCCCTGCGGGAGCTCCCGTGGCTGCAACGCGTGGAGCTGCTGCGGTTCCTCGGCCGAATCCGGTTGTCGCACAAGGTGGCGCCACCGCCGCAGGAGACCCGCCTGCGCGGCCTGCGGCACTCGAAGGCCCGCGACCAGGCCGCCATCGCCCACCACTACGACGTGTCGAACCAGTTCTACGAGTGGATCCTCGGCCCGTCGATGGCCTACACCTGCGCGGTCTACCCGACCCTTGAGTCCACTTTGGAGGAAGCCCAGTTCGAGAAGCACGACCTGGTCGCCCGCAAGCTGGGACTCAAGCCCGGCATGAAGCTGCTGGACGTCGGCTGCGGCTGGGGCGGCATGGTCATGCACGCGGCCCGCGAGTACGGGGTGCGCGCGATCGGCGTCACGTTGTCCCGCAACCAGGCGGAATGGGCGCAGAAGGCCATCGTCGAGGCCGGCCTGTCGGACCTCGCCGAGGTCCGGCACCTCGACTACCGCGACGTGCGCGAGACCGGCTTCGACGCGGTGTCGTCGATCGGTCTCACCGAGCACATCGGCAAGGCCCAGCTGCCCGCGTACTTCTCCTCGCTGTACAAGAAGCTCAAGCCCGGCGGCCGTTTGCTGAACCACTGCATCACGCGGCCGAACAACAAGGAGCGCGCCCTGTCCGGGCCGTTCATCAACCGGTACGTGTTCCCGGACGGTGAGCTGGTCGGGCCGGGCCACATCGTGTCGCAGATGCACGACGTGGGGTTCGAGGTGCGGCACGAGGAGAACATCCGCGAGCACTACGCGCTGACGCTCGCCGCGTGGGGCCGCAACCTGGAAGCGCACTGGGAAGAGGCCGTGGAGGAGGTCGGGGAGGCGCGGGCTCGGGTGTGGCGGCTGTACCTGGCGGCGTCGCGGCTCGGGTTCGACCGCAACAACATCCAGCTGCACCAGGTGCTCGGGGTGAAGCTGGACGGGACGAGGTCGCACATGCCGTTGCGGCCGGACTGGCTGTCCTGACCTGTACCTGCCGCGACGTGTGATGGAGCGGGTGACCGGCCGATGTTGGACACCCGCTCCATCGTGCTGAACGGCGCCGCCAGGTCGGTGGGAGCGCCTCATCCACGGCTCGCGGCTCGAACTCGATCCACCTCGACGTGGAGGTGGTCTCCGCGCTGCGGACGATGGCGCGGGGCAATCCTGCTCTGGCGGCGGTGGTGCCGTCCGCGCTGCACCACCTGGCCGGGTTGCCTGTGCGACGCATGGCATTGGCGGCCTTGTTGCCCCGCATGTGGGAACTGCGGGACAACATCACCCCTTACGACGCCGCGTACGTCGCTCTCGCCGAGCAGTTGCGCGCCACGCTCATCACGTGCGACGTGCGCTTGGCCTCCGCGTCGGGTGCCAAGCGCACGTCGCACGTGATCTCCTAGCTCAGCTGGTCCACGATCGTCTTGGCCTGGTTGGACGGGATCGCGAACCCGATCCCCACGCTTCCGGCCTCACCGCTGCTCGACGCCGGCGAGTAGATCGCCGAGTTGATCCCGATCAGCTCACCGGCAGCGTTCACCAGCGCGCCACCGGAGTTGCCGGGGTTGATCGACGCGTCGGTCTGGATCGCCTGGTACGTCACGGGTTGCGAGCGGCGGGTCTCACCGGGCACGGTCACCTTGCGGTCGAGTGCCGAGACGATGCCGGTGGTCACGGTGCCCTGCAGGCCCGACGGCGAGCCGATGGCCATCACCGCGTCGCCGACCTTCACGGAGTCGGAGTTCGCCCACTTGATCGGGGTCAGGCCGGAGACGCCGGACGCCTGCACCACGGCGAGGTCCGAGGTCGGGTCGGTGGAGACGACGGTGGCCGGCACCTCGCGGCCGTCGTTCAGCGTCACGGTCACCTTGCCGCCGGAGGAGGCGACGACGTGGTTGTTGGTGAGGATCCTGCCGTCCGCCGACAGGATCACGCCGGAGCCGAGGCCGTTGGCGACGTTGACCTGCACCACGGAGGGCAGCACGTTCGAGGCCACGGACGACCAGTCCAATGTGGAGGTGTTGGAGACCGTCTGCGCCACCACGGAGCTGCTCGGCGAGGTGCCGTCCGGTGAGGCGATCACCGCGCCGGTGACCCCTCCGAACAGGCCCGCGACGAGTGCCGCCGCGGTGAGCATCGGGGCCGTGCGGCGCCAGAACTTCGGCGCCGGGGCAACGGCGGGCTGCGGTTCCACCAGTGACCCGCTCATCGCGGGGAAGCTCTGCTCGGTCATGGCTCCACGATGGACCGCCATCATGTGAGCAGCCTGTGGGAAAAGCCAAAGAATCCCTGATAAGAACTAGCTGAGAAGCAGCGAAGAGACGTCTGAAGCCGACAGCGGCGGCCCGAAGTGCGGGCCCTGTCCGGCCGTGACGCCCAGCTCGCCCAGCCGCGCGGCCGAGGCCGCGGTCCGCACGTCCTCCGCGTAGAGCGGCAGGCGCAGGATCGACGCCCACTTCAGCAACGCCACCGACGCGCTCTCGTCCACCCGGTTCGCTCCGTCGTCCAGACCGCGCACGACGGCGCCGGTGAACTTCACGCCGCTCAACGGCAGCAGGCGCAGCCGGTCGACGCCGACGTTGCCACCGTTCACCTGGTCCAGCACGAGCCCGATGCCGCGCTCGGCGAGGATCGTCAGCTCTTCCAGCTGGTCGTCGTTCAACAACGACGGCAGGTGCTCGTGCAGCTCGAAGCGCAGCTGGGTGGCGGGCAGGCCGGTGCGGTCCAGCACCTGGGCGACCTCGGCGACCAGCTCGGGTTCCTGGCACAGCCGCAGCGGGAGGTCGATGGAGAGCACGGGCGCCTGAGAGCCCAGCGCGGCACACCACTCGGCGGCCTGTGCGCACGCCTCGGAGAGCGCCCACCGCACGAGGCGGACGATCATGCCGTTGTCGTTGGACTGGTCCATGAACAGCTCCGGGCACAGCACGCCGTGCACCGGGTGGTCCCAGACGATCTTCGCCTCCACGGCGAGCACGGCACCGTCGGCGAACGAGCGCACCGGGAAGTAGTCGACCCGGAACTGGCCCTCCTCCAGCGCGCCGGGGATCGACGCGGCGAGCGCGTACCGCTTCTTGTCGCGCAGGTCCCGGTCCCGGTCGTACAACGCCCACTGCGCCTTGCCGTCGCGCTTGGCCCAGCCGACCGTGACGTCCGCCGACCGCAGCAGGTCCACCGCGTCGCCACCGCGGGCGGCCCGCGCCACGATGCCCGCGCTGACCGTCACGCCGACGCCGTGCCCGCCGATCCAGATCGGCTCCTCCAGCCGCGCGGTGAAGTCCTCGACCAGCGCGATCACGCCCCGCACGTCGCGCGGGTCCTTGATCAGGACACCGAACTCGTCCTCGCCGATGCGCGCGACCTTGCCGACCCCCTCGGAGAAGACGGCCCGCAGGTGCGTGGCGACCTGCATCAGCACCCGGTTGCCCACCTCGTGCCCGAACGCGTCGTTCACACCGCGGAACCCGTCGACGTCGACCTGCACCAGCGCCAGCGTCTCCGGGCCCTTGGAGCCGACCGCGCCCTCCAGCCAGCCGAGGAACTGCGTCCGGTTCGGCAGCCCGGTCTGCATGTCGTTGAGGCTCTGGCGGACGAGCTGCGTCTGCAACGCCCGCATCTCGTTCATGTTCTCGATCATCGTGACGAAGTACGGCGGCGTGTCGTCGTTCTCGTGCACCAGCGAGATCGCCATGTGCGTCTGGATCGTCTCGCCGTCGCTGCGGATCATCCGCTTCTCGACCCTGATGTGGTCGAGGTCGGTGTTGATCAGCGTCTGGCCGATCTCCCGCAGCGCCTCGCGGTCCTCGGGGTGCGCGAGATCGCGGCCGGTGATCTTGTCCAGATCCTCGCGCCGGTAGTCGAGCATCGTCAGCAACGCCTCGTTGACGTCCATGATCTTGCCCTTGAGGTCGACCACGACGATCGGGAACGCGGAGCTCTGGAAGATCGCCCGGAACTTCGCCTCGCTCGCCCGCACCGCGTTCTCGGCGCGGCGCATCGTGTTGATCGCGGCCGTGCGGCTGATCTCCTGCTGGTCGAGCGTGCGGTCGCGCAGCCCCTCGGCGTACCCGGCGGCGAGCGCGGCCAGCTGGGCCGGCGTGGCGGGCGTGTGCTCACCGAGGTACGTGAGCGTCTGCTCCAGCGTCGCCGAGGAGATGAAGTCGTTCTTCACCATCGAGTGGCCGACCTGCCGCGCCGCGTCCACACCGCCACCGAGCAGCTGCTCGACGTACCCGCCGAGCAGTTCCTCGAGCTTCTCGCGAGTGAGGTTCGCGAGGAGGGTGCTGGAGATCGCCGCCGCCCAGGCAACGGCGGGCTCTCGGCTGTCGACCATGTTCATTCAGCTCAGGTGGCCATTCGTGGGGACCGGTGTGATCTGCTGATCGATCGTCGGGCGCCAATCGATACGCCTGCACTGACCCACTTCCGCCAGATTCGGTCGAACGGGTGACATCCCGCGCGGTACCACCACCGGGTGTGGGTCCAGCGAACAAGCTTACTGATCACGCCTGGCCTGTCCAACCGAACCCCGATTCCCGGTCACGCGTCCCGGGATCGGCCGACAATTCACCCTTTTGAACTAGTGAATCACCTTGTCGAACGGCAACGGACCTATCGTCAGTGGGTCCGCGTCCACGTCGAACAACGGCCGGTACCCGGTCGCGAGGTACAACGCCCTCGCCTCCGGCTGGCGCGGCCCCGTGGTCAGGTAGATCCGGCGGTAGCCGAACGCCCGTGCCTCCCTCTCCAGCTCCTCCACGATCCGGCGCGCGAGCCCGCGCCGGCGATGGCGCGAGTGCGTCCAGATCCGCTTGAGTTCCGCGGTCTGTTCGTCGTACCGCATGAACGCCCCGCCCGCGACCGCTTCGCCGGCCTCCACGAGCAGCAGGAACTGCCCGTGCGGCGGCTCGAACACGTCCGCCGGGCGCTGCATCTCCTGCGCGCCCTGTGGCCCGTAGCGGGTCGTGTACTCGTACGTCAGCTCGGCCACCAACGGCGCCGCGTCCGGATCGGACTGCCGGACGCGGCGCACTTCGAGGGTGGTCATGCGGCCTTGGCCCGGTCTCGCTTCGCGACCTCTTCGCGCACCAGCGGGATCACGTACCGGCCGAAGTCGATCGCGTCGTCCAGCAGGTCGTAGCCGCGTGCCGACAGGATGTCGACGCCGAGGTCGTAGTAGTCCAGCAACGCCTGCGCGACGGTTTCCGGCGTGCCGACCAACGCGTTGGAGTTGCCCGCACCGCCGGTGGCCTTCGCCGTCGGTGTCCACAGTGCACGGTCGAAGCGCTCGCCGCGTTCCGCGACGGCCAGAAGCCGTTGCGAACCGGTGTTCTCCGGACTGGTCAGCGAATGTCGGCGGCTCAACGGGCCGTTGGCCTTCCGCGCCTCGATCCGGTCCAGCGTCCGATACGCCTTCTCCCAGGCCAGTTCCTCGGTCGGCGCGATGATCGGCCGGAACGCCACCTGGATCCGCGGCACGTCGGTGCGGCCCGCGTTCCTCGCCGCCTGCCGGACGGACTCGATCTGCTGCGCGGTCTCGGCCAGCGGTTCGCCCCACAGGCAGAAGATGTCCGCCTCCGCGCCGCCCGCCTCGTAGGCCGCGGCGGAGGAGCCGCCGAACGACACGTTCGGACGTGGTTGCTGCACCGGGAAAACGTCGCTCACGAAGTCCGCGAAGTGGTAGTGCTCGCCGTCGTGATCGAAGGCTTCCCTGCTGAGCCAGGCCTTCTTGACGATCTGGATGTACTCGCGGGTGCGGCCGTAGCGCTGGTCCTTGGTCAGGTAGTCGCCCTCGCGCTGCTGCTCGTGGTCGGTGCCGCCGGTGATGAAGTGGACCGTGAGCCTGCCGTCGCTGATCTGGTCGAGCGTCGCGAACGTCTTGGCCGCGAACGTCGGGTACGACACGTTCGGCCGGTGCGCCAGCAGGATCTGCAGCTTGTCGAGCTTCGCGGCCAGGTACGCCGCCGCGGACGCGGGTTCCGGCGCGCCCGACCCGTACGCGAACAGCACGCGGTCCCAGCCGTGCTCCTCGTGCGCCCGAGCGAGCCTGATCGTGTAGTCCTTGTCGAACGCACGGCCTGAGCGCGGTGTCGTCTCCGACCCGTCGTTCGTGGCGGCGATCCCGAGAAACTCGACTGGCATGGCGGATTCCCCAGAGTTGGCGGTGAGATCTTCCGGTGCGTTGAGGGAGACGCCCTGCGAGTCCAGCACCGGCCCGCCCCGGTCGCAACGACGTCCACAGAGCGGGATTTGCTTGCACACGCGGGGTACTCTGGTGGTGTTCGCGTTGAGGGGCGCGGTTCGTTTCTCGTTGGCCGTCAACGGAAAGACGCGCATGCGCTCACTCGTGATCATCGGCGGCGGCCCTCGTGCCGTCGGCCTGCTCGAACGCATCGCCGCCCAGGAACCGTCGCTGGAGCTCGCGGTGCACGTCGTCGACCCGTTTCCGCCTGGTGCGGGCCGGGTGTGGCGGCATGCGCAATCACCGTTGCTGCGCATGAACTCCATGGCCGAGGACGTGACCGTCTTCACCGATTCCAGCTTCGGCGGCGCCGGTCCGGTTCGTCCTGGCCCGTCGCTGTCCGAGTGGTGCGACGTCGACCCGACGTCGTTCCCGTCACGTCAGGTGCAGAGCGGATATCTGTCGTGGTTCTTCGACCACGTGAGGGAATCTCTGCCGCAGAACATCTCGGTGACCGTGCATTCGGCACGGGCGTCGAAGGTCGTCGGCAACCGGGTGTGGCTCGACAGCGGGGAGTCGCTGCGGGCCGACGCGCTCGTGCTGGCGCTCGGGCACCTCGACGCCGAACCGGAGCCCGAGCACCGCAAGCTCGCCGAGCACGCCTCGGCGCACGGCCTGGTCTACGTGCCGCCGCTGTACTCCGCCGACGCTGATCTGTCGGAGGTCGCGGGAGACGTCGTGCTGCGCGGGTTCGGGCTCGCCTTCATCGACCTGATGGTGTTGCTGACCGAGGGCCGTGGCGGTGCGTACGTGCGCTCTTCGGATCGGCTGGAATACCTTCCGTCCGGTGCCGAGCCGACGATCTACGTGGGCTCGCGGCGGGGCGTGCCGTACCACTCGAAGACCAGCTATCGCCTGCAGGGGGAGAGGCCCGCGTTGCCGCGCTTCTTCTCCGGTCCCGTGCCCTTCAGCGCCGAGACGTGGCCGTTGATGGCCAAGGAGATCGCGTGGGGCCACTACCACGAGCTGTTCACCGGTCATCCGGAGCTGGTGCGCCTGCCGTTCGCGGAGTTCGAGGCCGCCTTCGCCGAGTTGCCCTGGTACAGCGACGAAATGCGCGCGCTGGAGGCCCGTGCGGTACCCGACGTGGCCGACCGCATCGACTTCGAGAAGCTCGACCGTCCGCTCGACGGCCTGACGTTCACGTCGTCGGCGGACTTCCAGGAACACCTGCGTTCCTACGTCGAGGCGGATGTGGCGCGTCGCTCGAATCCTCGGTACAGCGCGGATCTGGGCGCTTTCCTGGCGTTGCTGTCGGTGTACGGCCAGCTGGGCGCTTCCGACGGCTGGTGGCACGGCTACTTCAGCTACCTGGCCTCCGGCCCGCCACCGGACCGGTTGGAGGAACTGCTGGCGTTGTCCCGCGCCGGAATCGTGCGCTTCCTCGGCGCCGACATGTGGGTGGAGGCCGTGGACGGCGCGTTCCTGGCAGGCAGTCCGACCACGCCCGAGGTGGTGCGCGCGAACGGTCTGGTCGAGGCTCGCCTGCCTGCCCACACCCTGTCGCGCACCGCGGATCCGGTGTTGAAGTCGTTGCGCGCGACCGGTGACATCACGGAGGACTCGGCAGGACTGGTCAAGGTCTCCGCGGCCGGCCGGCTGATCAACGACCGCGGCGAGGAGGACCCGGTGAGGTTCGCCGTCGGCCCCTTCACGACCGGGAAGTCCTTCGCCGCGTTCGCCCGGCCCAACACGAACGCGCCGGCGTTCCGGCAGAACGACGTGGTGGCACGGGAGCTGCTGAAGGTCCTAGGCGACTGACGTGTAGCGCCCCTGGTGCCGCACCAGGGGCGCGACGATGTCCGAGTGCGTGATGTCCAGCGGTTCGCCGACGAGCGCGATGTGGTCGCCGACCGCGATCCTGCGCGCGGTCCGGCACCGCAGCCGTACCGGCGCGTCCAGCAGCAGCGGCACGCCGTCGTCGTCCGGCCGCCAGCGGGTCTCGGGGCCGAACCGGTCGACGTTCTTGGTGGCGAACAGGTCCGCGAGCCCGGTCTGCGCGGCGTCCAGCAGGTGCACGGCGAACAGCGGCGCGGTCCGCAGCACCGGCCACACCGAAGCGCCCTCGCCGATCCACACGACCACGAGCGGAGGTTCGAAACTGGCCGAGGTGAAGGAGGACACCGTCGTGCCCACCGGCCCGTCGGCGCCATGAGCGGTCACGATCGTGACGGCCTGAGCGTGGTGCCGCAACGCGTTGCGCAGTTGTTCCTTCATCGCAGCACCTTCAGCGCGTCCAGGTCGAAGTCGGTCACGTCGGCGGGCAGCGAGGCCTCGTTGAGGAACAACGCCTGCGGTACCACGGCACCCAGCTCGGCCAGCACCGGCCGCAGGTGCACCTCGACGGCCAGCGCGTGCCGGTCCGAGGCCGCGATCTGCAGCGGCACCACCACCTTGCCGCGCAACCACCCGGACGGCGCCTGGTCCAGCACGGCCTTCAGCAACCCGGTGTACGCGGCCTTGTACGTCGGTGTCGCCACCACCAGCACGTCGGCCTGGCCCAGCGTCTCCAGCGCGGCCTTGATCGTGTCCGGTTCCGTGAACACGGCGGGTGCGAGCGTCGCCGCGTCCACCACCGGGCCCTCGACGGGCACGCCCAGCGTGGAGGCGAGGGCCTCGCGCAGGGCCAGGGCCGCCTGCAGGGTGCGCGAGGCGGGCCGCGGGTTGCCGACCAGAACACCGATCTGCGTCATGCGTCCAGCACAGCCGCAAGCCGGAGGACCGTCAACCCGCGTCCACCACGCGGGATCAGTGCGAAATCTCTTTGGCGACCCACGAGTTGATGGCATCGACCCGCGCGTAGATCGCCGGTGTGTTCGGCCGCGCGCAGCCGTCGCCCTTCGAGACGAGACCGATCAGCCTGCCGCCCGCGACGAACGGGCCGCCGGAGTCACCGTTGCACGCGTCGATGCCGCCCTTCATGACCGCGGCGCACATCATCGAGCGGTTCTCGTAGAAGTCGTTGCCCTCGTCGTCCTTGCCCCAGTAGACGCGGCACGTCTCGTCCTCGAGGATCGGGATCGAGGCCTTCATCAGGTAACCGTTGGTGCTGCCGCCCTCCTTGACCGCACCCCAGCCCAGCACGGTGGCCGACTTGCCGGGTGCGTACAGGTGCCGGTCGGCCGCGCCGGCCATCCTGATCGGCTTCTGCTTGAGCGACCGGTCGAGCGTGAGCACCGCCGAGTCGAACGAGATGCCGTCGTACTTCGGGTTGATGACGATCTTCGTGAGCTTGGCGACGACACCCTCGTCGGTGCTGTGGACGTTCTCCCGTCCCGCCACGACCACGCGCTTGTCGAGCGGGATCGGCTTCGGTCCCGTCACGCCCTCGTCCACGCAGTGCGCGGCGGTGAGGATCCTGTCCGGTGCCACGACCACACCGGTGCAGAACGGGAGCCGGGTATCGCCCGTCGGTGCCAGGTACACCGCGAACGGACTGTCCTTGATGGACGCTCGCGTACCGCCGACCACCTGGGCGGACGGATCCGCGACCGCCGTGCCCGCCACCGTCAGCGCGAGCAGGACAGCCGCGATTCCACCTCGTAGAAGCATTCGCCGTTCCTTCCGCAGGGAACTCCGTTACGCGGCAAGGAACGGCGGATGATCCGTCTCAGTTCGGCTCGGTAACTTAGGAAACGGCGTCGGCCGCCGAACGTCCGGCGACGCGGCCGGAGAACAGGCAGCCGCCGAGGAACGTTCCTTCCAGCGCACGGTAGCCGTGCACGCCACCGCCACCGAAGCCGGCGGCCTCACCGGCGGCGTAGAGGCCCGGCAGCACCTCACCGGACGTGTCGAGCACCCGTGACGAAAGGTCGGTGTGCAGGCCTCCCAGCGTCTTGCGGGTGATCACCGACAGCCGCACGGCGATCAGCGGACCGGCCTTGGGGTCGAGCAACCGGTGCGGCTCGACCACGCGGATCAGCTTGTCGGTGAGGAAGTGCCGAGCCGCGCGGATCGCGTTGACCTGCATGTCCTTGCCCAGCCCCGAAGTCACCTGCCGGTCGCGCTCGACGATGATCTTCTCCAGTGCGGCGGCGTCGATGCGGTCGTCCCCGGTCAGCGCGTTCATGCCGCGCGCCAGGTCAGCGACGGTTCCGGCCTGGATGAACTCCTCGGACTTCTGCGCGAACGCCTCGACCGGCGCCACCGCGCCCGGCAGCGCGCGCTTGAGCACCGCGCGGGTGTCCTTGCCGGTCAGATCCGGGTTCTGCTCGGAGCCCGACAGCGCGAACTCCTTGCCGATGATCTTCTTGTTCAGCACGAACCACGAGTGCTCGTGACCGTGCGTCGTGATGTGCTGCAACGATCCCAGCGCGTCGAACCCCGGGAACAGCGGGATCGGCAGCCGGTTGCCGTCCGCGTCGAGCCACAGCGGCGACGGGCCGGGCAGGATGCGGATGCCGTGCCTGCCCCACACCGGCGCGTAGTTCGCGATGCCCTCGGGGTAGTGCCACATGCGGTCGGCGTTGATGATCGACGCGCCCGCCTTCTGCGCGACCTCCATCATGTGCCCGTCCACGAAGTCCGGCACGCCGGACAGCATGAACTTCGGCGGCGTGCCCATCCGCTCGGGCCAGTTCCTCCGCACCAGGTCGTGGTTGCCGCCGATGCCACCCGACGTGACGATCACGGCCTGCGCCGAGAGCGAGAAGTCGCCGACGACCGTGCGCGAGCTGGGTTCGGCCCTGTTCACCGCGGACGGTTCCAGCACCTCGCCGGAAACCCCGTCGCACACGCCGTTGGAGACGTTGAGGTGGGTGACCCGGTGCCGGAACTTCAGCGTGACGAGCCCCTTGGCCACGCCCTCGCGCACCCGGCGCTCGAACGGCTCGACGACGCCGGGACCGGTGCCCCAGGTGACGTGGAAGCGCGGCACGGAGTTGCCGTGCCCGTTGGCCAGGTAGCCGCCGCGCTCGGCCCACTGGACGAACGGGAACCAGCGCACCCCCATGTTGTGCAGCCACGCGCGCTTCTCGCCACTGGCGAAGTCCACATAGGCCTGTGCCCACAACCGCGGCCAGTGGTCGCTGTCCCGGTCGAACGCCGCCGATCCCATCCAGTCCTGCAGCGCGAGGTCGTGCGAGTCCTTGACCCGCAGCCTGCGCTGCTCGGGGGTGTCCACCAGGAACAACCCGCCGAACGACCACCAGGCCTGACCGCCGAGCGTCGCCTCCGGCTCCTGGTCCAGGAGAATGACCTTGCGGCCCGCGTCCGCGAGCTCTGCGGTCGCGACGAGACCTGCGAGGCCCGCGCCGACGACGATGACATCCGCGTCATGTGCCATCGACCGAGTCTAGATCCACCGCTGGTCACGCACGAGACCTGAATTAAGTTCACTTTCTGGGGAGTACTCGCATGACCTTCCGACCGGCTTCCGAGGTTGGCTTCGGCACGAGGATCACCCGATTCGTGGCACCCGGATCGGTGACGAACGGCGAGTTCGGCCTGTTCGAGTGGCGCATGGACGCCCACCAGCAGTGACACTTCCAGAAGCTGTTGGTTGGCGCGCCCGCCCGCACTTCCACAAGACCTTCTCCGAGTCGTTCTACGTGCTCGAAGGCGAGGTCTCGCTGTACGACGGGGACGAGTGGATCAAGGGCGGCGAGGGCGACTTCCTGTACGTGCCGCCGAACCGGCCGCACGCGTTCCGCAACGACAGCGAGGCGCCCGTCCGGATGCCGATCCTGTTCTCACCCGGCATCGCCCGGGAGAACTTCTTCCTGGAGGTCGGGGAGGCGAAGAACCTCGGCCCGGAAGAGCTTCGGGCGTTCTACGAGCGGCACGACCAGTACAACCTGCCTGAGTGAGGGTGCCGCCGACCGCCACAACCGGTGAGGGGGGTTTCCGGTGTGCCGGCCGACGGCGGGTTGACCGCGGCGCGAGCACGCGACGCCTGCGGAAGGGCTTTTCCGACCTGGGGGTGTCGGATCGCCCTTGGCGCGCAGCTCGAGCGCCCGCGGCCAACCACGTTGTTGAACGTACAACCGGAGCGTGGTGTTCCGGTCGGCTTTGACTGTGACCGGGCTCAATTCCTTCAGGTTCCCTTCAGCTTCGACCGGGGTATGTCACCTGGTGTGACGGATGAGCTGCCCACGATCACGAATCTCGCCGACCTGGTCGGCCTTCTGGGTGACGACGTCTACGTGCGCTGGTCGAAGGGCCCGGACGCGGACGCCGCCTCGACGTCACGCGACTCGCTGACCGGCGTGGACCTGCCCGGCCTGTCCGCGAGCCCGTTGCGCATCGAACCGTGGTGGGGCGACCGCTCCCACGAGCTGTGGGTGGCGCGCCGGCTGTACGACTACCGCCACCTGCGCGACCTGCGCGGCCCCGACGTCCGCGCGTGGGTGCTGCGCGGCGCGGAGGTGGGCCGCGGCCCGGACAACGAGCCCTTGGTTCGCTGCCTGGAGCCGCTGGCGTGGGTGGCCGACGAGGCGTTGACGGAGTGCTCGAAGCTGGTCGACGCCCAGCACTCCGCCGAGTGGGGCCCGCTGGACCGGTCTAGCTCAGATCGCTGAGCTTGCGTTCCGCGGCCTTGCGGGCCTTCTCCGCGGCCGCCGTGACCCGCTTGGCGTCCTCCAGCCGTTCCGCGGCCCGGTCGAACGCCCGCTGCGCCGCCAGCTGGTCGGCCTGCGCCTCCCCGAGGGCCTGCTCGGCCTCGTCCAACGCCTGCTGCGCCTCCGCGCGCCTGCGCTCCTGCCGCTCCCGGCGCTTGCGGGCCAGCGCGTCCTCACCGTCACTCGGCGCGGGCTCCGGCACCGGCAGCGCGAACCCGAACCCGGAGTACTCCAGCGCCTTCGTGAGGTGCCCGGCACGCACCTGCTCGGCCGACTCGGGGTCGGACATCGCGGCCGTCAGCGTGTTGCGCACCTGCGTGACGGCGTCGTCCGCGAGCGGCCCGGTCAGCTCCAGCGTGCGGTAGACCAGCGTCTCCAGCAGCTCCTTGCGCTTGCGGCCGAGCTCACGCATGGTCAGCTGCGCCGTGGACAGCCCCAGCGCCTCCTCCAGGCCCTCCGGAGCGTCGCGCACCAGCCGGTTCACCGCCCACGCGCCCACGGTCGGCTTGCGCAGGTCGGCGATGGCCTTCGCGAGGTCCTTGTCGTCGGCCTGCTTGGCGGCGGCGTTGCGGGCCGCGGTGAACTCCTTCGGGGGCAGCCCGTAGAGCTCGTCGGCGACCAGCTTGAGGTCCATGCGCGCAAGGTAGCGCCTGATCAGCCGTCAGTCCTGCTGAATCGACGCAAGCGCTGCCCCCAGCATGGCCGTGACCGTGTTGTCGTCACCGTGCTGCACCAGGGCGGTGGTCAGCGCACTTTCCAGCATGGACCTGCCCCGTTCTGCCTCACCGCTGCGGAAGAGGGCCGTTCCGAACCTGCCCTCCGCCGCGAGGGTGAATGGATGGTTGGGTCCGAAGGTCTCCTGGAACGCGGTCCACACCCGCTCATGGGCGAGCAGCGCATCCTCGCGGCGACCTAACAGGTCGTAGGCGTCACCGAGCGCTGAGTGCATACCGATCGTCACGAAGTCCTGCGCTCGTTCGGCCGGCTGCTTCTCGATGATGTGCTCAAGAACCGCGATTGCCTCCTCTGTTCGTCCGGCCTCTTTGTAGGCCTGTCCGAGCTCGTACAGCGCATTTGCCCACTCGGCATTGCTCAGCGGCTGATCTCGCCACGACCCCAGCACTTGTTCGAGCAAGACGATGGCCTGATCGGTACTGCCGAGAGACCAGTAGCACTGGCTCAACATCAACACCGTGGTGAGATCAGCTGGCTTCTCATCGAGTTCTTGCCGCAGCTCGCTCGCCAGCGCCTCCGTACCGGTGCCACCGGCGATCGAGACGAATCGCCGTGCGTAGTGCATCAGTGGATGGTCCTCGCAGAGACGGGCGACGGCTTCCCTGTAGATCACTTCGGCGAGAGCGGTCGCAGGGGATATGTACCCGAGCTTGCCCAGAAAGCTTGCTTCCCAGAGTCGCAACGCGATCGCCGGTTCGACCACCTCCAGCGGGCTCGCCGAATGGACGTGCTGCCACAACGCCTCGACCTGGCGGACCAGTTCGTAGCCTGTCCGGCGTTGTGCCCAGACGTCGTCTTCGACCAGGCGGCCCCGGTACGCGAGGAGGTGCGTCGCGTCCAACATCGCGTCCTGGCCGCAGTCGCGAACCACTCGCTGCACCAACCGGTGCATGACCACAGACGAGTCGCCGGCGAACTCCACCAATGACGCGTCGTGCAACGCGATCAGCTCGTCATCGATGTCGTCACCCAGGATCTCCCTGGACACACCATCCGGGGAGAGCACGGACAGCAGGCCCACGAGCTTGTTGTCCCGGAACGGTTCCAGCGCCATGAGGATCGCGGTGGCCGCGCCGAGCGGGTACGGGTCGCCGTCCCGTCGGCGCAGCTGCTTCTCGGCAGGGAACTTCCGGAAGTTCTCCAGGTACTTCGCGCAGTCCCACCGGGCGGCCTTGATCCGGGCTGCGGCCTGCGCGAGCGCGAGCGGCAGGTACCCGACCTCGGCGGCGAGCTCCGCAGCCAGCGGATCGTCGAGCCCTGTGGCCTCACGCAGAAACCGCAGTGCGGTCTCGGGCGAGAACACCTCGACCCGAACCTCGTGCTCGATCCGTGCAGTACTGGTGATCACGACCTGAGCCGGTCCGACGGACGGCAGGTACGGCTTGACCGCGTCGAGCGACACCACGTTGTCGAACACCAGCAGCGCAGGTCCGGATCTGGTCTGCAGGTGGTTGCGCACCCGGACCGCGTTGACCTCGGCACTGTCCTCCGGTCGGTACAACCCGAGCCGGTCGGCGAGTTCGACCAGCCCGGCCCTGGTCTGGTCGGGCGTCTCCGCACCGATCCACGCCACCAGCCACCCGTCGCGCACCCGCTGCCGGGCGAGAGCGGCCGCGACCTGCGTCTTGCCGACCCCGCGCGGTCCCGTCAGCACGCAGACCGGCGAACTCAACAACGCGAGGGCGGGAGGCGTTTGGAAGTTGGGAGGTTCGTGCGGGATCAGCCCGGTGACGACCTGGTCGGCGGGCACCGCGGGCAGGCCCCGGAACGAGGCCGACAGCGGCAGGTCCTGGTTTCGCACCGAACAATGCTAAGCGTGTACACAGGATGGGGAGATGCACACCAGGTGGAGATGGGTCCTCTTCGGGCTCGGCGGGGCAGTGGCCGCCGGCGGGCCGATCGCGATGGCGGACGGCCCGTGGTACGCCTACTTCTTCGGCGGCCTGTGGTTCCTGATGGGCGGCACGGTGGCGTGGCGCAGCTTCCGCATGGGCACGAAGCTGACGGCGGAAGGCATTGCGTCGAACAGTCTCGACCGGCAGACGACCATTCAGTGGTGTGACGTCCAGGCGGTCGAACCCCACCGCCGCCGCAACCTGATCTTCTTCCACACCATCGCGCCGATTGTCAGGTTGCGGCACGGCAAGGAGACGTTGACCGAGCTGAGTCTGCTCTCGATCAAAAAGGACGTCGTGCCCGAACGCACGAGACGTCAGGTGGCCGAGTTGCAAATTGCATTGCGGCACCATCGCGCGAACTGCGCGGCCTGTGGCGCACAGCAGAAAGTGCTCACGACCGGCCAGGGCGTCCTGGGACGGCTGTGGTCGCGACTGCGCTCAAGACATCGCGCAAACTCGTGATCCTGTTACACGCCAATCCCATTCACCGTTGACGCACCCCTTGACATTCCCCTCCTTCAGCTCTTGACTGGAGGGCAACTGCTCGTTCCACGAGGGAAATCGAACGCGCAGCACTGAAAGCGCGCCCGGACAAGCCGCTGAACAGTCCAATGTGGATCTGAGAAATAGCCCGGGAAGACTATTGCCCCTCACGAGGCGAAGAGATGTGCTTCGGAGCACTCTTTACCCCACGAAGGGCACATGCGCCGTGAAGAACTGGAGACGCCGCACCGGAACGGTCTTGCTGACCGCGGTGCTGGGCACTGCCGGGCTCGGCTTCGCCGCCACCCCCGTTATCGCGCAGAACGCCGCGCAGCAGGACAAGCCGGCCGCCGACAAGCAGCTGGACAAGCACGACCGCGAGCTCGTCGACCAGGCTGCCCGTGAGGGCAAGCCGACCGTCGACCTGCTGGTCGCCGCCGAGAACGGCAAGACCGACGCCGCCGTCAGCGAACTGAAGGCGCTCGGTGCCACGGTCCAGAAGACCGAGAAGGACGTCGACTACGTCAAGGTCACCATCCCGCGCGAGAACGCGGAGAAGGCGGCCAAGCTGAAGTCCGTCAGCACCGTGGACGTCGACGGTCTCATCCAGCTCGACGACCCGCGCCCGGACGGTTCCGAGCAGCCGGCTCCGCAGACGCCGCCGAGCTCGTCGACGCCGCGCACCAACCCGTACATGCCGACGCAGGACACGCAGGCGGCGCAGTTCGCCACCGCGCACCCGAAGTGGGACGGCCGGGGCACGACGATCGCCATCATCGACTCCGGTGTCGACCTGGACACGCCTGCGCTGCAGACGACCACCACCGGTGAGCGCAAGATCATCGACTGGTACAACGCGAACGCCACGAACTCCGGTGACGGCACTTGGGTCCCCATGACCAAGACCGGCACCGTCGGCAAGTTCACCAACGGCGGCCGCGAGTGGACCGCGCCGTCGACCGGTGGCCCCTACTCGTTCGGTCTCTTCCGCGAGACCGCGCAGGACCTCGGCCAGGCCGGCAGCGAGACCGGCGGTGACATCAACCGCGACGGCGACCGCACTGACGCGTTCGGTGTGCTGCAGGACATCACGACGAAGGAAGTCTTCGTCGACACCGACGGTGACGGCGACTTCACCAACAACAAGCGGATGCTCGACTACAAGGTCAAGCAGGACTTCGGTTTCTTCGGCACCGACAACCCCGCGACCGCCGTGGTCGAGCGGATGGCGTTCGTCGTGCAGACCGACCGCTCGATCTACGACAACCAGGGCACGCCGTACGTCAACCTGGGCATCGCGGGCGCCGCGCACGGCACCCACGTCGCCGGTATCACCGCCGCGAACAAGCTGTTCGACGGCAAGATGGCCGGTGCCGCCCCCGGTGCGAAGCTGATGGCCGTCAAGGCCTGCCTCACCTCGTCGGCCTGCACCAGCTCCGGCCTCATCGACGGTGTCCTCTACGCCGCGCGCAACGGCGCCGACGTCGTGAACATCTCCATCGGTGGCCTGCCCGCGCTCAACGACGGCAACAACGCCCGCGCGGAGCTCTACAACCGCACGATCAACGAGTACAACGTCCAGCTGTTCATCTCGGCGGGCAACTCGGGTGCGGGCGCCAACACCGTCGGTGACCCGTCGGTCGCCACGGACGCGGTGAGCGTCGGCTCGTACATCACCAGCCAGACCTGGCTCTCCAACTACGGTTCGACGACCGCGCAGAAGCAGGGCCTGCACGGCTTCTCGTCGCGCGGCCCGCGTGAGGACGGCGGCTTCAAGCCGAACATCGTCGCGCCGGGTTCGGCCATCTCCACCACGCCGCGCTGGCAGCCGGGTGGCCCGGTGGCGGGCACCTACGCCCTCCCGCCCGGTTACTCGATGTTCAACGGCACCTCGATGGCCGCCCCGCAGGCGACCGGTGCCGCCGCGCTGCTCGTGAGCGCGTTCAAGGCCGAGCACAACGGCCGCAAGCCGACGAGCGCCGAGCTGCGCTACGCGATCCAGCGCAGCGCCAACTTCATCAGCGGTCTCGGCGCGTACGAGCAGGGTGCCGGTCTGTTCAACACCAACGCCGCGTGGTCGTTGCTGGACAAGCACTCCGAGCCCAACCAGATCAAGACGTCGGTCCAGGTCAACACCGTCCTCAGTGGACTGCTGGCCACCCCGAACACCGGTGTCGGCATCCACGACCGCGAAGGCGTGTCCGTGGGCCAGGAGTACACCCGCACCTACACGCTGACCCGCACCTCGGGCGACGACCACGACACCCACAACGTGACGTGGAAGGGCAACGACGGCACGTTCAAGTCGGACCGGACCGTCAACCTGCCGCTGAACACCCCGGTGGAGTTCACGGTTCGGGTCAAGCCCAAGACCGCCGGCGTGCACAGCGCCATCCTGCAGATCGACAACCCGGAGACGCCCGGCATCGACTCGCAGACCCTGAACACCGTGTTCGCGGCGGAGAAGTTCAGCGCCGCCAACCAGTTCTCGGTCACCAAGTCGGGCACGATCGCGCGCAACCAGTCGACCAGCCTCTTCGTGAACGTGCCGAAGGGCACGACCGCGCTGAAGGTCGACATGACCGCCGGTGGTGAGGCCGGCAAGGGCCAGGTCCGCTTCCTGCGCTTCACCCCGCAGGGCGTCGGCTTCGACTCCAACGCCTCGACCAGCTGCTACAACCCGGACGCCGGTGCCGGTTGTGCCGGTGGCACGCCCACCAGCCGCACGCTGACCAGCCCGATGGCCGGTGTGTGGGAGATCGTGATCGAGGCGCGCCGCACCTCCGACGCCGACGAGGCGCCGTACTCGGTGACCGCGTCCGTGCTCGGCACGGCGATCAGCCCGAACCCGGACGTCATCGCGTCCGCGGCGCTGAACACCCCGCTGAACCGCAACTACACCGTCACGAACACGCAGGCCTCGTTCAACGGCCGGCTCGTGGCCGGTTCGGTCGGCAGCGCCGTGACGGCCCGTCCGAAGATCGCGAACCTGGAGACCAAGTTCTTCGACATCCAGGTCAAGCCGGGCGCGTCGCGGCTCACCGCCACGATCGGCAACCCGTCCGACCAGGCCGCCGACCTCGACCTGTTCCTGCTCAACTGCACGTCCGGCACGTGCGTGGTCGCAGGTCAGTCGGCTGACGGTGACTCCGAGGAGTCCGCGACGGTGGCCAACCCGGCCGCCGGCCTGTGGCGCGTCCAGATCGACGGTTTCGCGGTGCCTCAGGGCACCACGGAGTACGACTACTTCGACGCGTTCGTCGCTCCCGGTCTCGGCACGCTGAGCGCGACCGACAGCAACGCCGACCGCGCCGCCGGTGCGGCCTGGAACGTCGCGGGCGTCATCACGCCGCTCGGCGATCCGGGTGCGGGCCGCGTGCTGCGCGGTGAGTTCGAGGTGCGCACGTCGGACGAGAACACCGTCGGCAACGGCGCTGTGATCATCCAGTCCGTCAGCTAGTCCCGGCAAGAACGTAGAAAGCCCCGGGGTCCACGTGATCCCGGGGCTTTCTACGGTTCAGGGAGCTTGTTGCTCAACGGCTCGTCCAGGTCCACTTTGGACACGCCAGCGATGAGGTACGCGTCCTCCACCTTGTCCACCGGCATCTCGGCCCGCAGGTAGCCGATCCTGGGATCCCGCGACTCGACGGTCGCGCCCAGCTTCGTCAGTGCCCGCGCGACCTCCTCGTCACGTCCCGGCTGCACGGAGATCATCAGTGGCACGGTGAGGTGGCCGTCGCGTTTCGCCTGCTCGATCCGGAGCCTGTCCGGTTTTGCTGAAGCCACGGCCGGAACCTCCGCGTACGGCACGGTTGGGGTTCCGTTCGTACCACAGCTGCCGAGAGCCAGCGCGCAGAACGCGACGGCGAGCGGTCTTCTCATGCGCCTAGGACGGAACGGCCTCGGCGAGCGGTTGCATCTTCGTCTCCGGCACGGTGAGCATCATCATGACCACCCCGCCGACCACCACGACCCCGATCACCGCGAACGTCACCGGCAGCCCCAGCCGCGGCCAGAGGATCGCGCCGAGCAGCACCGGCACGAACCCGGCCCCGATCCGGCTGATCGTCGAGGCCCAGCCGAACCCGCTGGCCCGCAGGCGCGTCGGGTAGAGCTCGGGCGCGAACGCGTACAGCGCGGGGATCGCGATCTGGATCAGCATCCCGTAGAGCGTGATCCACGCCTTCGCGGCCGTGTCCACGTTGATCTGCACCGCGAACATGACCAGGGCGACCGACGCGAGGGGCGCGGTCACCGCGATGACCCACTTGCGGCCGAACACGTCCACGAGCCAGGCGCTGATCAACGCGGCGACGACACCCACCGCCACGGTCCCCGTCGTGACCATGAACGCCGCGTACGTGCCGTACCCCTGCGCCTTGAGGATGCTCGGCAACCACGTGACGGCCCCGTAGTACAGCAGGAACACCGCGAGGAACATCAGCCACATCGCGCCGGTGCGCCGCGGGTCGAACCGCCAGATGTCCTTGAGCTGCGTGAACATGGCACTGGGGGAGAGGCGTTGCACCTGCTGCGGTTCGGGGAGGCGCCACTGCTGCGGCGGCTCCCCGGTCTTCGCGACCAGGTCGTCGACGACCTTCTTGGCCTCGTCCGGACGGCCCTTGGCGACCAGGAACATCGGCGACTCCGGGATGCCGCGCCGCACCCAGAACAGCAGCAACGCGGGCAGCACCATCGTGAGCATGAGAAGCCGCCAGCTGCCCAGGCCGGAGAGGTAGGCCGCGGTGAGCCCGCACAGCGTGGCCCCCAGCGGCCAGAACCCGTCCATCGCCGCCAGCACCCGGCCGCGAACCCTGGCCGGCGTGAACTCGCCGACCAGCGCGAAGTCCACCGGAATGCACCCGCCCAGCCCCACTCCGGCGAGGAACCGGAACGCGCAGAACGTCACGAAGTCCTGCGACGCGGCGCCGGCCACGGTGAAGACCGAGAACATCAGGATCGTCAGGCTGAACGCCTTCTTGCGCCCGATGGTGTCCGCGATCGCACCCCACGCGAACGCCCCCACGGCCATGCCGATCAGGTTCGCCGTGCCGACCCACCCGCGTGCGCCGAGGCTCAACCCCCACTCGGCGCTGACCAGCGGAATCAGGAACGCGTTGAGCGTGACGTCCCACGCGTCGAACAGGAACCCGAGCCCGCCGATGACGAAGATGGTGCCCTGCGCGCGCCACCGCCACGGCAGGCTCTGGACTACCTGATCCCCGGTTCTCATGCAGTCAGTGTCGTGGATGCCTCACGGATCGTCGCGGCCAGAAGTTCCGGATTCGTCCGGTGCGCCACGTGCCCCTCGCCCCTGAGCGTGACGAACGTGCCGCCGGTGTCCCGCACGAGCTCCCGCGCAGCAGGCCCGAAGATGTGGTCGGTGCGCTCGCCCACGATGACCGTGACCGGGACCCGCAGATTCGGCGGCTGGTAGCGGTAGGCGTCGATCTCCTTGAGCTCCTCGAACGTCGTGTCGAGCAGGTCCTGCGCCTCGCTCCACCGCTGCGGGTTCGTGTCGCGGAACGGGTGCTCGCCGGAGATCTCGGTGACGATGATCTCCAGCGCCCGGTCCCGGTCGCCGGCGCGCAGGGCCTGCCCGAACCTCTCGATCGCGGCGCTGTCCAGGCGCAACGGCGGGTCGTACAGCACGAGCGCCGTGAGGTCGTCCCGCTCCTGGGCCGTCAGCAGGGCGATGAGCCCGCCGTAGCTGTGCCCGATGAGCGTCGGGCTCGTGTGCCGGTCCAGGACCTCGTGCAGGTCCTCGACCTCGGTGCGCAGGCTGTAGTCGCCGGGCAGCGGGACCCCGCCGCGTCCGCGCCGTTGGGGTACCTCAGCGGGTTCCAGCAGCGCCTTGACCTGGTCCCAGTCCGCCGCGACGTTCTGTCCGCCGTGCACGATCACGTTCATGTCATCGACCGTACGGATCGACGCAAGCGTCGAGGAGCGTTCTACCTGGGCCCCGCAAACGCTTGCTCCCGCTGCGCCCCGTCCACGCTCTCACCGAACACCCGCGCGTCCGTGTGCTGGTCGCTGGTGGGCTGCAGCCTCTTGGTCCCCGTGACGGCCCGCGTCCTGACCTGCGGCAACGCGCTGTTGTGGTGCCGCTGCAGCCAGTCCACCAGATGTTCGCGGACCAGGCACCGCAGGTCCCACAACTTCCCGGCGTCGGCCGCGCTGACCAGCGCCCTGAGCCGTACGAAACCCTGCGTGGCGGCCGTCACCTGCAACACGGACACCCGTCCGTCCCACAGGTCGTTGCCCTCCAACATGGACCGCATCTCCTGCCGCATGGCCTCCACCGGCACGGTCCAGTCCAGATCGAGCTCCACGGCCCCCAGCAACGCCGACTGCGTGCGCGTCCAGTTCTCGAAGGGAGTCTTGAGGAAGTACGAGGTGGGCAGCACGAGCCGCCGGTCGTCCCACAGGTGCAGCACGACGTACGTCAGCGTGATGTCCTCGACACGCCCCCACTCACCTTCGACCACCACGACGTCGTCCAACCGCACCGCGTCGCTGAACGCGATCTGCAGTCCCGAGATCAGGTTGCCCAGCAACGACTGCGCGGAGAACGCCGCCACCGCACCGATGACCGCCGCGGACGCCAGCACGGTCGATCCGACCGCCCGCGCACCGGGGAACGTCATCAGGATCGCGCCGACCGCCAGCACCCCGATGACCACCAGCACCAGCCGCCTGACCAGCGTGATCTGCGTGTGGACCCGCCGCGCGTGCCGGTTGTCCGTGACGTCCGTGCGGATCCGCGACAGCGAGATGTCCACCAGGGTGCTGATGAACGCCGACAACAGCCACGCCCCGGCCAGGATCAGCGCGATGCCCAGCACGTGCAGGGTGATCGGGGCGTCCATCGGGTAGACGCTGAGGCTTATCTGCGTGGCCAGCAACGCCCCGAACAGCTGGCCGGGCCGGTACATCCTGCCGCTGTGGGTGAAGCGGCGGACCAGGCGGTGAACCACTTCGACCGCCAGGAGTGCGAAGGCGATCGAGCAGCCGAGCACCACGAACAGCACGTTGTTCCTCCTCCCGTAACGGGTTCGGATACCCGGCGTCTGGGGAGCGGAACACCATGAGCCCGCTCACGAAACGGGCCTGCGAACGGCGAAGGGGGTACTACGAGTTCGAGGACTACGGCCACCAGAAGTGAGGTGTTGGCAGCTCAGAGCGGCAGCGCGGGCTCGAACAGCCAACGCGTGAGCAGATCGCGGTGCCCCGCCAGCGACAGGAAGTCCTCTGTGGTCACCACACCGTGCCGGTTCCGCGCACACCACTCCCGCAGCAGCGCGAAGAACGAATCGTCACCCATCGCGCGACGCAACGTGTGCACGGTCAACGCCCCGCGCTTGTAGACCCGGTCGTCGAACCAGTCGGCCCGCCCGGGCCGGCCGATCACCAGGTCCTGCGGCAGCCGCGTCAGCAGGTCCCGTGCCGCGGCGGCACAGGCGTCGGCGGAACGGCCACCGGAAGCCTCCGACCACAGCCACTCCGAGTAGCACGCGAAGCCCTCGTTGAGCCAGATGTGCTCCCACGACGCGATGCCGACGGAGTTGCCGAACCACTGGTGCGCCAGCTCGTGCGCCACCAGCCGTTCGGAACCCCGGCGGCCGTCGACGTGGTTGGCGCCGAACGTCGACAGCCCCTGGGCCTCGACCGGGACGTCCAGCTCGTCGTCGGTCACCACGACCGAGTAGCGGGCGAACGGGTAGGGGCCGAACAAAGACGAGAACAGCGAGATCATCTGGTTCTGCCGGGCGAAGTCGTGCGCCACGGCCCGACGCAGCCGCGCTGGCGCCCACACGCCCGGCAGCGCCTCGACGTACTGGCCGATCTGGACGGTCGCCAGGTAGGTGGCCATCGGGGCGGCCATCGAGTAGGTCCACCGGGTGGTGCTGCCGGACACCTTGCCGTCGACGAGAACCCCGTTGCACACCACCGTGTACGGCGACGGTGCGGTCACGTCGAGCAGGTAGGAGGCCTTCGACGAGGGCTCGTCCAGGCACGGGAACCACGACGGCGCGCCGATCGGTTGCGACGCGACGATCGAACCGTCGGTGAGCTCGTCCCAGCCGAGGTCGCCCCACTCCGGCGTGGACACCGGCACCGGCGTCCCGGAGTAGCGGACCTCGACCGAGAAGGAGCCGCGCACGGCAGCGCGGATGTTCAGCACGCCACCGGCGTGCGTGTAGCGGGCGGGTTTGCCGTTCACGAGCACCTTCGACACGCGCAAGGGGCCGAAGGACAAGGAGAACGACGACAGGGAAACGCACGAAGCCTGCAGCACCGCACGCCCGGAGAGGCGTGCGGAGTGCGGCTTGTAGTCAAGCTCTAATGCGTAGTGATGTACCGAGAAGCTCATGTCCACGCGGAGATCGGGTTGCCCAGCCAACGGGTTCCCGACGGTACATCCTCTCCGCGCATCACCAGCGAGGCGGGTCCGATCGTGGTGTCGGAACCGACGGACGCGCCCGGCAGGACGATGCCGTGCGGGCCCAAAGTGGCGCCGTTGCCCAGAACCACGCGGTCCATGCGCAGGATGCGGTCGTGGAACAGGTGCGTTTGGACGACGCAGCCGCGGTTGACGGAAGCGCCGACGCCCAGTGTCACCAGGTCGGCCTCGGGCAGCCAGTACGACTCGCACCACACGCCACGCCCGACCGAGGCGCCCAGCGCGCGCAGCCAGAGGTTCATGATCGGCGTGCCGCCGGAGAATCCGACGAGCCACGGCACCGCGAGCACCTCGACGAACGTGTCCGCCAGCTCGTTGCGCCACACGAACGCCGACCACAGCGGGTACTCGCGCACCTTGAAGCGGCCCACGAGCGCCCACTTGGCGATCACGGCGACCAGGCAGGCCGCGACGCCGGCGCCCAGCAGCACGACACCGGACCACCACACGCCGAACTCGCGAAGGGCGAACAGCACGAGCACGACCAGGGCGACGTTCAGCATCACCGGGACGAACCGGCAGAGCTCGACCAGCGCCCGCGCCCACATCAGGTGCCGCGGCGGGTCGAACGTGCGCGACTGGTCGGACACCTCGGCGGCCCGCGGCAGCTTCATCGGCGGCATGCCCAGGTAGGACGAGCCGGCCTTGGCGCGCTTGGGAGCGGCGGACAGCACGCCGACGAGCCCGCCTTTGGGCACCGTGCGGCCGGGTGCGGTCATGCCCGAGTTGCCCAGGAACGCGCGCTTGCCCACGCGGGCCGTGGCGATGCGCAGCCAGCCACCGCCGAGCTCGTAGGACGCGACCATCGTGTCGTCGGCGAGGAACGCGCCGTCGCCCACGCGGGTCATCTTCGGCAGTGCGACCACAGTGGACGCTTCGACGCGGCGGCCGACCTTCATGCCGAGCAGGCGCAGCCAGACCGGCGTGAACAGCGAGGCGTACAGCGGGAACAGGGCCGAGCGCGCGTTGTTCATGAGGCGTTCGGTCGTCCACGCCTGCCACGCGACGCGGCTGTGCACGGGGTAGTGGCCCTCGCGCATGCCGATGCCCAGCAACCGCACGGAGACCAGCACCAGCAGCGCGTACGAGCCGAACCAGATCGCCGAGGCGACCGGCACGTCCCACAGGGCGGAGACGAGCGTCACGGGCCGCCGCAGCACGTACAGCACGGCGGGAGCGGCCGCGAGCAACGGCAGCGCGCCCAGCAGACCGGACGAGAAGCCGTACATGAGGTTCCAGAAGTACGACCGGGACGGGCGGCGCGACGGGAACGAGCGCGCGGCCTTGCCCTCGCGGATCGCGGGCACACCGGCCCAGCGCTGGCCCGTCGGCACCGAACCGGCGACGCCGGAACCGGGTGCGACCTCGGCCCGCTTGCCGATGCGCGCACCGGGGAACAACGTCGAGCGCGCACCCACGGTCGCCCCCGCGCCGATCCGGATGCGGCCCAGCACCAGGCGGTCGCCGTCGAGCCACCAGCCGGACAGGTCGACCTCGGGTTCGACGGCGGCGCCGCGGCCCACCTTCAGCATTCCGGTGACCGGCGGCAGCGAGTGCAGGTCGACGCCGGGGCCGATCTTCGCGCCCAGCGCCCGTGCGTAGTGCGTGACCCACGAGCCGGAAAGCTCGGTGGCGCGCGACATCTGCGCCAGCATCTCGGCGGTCCACAGTCGCATGTGGACGGAACCGCCGCGCGGGTACGTGCCCGGCTTCACGCCGCGCAACAGCAGACGGGCGCCACCGGCCGAGATCGCGAGACGGCCGACCGGCGAGATGAACACCGCCCAGCCGGCGACGACCCACCACCAGGACACAGAAGTCCAGCCCAGCACGTTCGACAACGCCGTCAGCGCGACGACCCATCGTGCACCGGAGATGGTCAGCAGTGGGATCATCAGCAACGTCTGCAGCACACCGGTCCGCCGCGGCGTCGGCGCGACCTCGCGCACCTCGGCCGTGGCGCCGTAGGACTCCAGGCGGCGCGCAAGCTTGTGCAGCGTCGTGTTCTGGTAGACGTCCGACACCGACGTGCTCGGGTACCGCGTGCGCACCAGCGAGACGAGCTGCGCCGCGGACAGCGAGCTGCCGCCGGACGCGAAGAAGTCCGCGTCCTCGGACGCAGGTCCGGAGCCCAGCACGGCCGCCCACTGCTCGGCCAGCCAGCCTTCCAGGCCGGAGAACACCACACCCGCGGTGTCCATCGACTCCAGCGGCCACGGCAGCGCGGCCCGGTCGACCTTGCCGGACGTGCGGGTCGGCAGCGTGTCGACGACCGCGAGCAACGGCACCAGAGCCGCGGGCAGCTCACCCCGCAACCGTTCGACCGCGGCGGTCTGGTCGAACTCGCCGTCGACCACGACGTAGCCGACGAGGATCTGGTTGCCACCACGCGTCGTGCGCACGGCGGCAGCGGCACCGGCCACACCGTCCAGCGCGAGCAGGGCCGCGTCGACCTCGCCCAGTTCGATGCGGCGGCCGCCGAGCTTGATCTGCTCGTCCGCGCGGCCCAGGAACACCAGGCCTTCCGGTTCGGCGCGGACCACGTCACCGCTGCGGTACGCGCGGTCCCAGCCCATCGACGGCAGCGGCGCGTACTTCTCGGCGTCCTTCGCGGGATCGAGGTAGCGCGCCAGGCCGACGCCACCGATCACCAGTTCGCCGGGCTCGCCCATCGGCACGACCTCGCCCACCGCGTCCACGACGGCGAGCTCCCAGCCGTTCAACGGCAGACCGATGCGCACCGGGCCGGTGCCGGTCAGCTGCGCAGCCGTGGCGACAACGGTCGCTTCCGTTGGGCCGTAGGTGTTCCAGACCTCGCGGCCGTCGACGGCGAGCCGTTCGGCCAGCTCCGGTGGGCAGGCCTCGCCGCCGAAGATCAGCAGCCGGATGTCGTCCAGCGCTTCGACCGGCCACAGCGCGGCCAGCGTCGGAACCGTGGAGACGATCGTGATCTCCTGCTCGACCAGCCACGGGCCGAGGTCCATCCCCGTGCGCACCAACGAACGCGGTGCGGGCACCAGGCAGGCGCCGTGGCGCCACGCGAGCCACATCTCCTCGCAGGAGGCGTCGAACGCGACGGAGAGCCCGGCCAGCACGCGGTCGTCCGGGCCGATCGGCTCGTCCTGCAGGAAGAGCCGTGCCTCGGCGTCCACGAACGCGGCGGCGTTGCGGTGCGTCACGGCGACGCCCTTGGGCTTGCCGGTCGATCCGGACGTGAAGATGATCCACGCGTCGTCGTCGAGACCGGGCTCGCCCGGAAGGCCCAGCGGAGTGCCGTGCAGCACAAGGGATCGGCCTTCGCCGAGCACGGCACTCACTTGTGCCTCACCGAAAACGAGCTCCGCGCGCTCGTCCGGGTCCTCGAAGTCGACGGGCACGTAGGCCGCGCCCGCCGCGAGGGTGGCCAGGATCGAGACGTAGAGGTCGACCGTTCCGGACGGCACGCGGATGCCGACGCGGTCGCCGGTCCCGATGCCCTCGGCGGCGAGTTTTTCCGACAGTTCCAGCACTTCGGTGATCAGCGCGCGGTACGTGAGCGCGGTGGTGCCGTCGTCGACGGCCAGCGCGTTCGGGTGCTGTTCGGCACTCGCGCGCAAGATGTCCAGCAGTGTGCGCGGGGTGGGCGCATCCCCTGCCGTGAACATCGATCGAAGAACAACGGGTTCGGCCGCAATGGTCACGACAGCGTCACTTCTCACCCTCTCGGCAAACTGGTGGACCAGCCACTTTACCTCGGGTTAACGGACTACCTGTCTCCCGAGTAAGCCGACTCACAGGTGGTGTCAGTCACCGCAACACTTTCGAGTGACGCCTTCGCGTTGTGCCGCGCCAGGTTGAAGTCGCGCCAGTCCTGCTCGACGTCGCGATTCTTCAACCACCGCAACGCACACGTGCGTTCGTGGTCGGGCAACCGGACGAGCGCGGGCACCGCGTCCTCCGACAGCGTCGCGAGGTACCCCGTGTCGATCTTCTGCGTGGTCTCGAACCGCGACACGTTGTAGTCGGCGACCACCCGTTCGGGGTTCATCACCATCACCGCGAGCAGGAACGCCGACCCGGTGCCGACGATCGCCTTCGGCAACCAGTTGGCGCGCAACGAGATCCCGCCCGCGATCACCATCAGGTAGACGACGGCGAGCCACACCTCGCACGACGCGACGAGCAGCCGCAGCACCGTCCACCCGTACGCCTGCTGGTAGAACCACATGCGGCTCAACGCACTCGCCACGATCACCAGCGTCAGCACCGCGAGCGACCCGAGCAGCACCCGCAGCCACAACTGCTCCCGCGCGGTGTTCTTCGCCGCGAAGTGCGCCACCCCGGCGATGACGCCGAGCGCCAGGATCGAGACCCACAGCAGCTGCCAGAAACCGGACCGCGCGTACTCGGCGAACGTCACGCCCGCCGTCTCCATCACGTACTTCTCGCCACCGAACAGAACCGCGAGCTGCGTCCCCACGAACCCGGCGAACAGCACCACGAGCGCACCCACCGGCAGCGCGTAGTCCTTGACCCGCAACGCACCCGGCCTGCTCCGCGCGTCCTCGTTGATGTGCGCGGGCGCCGCCACGAGGTAGCACGCCCCCAACGCGCCGAACGCCGCCACACCACCGAAGAACGCCATCCGCACGAACACGCCGACTTCGAGGTCCGGCACCAGGCCTTCGAGGAAGTGGCTGAACCCCTGGTCCGCCCCCGCGAGCAGCGACCCGAAGATCAGCAGCAACGCCAGCGCCACCCCGACCGAGATGAGCGGCCGGAGCCCGATCGGCCCGCGCCTGCTGAGCCCCTTCGCCACCCACGGAATCGACCTCAGGCCGCCGAGCCCGACACCGAGCGCGCCGAAGACCAGCCCGCGCACGGTCTTCCCGCCCGCCATGGCGATCGACCCGCACAGGAAGGAGGCCATGAGGCACAGCGGGAAGATCCACTCGGCTGCCCGCAGGAAACCCATCGCGAGGAATGCGAGCGCGCCGGCCAGCCAGAGCGCGCGCTCGACGGACGGCTTGCCCGCGTAGTGGAGGACGGCGCCGACACCGACCAGGCCCGCCAGGAACCAGCCGATGCCGTTGTTCGCCGGGGCGAGGAACGCTCCGGCCAGGCCCGCGACGAGACCGGCGACGAGGACCTTCGCCGGGGCCGGGTCGGCCGGTGGGGTCCACCAGGGCATCAGCGGGACGCCCGCGGCGGGGACGACGACCGGACCGGCGGTGGGGTAGCGGGGCGGACCCTGCCAGGGTGAGGGCGGAGGCAGGGTCGCGGTGGCGACCTGAGCGGGCTGGACTGCCGGTTCAGGCTCGTCCGCCTTCTTCGGCTCCTCCACCTTCTCGACAGGCTGTTCCAGCTCTTCAGGTTCCCGATCTTCGGGCTCTGCGGAGCCCACCACCGGCCGGTACCCGATCCTCCGGAAGTTCCGGTACCGCCGCCGAGCAGCACGCTCGTCGCCGGCCGCGTTCGCCGAGTCAGAGTCAGAGTCAGACATTTCTCTCTCCCAAGCCCGAAAAAGGGCGCGCTTCACCGTCACACCGCCGCGCGGTGCGAACACGAACCAAGAAGTCAGCGAGGCAAGGTCACCCGGATGCACGACCCGGGATCCACCACGGCGATCGTCCCGCCGTGCAGGTCCACCACCCACCGGGCGATGGCGAGACCGAGTCCGGTCCCACCACCGCCCGCCCTCTCCCCTCGGGTGAACCTCTCGAAGATCCGCGACCGGTCGGCCGGGGCGATCCCCGGTCCCTCGTCCCGGACCTCCAGCACCACACAAGAACCGGCCGCACACCCGGACACGGACACCAACCCCCCGGTGGGTCCGTGCCGGGCAGCGTTGTCCACCAGGTTCACGAGCACCTGGTGCAGCCGTTCCCCGTCGGCCAGCACCATCAGATCGCCGGGCACGTCGATCGAGAACGACGCGGCCGGAGCCGCCACGGCCGCCTCGGCCACCACGTCGGCGACCAGGGACGACACCGACAGCGTCTCGCGGTTCAGCGACAGCACGCCGGCGTCGATCTTCGACAGGTCCAGCAGCTCGGTGACCAGCCGGCCCAGCCGTTCGGTCTGGGCCAGCGCGGTCCTCATGGTCGCCGCGTCGGCGACGGCCACCCCGTCGACCACGTTCTCCAGCACGGCCTGCAACGCCGAGATCGGTGTCCGCAGCTCGTGCGACACGTTCGCGATCAGCTCACGTCGTTGCTGGTCGGCGGCGGCGAGGTCGGCCGCCATGACGGTGAACGCCTCGGCCAGCTGCCCGACCTCGTCCGACGACGTCGCCCGGACCGACCGCGAGTAGTCGCCGGACGCCATCGACCGGGCCGCCGACGTCATCTCCCGCAGCGGCGACGTCATGCCGTGCGCGAGCAGCTGCGACGTCAGCAGGCCCAGCACGAGAGCGATCAACGTGGTCCGCGGCGGCAGCCACCCCGTCACGTACCGGAAGTAGGCGAACGACACGCACCCCGAGACCACGATGACGATCCCGAGCTTCAGCTTGATCGACCGCACCGAGTCCAACGGCCGCGGCAGCATGTCCAACCAGCCCAGCAGCGTCTTCACCGAGACACCTTCTTCTGGGGAACCTCCAGCGCGTACCCCACCCCGTGCACGGTCCGGATCAGGTCAGCGCCGAGCTTGCGCCGCAACGCCTTCACGTGACTGTCGACCGTCCGCGACGACGCCCCCTCGTGCCACCCGCACGCCTCCGCGAGCAACCGTTCCCGCGCCTGCACAGCGGACGGCCGCTCGGCCAGGAACACCAGCAGGTCGTACTCGGTGGGCGTCAGGTGCGCCTCGACGCCCGACCTGGACACCCGCCGGGCCGCCAGATCGATCACCAGGTCCCCGAGCTCCATCGACTGCGAGGCGACCGCCCGCGACACCCGGCGCAGCAGCACGTGCACCCGCGCCGCCAGCTCGCGCATCGAGAACGGCTTCGTCAGGTAGTCGTCGGCCCCCACGGCGAGCCCGACCAGCAGATCGGTCTCGTCCCCCCGCGCGGTCAGCATCAGCACCGGCACCGAACGCGACGCCTGGATGCGCCGGCACACCTCAAGGCCGTCGAACCCCGGCAGCATCACGTCCAGAACGACCAGGTCAGGCGTGAAAGAAGCGGCCGTGGCGACCCCCGACGGCCCGTCGTGGGCCACCGCCACCACGAACCCCTCCGCCCGCAGCCTCGCGGCCACGGACTCGGCGATCGTGATGTCGTCCTCCACGACGAGCACCCGGCGCTGACCTGTCATGCCGGTGACTTTATGGGCATGTCGTGGAGGACGCCGGGACAAGTTGTGAAGATCGTGTGCAGACGTTCTGTAAGTTCGGGACATGAACGTCCTCGAAGCGGTCCTGGAGAGGATCACCTACGCCAACGAGGACAACGGCTACACCGTCGCCAAGGTCGACACCGGCCGCGGTGACCTGGTCACGGTCGTCGGCGCGCTGCTCGGCGCCCAGCCGGGCGAGTCGATCCGCATGCGCGGCCACTGGGGGTCGCACCCGCAGTACGGCAAGCAGTTCCACGTCGACGACTACACGACGATCCTGCCCGCGACGATCCAGGGCATCCGCCGCTACCTGGGCTCCGGCCTGATCAAGGGCATCGGTCCGGTGCTCGCGGACAAGATCGTCACCCACTTCGGGGTCGCCGCGCTGGACGTCATCGAGAACGAGCCGGAGCGCCTCATCGAGGTCCCGAAGCTCGGCCCGAAGCGCACCAAGGCCATCGCGGAGGCCTGGGAGGAGCAGAAGGCCATCAAGGAGGTCATGGTCTTCCTGCAGGGCGTCGGTGTCTCCACGTCGCTGGCCGTCCGGATCTACAAGCAGTACACCGACGAGGCCATCGAGGTCGTCAGGGAGGAGCCGTACCGGCTGGCGAACGACGTCTGGGGCATCGGTTTCAAGACCGCGGACGTCATCGCGAAGGCCGTCGGCATCCCGCACGACAGCCCGCAGCGCGTCAAGGCGGGCCTGCAGTTCACGCTGTCCGAGGCCACCACCGACGGCAACTGCTACCTGCCGGAGCAGTCCCTCATCGCGGAAGCCATCAAGATCCTCCAGGTCGACGCGGGCCTGGTCATCGAATGCCTCGCCGAGCTCGTCGAGGAGGAGGGCGTCGTCCGCGAGGAGTTCGGGGACGACGAGGTCGCGATCTACCTGATCCCGTTCCACCGCGCGGAGATCTCGCTGGCCGCGCAGCTCAAACGCCTGCTGCACGCCGACACCGACCGCATGCCGAGCTTCCGGGACGTCAACTGGGACAAGGCCTTCGCGTGGCTCGGCACGGAGCTCGAACAGCACCAGGCGGACGCGGTCAAGCTCGCGCTGACGCAGAAGGTCGCGGTGCTGACCGGCGGACCCGGCTGCGGCAAGAGCTTCACCGTCCGCTCGATCGTCCGGCTGGCCCAGGCCAAGAAGGCCAAGATCGTGCTGGCCGCGCCCACCGGCCGGGCGGCCAAGCGCCTCACCGAGCTCACCGGCCACGAAGCCCGCACGGTCCACCGCCTGCTGGAGCTGAAACCGGGCGGCGACGCCGCGTACGACCGCGACCACCCGCTCGACGCCGACCTGGTCGTGGTCGACGAGGCCTCGATGCTGGACCTGTTGCTCGCCAACAAGCTCGTGAAGGCCGTCCCGCCCGGCGCCCACCTGCTGCTCGTGGGCGACGTCGACCAGCTGCCGTCAGTGGGCGCGGGGGAGGTGCTCAGAGACGTGCTGGCCGAGGGAAGCCCGATCCCGCACGTCCGGTTGACGCACATCTTCCGCCAAGCCCAGGAGTCCGGCGTCGTCACGAACGCGCACCGCATCAACAGCGGCGACTACCCGCAGGTCCAGGGACTACCGGACTTCTTCCTCTTCAGCACCGACGAGGCAGAGGAGGCCGCGACGATGACCGTCGACGTCGTCGCGAACCGCATCCCGCGCAAGTTCCGGCTCGACCCGCGCAAGGACATCCAGGTCCTCGCCCCGATGCACCGCGGCCCGGCCGGCGCGGGCGCGTTGAACACCGTGCTGCAGGAGGCGCTGACGCCGTCCCGCGACAACCTGCCGGAGAAGCGCTTCGGCGGCAGGGTGTTCAAGGTCGGCGACAAGGTCACCCAGATCCGCAACAACTACGACAAGGGCAAGAACGGCGTCTTCAACGGCACGTTGGGCGTCGTCACCGCGTTGGATCCTGTCGAGCAGAAGCTGACCATCCGCACCGACGAGGACGAGGACGTCGACTACGACTTCTCCGAACTGGACGAGCTCAGCCACGCCTACGCGATGACCATCCACCGGTCGCAGGGCAGCGAGTACCCGTGCGTGGTCATCCCGATCACGACCAGCGCGTGGATGATGTTGCAGCGCAACCTGCTCTACACCGCCGTGACGCGTGCGAAGAAGCTCGTCGTGCTGGTGGGCAGCAAACGAGCCATCGGCCAAGCCGTCCGCACCGTCGGCGCGGGCCGCCGCCACACGGCTTTGGCCCACCGCCTCCGCACTTCTTGACGGCACGCGGGGCCACTTCTTGACGGCACGCGGGGCCCTTTCGTCCTCCAGAAGAGTACGAAAGCTCCCCGCGTACTCTTACACCCGCGTAATTACACCGACGTCAGGTAGTCCGTGATCAGACGCGCCCACGGCATCGCGGACTCCAGCGCGATCGCGTGCCCACACGCGATGTCGGTGTACTTCGACCCCGGAATCAGGTCCGAGACCTCCTTGCCGAGGTGACGCGACAGCAGCTGGTCACCGGACGCGCCGATCACCAGCGTCGGCTGCGTCACCCGCGGCAGCACGTCGGTCAGGTCGATCTTCAGGATCAGGTCGACGTGCGCGGGCGACCCGGTCGGCACGCTCGCCCCGATCAGCTCGGCGAAGCCCTCCGCCTGCGCGGGCGTGAGCCTGGCCAGGTACTCCTTGCTGCACATCACCGACAGGATGAACCGCGACAGCACCGCGCGCGAGCCGTCCAGCAGCGACTTCCACTCGTCGATCTTCGCCCGCGTCGCGGCGTCGATCCTGGTGAACGGCGCGCTCAGCACCAGCCCGCGCACCCGCTCGGGGTGCCGCACCGCCGCCGTGACCGCGACGGCGCAGCCCATCGAGTAGCCGGCGACGAAGAACGACTCGTGCCCGGCCTTGACCGCGACGTCCACGAGGTCGTCGGCGAGCTTCTCCAGGTCGAGCGGGCCGGCCGCCTTCGGGGAGCCGCCCGAGCCCGGCAGGTCCGGTGCGATGACCGTGAAGTACTGGGTGAGGGTCCCGATGATCGGGCCGTAGTTGGCCTGGACGCTGCCGCCCGCGCCGTGCACGAGCAGCAGGGCCGGGCCGGTGCCCTTGACGACGGTGGACAGGCCGGACATTGGGGACCCCCGGGGTTTCGTCAGTCCATGCTGCGGACGATGGTCGGCTCCAACCCCTCGTCGTCGTCCGTGAGAGAACCGCGCCACGGGAAGTCGAGGGAGATCTCAGCGACGGTGTCGTTGTAAAGATGATCCATGGTTTGCACTCCCGTAACTCCCACGACTTTTCTGCGGAACCTCGCTGTTGTCGAGTCGGTTTCGGCCTACCAGCACAATAACCGCTGCGATGCTGGGTGAAATACTATTGACTTTCGTCACAGGGTACCAAGTGGCCGGTTTCTCGATCCCAAGCACCGGACGGTAATCATCCGGTCGGTCGAACGAACTGGCGCGACTCGTCCGGACGGCCCATCATCGTCGATCATGCGGATCGCACTGGCCCTGCTCGCCTGTCTGGGTCTTCTCCTCAGCCCTTCTCCGGCACCGGCCGACGGTCCACAGTCGACGTTCGTGCTGCGTGTGCCCGCTCCGCTCGGCGATTCCGCGCAACGGTTGCTCGGCCTCGGCTACGACGTCGCCGAGCAGCGCGACGGCACCGACCTGTTCGTGATCGGCGACGCGCACACCGCCGACAGGCTCCGCGCGGACGGGTTCCAGTCAGCTGTTGAGACGGTGATGCCTCCGTCTCAATGGGCGCCGCGCTCTCTCGCGGATTCGACCTACTACGGCGGCTATCACACCGTCACCGCACATATCGCCCATCTCGACGAAGTAGCCGCCGCGCATCCCGATCTCGCCACCGTCGTCGACTACGGCGACTCCTGGCGCAAGACCCAGGGCGCCGGCGGATATGACCTGAAAGCCATCTGCATCACGCAGAAGCACCCAGGTGACTGCGCATTGACGCCCACGGCGCCGAAACCGCGCCTGTTCGTGATGGGACAGCTCCACGCGCGCGAAATCACCACCGGCGACATGGCGTGGCGGTTCATCGACGACCTGGTCGGCTCGGACCTCACCGCCATGCTCGGCTCGGTCGAGGTCTGGGTCGTGCCGATCGCCAACCCGGACGGCGTCGACATCGTCGAGTCCGGCGGCGACTCGCCCGTGCTGCAGCGCAAGAACGCCCACGGCGACTGCACGTCGGGCCAGCGCGGCGTCGACCTGAACCGCAACGCGGGTTCGCACTGGGGCGAGGTCGGCACGTCGGCCAACAAGTGCAGCGAGATCTACCGCGGCCCGCGCGCCGACTCCGAGGTGGAGACGCAGGCCCTGGAGTCGCTGTGGCGCAAGCTCTACCGCGACACCCGCGCGCCCGGCGACACCGCGGCGGCCTCCCCGGACACCACCGGCGCCGTGATCTCCATGCACAGCTACGGCAACTACGTGCTCTTCCCGTGGGGCTGGAGCACGCAGAAGACCGGCAACGACGCCGCGCTGCGCAAGATCGCGCAGGACATGGCCGCGCTGTCGGGTTTCACGGCCGGGCAGCCCGGCGAGGTGCTCTACAACGCCTCCGGCGCCACGGACGACTGGGTGTACGAGGACCTGGGCGTGCCGAGCTTCGTGTGGGAGATCGGCGCGTCGTCCGGCACCTGCGGTGGTTTCCTTCCGCCGTACTCGTGCCAGAAGGACGTGCATTGGCCGAAAGTGCGGTCGATGCTCGTTTCGGCCATGAAAGCGGCGCAGAAGCCCTACTGACGGCCTCCTGGCGGCATCTTGGACGCCATGGGGACTCGCTTACTGGCAACCACTGCCGCCTTCAGCCTGATTTTCACCGGCTCGGCCGTCGCAGACGACCAGCAAATCGACCGCAAGATCGTCCAGCAGGCGCTGGACCAGATCACGAGCACGGCAGCCCAGGGCGCGCAGCTGCGCGTCACCGAAGGCCGCCACGGCTTCACCGCCCGTTCCGGCACCGCCGAGCTGGACAGCACCCGGCCGGTGCCGGTCAACGGGAGGTTCCGCGCGGGCAGCATCACCAAGACGTTCACCACGACGGTCGTGCTCCAGCTCGTCGGCGAGGGGAAGGTCGAGCTGGACGCACCCGTCGACCGCTACTTCCCGGGTCTGGTGGACGGCCGCATCACCGTCCGCCAGCTGATGCAGCACACCAGCGGCCTGTTCAACTACACCAACGCCATCGGGTTCAGCCCGCAGGCCTTCGAACCGATCAGGTACAGGCACTGGGAACCGGAGGAGATCATCGCGATCTCGACCAGCAGGCCGCTGCAGTTCGAGCCGGGTACCAAGTGGGAGTACAACAACACCGGCTTCGTGATCCTCGGCCAGCTGATCGAGAAGATCACCAAGCAGCCCTACGAGCGCGTGGTCCGGCAACGCATCCTGACGCCGTTGCACCTCAACGACACCACGTCGCCCGGCGACGACGCGGACATCCACGGCCCCCACGCCCACTCGTACGGCCTGGTGAACGGCAAGGCGACCGACACCACCCGGTTCAACCCGTCGGTCTTCTGGGCCGTCGGCGACATCGTCACGACGACCAGGGACCTCGACACCTTCTACCGCGCGCTGCTCGGCGGCAAGCTGCTCAAGCCCGCTCAGCAGGGCGAACTGCTGAAGACCACGCCGGCGAGCCCCGAGTACGGGCTCGGCCTGTTCGTCCAAAAGGCCCCGTGCGGTACGACGATCGTCGGCCACACCGGCAGCGTGCCGGGCTTCGGCAGCTACGCGTTCTACACGCCGGACCTGAAGCGCCGCGCGGAACTGTCCGCCACCGCGGGCCTCGGCACCGGTGACCCGGCACCCGGCTACAACGCGCTCCTCAACGAGATCTTCTGCTAGGAGCAGGGGTTCGGAGCAAGGGATGTCCCTGAGGGCGGTTCAGACTCAGGGACGATGTGTCGATCCCCGTGCCTCGCCAAGGTGGGAGGCATGGGGATTCGACTGGTAGCCACCGTTACCGCAGCAAGTCTGCTGGCACTGACCACCGCGGGCACCGCTCTCGCCGACGAGCAGGGTGTGGACCGCAAGGTCGTCCAGCAGGCGTTGGACCAGATCACGCAGGGCGGGGGAGCGCTCGGCGTGCAGGCCAGGGTCACGGACGGACGGCAGCGCTTCACCGCCCGTTCCGGCAAGGCCGACCTGAACAGCGACCGGCCCGTGCCGGAGAACGGCCGGTTCCGCGTCGGCAGCATCACGAAGACGTTCGTGTCGACGGTGTTGTTGCAGCTCGCGGGCGAGGGCAGGCTCGAACTGGACGCACCGGTCGTCCGGTACCTGCCCGGCCTGATCGACAGCCGCATCACCGTCCGCCAGGTCATGCAGCACACGAGCGGCCTCTACAACTACACCAACGCGCTGCCGCTCAGCCCGGAGGAGTTCGAGAAGATCCGCTACAAGCACTGGACGCCGCAGGAGCTCCTCGCGCTGTCCACGAGCAAGCCGCTCGACTTCGAGCCCGGCACGAAGTGGAGCTACTCCAACACCAACTACGTCGTCGCCGGCCTGCTCGTCGAGAAGCTGACCGGCAGGCCCTACGAGAAGGCCGTCGAGCAGCGGATCCTGAGGCCGTTGCACCTCGACGACACCGAGGTGCCCGGCGACAACCCGAACATCAACGGCCCGCACGCGCGCGCCTGGTGGACCGTGGCCGGCCAGCCGTCCGAGATCACCCGCCTCAACCCGTCGGTCGCCTGGTCCGCCGGTGAGATGATCTCCACGACGCGCGACCTCGACACGTTCGTGACCGCGTTGTCGAGCGGGAAGCTGCTCAAGCCCGCACAGCAGCAGGAGATCAGCAAGACCACCGCGGTCAGCCCCGAGTACGGCCTCGGGCTCGAGGTCCTGACCCTTCCGTGCGGCACCAAGGTCTGGGGCCACAGCGGCGGCATCCCCGGCTACTCCTCGGAGATGCTGACCACGCCGGACACCAAGAAGCGCCTGGAACTCAACGCCACCAGTGCGCCGGTGGCCGGAAACCCCGGTGACGCGCTGAACAAGCTCCTCACGGCAGTCTTCTGCTGACGATGAAACTGGTAGCCGCACTCACCGCGGCCACCCTGCTCGCCACCGCCGGTGTCGCGTCCGCGGCACCGGCCGGTCAGCAGGCGGCCGTGCAACAGACGCTCGACCGGCTCGTCACGTCCACCAACGCGCTCGGGATCCAGGCGCGGATCACCGGACTCGGCGAGTTCCGCTCCGGCCTCGCCGAGCTCGGGTCGCGCAAACCCGTGCCGCACAACGGAACGTTCCGCATCGGCAGCGTCACCAAGCCGTTCGTGGCGACGGTGGCGCTGCAGCTGGCCGGCGAGGGCAGGCTCGGCCTCGACGCGCCGGTCGGCCGCTACCTGCCCGGCCTGGTCGACTCGCGCATCACCGTTCGTGAGCTGTTGCAGCACACCAGCGGCCTCTACGACTACACCGAAGCGCTGCCGCTCGACCCGCGGGGGTTCCCGTCGATCCGCTACCGGACGTTCGATCCGCGCGAACTGGTCGCGATCGCCACCAGCCGGCCGCTCGGGTTCGAACCCGGCACGCAGCACAGCTACTCCAACACCAACTACGTCGTCATCGGCCTGCTCATCGAGAAGATCACCGGCAGGCCGTACGCGAGGGCGGTCGAGCAGCGAATCCTGAAACCGTTGAGGCTCAAGGACACCGTCGTGCCCGGTACGGACGTCGACCTGCCCGGCCCGCACGCGCACGGCTACTTCCCCGACGCGGCAGGCACACCGGTGGACGTCACGCGCCTCAACCCGTCGTGGGGCGGAGCGGCGGGAGAGATGATCTCGACGACGCGCGACCTGGACACGTTCCTCCAAGCGCTGCTCTCCGGCCGGCTGCTCGAACCCGAGCAGCAGAAGGAACTCACGAGGACCACGGCCGCGAGCCCGGACTACGGCCTGGGCATCTCGGTCCTGCGGTTGTCCTGCACCACGCTGTACGGCCACGACGGCACGATTCCCGGCTACGGCGCGATGATGATCGGCACGCCCGCGAAGCGGATCACGTTGTCGGTCAACGACGCCGCGAACGGCCGCACGCCCGGCGACGGTTACGTCAAGCTGGTGGAGTCCGTTTTCTGCTGAGCGCGAACGAAAGGGGAGCTGGGCTGACCAGCTCCCCTCCCGGCGTTGCGAAGACTGCGGCTATCCGAGCGCGTTCTTCATCGCTGTGATCAACTCTCCGTCCGCGGTGTCACCCGTGAGCTCCCAGAAGAACGCGCCGCCGAGGCCCTGGCCGCGGGCCCAGGCGATCTTGGACGCGATCGTCTGCGGGGTGTCGTAGCTCCACCACTGGCCGTTGCAGAACGCATAGGCCGTGCCGGCCACCGTGCCCGTGGCGGGGCACTTGGTCTTGAGCACCTTGTAGTCCTCGATGCCCTGCTCGAACGTGCCGGGAGCCGGACCCGTCGCCGTGCCACCGGGAGCCGCCTGCGTGACGCCCTGCCAGCCGCGGCCGTAGAAGCCGATGCCGAGCAGCAGCTTGCCGGCCGGAACGCCCTTGCCGCGCAGCTTGGTGAGCGCGGCCTCGGAGTTGAAGCCGGCGGTCGGGATGCCGCTGTAGCTCGTCAGTGGCGAGTGCGGGGCCGTCGGACCCTGCGCCGCCCACGCACCGAAGTAGTCGTACGTCATGACGTTGTACCAGTTGACGTACTGCGCCGCGCCGCCGTAGTCGGCCGCGTCGATCTTGCCGCCGCTGGAGCCGTCAGCGGTGATCGCCGAGGTGACGAGCAGCGAGCCGAACCGCGCCCGCAGCGCCTGCATCAGGTTCTTGTACGCCGCGAAACCACTGGTGTCGCAGCTGTTGCCACAGGCGTTCGGGTACTCCCAGTCGATGTCGATGCCGTCGAAGACATCGGCCCACCGCGAGTCCTTGATCAGGTTGTAGCAGGACTCGGCGAACGCCGTCGGGTTGGCCGCGGCCTGACCGAAGCCACTGGACCAGGTCCAGCCGCCGAACGAGTACAGCACCTTGAGGTTCGGGTACTTCTTCTTCAGCTTGCGCAGCTGGTTGAAGTTGCCGCGCACCGGCTGGTCCCACGTGTCGGCGACGCCGTCCACGCTCTCCGCCGCCGTCATCGCCTTCTCGATGGCGGGGTAGGACTCACCGATCGTGCACTGCCCGTTCGACACGTTGCCGAACGCGTAGTTGATGTGCGTGAGCTTCGCCGCCGAACCCGAGGTGTCGATGTTCTTCACCTGGTAGTTGCGCGCCGGGTAGACACCCCACTCCGCGAAGTAGCCCAGGTTGATCTTCCCGGGAGGCGGCGGCGGACCGGTCGTGGTCGTCGTCGTGGTGGTGGTCGTGGTCGTCGTAGTGGTGGTGGTGCTCGTGGTCGTCGTGGTCGGGTTCGTCCCGCCCGCGTCGCACGAACCACCGTTGAGCTTGCAGTTGGTGGGCGGGGCGAACGTACCCGTGTACGCGCCGTTGAAGCCGAAGCTCACCGACTGACCGACGCCGACGTTGCCATTCCAGGTGTTCTTCACCGTGACGACCTGACCGGACGTGGTGTAGCTACCGTCCCAGAGGGAGGTCACGCGGTGGTTGGCCGGCATGGTGAACTCAACAGTCCACGACGTCAGGGCCGCCGTGCTGTTGTTCGTGATCGTGTACTTGCCCTCGAAGCCCGTTCCCCAGTCCGAACCCTTGGAGAACGTGGCGGACACGCCACCGGCACCGCTCGCGGCGGGCACGACGACGATACCGAGGACCATCGCGGCGACGGCCGCGAAGAGAGCAGCAAGATGCCATCGGAACTTGGACATCGGTCTCCTCAGTCGCAGGGGTAACCGGAACGATGTGGTTTAGACCACTATGGGGTCAAGGTCTAGACCTCTGCCGTCACTCGAACGGAGTAGTCTGCAAACGGTTCCGGGCAGGCGACCGCACAAAGGGGACGGTCGGTCCGCGAGTTCGGTGATGCCTGTTGCCGCCTAAATGCGAATGTCGACGCGTTCTTCCGCGCCGTCAAGGCTCGCGAGCAGGCGCAAGCCGTCGTCGGCAGGACTCCCGGGAGCCGCCGACAGCACCAGCAGCTCCATCCCCGACTTGTCCGGCAGCGAGAAGTTCTCCTGGTGCAGCTCCAGCAGTCCCACCAGCGGGTGCCGGTACATCTTGCGTCCGTGCCCACGAGCGCGCACGTCCGCACGCGCCCAGAGCCGGCGGAACCGTTCGCTGCCCATCGACAGCTCGCCGATGAGCGAGGCCAGCCGCGGATCGTCCGGGTACTTGCCCGCGGCCAGCCGCAGGTGCCCGACCACGTCGAGGGTGCACTGCTCCCACTCCGCGTAGAGGTCGGTCTCCTCCAGGAAGATGTGCCGCGCGGTGTTCATGCCCCGCAACGGCCGGCTGTAGAGCAGTCCGGCGAGGCGGTTCCCGGCGAGCACGTCCATGCGGTGGTTCATGATCACCGCGGGTGCGTCGGTGATCAGGCCGAGGACGCGCAGCAGTTCCGGCCGGACTCGGCTGCTCGGCGCCTTCGCGGTGCGGCGGCATTGCCGGCCGAGGCGGTGGAGGTGTTCGCGTTCGGTGTCGTCGAGGCGCAGGACGCGGGCGAGCGCGTCGAGGACCTGGCCGGACGGCTGAGTCGCGCGGCCCTGTTCCAGGCGCACGTAGTAGTCGACGCTCACGCCTGACAGGTGCGCGACCTCTTCGCGGCGCAGGCCGGCGACGCGGCGGTGCCGGTCGACGGGGATCCCGACCGACTCCGGGGTGACTCGGGAGCGCCGGATCCGCAGGAAGTCCGCAAGATCGTCCACGTCTCCAGTATGGCCCCGGTGGCGGGGGTGAGGGTGGTACTGCCGTTACCAGGAAGCCCAGGCCCTGAACGCCGAGGTGGTGAGCGCCGCAGGATCGGAAGCACCTGATCCGAAGGAGTTCGCAGTGAAGACGTTGATCGTCCACGCCCACCCCGAGCCGAAGTCGCTGAACGGCTCGTTGAAGGACCTCGCGGTGTCCACATTGGAGAGTGCTGGGCACGAGGTGCGGGTGAGCGACCTGTACGCGATGAACTGGAAGGCGGTCGTGGACGCCGCCGACTTCGGGTCCGCGGCGTCAAGCCCGCTGAACGTGGGCCTGGACTCCGGCCGGGCCTTCGACACCGGGACGCTCACCCCGGACATTCGCGCCGAGCAGGAGAAGCTGCTGTGGGCGGACACGATCATCTTCCAGTTCCCGCTGTGGTGGTACTCGATGCCCGCGATCCTGAAGGGGTGGGTCGAGCGGGTGTTCACCTACCACTTCGGCTACGGCGTCGGTGAGCACAGCGACACGAAGTACGGCGAGCGCTACGGCGAAGGCACCCTCGCGGGCAGGAGGGCCTTGTTGTCCGTGACCGCGGGTGGCCCGGAGCCGCACTACGCCGCCCGCGGGATCAACGGGCCGATCGAGGACCTGCTGTTCCCGATCCACCACGGCATCCTCTACTACCCCGGCATCGAAGTGCTGCCGCCGTTCGTGGTCTACGGTGCCAACCGCATGACCGGCGAGGACTACACCGTTGTCGCCAAGGCCTGGGAGCAGCGGCTGCTCACGCTGACCTCGACCGAGCCGATCCCGTTCCGGCGGCAGAACTTCGGCGACTACGAGATCCCCTCGCTGAACCTGAAGGAGGGGCTGGAGCCCGCCGGACGCAAGGGGTTCGGGCTGCACGTGCGCTGACCGTCAAGTGTGAGTAAACCTTTGCACGATCAGCCGATCGCCCGCTCCGCGCCCCAGGCCGCGATGTCCTCCCGGCTCTGCAGCCCCAGCTTCTCGCGCAGCCGCTGCAACCGGGAGGCCACCGTCCGCACCGACACGCCGAGCCGGTTCGCGATCTGCTGGTTCGTGAGACCGGTGGCCAGCAACGCGATCAGGCGCCGTTCGTGGTCGTCCAACGAGTCGTGTGCCGCCTCTGTGCGGTCGAGCCACACCTCGTCCTGAATGACCGCCTCGATCTCGGTAGCGGTCAACGGTGTGGAGGCGGCCTCCGCGCGCGCAACGGACAACATCAGCCGTGCGGTGCGCATCGCGCCCGCAACTTTCTCCGCCCAGAACGGATCCGGCACCACCCCGACCGAGCGGCGCAGCGCTCGTCCGGTCGCCTCAAGCCGTAGCGCGCGCTCGGCCTGACCTCGCATCAACGCCACGATCGCCAGCCCTTCCAAGGCATCAGGCGCGGTCAGCGGGTTCACTCCGTCCATCCGCAGTGCCTCCTGGAAGGCGTGCGCCGCCTCGTCCAGGTCGCCCTGCACCAACGCAACGGCGCCGCGTGTGTTCAGAGCGGATGCGATGCGCGCGGGCGCGCCTGACGTGCGCGAGATGGGCAACGCCTTCATGACAGCCCTTTCGGCCCGTTCGTGCTTGCCGAGCGACAACGCCGTACGGGCCAAGTCCACCAAACAGGTCGCACGGGCAAGAGGTTCACCCAACAACTCGGCGACGCGCAGGCACTCGGTGTTGTTCTCGTCCGACGCCTCCCACTCGCCGGAAGACTGCTGCACGGCGGCCAACGTGCTGCGGGAGCTCATCACCAACGCCGGATGGCCGATCGAGCGCACCAACCGGGAAGCCTCGCCCGACAGTTCGATCGCCTCGTCGTGATCGCCCTGCTCGGCCGCGAACCGGGCGGCGTGGTTCAGCGCCACGCAGCGGTAGTCGTCCCGCGTGGACGGTCGCCGCAACGCGTCCCTCAGCAGCACGCGCGCCTGCCGGAGCCGGCCGCGCCTGGCTGCGCAGTCCGCCAGCGCGGAAGTCAGCAGCAGCAACCGCTCGTCGGAGCGCTCGGCCGCCCACTCGACCGTTCCGAGCAGGCTGTCGACGTGGTTGTCGAGCTTGTCCTGCACCTCGAACGGCACCGACAGCGGCGAAGTGATCAGCACGTCCGACAGGTCGGTGAACCAGCGCGCCAGGGCTTCGTAGGCGATGTCGAGCTCACCCGCCGCGACGAGCTTCTCCCGTGCGTGCAACCGGACCGACTCCAGCTGCCGGAACCGCGTCGTGCCGGGGACGGCCGTCACGAGCGACTTGGCCTGCAGCCGCGACAACACGTCCAGCACGGGTTCCGCCGACCGTTCCGACGAGCAGACCTCGGTGGCCGCGGTCAGGTCGAAGCCGCCGTCGAAGACCGACAACCGCCGCAACGCGAACTGCTCGTCCGGCCGCAGCAACTGGTAGCTCCAGTCGATCGCCTCGCGCAGGGAACGCTGCCGGGACGGCGACTTGCGGCAGCCCAGCGTCAGCAGTTCCAGCGGCTCGTCCATCCGGTCGCAGATGTCCGCGACGGGCAACAGCTGCACCCACCGCGCCGCCAGCTCGATCGCGAGCGGCATGCCTTCCAGCCGGGCGCACAACAAGGCGACCGCGGCGGTGTTCGACGGCGTCAACCGGAAGTCGGGCTTGCGCTCACGCGCGCGTTCCACGAACAGCTTCACCGCCTCGGAGCGCGGTGCCGCCGTCGTGACGAGGTCGCGGTCCGTCGACGGCACCGGCAGCCCCTCGACGTGGAAGCTGACCTCACCGGTGATCCACAGCGCCTCGCGCGACGTCGCCAGCACCCGGACGCCGGGGCAGCGGTTGAGCAGCAGGTCGGTGAGCTCGGCGCACGTGTCGAGAAGGTGTTCGCAGTTGTCGAGGACCACGACCACTTTCATGTTCACGAGCGTTTCCAGCACCGTGTCGCGCAACGGCTCGTCCGGCTGTCCGACGACACCCAGTGCCTGCGCGACGGCGGGCATGACGTCCTGAGGGCTGGTCACCTCGCCGAGCTCCACGAGCAGGACCCGGTCCGTTCTCCCGCGCCGCAACCGGCCCGCGGCCTCCAACGCCAGCCGGGTCTTACCCGCACCCGCACTGCCGACGAGCGTGACGAGACGGTGCCTGCGCATCAGCTGGTCGAGCTTCGACAGCTCCTGTTGGCGGCCGACGAACGTGTCGCGCGCTGCGGGAAGATTCGAGAGCACGCGCAAGTTCCTGCTGCTCGCCGCAGTGGGCGCGGGAACGGCCGCGCGACGGCGATAAGCCCTTTGGCGGCAAGCGTTGGAGCAGTAGGACCTGCGCTGCTCGGAGGTGGCGGGAGGCAGCGTGCCGGCGCACAGGGCGCAACGTCCGGTGCTCGTCATGAGGTCCTCTCCTCCAGCCGTAACGGCAGGCCGCACCCGTCTCGGTCCGGCAGAGCCGCAGGTCGTCGGTGATGACCTGCCCCGTGCAGCCCGTTACACGTCTTCGTGTGCGAGACGGTTCGCACTGTGCTCGTTATGCCTGCCTTCCCCAGATCCTCGTTCGGGAACAAACTGGCCACTGGTCCGGTCTGACAGGGAGTCCGCATGACGTTGACAACCAGCACCTCGTGGGCGAGTACAGGTCTGCAACTGGTGGACAAGCCGCGCACGATCACCGTCGGCATCGCCGACGACGAGGTTCTGATCCGCACCGGCGTCCGCGGCGTGCTGGAGCGTTCCGGCAACGTCGTGGTGGTCGGCGAGGCGGGGGACGGCGGCGGTGCCGTCGAGCTCGCGCGGCGCCACCGTCCGCAGGTGCTGCTGATGGACGCCGCGATGCCCGGCATGGAGGGCCTCGGGGCGGTGCGCCTGGTGCGCAGGCACGTGCCGGGCACCCAGGTGATCATGCTGTGCACCCCGCAGACCGAGGAGATGTTGTTCCCGGCCCTGCGCGCCGGTGCGGCGGGATTCCTGTTCAAGAACGGCGAACCCGACGCTCTGGTCAACGCCGTGCGCGTGGTCGCCGCGGGAGAGGCCGTCCTGTCGCCGTCCGCGACACGCGCGCTCGTCGACCACTTCACCGGCGCCGACTCGGAACGCCGTGACGCCGCGCGCAGCCGCATCAGCCTGCTCACCCGGCGGGAGCAGGAAGTGCTGGTGTACCTCGCACAGGGCATGGCGAACGCACGCATCGCAAGGCTCATGTACCTCTCGGAAGGGGCGATCAAGGCCCACGTCAGCCGACTGCTGACGAAACTGCGGTGCGACAACCGCGTCCAAGCCGCTCTCATCGCACGCGACGCCGCCCTTCCCTGCTGAACTGACTGTTGCACAACGGCGCTGCCGCCAGACTAGCCAGGAGAGATCGCGTCGCGAAGCAGGTCACCCGGTTGGCCCCGTCCAGATTGATGTCGCTTTCCCGCCAGCGTCTCGGTTGGAACCACGTCATGCTGGTGCGCATGCGCTTGAACACGTTCACGAAACGCTTGCCGTTCAAGGCACCTCTTTGCCGTGACAACCTTTTTGGTCACCTGATCGCGACCGCGGTGCCCGGTGTGGAGGAGTGGCGCGACGGCGTGTACCGGCGCTCATTGCGTCTCCCTTTCGGTTGCGGGATCGCGTCTTTGCGACCCTTGACCGATCACGTCGAGTGCACTGTGGAGCTGTCCGACGAACGTGATCTGGCCAAAGCTCTAGACCTTTGCCGTTTCCTGCTTGATCTCGACGTCGATCCGGTCGAGGTCGACGACGCGTTGTCTTCTGACCCGTTGTTGGCACAACTGGTGTTTCGTGCGCCAGGGCGCCGTGTGCCACGCACGGTCGACGGCGCGGAGTTCGCCATCCGTGCCGTGCTGGGCCAACAGGTTTCCACGAAGGCCGCGCGCACGCACGCCGCCCGTCTCGTGTCGCGTTACGGCACACCGGTCGGGGACCTGTTCCTGTTCCCGCTGGAGTTCGACGTCGCCGAGCTCGCGATGCCCCAGTCCCGGCGCCGCACGATGGCCGCGCTGCTGGACGCGCTTCAGTCCGGTTTGGACCTGTCTCCCGGCGCTGATCGCGCGGTCGCGCGCGAGTGGTTGTCGACGCTGCCGGGCTTCGGTCCGTGGACCGTCGAATCGATCGCGATGCGTTCGCTGGGCGACCCGGACGCGTTCCTGCCGACCGATCTCGGAATTCGATTGGCCGCCAAGGCTTTGGGCCTGCCTTCGACGCCCGGCGCGTTGGTCAGGCGTTCGGAGGTGTGGCGGCCGTGGCGGGCGTACGTGGTGCAACACCTGTGGGCGACCGGTGATCACGAGGTGAACCGGATCCCGGCCTGAGCTGGACGCTCGCGTACATCGCCGCCGCGGACGGGTGGTGCACGAAACCGGGCAATGGCGGCGGATCCTGCGCAAACCGTTGCAAATCAACGAAAACGTCGTGGGCGCTGGCCGGGCGCGCCTCGGGGTCCTTGGCCAGCAACCGCTGCACCACGGGGTCGAGCGGGCTGCGCAGCCGGCGCGGCGGTTCCTTGACGTGCTTGTCGAACACCGCGTACGCCGTCGGCCCGGTGAACAGCTGTTCACCGGTCAGCATCTCGTGCAGCACGCATCCGAGCGCGTACAGGTCACTGCGCGGTTCGGCGGTACCGCGCTGGATCTGTTCGGGCGCCATGTACGACGGCGTCCCGAGGATCTGACCGGCCCGGCTGAACGGCGCCACGTCGCTCTCCCTGAGCAGCGCGAGCCCGAAGTCGAGCACCTTCACGGCGCCGTCCGGGCACAGCATCAGGTTGGTGGGCTTGAGATCGCGGTGGCAGATGCCCTGCCCGTGCGCTTCGGTGAGCACCGCGGCCGCCTGTGCCGCGATGTTCGCCGCCCACGCCTCCGGCAGCGGGCCGAACTCGCCGACCAGGTCCGCGACCGTGACGCCGTCCACGAACTGCATCACCTGGAACAGCCGCTGGTCGTAGGTGCCGAAGTCGTACAGGACCGGCACTCCCGGGTGCTCCAGCCTGGCCACGATCCGGGCCTCGCGCGCGAACCGGTGCTGCACCTCGTCGTCGCTGCCCGGCAGCCGCAGGAGCTTCACGGCCACCCGGCGGTCCAGGCGCAGGTCCCGGCCTCTGTGCACGGCGCCCATGCCGCCCCGCCCCAGCGGCAGGTCGTCGATCTCGTAGCGGTCGGCGATCAGCACGTGGGAAGCCTAACCGCCACGAGCTGTTCGCTGACCCCGCGCGCTTCCTCGTATGCGAGGCGAACGGTGACAGCGTTTCGGGACATCACGATCGGGTGAATCTGACCTGGTCACGCCGGGCCGATCTGTCCGCTCAGCAGCCCATGATAGCCCAAACGGACCAGCGCCGCCGCGTCTTCCAGGCCGGATTCCAGGGCCTTGAGCTGTGTGAACACCTGTCCGTACCGGCGTTGCGCGTGGATCGGCAGCGACGGCACCTGTGTGCGGCGCACGTCCAGCCGCGTGGATCCGGTGGGGGTGCGGGCGAACGCGGCGCGCAGCACGCCTTCGAGGAAGTCCGGGTCGACCCGGTCCGGGTCGATCTCGTAGGTGGCGCCGGTGGGGGAGGTGACGACGTGCGTGCCGGGGGCGCCGCGGACCAGTTCGCCGATCGTGGTCATCGGCGGTTGGGCCTGTTCCTGCAGCTCGGGGAGGGCGGGGAGGGCGAAGTCCGGTTGGGCCGCGAGGTAGGACGAGGCGTCGGTGCGGCTGTGGCGGGCGGGGCTCAGGTCGACGTCGTCGTCCAGCAGGTCGATCACGCGCGTGTTCGGCTCGACCGGTCCCGGCGTCTCCAGCAGCGCGATCCGCTCGGGCACGCGGCCGATCGGGTTGCGCAGCAGCCACAGGTCGCGGCCGGGCTGCACGGTGATCACCGCGCGGATCGCCCCGGCGCGCAACAGGTTGCCGCGGATCCGCTTGCCCGGCCGCCTCGACGCGGCCGCGGACGGCAGCAGCACCGCCACCTGACCGCCGGGCTTGGTGAGCGACAGGCAGTGCTGCAACCAGGCCAGTTCCGGTTCGCCGCGCGGCGGCAGGCCGTAGATCCACCTGGGGTCGCCGACCAGCTCCTCGTGCCCCCACGTCCGGTCGTGCCACGGCGGATCGCACAGCACCGCGTCCGCCTTCTGGGCGATCCCGTTGTGCCGCAAGGAGTCGCCGGTGATGATCTGCGCCTCGGGCAGCCGCCGCCGCGCGATGACCGCCGAGACCGGATCCAATTCCTGCCCGATCTTGTGGCGCGCTTTCGACGCCTTCAGCAGGTTTCCGGTCCCGCACGCCGGATCGATCACCGTGTCGCCGTCGGTCGTGGCCAGCACGACGTTGACGACCTCGGCGGGAGTGGGGTTGAGCAGCCGAGAGTGGGCCTCCAGGTAGCGCTCGTGCAGGAACTCGAAGGTCCGCGCGTCGGCGTCGACCGTCGCCAGCGCCTCGCCGAGCCGCAGGTCGTCGACGGTCCGCAGCTGGGTCCAGAGCCGCTCGGCCGGCGACACGCGAAACGGCTTGCCGTTGCGCCGCAACCACGCCTCGACGTCGCGCAGCAGGTACAACGGACTGGACGCCGTCCCGCCGACCGGCGACGGGAAGTCCTCGAACCGCCGCCGCCAGTTCGACACGGCCGCCCGCCCCACGTCGGCGAGGCGCGCGATGTCCCCGGCGTTGACCGTCTCATCCATAGTTCACAACCGTATTGCTTGTGAAGTCACTTCACAAGTGATCTACTGATCGCATGACACACGAGCTGCGCATCGCCGTGGCGACCGATCCCGGTCTGGTGCGCGAGCACAACGAGGACTCGGTCTACGCCCGCCCGGACCTGCAGGCCGTGGCCGACGGCATGGGCGGTCACGAGCACGGCGAGCTGGCCAGTGCCATCGCGGTGAACGTCCTCGCCTCCTGGCGGGGTGACCTGGGGCCCGCGGTCGCCGAGATCGCGCGCAGGCTCGACGCGGAAGCCCCGCAGGGCGCGGGCACCACGCTGACCGCGATGCGCTGGGAGGGCCTCGCGTTCCAGCTCGCCCACATCGGTGACTCCCGCGCGTACGTGCTCCGCGAGGGCGAGCTGCGGCTGCTCTCCCACGACCACACCATGGTGCAGGCCCTGGTCGACGCGGGCCGGATGACGCTGGAGGAGGCCGCGAACCACCCGCGGCGCGCGTACGTGCTGCGCGCCCTGCAGTCCGGCAACTCGCACGACCCGGACCTGTCGTGGCACCAGGCCCGGATCGAGGACCGCTACCTGCTCTGCAGCGACGGGCTCACGGACTACGCGCACCTGGAGGACGTCCGCGACATCCTGCTGTCCACTGAGGACGGTACGGAGGCGGCCTGGCAGCTGGTCGCGCTCGCCAACGGCAACGGCGGCCCGGACAACATCACGTGCGTGATCATCGACGTGGTCAAGAAGAAGTGGTGGCAGCGCTAGGAAAAGTGGAAACGGGCCCCGGCACACCGTGCCGGGGCCCGCAGCTCTACAGGTTGGCCGGCATGCCCGACTCGTCGGCCGCCGCCGTCGTGGAACCGCTGAGCAGGTCCTTGACGATCTTGTTGGCCTCCCTGACCGCCGGCGTGATCATCTTGATCTTGATCTTGCCGTTGGTCATCTTGCCGCCGACCTCGTAGGTCTTGTCCTCGTGCGGCAGCGGGACTCCCTGGCAGCCGGTGAACTGCTTGCGCGGGGTCGCACCGGTCTGGAAGTAGAAGACGATCGGGTCGTCGACGCAGTCCGTGTTGTACGGGAAGATGCCGTGCGAACCCTCGTTGTCGACGCTGATCAGCTTGGCGTTCGGCAGCGCCTTCGCCGTCGCGAGACCACCCTCGTACGCGGTGGCCGCGTCGAGCTCGGCCTGCGCCATCATGATGCGCGGGAACGTCTTCTTGTCCGGCTTCGGCATCGAGTTCTTCGTCGGCCAGTACGCGCACAACGGCGTGCTCATGAACGGCGCGATGAACGGCGCGTTCACGGTCAGGTCGGCCAGCCAGTAGTTCCAGTAGTGCAGGTTCTGGTTCCACTGACCGTCCTGGCAGCGGATCGCCTCGAACGTGGCGTCCCAGGTCTCGACCTCGGCCGCGGCGGTCGTGGCCTTCACCGCGACGCGCTCCTTCTTGGCGATGGCGGCGAGCGCGTTCTGCTCGCCCTTCGCGATGAACGCCTTGTTCTCGTCGGTGAGATCCGGCGTCGTCAGCATCTTCGCGACGATCCGCTCGACCTTCTCCGAGTCGGTGGCCGTGCTCGGGGTCTTCGAGGCGTCGATCACCGAGGCGACCGCGGACGCCGCCGCGTGGTACTGCGTGGTGTCGTACATCGCCGGGATCACGAACCACGCGGCGAACAGCTGCCCGACGAACTCGCGGGTGCCGCCGGCCTTCTCCCAGTTGCGGCGGATCTCCATCGGGTCGGTGCCCTGCCCGTACCGGGCGTTGTCCCGCGCCATGAACGGCAGCAGCGCCTCCTGGAACTGGCGGTCGCGGGTGCGCGGCTGCAGGTTCCAGGTGTTCTCGAGCGTCGACTGCGAGGCGTCGACGGCCGAGTCGAGCAGCATGCGGTGGACCTTGGCCGGGAACGTGGCGGCGTACCAGGTGCCGAGCCACGTGCCGTACGAGTAGCCGATGTACGAGGTCTTCTTCTCACCGAGCAGGACGCGGATGAAGTCCATGTCGTAGGTCGTCTGCTCGGTGGTGATGAACTCGGTCAGCGGGTTCTGGAGACAACCGTCGACCTTCGCCTTGTTCAGCACGTTGACGTCGGTGCTGGTCGGCACGGTGTAGCTGCACGTGAGCGGCGTGGAGAGGCCGACGCCGCGCGGGTCGAAGCCGATGAAGTCGTACTGACCGGCGAGCACCGGGGCGCGCAGGGCCATCGCCGCACCCCACGGCAGCCCCGAGCCGCCGGGGCCACCGGGGTTGACCAGCGCGATGCCCTGGCGGCTGGTGCCCTTGTAGGCGGTCTCGGTCTTGGAGACCCGGATGCCGATCGTGTTCCCGTCCGCCGGGTTGTGCCAGTCGCGCGGCACCTGGACGGTGGCGCAGGCCAGGCCCTTGACGGTCTTGAACTTCGCGACCGTCGCCTCGGCGACGCCGGGGAAGGTGCACTCCTCCCAGTTGATCTTCTGGGTGGTCAGCGCACCCGCGAGCTTCGCGGTGTCCGGGTCCTGCTTCGGCGCCGCGCCCGCCGCCGGCGCGAGCACGAGGCCGGCGGCCAGCACCCCGGTCAGTGCGGCGATGCCGCCCCTGAAGTACTTCCTCAAGATCGATCCCCTTCTGCCCCCGCACGGCCTGGTGAGGCCGTGCTTGCATCAGGGGAGGAAGGCGATTCGCCTCATTTGACACTCGCGGGCGGTGGCAGAAAGTCGCCATGTCCGGAAACCGTCAGAGCCAGCCGCGCCGTGACGCCTGCACGCCGAGCTGGAACCGCGTCTGCGCGCCCAGCAGCTGCTGCAGCCGGCTCACGCGCCGATGCACGGTCCGTTCGCTGACGCCCAGCTCGCGTGCGATCGATTCGTCCGTCAAACCCGCGCTGAGAAGGGCCATCAGCCTGCGCGTCGCCGTCGTCGGTTCCTCGTGGGCGTCCTCCTGGCCTCCCGGCGTGATCGACACGGCCATCCGCCAGAACGCCTCGAACAGCTCGATCAACGCGCTCAGCAGCACCGACGGGTGAATGAGCAACGCCACGACGTTCCCGCCGGTGACCGTCGGCACCGCGATCAACGCCCGGCCCGAGTCGGCGATCACGAGCTTGAGCGGCACTCCGGGAAACGCCCGTGCCTGCTCGCCCGCCGCGATGCTCTCCTGCACCGACGCGAACCCGAGCGCGTCCTGCAGCAGCGCCGACTCGTAGACCACCCGGTACCCGATGCCGCGGGCCAGTGCGGGAGGCTGTGCTGGGCTCGCCTCCGGCCGCGGGCTGAGGTACGAACCGGGGTCGAGCGCCCTGATCTCGGTCCTGGCCTGGCTCTGCATCTCCTCGAAGGTGCTGATCACCTCGTCCGCGCCTGCGAGGACCTCGACGAAGTCGACCTCCTTGGCGCCGTGCTCGGCATAGGCCCGTGCCAGCACCTCGGCCGTCTCGCGGGCCCTGATGGCCGCCGCCTCGTGACTCGACGCGATGGCCGCCAACGCCGACCGCGGCGGCCGCACCTCGTTGTCCCTGATCAGCCCGAAGCGTTCGAGCTCTTCGTGCACCGCACCGGGTTCACTCGTCGCGCCTCGCAGCATCGCCAGGTACAGCTGCTCGGCTTCCGGCGACAGCCCCTCGTGCACACGACTCCCCTCGGTGGTCCTTGATCCGAAGGTACCGAGGCCGGCCGCTAGGCGAAGCGCCGCAGCGCACCGAGGAACATCGCGTCGAACGCCCGGTCCGGCAACACCTTGCGCGCGAACAGGATCGGCCGCGCCCCGAAGCCCGCCGCGTACCGCGTCCGCGGCCTGCGGGCCTGTGCGGCCTTGACGATGACGTCCGCGATGACCTTCGGCTCACTGCCGCGATCGGCCTGGGAGAACAGCGCGGACAACTGCCTGACCTGCCCCGCGTAGGCGCCACCGCCCGAGGTCTTCTTCAGGTTGTCGACCGCGATGCCGCCCCACTCGGTCTTGATCCCGCCGGGCTGGATCACCACGACGTCGATGCCGAACGGCTTCAGCTCAAGCCGCAGCGAGTCGCTCAACCCCTCCACCGCGAACTTCGTCGAGTGGTACCAGGCCCCGAGCGGTTCGTAGATCCGCCCGCCGATCGACGAGACGTTGATGATCCGCCCGCGCCCCGCCTCCCGCATGTGCGGCGCCACCAGCTGCACGAGCCGCGCCAGCCCGAACACGTTGACCTCGAACTGGTACCGCGCCTCGTCCAGCGGCACGTCCTCGACCGCGCCGTACGACCCGTACCCGGCGTTGTTCACGAGCACGTCGATCCGGCCGGCCTCGGCGACGATCTTCTTGACGCCCTCGACCATCGACTCGTCGCGCGTCACGTCCATCTCCAGCACCCGGATGCCCTGCGCGGCCAGTCCTTCCATCCGCTGCACCCGCCGTGCGGCCGCGTACACCGTGTAGCCGGCTTTGTGCAGCTCAACGGCCGTGGACTCGCCAATGCCCGACGAGGCGCCCGTGACCAGTGCGACCTTCATGACCCTCTCCCAACTAACCGGTTGGTTGCTTAACTCCAGGCAACCACGACGCGGCTCGCCTGTCAACCAACTAGTTGGTTAGACTGGTCGCGTGGTGAGGGACAGGGAAGCGACCAAGGCCAAGCTGCTCGAAGCGGCGTTGACCGAGTTCGCCACGCACGGCATCGCCGGCGCGCGCGTGGATCGCATCGCCGCCGAAGCGGGCTGCAACAAAGCGATGATCTACGCCTACTTCGGCAGCAAGGAGGGCCTCTTCGACGAGGTCCTGAACATCCAGCTCGCCCAGGTGATCGAAGCCGTCCCGATCACGCCGGACGACCTGCCGGGCTACGCGGGCCGCCTCTTCGACACCTACCAGCGGCAACCCGAACTGCTCCGTCTCGCGGGCTACCACCGCCTGGAGAACGGCTTCGAGGCGATCAGCAAGGCCGAGGCGGACGCGCACACCGAGAAGGTCGCCGCCGTCGCCGAGGCTCAGCGCGACGGACTGCTGCCGGCCGAGTTCGAGGCTGAGGAACTTCTCGCGCTCGTCGTGCACATGTCGATACTGGCGTTCTCGACGCCGGTCGCCACCCGCGAACTGGTCGTGAAGGCCGTGACCCGGCTGCTCGACTAGGACCTGCGCAGCAGGTAGGTGTCCATGATCCAGCCCTTGCGGGCACGGGCTTCCTCGCGCAGCTCGCGGATCCGCGGCGCCACGTCCCCGACCCGTCCGGACACCAGGATCTCGTCGGGCATGCCCAGGTAGGCACCCCAGTAGATCCACGTGTCCGGGTCGACACCTTCGAACGAGTACTTCGCGTCCAGCATCACGGCCACGTCGTCCACATCGGACGGCCACCCGGCCGCGAGGCGCCGGCCGGTCGTGATCTGCACGGGCTTGCCGACCTGGTTGAGCGACACCCGGTGGCCGGCCGTCAGCGCCGCCACCGACGTCACGCCGGGGATCACCGAGACCTCGAACGACTCACCGCGGGCGGCCAGGTCGTCGAGGATCGCGAGCGTCGAGTCGTACAGGGACGGGTCGCCCCAGACCAGGAACGCGCCGACCTCGTCGTCGCCCAGTTCTGAGAGCAGCGAAAGGCACACGTCCGCGCGGGCCCGGCGCCAGGCGTCGATCGTGGCCTCGTAGTCGGACGGGTTGCGGTCGCGGTCCGGGTCGCGGCCCTCGACCCAGCGGTACGGGCGCGTCACGTGCTCGGCCAGGATCGACGCGCGCAGGTCTACCAGTTCCTGCTTCACCGAACCCTTGTCCAGCACGAAGAAGACGTCGACCGTCTGCAACGCCTTGACGGCCTGCACCGTCAGGTGGTCGGGGTTGCCCGCGCCGATACCGATGACCAGGATCTTTCGCACCCGGACACCCTAACCGAGCGGATCGGCGGGTTGACTCCGATGCGAAGCTGGTGCGCGTGGAGCCCTTCTTACGCGCCGAGGATCCGGCCGATGCCCTGCGCTCGTTGCCGGAACCGGCTCGGCGGATGTTCCTGACCTTGTGCTGCATCAACGAAAACGACCGCTACACGTACGTCGTGGGTGACGCCGACGATGAGCTCGCGGTGCTGTCCGAGCACGGGCTGGTCGAGATCGAGGGTCAGCGGCTGCGCCTGCACCCCGGCGCGGTGGCGGCCGGGCGGGCGATGGCCGAGCTGGCGGACAGCCGGTTCCACGTCGTGAACCAGCTGGCCGTCATCGAGGACCAGCAGGGCAACCACGGCCGTGCCGTAGAGCTCAAGGCCGAGGCGCTCGGACTCGCTTACGCGGCGGGCGAACCGCACGAGATCAGCAAGCAGCACCACGACTACGCGGTGTTGCTCGGCCGCGTCGACAACGGGTCTCCGCGCGTGCTGGCGCACTACTTCGCGGCGGCCGCCATCGCGGTCAGGACGGACGCGCCCACGTTGCGGGACGAGATCGAGATGCTGGCGATGTTCGCCTTCGCCTTCGGCCTGCCCGAACGGATGTCGTTGAACGACGACATCTGCGCGCTCGCCGAGGAGGTGGAGGGCGTGCGGCTGTGGGACCTGCTGGAGAGCCTCCCGCAGCGCACGCCGGACGACCTGAGCCAGCTGGTCACGCGCGCGATGGAACGGGCGCACGAGACCATGCGGGACTGGTCGCCTCTCATGACCGCCGTGGTGCTGCAGGCGGAGGGCGACCGGACGCACGCCGATCGGCTGGAGGCCGAGCTCGCCGGCCTGGAGCAGAACCCCGGCGCGGTGCCGATGACGCAGGCGTTCCGTCGCGTCCTGGCCGGCGAACGAGGTCCGGAACTGCTGACCGGCCTCGGCATGCTGCCGTTCGGAATGGTGTCGAAGATCCTCGCTACTCTGCGAGAACGTGCAGGATCCTGACGGGCTTCTTCGGTGCGCCGTCGAGGGTTCCGTCCGGCTGCGGCACGATCCCGGCCCGCACGATGCGGTCCAGCGTGTCCATGCCGTGCGTGACGTGTCCCATCACGGTGTACGCGGGCTTGATGTTCGCGAACGAGTGGACGATGAAGAACTCGCTGCCGTTCGTGCCCGGCCCCTGGTTGCCGTACGCGATGGTGCCGCGCGGGTAGGTCTCCTGGCCGGTCACCTCGTCGGCGAACCGGTAGCCGGGGCCGCCCTCCTCGGCGCGGTAGATGTCACCGCACTGCAGCACGCCGAGGCGCTTGGTGTCGGTCAGCCGCCAGCACCGGGACATCGTGTAGAACCAGCTGCGGGCCAGGTGGGCGAAGTTCTCCACCCCGCACGGTGCGTTGGCGCGGTCCAGCTTCGCGACGACCACGCCGTAGTTGGTCGCGATGGTGACCTTCACGGTGCCCTTCGCCGGCACCGTCGCGGGCGGCGGCTGAACCGGGCGGGCCGCCGGGTTCTCCGGGGTCGGGATGAAGTCGCACTTCGCGGTCGGCGGTGCGGCCTGGGCGGTGGCGGGCGCGAGGACGACCATCATCAACACAGCGAGCAGTAGCCTCATGACTGCCGACCGTAGCCGTCAGGGCCGTCACGCGGGAACGGTTTCCCGTTGCTCGGCGGCGGCACGACGCCGTGCGGGCCTGCGTTCCAGCCACCACTGCGAGATCAGCAGCGGGATCGTCCAGCCGGCCCACGTCGAGATCCCGGCGATCGTGCCCGGCAGCTGCGCCTCCGGCACGCGGTCGGCCAGCAGCAGGAAGGCGACCACGCCCCAGATCCGGTTGCTGATGATCGACAGGGTCAGGGTGAAGCTGCGGATCATCCACTTGCGGTGGTCGCGGAACCGCCGCTGCCGGGCCGCGCGCCACGCCAGCCAGGTGAACAGCAGCCACAGCGAGGCCATCAGCACGCTGCTGACCATCGAAACCGGACCGAACGGCGTCATGTAGCCGAGGACCCAACCGGACAGTCCGGCCGGGAGCACACCGGCCAGCACGTAGACCCGGCCGATCCGGCGGTGCCATGCGGGGAACTGGCCGCGGAACCACGGCCAGATCTGCACGACGGACGTCAGGATGGCGATCGAAGCGCACACGACGTGCACTACCAGCAGGGGATAGTGCGGTCCCCAGTCCGACTGCACACGCGCCGATGCACGGTCACCGGTCAGATAAGGCGGCAGCGAGAACGCCACGAACGCCACCACCACGAAGGCCAACGGGCCTACCCAAGGCTTGCGCAACCACGTCATGCGGTCACGATGACCAACGCCGCTGACCGTTCGCGCACCGCTCGCTGACGTCCATGATTTGTCCACTGATTGGTCGTTTCGCGAAACGTCGCTCGGCTCCAAACTGACGCGATGACTCCCGAGTCGTTGGCCGCCGCCCTCGACACGATGCCGGAACAGCGGCAGGCCATCGCCGACGGCGCGGCCACCTCCGACACCTACGAGGCCGTCGCCCAGCGCGTGGCGGTCCTGGAGGCGCTGGGCAAGGGCTGTGCCGGTCTCGCCGCGATCGACGAGGCGGACTGGCCCGGGTTGCAGCAGCACGTGGCCGTCTGCGCGCTGTGCAGGCCGGCCGATCCCAAGCGGCTCAGGGAACGCGTCGAGTACCTCGCGCCGGGGCTGGTGGCGATGCCGGAGGAAGAGGAACGTCCTTGGCTCGCGTTTCTGAACAGCCCGGTGCGCACGATGTCCGACGTCGTCACCAGACCACTGCGCGCACTGACCGGGCTCATGACGAGGACGGCTCCGGCGCTGGCCGACCCGCAGGTCCTCAAGGCCGCTGCCGGTGTCGTGGCCTTCGTCGTGTGCCTGCTCGCGGTGCCGAGCTCCGAACGGGTGGAGCCGCCGCCGGGCGGTGGGCTCGCCGCGCAGGAACCGTTGCCGCCGCCTGGTGGTCTCGCGGGCAACGAGACCACCACGCCGCCGGTCGCGGGCCCGTCCGTGCCGGCGTCCAGCGCGGTGCCCGCGGCGACCACCGGCACGACGATCATCGCCCCGGCTCCGCCCGGCACGGCACCGCAGCGCACCGGAGCGTCCACAGAGGACCCCACGACCGCTTCGGCGAACCAGTGGGCCTATGCGACCACGTCGTTCGGTCAGTACGACCAGCCCGTCGGTCAGCAGGTCGAGATGGACCGCAAGTGGCAGTGGGGAACCTGGCGCCGCAACGGCGTCGAGCGCTACATCACGCTGGTCCGGCAGGGTGAGGGCGACTACCTGGTGCGGCTGCCGGAGGTCGGTGCCGCCGGCGGCACCGTGCACGCCGAGCTCAGCATCGGCTGGGGCTACTACCAGCCGTTCTCCTGTCAGACCGCGGGAACGCGCGGCGAGGGCAACGACCTGCTCGTCGACGTGGCCTGCTTCAACCCCGGCGGCACGCGGAAGAACCTGCCGTTCACGGTCGTCTTCGTGAGCGATGGCCCGGCGATTCACTACCGCGGCGGCGCGAGCGGGGTGACCAAGGTCGGGCCGGGGCAGTACGACGTGACCGCGTTGGGCGGCAACGGGTTCGCGATGGTCTCGCCGGTCGGCGCGAACCGGGCGGTGTGCCGGACGATGCTCGATCCCTCCCGGATCAGGGTCGCGTGCGACACCGACACCGACTGGAACCTCACCTACACCGGCGGTGCCGCGATCCACCACGACCCGTCCGCGCCGGCCGCCGACCTGGAGACCGGCAACAACAGGTCGTGGGCCAGCAACGGCGAGACGCCTTCGGTGACCCGGACGGCGGTCGGCCGGTACGACGTCCAGTACCAGGCGATCGGCAACCCGAAGGTCTGGCCGGGCGAGGCCGTGCTGGTCAGCGCGACCGGGCCGGAGCCGAGGTACTGCCGGATCTGGGCGTGGAACGGCTACTCGTACCCGCCGAAGGTGCTCGTGCAGGTCTACTGCTACGACCTCGCGGGCGCCGCGGCCGACTCGTCGTTCGCGCTCGCCTATCTGCGAAGTCCATGATTTGTCCACTGTTCGGCCGTATCCACGTGGGGCCGAACGGCTCCAGGATGGTGTGGTGATGCGCAAGTCGCTGGGCGCCGCCCTCGACACGATGCCGGAACAACGGCAGGCCATCGCGGATGGCGTGGCCACGGAGGAGACCTTCCGGCTCCTCGCCGAACGGGTCGCGGTGCTCGCCGCGCAGTCCAGGTCGGCGTGTCCGCAGCTCGGCGCCATCGGCCGCGAGGACTGGCCCGCGTTGCACGAACACGTGCTCGCCTGCGTCACCTGCAGGCCGAAGAATCCGCGCAGGCTGCGCGAACGCGTCGAGTACCTGGCGCCCGGCCTGGTCAGGCCGCCGGACGACGACCGCCGGTGGCTCGCCTGGCTGAACGCGCCGAGCAGCGGTCCGGTGCCGATGGCGCTGCGCAGGGTCGCCGGCACGCTGAACCGGATCAACCCCGCGCTCACGGACCCGCAGGTGGTCAGGGCCGTCGGCGGCGTCGTCGGACTGCTGCTGGCCGGCGCGCTGCTGGTCAGCTCGCAGCCCGTGCCCGTGAGCAGTGCGTCCGGCACCGGTCAGGACGGACATGTCGTCGGCACCACCGCGCACGACGATCCCGCGAACCCCGGCCAGACGGCGGTGGCCGGTTCGTCCGTGCCGGGAGCCGGCACGCCGGGCACAGGCCTGCAGGGCACCACCGATCCCGTTGTGCCGCAAGGGGAATCGGGTACGGAGACGGCCAGGTACAACATCAGGCCGCCGGCCCCGGGCACCGCGCCGTGCGTCGACGACACCGGCCGCATGGACCCGTCGTCACCGGACCCCGCGCCCGGCAACATCAACATCGACGCCCGTCCGCTGTCCGGCCGCCACTTCGTGGTGACGAACAAGACGAGCTGGCTGGACGCCCGCACCGTCCAGACCCTGCAGCTCGCGCCCGGCACCTACGGGTTCCAGGTCGGCGTGCCTGTGGCCTTCTGGTTCACGGTCGGCCAGGACGGCACCCTCGGCTACCCGCCCGAACTCGACGGGTTCGTGTCCGGCAGGGGAACCCGCACGCTGCGGGTCGACGGCGTGGTCGTCACGCTCGACGCGCGCAGGCTCGCACCGGGAGCGGGCGTGCTGATCGCGAGCGTCCCGGCGGACAACCGCGACTGGATCATGTGCAAGAAGCTGCGCATGGTCCCGGCCAAGCCCTACTACGTGCAGCAGGGCAGCGGCCAGGTCGTGAACGCGGCGTTCGAGGTCACCCGCGACGGCCGGGTGCTGTTCGACCCGAACCTGGGTTACCTGCGCGGCAGCGGAACGTCCACAATGGAGTTCCTCGGCTACCTGGTGCACGTCGACGCACGCCGGTCAGGAGGCTTCGGGCTGCTGGTGCACTTCGTGTCGGGCCTGCAGATGAGCTACACCGAGGAGCAGACGCTCTACCTGCTGCCGACGCCGTCGCACCGGCTTCAGGTCGGCAACCAGGTCAGCGACGCGGGGTTCACGTTGCGCGACGACGGGTCCATCGTCCTCAACCACGACGCGCTGGCGCTCGACCGCGAGGGAGGCGTCCCGGTCGTCACGGTGACTCGTCCTCTTCAGTGAGGTACAGGGCTTCGGCCTGCCGCATCCGCCGCTTCGCCTCCTCGGCGAACCCCGCGGCGTGCAGCAGCCGTGCGGCGTCGGCGAGCAGTTCCCTGTCCCGCAGGCGCGACGCGTGCTCGGCCGCCCGGTCGTACCAGCGGAAGACCTCCGGCGACCGCAGGGCCTCGTGCGCCTGGCCCATGTTCAGCAGGCAGTACACGTCCGGGAAGGCCTGCAGCGCCAGCGAATAGCAGTCGATCGCCGCCTCGTACGCGCCGGCCTCGTGGTGGACCCTGCCCATGCCGTTGTACGCCCGGCCGAGCCGCACCGCGTCACCGATGCGCGTGCAGATGTCACGTGCCTGCTCGTAGCAGGCGATGTCGTTGGTGACTCGGCCCAGGCTCAGCAGCGCGCGTGCCTCACCGGCCGCGTCACCGGAGGCGGTCCGGATCGCGAGCACCTCCTTGAAGAGCGCCTTCGCCTCCTGCTCGCCTCCGCTCGCCAGGTACACGTTGGCGAGTCCCGTCAACGCGCTCGGTTCCCGGTGGAGGTCCAACGCGTCCGCGTGGCAGGCCTCCGCCTCCTCCAGGTTCCCGCGGTCGAACCACGCGTGCCCGAGATGCGCGAGGGCCGTCGCCTCGGCGGCGCGGTCGCCCGACGACCGGGCCGCCTCGACCGCGGCCGTCTGCACCTCCACGGACATCTCGTCCACGAGCCGTTGCGCCAGCGCGAGGCGCCGCCGGGGGTCGGCGACGAACACGGCCGCCTTGGCGTTCTCGGTCTCGGTCTCGGCGACCTCGACGTAGTGGTCGAGCAGCCGCCCGAGCGCCTCCGGGTCGCGCGGGTGCAGCGTGCGCGCGTACTCCCGCAGAAGGGAGTGCATCGTGATCCGGTCGCCCGGCGCGTTCCCCAGCAGGTGCAGTGCGAGCAGCCGGTTGCGCGACCGCCGCACGTCGCCGCCGGCCAGCGCGTTCAGCGCGGTGATCGAGAACTCGCGTTCGAACCCGTCCCCGAGCAGCCGGAAGACCCGGCGGTCCTCCGGCGCGAGCTGCTCGTACGCCCAGCTGAACGCGTCGTGCACGTCACCGCGTTCGGACGGGATCTCCTCGGCCAGCGCGGCCAGCGCGGCCGTCGTGCGCAGGCGGGCGAACCCGGCGGCGACCACCAGCGCCAGGGGCAGCCCGTGGCACGCCCGCACGAACGCGCGCGCGGCGTCCGGTTCGAAGTCGACGCGCGTGCCGAGGTGCGCTCGGAGCAGCGTCAGCGAGTCCTCGGGACTCATCGGCCCCAGCTCCAGCCCGCCGAGCCGTTCCCGGCTGGTCGCGATCACCTTCCGGAACACCGTCAGGTCCTCGCCCTTGCGCACGTTGTCCAGCACGAACAGCACCCGGCGGGTCCCCAGCACCTCGTGCAGCTGCGCCTGTCGCCGCGGCCACAGCGCGATGCCGTCGTGGGTGAGCGCGCGGATGAACGCGGCCAGCGCGTCGTCCATCGTGATCTCGGCGAGGTCGGCGCACAGCTGCCCGTGCGGGAAGTCCTCCGCGACCGAGTGCGCGAGCCGGTGCGCGAGGGTGGTCTTGCCCGTTCCCGGCGGACCGCACAGCAACGCGACGCCGCCGTCGTCCAGGGCCTCGCGCAACGCCGCCAGTTCCGCGGCCCGGCCGTGCACCACCGGATCGGGGCCCAGCCACCGCGGCGCGCGCGGCGGTGGCTCCGGCAGGGAGAAGTTGCTGCTGGACGCGTCGACCGGGTTCGGCACGCCCACGAACGTAGCGTTGTGCTGCGGTTCTGACACCTCGCTGACACCCGGCGGGGTGCAGCTGTCAGGCCGCTGTGAGCGCCGTTCAGCAGTGTCGGCGTCATGAAGTCGACAAGCCTGATCGCCGCGGCGGCCCTGACGCTCCTGAGCTGCCTGATGGCGCCGGACGCCAGCGCGGCGTCGTGCAGCGGGCGCGGCTGCAACGACAAGGACCCGGTCGCCACCGGCTGCAGCAGCGGCTCCACCGTCGCGGACAGCAAGCCGATGTACCCGTCCGGCCGGGCCGAGCTGCGCTGGTCGCCGACCTGCCGGACCAACTGGGTCCGCATCACCGACTACCCCGGCGGGGACTCGGCGCTGCGCATCACCGTGTGGGCGGGCAACGACCACGTCGGCTTCGTCGCGCCGGGAACGCCCGGCACGCACTGGGGAAACATGGTCTACGCGCCAGGTTGTGCCCGTGGAGAGGTGCTGTACGTCGCCAGGGACGGCAGCCACCAGTCCGAACGACTCGCGTCCAGCGACTGCTGAGGGAGCGCGCCGTGACCGGCTACATCACCGACTGACCTCCGCTCCGCATCTGAGCCTTCGCAACACCATTGAGGGAGAAGCATGTTCATCAGGATCGCCAGCGCCGTCGGCACCGCCGCGCTCGTCACCGGCGCGATGCTCGGAATCGCATCGCCGGCGAACGCGGAGACCAACCCGAGCTGCAGCAGCGTCACGCAGATCGGCAGCACCGCCTACATCAAGTCGGGCGGCTCCACCATCGCGTCGGTGAAGCAGTTCAAGGGCTGCAACAAGAACTGGTCCTACACCTACGTGTGGGAGAGCTTCCGCAGCTCGCACAGCGGCAACTGGTGGGCCTGCTCCGGTGTGTCCGCCGGCAGCCAGGGCCTGGTCGACTACAAGTGCGGCGGCAACCACCAGGCCGAGGTCTGGTCGTCCGGTGCCAACACGCTTTCCGTGTGCACCAAGGCCTACGGTCAGCTCGAATGGTCGAACGGCGAGGGCTCGGCCGCGACCGACCAGAGGTGCTGATCTCTAGCTGATCACGCTGTCCAACAGGTTGTCCCTGCGCAGACCGGGTGTGCCGAGCAGTTCGGCCGCCCGGTCCGCGTGCTTTTCCAGCCCGCACCGCGCGAGCACCAGGTGCGCCACGCCCTCGCCGTACCGGTCGCCACGGGCGCTGGTGATCTCCAGGCAGCGCTGGGCGTCCTCCGCGGCCTGATCGGGCTTTCCCTGCGCCAGCAGCACTTCCGCGCGGCACAGCAGGGCCTGCCACTCGTCGTTGTGCTCGCCGGTGGCCCGGCACAGCTCGATGCACTCGTCCAGCGCGACCAGGGCCTCGCCGGACCGGCCGAGCTTGAACAGCGCCTGCCCCTGCGAGGCCAGCGCATAGGCCGTCCCGGCCGCGTCGTGATCCGCGCGGGCGTGCTTCAGGCTCTCCACCGCGGCGGCCAGCGCCTCTTCGTACCTTCCGGCCACCTGGTGCACCTGGGCCAGTGCGGAGAGCGGAACCCGTTGCGCGCCAGCGGGTCCGTGCGCGGCGATGAGTTCGATCGCCTGGGCGAGCGTGGCGGAGGCCTGGTCGAGCTCGCCCAGCTCCCGTTGGATCGTGCCGATGCCGGAGAGCGCGCGGCCCTGCCCGAACGGGTCGTCCGCGCGGGCCTCCAGCACCTCTTCCAACTGGGCGCGGGCGGTCTCGAACTCACCGGTCAGCCGGTTGGCCGCGGACTGCACCAGCAGCGCCGTCTGCAACGCGGCCGAGGTGCCGATCGTGCGCGCCGCACGGGAGGCGATCTGGCCGAGCTCGATCAGCTCGGCGACCCTGTCCTGTTTGAACAGGTGCGGGTAGAGCATGTGCGCGATCGCCAGCGCGTGCTCGGCCAGCGCCGGTTCGTCCATGGTGGACCGCGCGGCCGCCAGCAGGTTCTCCGCCTCGTCCGTCAGCCACTGCAGCGGTTCGTCGAGGTCCTGTTCGGTGGCGGAGTTCGTCAGGGCCCCGTAGGCGTGCGGGCGCAGCTTCTTCAGCGCGGCGGTGAGAGTCTCGCGGTAGTGCGTCAGCGCACGGGTCAGCGCGTCGTGCTTCTCGTCGCTGGGGTGCTCGGCGCCGAACAACCTCAGCAGGTCGTGCACCCGGTAGCGCTCCGGTCCGCACGGTTCCACGAGCTTGGCGTCCACCAACGGGTCCAGCACGCGGTCGACGTCGTCCTGCCCGAGCAACGCCTGCGCGGTCGACTCGCTGACCGTCGGCACGTTGAGGCAGCACAACAGGATGAACGCCCTGGTCGACCTCTCGGCCAGCCCTTCGAAGCTCAGCTGGAAGCTCGTCCGCACGCCGAGGTCGTCGAAGTGCAGCTCGTCCAGCCGGTGTCGCTGGTCCGCGAGCCGCCGCGCGAGCGTGGCGGTCGTCCAGTCCGGCCGGGACCGCAGCCGCGCGGCCGCGATCGTGAGGGCGAGCGGCAGGTAGTCGCACGCCTTCGCGACCTGCCGCGCCGCGTCGCTGTCGTCGCCGAGGAGCTTGATCGCGTCGTCCTCGGTGAGCGGGTCGAGCCGGACGTGCCGCGCGCCGAGCGTCGCGAGCATGCGGCGGCTGGTGATCAGCACCGCGGAACCGGCCTCACCGGGCAGCAGCGGGCCGACCTGCGCCGCGTCCACGGCGTTGTCCAGCAGGACCAGCACCCTGCGCCTGGCCAGCGTCGACCGGTAGAGCGCGGCGGCCTCAGAGGTGTCGGTGGGCACCGCGAGCGGCGGCGTGCCGAGCGCGCGCAGGAACCTCCTGAGCACCTCGGCGGACGACAGCGGCGACCGGCCGGGTGTGGCGCCGTGCAGGTCCACGTAGAGCTGACCGTCCGGGAAGCGGTCGGCCATCGCGTGCGCCGCCGCGGTGGCGAGCGCGCTCTTGCCCTGCCCGCCGGGTCCGTGCACCGCGATCACGGTGTCGGACGAGCCCGTGATCAGCGCGATCTCGTCGCGGCGGCCGACGAACGGTTCCGGCTTCGCGGGCAGCTCGCGCGGCACGGCGGGGATGTCGCCCTGCAGGATCGCGGCGTGCAGGTCCTTGAGCTCCTGCCCGGGATCGAGGCCCAGTTCGTCGGCCAGATGCCGGCGGCCTTCGTCGTAGACGCGCAACGCGTCGGCCTGCCGTCCGCTGCGGTGCAACGCGACCATGAGCGCGCCCCGCAACCGTTCCCTGGTCGGGTGCTGCGTGACGTGGCCGGTCAGCTCGCCGAGGACCTCGTGGTGGCGGCCCTCCTTGATCGCCTTGTCGGCACGTCGTTCGATCGCCGCGAGCCGTTCCTCCTCCAGCTGGTTCGCGAGCTGCGTGTTGGTGGTCAGCTCGGCCAGCGCGGGACCGCGCCAGTAGCCGAGGGCCTCGTCGGGGTCCTCGGCCTCCCGGAACAGCTGCAGGTCGAGCGACCGGTCGGGGATGTCGAGCCGGTAGCCCTGCCGCGACCACTCCAGCGAGACGCCGGGCAGGTCCTTGAGAGCCCGTCTGAGCTGCGAGACGTGCACCTGCACGGCTTTGCGCGCGCTGGCGGGCGGGTCACCGTCCCACAAGATCGACATGAGGTGGTCGACGCTGACGGTCTGACCGGCGTGCAGGAGCAGCAGCACCAGAACCTGACGCGGCTGACCTGCGGAGATGCGCACGTCCCGCCGCCCGTGGGTGACGAGCAGCGGCCCAAGCACTCCGAACCGGACGCCGTCCACAGGCCCACGATATCCCGTCCATAACAGCGTTGTGGCCGCTACGCTCCGGTGACGTGACGATGTATCGGCTGCGGATCAACGGGGAGGTCCGCGACGTCGAAGCCGATCCGGACACCCCGTTGCTGTGGGTTCTGCGAGATCACCTGGGGCTGACCGGGACCAAGTACGGGTGCGGGGTCGGCGCGTGCGGCGTCTGCACGTCCATAGTGGACGGCCAGGCGTTCCGGCCGTGCCAGCACTCCGTGGCGAGCACGGCGGAGCAGGACGTGCTCACCATCGAGGGCGTCGAGGACCACCCGGTGCAGCTGGCGTGGCTGGACGAGGACGTGGCGCAGTGCGGGTACTGCCAGCCCGGCCAGATCATGGCGACCATCGCGCTGCTCGCCAAGCACCCCGATCCGACCGATGAGGACATCGACGAGGCCTTGCGGGACAACGTGTGCCGGTGCGGCACCTATCCGAGGATCCGCAGGGCGATCAGGAACGCCGCGGCCCGGCTGAAGGCCGAGTCGTGAACCCCTTCGTCCGGGTCGACGCGGAGGGCCGGATCACGGTGACCGTCCCCGTGCCCGACACCGGGCAGGGCGTGCGCACGGCCGTGGCCATGATGGTCGCGGAGGAGCTGAGGGTGCCCGTCGAGAGCCTCGTGATCGAGCAGGCCGAGGGCGATCCGGACACCTACGGCCCGCAGATCTCCGCCAACTCCAACTCGATGCAGCGCCTGCACGAGCCGATCCGCACGGCCGCGGCGACCGTCCGGCACCAGCTGGTCGAGGCCGCCGCCCGGCGCTGGCGGGCCGCGGTGGCCGAGTGCCGTGCCGACCGCGGTTTCGTCCACCGCGGAGACGACCGGCTGAGCTACGGGGAGCTGGCGGAGGAGGCCGCGGCCCTCACCCCGTCCGAGGTCGTGCTGACCCCGCGGGACGAATGGCGCGTCCTCGGCAACCCGGCGGTCAAACGGGTCGACCGGCACGCGATCGTCACCGGCAAGCTCGCCTACGCCATCGACCAGCCCGCGGATCTGGTCGCGGTCGTCGCCCGGCCACCGTGGATCGGTGCCACGCCAACGGGTTTCGACGCCTCGAACGTCCGCAACGCCGAAGTCGTCCAATTGGCCAACGGGTTCGCCGTTCTCGCCGGCGACACCTACACCGCCATCAAAGCGCGGGAGAACCTCGACACGTCGTGGGAAGGCGGATTTCCGGACGCCGACAGCGACCGGTGGCTCGCCGAGCTGGAAGCCGCCCTGCCGGAAGGAAATACGCCACCGGGCGAGTACCTCGAAAAGATCTTCGTCTCACCGATGCTCGCGCACGCGCCGATGGAACCGCCGACGGCGACCGCGAAAGTCACCGGCGACGAAGTCACGTTGTGGGCCCCGACCCAGGCACCTGACCGGGTGCGCAAACTTCTGGAAGAGGACTTCGCGACCGTCCGGGTGATCCCGACGAGGGCGGGTGGCGCGTTCGGACGGAAGTTCGAGACCGACTTCGTCATGGAGGCAGTCCAACTCGCACGGCACACCGGCAGGACCGTGAAAGTGCTGTGGACAAGAGACGACGACATGCGGCACGACTCGTACCGTCCATTGTCGGTCCATCGCATCCGGGCAACGGTCGACGACGAAGGTCTGCCGGTCTGGCGGGATCACGCCGTTTCCACGTGGCCTCTCTCGTCACTGCTCGATGTCACGAGCAACCCCGACGTCATGAAGATGATGTCGGCCAACAAGTACCCGTACGACGTGGAGGGAGAGTGCCACTTCGCCATCCTGCGACCGCCGATCAGGACCGGCTTCTGGCGCAGCGTCTACGCGGGCCAGTTGGTTCATGCCGACGAGATGTTCCTGAGCGAGCTGGACACCCCGCACGACCAGCTCGAACGCCGGTTGCGGCGGTTGACTGACCAACGGGTCAGAAAAACGCTCGAAGCCGCCGCGGAAGCGCATGACGGAGAACCACAAGCCGTTGCCTGTCATCGCGACTACGGCTCGGTCGTCGCGGTGATCGCCGAAAGGCGACACGACGGTCGCACGAAAATCACCGCTGCGGTGGACGTCGGCCCCGCACTGCACCCCTCGGGTGTCCGCCAACAGGTCGAAGGCGCGATCATGGACGCGCTCTCGGTGGCACGAGGTGCGCGAATCACCGTCAAACACGGAAAAGTCGTGCAAAAATCGTTCGGGGACTACCCGTGGGCGAGGATCGGCGACACCCCGGAGATCACCGTCGTGGTGGTGGCGTCGGACGCGCCCGTGGGCGGATTGGGTGAGCTGGCGTACCCGGCTGCCGCAGCGGCACTCGGTTTTCTTTCACGCTGAAAACAGAACAGGGATTTGCGGTAGCGTCCGTATTAGTGGGTCACCTCATTGGAGTAACGGCGGTGCCGCGATCATCCCAAGTCGGGCATCATCACCTGGCTCGACCAAGTCGTAGAACGAGGGGTCTCGTGTGACCATCTTCCGTGCCGGCCGTACCGGAGCGTGGTGGATGTACCTGGTGGCAGGTCACCTGCTGCTGGGTCTCTACTACCTGATTCCGGTCAGCCCTGCGGGGACAACGGGACAAACGGTGCGTGTGGTGCTCTACTGCACGATCAGCGCCTCGGCCGCCGTCGCCACATTCGCGGGTGTCAAGCGCAACCGTCCCCAATGGAGGCGGCCGTGGGTGTTCCTGGCACTCAGTCAGGTCGTTTACGCGATGGCCGACCTCACGTTCTACACATCGCACTACGTCTTCCGGTACGACGTTTACCCCTCGTACGCGGACATCCTCTACCTGGGGCATTACCCGTTGATGGTGGCGGGCGTGATCCTGCTGATCCGCCGCCGCACTCCCGGCCTGGACCTGCCGAGCCTGCTCGACGCCGCGGTGCTCGCGGTCGTCGCGGGCATGGCGTCCTGGCTCTACGTGATCGGCCCGCAGGCGCGGCTCACGTCCCCGGCACTGGTGAAGATCGTCTCGCTCGGCTACCCGATGATGGACCTCGCCCTCTTCGTGGTGGCGTTGCGCCTGATCTTCGGCGCCGGTCCGCGGCCGCGCGCGTTCGTGCTGCTCACGGCCAACCTGCTGGGCATCCTGACCGCCGACACGATCTACGTGCTGCAGCGCCTCGACGGCACCTACCAGGCGGGCAACTTCCTCGACGCCATCTGGTTGTCCGCCAATCTCTGCATAGGTGCCGCCGCGCTGCACCCGACGATGACGCGGCTCGTCGACCGCGCGCACGTCAAGGACGTGGGCCTGTCCCGCGGCCGGATCATCGCGCTGTCGTCGGCCGCGCTCGCCGCGCCGGTGCTGATGCTGATCCACGAGGTCGGCTCGTCGCAGGACGTGCTGGTGCTCGCGGCGGGCGGCGCGCTGCTGTCGTTGCTGATCATCGCCCGGCTCGCGGGGCTCGTCGCGGACCAGCGCAAGCTCGCGATCACCGACAGCCTCACCGGGTTGCACACCCGCAGGTTCTTCGAGGCCCAGCTGCCGTTGGAGATCGCCCGCGCCCGCCGCAGCGAGGGCTCGGTGGCGGTGTTCATCATCGACGTCGACCGCTTCAAGTCGATCAACGACAACTACGGCCACCCGGCGGGCGACGACGTGCTGATGGAGGTCGCGGCCCGGTTGCGCGCGGCGTCGAGGTCGGGTGAGGTGCTCGCGCGCTACGGCGGCGAGGAGTTCGCGCTGCTCGTCCCGGACGCCGGTCCCGGCAGGCTGTCGGTGATCGCGAACCGGTTGCGCGAACGGGTCGCGGAGAAGCCGATCCCGGTCAACGCGGGCAACGACGACATCCCGTTGTCCGTCACCGTGTCGGTGGGGTCGGCGAGCTTCCCGACGCACGGCGACGGCCCCGACGACATCGTGGTGATCGCCGACCGCGCGCTCTACGCGGCCAAGGCGGCGGGCCGCAACCGGATCGCGGTCGGCCCCGAGCCGTTGCCCGCGGTCGACCCGGACACCGACGGCGCGATGGCGGAGTTCCTCTGCCAGGTCGCCGACCGGGTGGACGGGTGGCTGCACCGCTACGACCACAGCCGTTCGGTGTCGCGCTGGGCCGGGGTCGCGGCGGGGGAGTTCGGGCTCGACGCGCCGACGATCAGGGTCGCCCAGCTGGCCGGCCGCCTGCACGACATCGGCAAGATCATCATCCCTGAGGTGGTGCTCACCAAGCCCGGTGCGCTGTCGGACGAGGAGTGGCGGCTGCTGCGCCAGCACCCGGACTTCGGCTACCGGCTCGCACGGATGGTGCCGGGCTTCGCGGGCGTGGCGCACGTCATCCGGCAGCAGCACGAGCGCTACGACGGCGACGGCTACCCGGACGGTCTGCGCGGCGCGGACATCCGGGCCGAAGCGCGCATTCTGTCCGTTTGCGTGGCTTGGGCCGCGATGCGGTCAAACCGTCCACACCAGACCGCGCTGGACGAGAACCGGGCGCGGCGCGAACTGTGGGCCGGTCGGGGCATGCAGTTCGACCCGGACGTCGTGGACCTCTTCCTCGACCTGCACTCGCAGGGCAGCATCGGCATGTTGCGTCCGTCCGGTTTGTCCGTCCAGGAAGCGGGTTTCCCGGCCGACTGGAGGCCATGATCGCCTCGGCCTGGCATGCTCTCCGACCATGAGCACGGAGTACGCCCTGCCCGCCGAGGTGCCGAGCCCGGAGCGGCCGGATCCGCCGGGTGGACCGGTGGCGAAGTGGTTGCTCGAGGACCGGGTCGCACCGAGCGGTCCGGAGAGCCACGAGTCGCACGCCAAGCCGCACGCGTGGTGGAAGGTCATGACGCTGACCGGCGTCGACTACTTCTCGACCTTGTCGTACCTACCGGGTATCGCGGCACTGGCGGCGGGCTCGCTGTCGCCGCTCGCGACCCTGCTGATCGTCGCGCTGACGTTGCTCGGCATGCTGCCGATGTACCGCCGGGTGGCGAAGGAGAGCCCGCACGGGCAGGGCTCGGTGGCGATGCTGGAGGACCTGCTGCCGTTCTGGCGGGGCAAGATCTTCGTGCTGGTCCTGCTCGGGTTCGTGGCGACGTCGTGGATCATCACGATCACGCTGTCCGCGGCCGACGCCTCGGTGCACGCGCTGGAGAACCCGTACGTCCCCGAGTCGTTGCGCGGCCACGAGCTCGCGTTGACGATCGTGCTGCTGCTGATCCTCGGCGGGGTGTTCCTGCTGGGCTTCAGCGAGGCCGTGGGCGTCGCGATCCCGCTCGTGGTGGTGTTCCTCGCGCTGAACGCCGTCGTGGCCGTGGTGGGCATGGTGGACGTCTTCGCGACGCCGGACGCCCTTGATCGCTGGCTCGCGGCGCTCGGGCAGCAGGGCAACGGCGTCTTCGGCGTGATCGGCCCGGCGATCCTCGCGTTCCCGCTGCTCGTGCTGGGCCTGTCCGGTTTCGAGACGGGAGTCAGCATGATGCCGCTGGTCTCGGCCACCGGCAAGACGCCGGAGGAGGTCATGGCGAGCCGGGTGCGCAACACCCGGAAGCTGCTGACCACGGCCGCGCTGATCATGTCCGTGTACCTGATCGCGACGTCGTTCATCACGACCGTGCTGGTGCCGCAGGACAAGTTCGCGCAGGGCGGCCCGGCGAACGGCCGGGCGCTGGCCTACCTCGCCCACGAGCTGCTCGGCGAGGGGTTCGGCACCGCCTACGACATCTCCAGCATCCTGATCCTGTGGTTCGCCGGCGCGTCCGCGATGGCCGGCCTGATCAACATCGTGCCGCGCTACCTGCCCTCCTACGGCATGGCACCGGAATGGGGCCGCGCGGTCCGGCCGGTGGTGATCGTCTACACGCTCATCTGCATCATCATCACGATCATCTTCAACGCCGACGTCAACGCCCAGGCCGGCGCGTACGCCACCGGAATCCTGGCGATGATGGTGTCCGGCTCGTTCGCGGTGACGGTGTCGGCCTGGCGCAAGAAGCAGCGCGGTGCCGTGATCGGCTTCACCGTGCTGACGCTGATCCTGGTCTACGCGCTGGTGGAGAACGTGATCGAGAAGCCGGACGGCATCACGATCTCGGCGTTCTTCATCCTCGGCATCGTGGTGATCTCCCTGATCTCACGCATCTCGCGCACGACGGAGCTGCGCGTCGACAAGATCAAGTTCGACGAGAACGCCCGCCGGTTCATCACCGACACGATCGCCTTCGACAACCGGATCACGCTGATCGCGAACCGCCGCCAGCACGGTGACAAGGCGGAGTACGACGAGAAGGAGTCCGAGCAGCGCGGCATGAACCCGGTGCCCGGCACCGCGGACGTGATCTTCCTGGAGATCGACATCGTCGACCCGTCGTCGTTCAGCCACGTGCTGTGCGTGCAGGGCGTCGAGGTCGACGGCCACCGCGTGCTGCGCGCCTCCGCGCCGGCCGCGCCGAACGCGATCGCGGCGATCCTGCTGGCGTTGCGCGACTCCACCGGCGTGATCCCGCACGCGCACTTCGAGTGGTCGGAGGGAAACCCGCTGGGGCACCTCTTCCGCTACCTGATCCTCGGCCGCGGCGACACGCCTCCGGTCGTACGCGAGATCATCCGGTCGGCCGAGGCGGATCCGTCCCGACGGCCACGCGTGCACGTCAGTTAGCTGCCAGACTTCCCCCTGTACGTCCGACTACAGGGGGAAGGACGCCATGCATCGCAAGCTTCTGGTCTTCTTCGCTTCTCTCGCCGTGGTGGCAGCGGGCATCGCTCCCGCTGCCGCCACAGGGGAATCCGCCGTCCGGCCGGTGCGTTCGTGCGCCGATCTGGTGCGCACGTTCGACGTGCCGGACGCGCACACCCGGGTCACGTCGGCCGCGGTCGTCTCCGGTGCCACGGAGTTCTGCGACGTGCACGGCACGATCGAACCGAACATCGGTTTCCAGCTGAAGCTGCCCACCCGCGGCTACCAGGGCCGCTACCTCCAGTACGGCTGTGGCGGGTTCTGCGGCATCATCGCCGATCCGGCCTTCCCGGCCGGCTGCGGACCGGCGGTCGGTGACGCCGCGGTGGCCGCCACCGACGACGGTCACCAGTCCGCGCCACCCGGCTTCGACACGACCTGGGCCATTCACGACCAACAAGCCCGTGACGACTACTTCTTCCGCGCGCCCCATGCGTTGTCGAAGGTGTCGAAGGCGGTCATCAAAGCGTTCTACGGCAAGGCGCCTGCTCGGTCCTACTTCGGCGGTTGCTCCAACGGCGGCCGCGAGGGACTGCTGCTGGCCCAGCGCTATCCGCACGACTTCGACGGCATCATCGCGGGCGCACCAGGTGCCTACATCGGCGCGCTGGTCGGCTACGAGGCGTGGATCGCGCGCAACAGCATCCCGAACGACAAGATCCTCGTGCTGCACAGCGCGGTGATCTCCGCGTGCGACGGTCTGGACGGCCTGGTGGACGGTCAGATCGACGATCCGCGGCTGTGCAGGTTCGATCCGGGAACGCTTGCGGGCCAGCTCACCGACGACGAGATCGCGCGCGTTCGCCGGCTCTACGCGGGACCGTCCGACCACGGTGTGCGGCTCTACCCCGGTGGCCAGCCGTACGGTTCGGAGATCTCGTGGACGTTCTGGCAGAACCCGTCGCCGGAGCTCGGCCGGGGAATCGCCGCCGAGCTCGCGGACAACGCGTTGAAGCACCTGGCTTATCCGATCGGACAACCGCACTCGTCATTGGCGGACTTCGAGTTCACCCTGCGCGAGTTCCGCCGCCTGGTTCCGGAGACGGTGAAGGCGAACGCGCTGTCGCTCGACCTGAGCGAGTTCCGGCGCGCGGGTGGCAAGCTCATCATCTGGCACGGTGCGAGCGACCAGGGCATCCCGTTCGAGGGCACGCTCGACTACTGGCAGCGCCTGACCGGCGGGCGTCCCCAGGACTGGGCCCGCTTGTTCGTGGTGCCGTCCATGTGGCACTGCAGCGGTGGCGACACGCTGACCGAGTTCGACCCGTTCCGCTCGCTGGTCTCGTGGGTGGAGGGTGGTCACGCGCCCTACCGCTTGACCGCCACCGGCAAGGACCGTGACGGCAAGGTCCTGCGCACTCGCCCGGTGTTCCCGTATCCGTTGCGCGCCAAGTACACCGGATCGGGTTCCGTGGACGACGCGGCGAACTTCGTCGCGGCACCGGGGTTCGGCTTCTCCGACCGGATCCGGTGGGCCGGTGAGGATCTGTACTACCGGCCCGGACCCGTCGCGCCCTGACGGAACTTCTGCACGGCAGCGGTGATGGCCCGGTCCATGCTGTTGCCTTCCATGATGAGGTGGCCGGCGTCGTTCAGGATGACCAGTTCGGCGTCGGGCCACCTCTTCGCCACCTCCCACGCGGTGTGCAACGGCCCGCCGAAGTCGTTGCGGCCGTGGATGAGCACACCGGGGATGCCCTTGAGCCGATGCAGGTTGTCGAAGATGTACGTCGGCTCCAGGAAGCAGTCGTTGCCCCAGTAGTGCGTGACCGTCCGTGCCATCTGGTAGCGCATCAGCGGGTCCTCGTACCGGGTGCCCGTGAAGTCGTTGTCGCCACCGGTGATCGTGGACAGGTCCCACTTGTTCCAGTCCCAGGCGGCTTTCTCGCGCGTGTGCTGGTCCGGTGAGTTGAGGAGCCTGTTGTAGGCGAGAGCCAGGTTGCCCTCACGGTCTTCCTCGGGAACGCCGTTCTGGAAGGCCTCGAAGTAGTCGGGGAAGAACATCCCAAGGCCGCGGGTGATCCACTCGATCTCCACCGGGCGGCCGGTGGTGACCGCGGGGATGATGATCTCGCTGACGCGCTCCGGGTGCTGGACGGCGTAGGCGAGGATCAGGGTCGAGCCCCAGGAACCGCCGATCAGCAACCACTTGTCGATGCCGAGGTGTTCGCGGAGCTTCTCGGCGTCGTCGATCAGGTGCTGGGTGGTGTTGTGCACCATGCTGGTCGCCGGATCACTCGCCGGTGGGGTGCTCCGGCCACAGCCTCGTTGGTCCCAGAGGATCAGGTTCCAGTGGTCGGGGTCGAAGTCCTCGCGCCAGCGCGGGTTCGAGCCGGAGCCCGGCCCGCCGTGGAAGACCACGGCGGGTTTGCCGTCCGGGTTGCCGCTCGCCTCCCAGTGGATCCGCTGGTCGTCGCCGACGTCGAGCATGCCCTGGGCGTAGGGCTCCACCTGTGGGTACATGGTGGGAGCGTATTGGGCTCCGTCACGCCTTTTTCTTGGCCGCGATCTGGTCGATGACCTCGGACTGGGAGACGACGATCTTGCCGGCCAGCGCCTTCGAGCCCACGTGCACGCCCTTGGTCTGGGCGTCCTTCGCCATGTCGACGCCGCTGCGCAGGTGGCGGGAGAGGGCGGCGAGGAAGAGGTCGTCGAACTGCTTGCCCTGGGCGGCCTTCAGGGAGTCGAAGTCCTTCACGGTCATCATGCCGGCCATCTTGTGGGTGGCGGCGGCGTCGTCACCGGGGACCTGGATGTTCCAGGAGCGCAGGTAGGTGGCCATCTGCTCGATCTCGCCCGCTTCGGCGGTGGAGATCTTGTCGGCCACGTTGACGACGAACTCGTCCTTGGACTTCTCCAGGGCCATCTTGGAGATCTCGATGGTCTGCCGGTGGTGGGGGATCATCATCAGCGAGAACTTCGCGTCGTCGTCGTTGGCCGCCGGTTGGCCGGAGCTGCTGCCCCCGGACATCGAACAGCCCGTCAGTGCCAGTAGTCCCAGCAACAGGATGAGCAGACGCGCACGCATGAAGGCCTCCCGGTTCGGTTCCCTGTGTGGGCATACGGGTGGCCGATGTGTCCGGTTCAGCGGAACTTCCGCAACCTAAGCGTTCAGGTCCGCCAGTGCGCTGACCACGCCGGACACCACGTCCGGGTGGCCCAGCGGGAGCGGTGCCGGGAGGTGGCCGGGGTGGCTGCGGAGCACCACGCGGGCGAACGGTTCGTCGACGTCCACCTCGGGGTCGATCAGCAGGACCGATCGGACCAGGTCCGAGTGGCCGCGGACCAGGTCGACCACGTCGGCCGCGACCGGGCCGCTGGTGACCACGTCGAGGACGGTCGAGGTGTCGTCGCGGTGCCTCGTCAGCACCTTGTCCACTGTGGACTTCCACGACGGGGCGGCCGGTACGCGCAGCCACACGATCCGCATGCGGTCTGCCAGTGGCCGCCAGGTCGCGGGGATCTCGTCGTGTGACGCCTCGCCGGCTGGATCGATCACGAGCACGGTGGACGTGCTGAGCCGGCCGTCGGCCACGACGCCGGGGCCGGTCGCCCTGGCGGGCTCGGTGAAGTCGCGCATGCGCCCGGTTACCCGGTCGGGACGAATACCACTCCGAATGGTGGCGATAAGACCAGTTGCGCACGTGGACTTGTTGGCGGACAGCGGTTCGAGGTCCACGGCCGGTGATTGCTTGACCACTTTCCGAGCGCAGGTTTATGGTCTAGACCACACCGAAACTGGATCGGCGAGCGATCTGGATCGCTCCCGGTTCCCACCCCTGCCACGGGGTCCACCCCGCCTGGGAACGATCCAAGGAGTTCGGACGATGAAACTCACCCGAAAAGCGGCGCTGGTCATGGCCGCCGTCCCCGCAATCGTGTTCATCACGCCGGTCGGCTCGGCCAGCGCGCACGGTTACGTGTCGTCGCCGCCCAGCAGGCAGGCGCAGTGCGCTTCCGGAGCGGTGCAGAACTGCGGTGGTCCCCAGTGGGAGCCGCAGAGCGCCGAAGGCCTGAAGGGTCAGACGACCTGCGCCGGTGACCGCCAGGACTTCAAGACCGTGCTGGACAACGACGGCCTGCCGTGGCAGGTGACCAACACCGGCACCAGCCTGACGCTGACCTGGACGTTCACCGCCCGCCACCGCACGCGTGACTACGAGTACTACATCGGCGGCACGCGCGTGGGCTTCGTCGACGGCGGCAACGCGGCGCCGGTCGACCCGGTGCGGCACACCATCAACCTGAGCGGGTTCTCCGGCCGCCAGAAGCTCCGCGCGATCTGGAACATCGCCGACACGGCGAACGCGTTCTACAACTGCATCGACATCAACATCGGTGGCACCGGCGGCAACCCGACCCCGCCGCCGACCACTACCACCACGACGGCACCGCCGGTCGGTGGCACGTGGGCGCCGAACACCTACTACGCGGTGGGCGCGACGGTGACCTACGGCGGATCGAGCTACCGGTGCCGGCAGGCGCACACCTCGCTGACCGGCTGGGAACCGCCGAACGCGGCGTCGCTGTGGGAGAAGATCTGATCCGATGAAGCGCCTGGTGATCGCGGTCGCGGTCCTGGCGCTGGCGGGGTGCGGCGGAGAGGCGATCGTGCCGGAGGGCCAGTCGGTCCACGGGCACGGCGCCACCTCCGCCGCACCACCCGTACCCGCCGCCAGTGCGAGGTTCAACGACGCGGACGTGACGTTCGTGCAGATGATGGTCGACCACCTGCAGCTCGGCATCAGCCTCTCCCAGCTGGCGATGGCGAAGGCCACCAAGCAGGAGGCGAAGGATCTCGCGGGAGCGATCAACACGACGCAACGCGAGGAGCTCACCATGCTGAAGTCGTGGCTGAAGCTCTGGGGCAGACCGGAGGGCGGCGGCGCGAACCTGCACGCCGCGCACGGCGGCCAGCCGTTGCTCGACGACAAGGTCATCGACGCCACGTTGGACAAGAGCGGAGCGGAGTTCGACCTCACGTTCCTCAACCTGATGGCCGGGCACCAGGGAGCCGCGGTCGAGATGGCGCTGACGGAGAAGAAGGACGGCTCGAACCCGGAGACCGTCGCCTACGCGGAGCGCGTGGCCACCTCCAGACAGGGCCAGATCGCGCAGATGCTGAAGGCCATCAGCGAACCGTAGGCGTTCGGTCAGCGGCCCGGCGTTCCCTTCCCGGCATGGACGTTTTGATCTCGGGAGCGGGCATCGCCGGGCCCGCGCTCGCCCACTGGCTGGCACGTTTCGGCTGCTCGCCCACGGTCGTGGAGCGGGCACCGTCGTTGCGGCCCGGCGGTCGGGCCGTGGACTTCCGCGGCGAGGCGCACCTGTCCGTGCTCCGGCGGATGGGCGTGCTCGACGCCGTGCTGGCAGCGCAGACCTCACCGCGTGACATGGTGTTCCGCGACCCCGACGGACGCGAACGGGCGCGGCTGCCCGCGTCGTTCACCGGAGGGGAGGTGGAGATCCGCCGCGGTGACCTGTCCCGGCTGCTGTACGAGGCGAGCGCCGCCGAGGCCGAGTACGTGTTCGGCGACTGGATCACCTCGCTGCACGACGACGGCGCCGGTGTCGACGTCACCTTCGCGCGCGGGCCGTCGCGCCGGTTCGACTTCGTGATCGGCGCGGACGGCATGCGGTCCGGCGTGCGGCGGCTGGTCTTCCCCGGCTACCGGCCCAGGTTCCAGGGCTACTACTTCGCGATCTGGGACGCCGACGGCGACGACCGCGACCTGACCTGCACACCGGGCGCGGTGACCGCACCGGGGTGGCTGATGTACAGGTCGTCGGTGCCGCCGGAGCTGATGCCGTTCGAGCTGATCTCGTCCGGCGTCTACTTCGACTCGATCAGCCAGGTGCGGATGCCGGCCGTGAGCTCCGGCCGGGTCACGCTGATCGGTGACGCCGGGTACGGATCCACGCTGGGCGGCATGGGAACCGGGCTCGCGGTCGTCTCGGCCTACGTGCTGGCGGGGGAGATGGCGGCGGGAGGGAACGCGTTCGCGAGGTACGAGGCCCTGATCGGACCGTACGCGCGCGGCTGTCAGGGCAATCCGGGCCCGTTCCTCGCGCCCGCGACCCGGCTCGGGATGTGGGCGCGGGACCGGATGTTCGGACTGCTGCCGAAGATGCCGACGGTCGCCCGGATGGACATGAGGGCGGCCACCGCGATCAAGCTTCCCGACTACGCACCAGTTCGCTGAACAGCTCCTCCACCTGCAGCATGGCCGCCTTGTGCATCCACCCGAACCCGAGCTCCTGCCGCGCCTCCCGCAGCAGCTGCTCGGCGCGCACGAGATCGCCCCGCCGCTGGGCGATCTTGGCCAGGCCCGCGTTCGCGAGCGCCCGAGTCGCGGCCAGGCCCGCCTGCGTCGCCATCGCCAGCGCCTGCAGGTAGTCGCGCTCGGCCTCGTCCACCACGTCGAGGTCGAGCAACCGGTCGGCGCGCCGCCCGCGCAGCTCGGCGAGCTCCTCCTCGGCGCCCAGCTCGCCGACCGCGCGCAGGGCCTCGTCGGTCAGGGCGAGGGCCTCGTGCGGGTCCTCGGTCAGGTTGGCCAGCACGTCCATGACCTGGGCCGCGCCCCAGCGTTCGCCCAGGTCCTGGAACTGCCGCAGCGCCGAGCGGGCCTGGGCGATCGCCTTCGCCCGGTCGCCGGTCGCGGCCCAGCCGGTGTAGGAGTTGCTGAAGCCGAGCAGCCCCTGGATCCACGGGTCCTGGCTGCTCTCGACCTCGTCCTGCAGTCGCGTGCGCGGCGCGCCGGGGTCCGGTGGACCGCTGAGCATCGCCCACGCGATGAGCACGAACGGCTGCTTGATCGGACCGCTCAGGCCCTCCAGCACGTTCTGCACGCGTTCCGGAGCGGCCAGGGCGAGCAGGATCGCGTACTCCTCTGTGGACTGCTCCGGCACGCGGGTGAGGAGTTTCCGCGCCGCGCCTTGGACTTCCGTGCGGCTGCCCTTCACGTACCAGTACCACGACAGCGCCGAGACCAGCTGCAACGCCAGGTCCTGGTCGTGCTCGGTGGCCCACTCGATCGCCTGCAGGAAGTTCGCGTGCTCCGCGGTCAGCCGCGCGAACCACCGCACCTGGTCGTGCCGGCGCAGCTCGGGATCCGCCCGCCGGGCGAGGGCGAGGAAGTACGCGGCGTGCTCGGCGTCCGCCCGCCCGTGCCGCGAGCAGAACTCGCGGATGGTCTCCAGCATGCGGTAGCGGCCGTCGACGGCCTCCACCAACGACTTGTCCACCAGCGCTTCCAGCACTTCGAGGTCGTGCCCGCAGACCTGTTCGACGGCCTCCAGCGTCGCGCCGCCGCTGAACGTCGCGAGCGCCGCCGCCAGGTCGCGTTCGTCCGCGTCGAGCAGGTCCCAGCTCCACTCCACGACGGCGCGCAGCGTCTGGTGGCGTGGTGCCGCGGCGCGGTTTCCCTTGGTGAGCAAGCGAAAGCGGTCGTCGAGCCGCGACGAGATCTCCTCGGCGGTCAACGTCCGGGTGCGTGCCGCCGCGAGCTCGATGGCGAGCGGCAGGCCGTCCAGCTCGCGGCAGATGTCGACGGTGTGCCGGTCCTGCACGAACGCCGGGTTCACCAGCCGGGCGCGGTCGACGAACAACGCCACGCTCTGCTCCGGCTGCAAGGGTGGCACCGGGCACAGCGTCTCGCCGGTGATCCCCAACGGTTCCCGGCTCGTCGCCAGAATGCGCAACGAGGGGCACGTGCTGAGCAGGTGCTGCGCCAGCTGGGCCGCCTGGACGATCACGTGCTCGCAGTTGTCGAGGATCAGCAACGCGTCGCGCTCGCGCAACGCCAGTGTGAGCCGGTCCTCCGGCGCCAGCACGGTTTCCTTGAGCCCCAACGCCTGCAGCGTCGCCGCCGGCACGTCCTTCACCGGCGCCAGATCGACGAAGATCGCCCCGGGACCGGCGCTCTGCAGCGCGAGCCGGGTCTTGCCCGCGCCGCCGGGCCCGGTCAGGGTGACCAGCCGCGACGTCAGCGAGGCGAGCCGCCGCAGTTCCTCCTGCCTGCCGACGAAGCTCGTGAGCTGCGCGGGCAACTCCCGGTGGGTCTGCCCGCGCAGGATCTGCAGGTGGATCGCGCGCAGTTCCGGCGACGGATCCGCGCCGAGCTCCTCGGCCAGCAACGCCCGCGCGTCCTCGAAGGCCTGCAACGCCTCGGCCTGCCGTCCCTGCTGGTGCAGCGCCTGCATCAGGTAGCCGCGCAGGCGTTCGTCCAACGGGTGCCGCGCGACGAGGTCGGAGATCTCCTGCACGTCGGCCTTGCCGAGCCGGATGCGCGCGGCGATCAGCGCGTTCGTGGCGGCGGACCGCTGCTGCTCCAGGCGAGTCGCGTGGTCCGGCGCGTCGACGTCGGCGAGCGCGGGACCGCGCCACAGCTGAAGTGCCTCGGACAAAAGGGATTCCGCACCCTGCGGATCACCGTGTTCCAGCGCCCGCTGGCCCTCCGCGGCCAGCTCCGCGAACCGGTGCGCGTCGACGTGCGCGGCCTCCAGCGCCAGCCGGTAGCCGGCCGGGTGGAACTCGATCAGCGAGGCGTCCCCGAGTGCCCTGCGCAGCCGGGAAACCTGTCCCTGCAACGCATTGGCGGCGTCCGAGGGCGGTTCGGAGCCGTAGAGCCCGTCGATCAACCGGTCGAGCGGGACGATGTCACCCACCCGCAGCGCCAGCAACGCCAGCAGGGTGCGCGGCCGCGGGCCACCCACCGAGACCTTGCCGTCCGGGGAATGCGCCTCAACGGGGCCGAGAATGCCGACGTGCACGGTGTCAGCGTACGAACCGGCCGGGGCTCGTACCCAGGACACGGCGAAAATGGCGCGTGAGGTGCGACTGGTCGTGGAACCCGGCCAGCACCGCGGCCTCCGCCGCCGGCCGTCCCTCCACCAGGTACCCGCGCGCGAGATCCACCCGCCGCCCGGTCAGGTACTGGTGCGGCGGCAGCCCGAAGCGCCTGCTGAACGCCCGCACCAGGTGCGTCGGGCTCGTCTGCAGTTCCTGCGCGGCCGCGTTCAACGTCATCCCGCCGGGCAGCGACGCGTCGAGCAGCTGCCGCAACCGGTCCGCCAGCGTGGGATCCGCGTGGACGACCGGCGCGGTGCGCGCGAAGTGGTGGGTGAGGCGTTCGATGATCAACGCCAGCCGGCTCGCCGCCTCGAACGGCTCGTCCAGCGCGAGGTGCAGCTGATGCACGCGTTGCTTCAGCAGCGGGTCGACCAGCATCGGCGTGTCCACGGCCTTGCCGATCAGCTCGCCCGGCAGCACCGAACCGTCCAGGTACAGCACGCGCTTGCGGAATCCGGTCGGGTGGGCGGACCTTCCGTCGTGCGGCACGTGCGGCGGCAACAGCGTGACGCCGCTGACCAGCGCGCCGCGCTCGTGCCGGTCCAGTTCGTAGCGCACAGCACCCGTGTCGAGCAGCATCAACGTCCACGCGTCGTGCGTGTGTGCGGGGTAGACGTGCGTGGTGAAAGAGGCGTGGAAGACCTCCTTCACGCCCGGTACTGCCGGCCGCCAGGCCGAGCCTTGCTGGCTCACCATGTTGTTCTGGTTACTCGTTCCAGGCACAGCTTCCACGCGGCGACACCCATGTCAAGAACGTACAAGACGCCACCACCGGACGGCCGCAATCGTGAGACCCATGTTCGACACCAAGATCGCTGTGCTGCTGCGGGACGACCTGGCCGGCTGGCAGGCGCTGAACGTCACCGCCTTCCTCGTCAGCGGCCTGCCCGACGAGCTCCGCGGCAAGCCGTACGTGGACGCCGACGACGTGCACTACCTCCCGATGTTCGGCCAGCCCGTGGTGGTCCTTCAGGGCGACCAGAACCTGCTCAAGAAGGCCCACGAGCGCGCACTCAACCGCAACCAGCCGATGGCCATCTTCACCGCCGACCTGTTCGCGACCGGCAACGACGACGACAACCGCGCGGCCGTGCGCAAGGTCCACACCCAGGACCTGGACCTGGTCGGAATCGCCGTGCACGGCCAGAAGAACGCCGTCGACAAAATCTTCAAGGGCGCGCGCATGCATCCGTGATCTACTTCGAACCATGCTGTTCGAGGAGTCCAGGCCGCGGCTGGAAGCGATCGCCTACCGGCTGCTGGGGTCGGCGGCCGACGCGGAGGACGCGGTGCAGGACACCTACCTGCGCTGGCAGGCCGCCGATCACGCGCTCATCGAGACGCCGGAGGCCTGGCTGACGAAGGTGCTCACCAACATCTGCCTCAACCGGCTCACCTCGGCGCGGGCCAGGCGCGAGACCTACGTCGGGCAGTGGCTGCCGGAACCGGTCTTCGCGGGCGACCGGATGCTCGGTCCCGCTGAGACCGTCGAGCAGCGCGAATCGGTCTCGATCGCGATGCTGACCCTGATGGAACGGCTCTCGCCCAACGAACGGGTCGTCTACGTGCTGCGCGAGGCGTTCGGGTACGCGCACGGCGAGATCGCCGAGGTCCTCGACCTCACCGAAACGAACGTGCAGCAGATCTACCGGCGCGCCAAGCAGCACCTCGCCACCGGCAGGACCCGCGTGGAGGTGGACGCGGCCGGCGCGCGCAAGATCGTCGAGGAGTTCCTCGCGGCGGCGCTCAGCGGCAACACCGACTCGTTGGTGAAGCTGCTCGCCGACGACGCGATGGGGGTGGGCGACGCCGGCGGTGTGTTCTTCAGCCTGCCGAAGCCGATCACCGGTGCGCTGCGGGTGGCGAGGTTCCTCCGCACGCTGTTCACCCCCGACGAGGCCAAGCGGGCGCTGGCCGGTGGTCACCTCGCGCTGTTCGCCGCGGTCGCCAACGGTGTGCCCGCGCTGGTGCTGCAGGCCGGTGATCGGGTCTTCGGCGTCATGGCGCTGGAGGTCACCACGGAGGGCATCACTTCGGTCCTCCTGCAGGTCAACCCCGCCAAGCTCGACCGCGCCAACCGCGAGTGGGCCGCGGCCGACCGCGGGGAGCCGCTCGTCGAGAGCTGGTGACGCAGCTCACAGGACGGTCCTGTCAGGTTTCGCGGCGCTGTCCGGTTCAGGAGGCGATCACGAACCAGATCGGCAACGAACCAGACAGGAGCGAAACCATGAAGCACCGCATCGTCGTTCTCGGGGCCGGATACGCCGGAGCCAACGCGGCCGGTCGCCTCGCCCGGCGGCTGCACCCGTCCGGCACCGAGATCACGCTCGTCAACGCCGACCCGGAGTTCGTCGAACGCATCCGCCTGCACCAGCTGGCGGCCGGCCAGGACCTGAAGGTCCGCAGGCTGACCGACGTCTTCGCGGGCACCGGCGTGCACGTCCGGCTCGCGCGCGTCACCGCGGTCGACGCCGAACGCAAGACCGTCACCACGGACTGCGGCGACATCGCCTACGACACCCTCGTGTACGCGCTCGGCAGTGCCGCCCGCGGTGTCCCGGAGCACGCCTACGACATCGCCTCAAAGCAGTCGGCGCAACGGTTGCGTGCACGACTCGCCGCTCTCGGTGCGGGTGCGACCGTGCTCGTCGTCGGTGGTGGCCTCACGGGCATCGAGGCGGCCACCGAGATCGCCGAAGCCCGGCCGGACCTGCGCGTGTCGCTCGCTGCACGCGGTTCGCTCGGCGATTGGCTGAGCGAGAAGGCGCAGCAGCACCTGCGCCAGGTGTTCGACCGGCTCGGCATCACTGTGCACGAGCACACCGACGGCGGCACGATCGACGCCGACGTCACCGTGTGGACCACCGGGTTTGCCGTCCACCCCATCGCCGCGGCCACCACCTTGCAGGTCACGGAGACGGGCCAGATCGTCGTCGACGACACGATGCGGTCGGTCTCTCACCCGGACGTGTACGCCGTCGGTGACGCCGCGTTCGCGCCCGGTGGGAGCGGCAAGGCGTTGCGGATGTCGTGCGCGTCTGGCGTGCCGACGGCCTACCTCGCGGCCGATGCCATCGCTGCGCGCCTGACCGGTCGTGAGGTCCCGCGGAACAAGATCGGTTACAACGGCCAGTGCATCAGCCTCGGCCGCAACGACGCCCTCATGCAGTGGGTGACTCCCGACGACCAGCCCAAGCCGTCCGCTCTCACCGGCAAGGCCGCCGTCCGTCTCAAGGAGCTGATCTGCAAGGCGGCGGCCTGGAGCGTTGAACACCCGACGCTGATGCTGCCGGCTCGGCGCCGGCAGGTCACCGTGGCCAGCGAGGTGCTCGAAACCGCGCTCTAATGCTGAGCGTGATCAAGCTGCTCCGGATGGCCGTGTTCCTGCTGGTCCTTTCGGCAGAGGTGTACCTGGTGGTGGCGTTGGGGGAGCGGTTCCGCCTCGTCAACCACTTCGGCTACTTCACCGTGCTGTCGAACGTCTTCGCGGCGGTGGTGGCGCTGCTGGGCGTTTTCGGCCCGGTCTCCGGGCAGATCAGGGGCGCGGCCGTGCTCTACATGACCACCACGGGCATCGTCTACGCACTGCTGCTGCGGGGCATCGACGTGCAGACACCCGCCTACGCGAACTGGGTGCTGCACGTCGTCGCACCGGTCCTCGTGGTCGTGGAATGGCTCATCGCGCCCGAGAAGACGACGAGAGCGTGGATCTGGCTGTCCTTCCCGCTGGTCTACCTGACGTACACGCTGGTCCGGGGCCCGATCGCGGGCTGGTACCCGTACCCGTTCCTCGACCCGCGCCCGCACGGGTACGGCGACGTGCTCCTGACCTGCGTGTTCGTCGCGGTGGTCATCGCCGCGCTGGCCTACGTGGTGTCGTGGACCGGCACGAAATTGGCCCAAAGAAGCAACGCGGTCTTGTCCCACGACTAGGGCCAATCGACGCCATACGGTCTAAGGCATGACCAGGCGACTCGCGTACGCGCAGCTGACGAACTCGATCGGTGACGGCGGGTTCCTCGTCGTTTCGGCGTTGTACTTCACCCAGATCGTCGGCCTGAGCGCGGCACGGGTCGGCCTCGCGCTGACCCTCGCGTGGGGCGTCGGAGCGGTCGCGGGCGTGGCACTGGGCCACGTCGCCGACCGGCTCGGCCCGCGCACCACGGCCGTCGTGCTGGCCGCCGCGACGGCGACGAGCATCTCGATCCTGCTGTTCACCCGGAGCTTCGCGGCGTTCGTGCTGGTCATGTGCCTGTACGCGAGCTTCCAGAGTGGACTGCAGGCGTCCAGGCAGGCCCTGCTCGCCGGCCTCACGACCCCCGAGGAACGGACGCGGGCCCGCGCGCGGATCCAGTCGACGGCCAACGCGGGCATCGCGATCGGCGCGGCGATGGGCGGCCTCGCGCTGCACCTGGGCACCGAAGCCGCCTACACGGCCGTGTTCGTGCTCGACGCGCTCAGCTTCCTCGCCGCCGCGGTGATCCTGAGCACGCTGCCGGAGACCGTGATGACCCGCGCCAAGGGCAGGTTCGACGTGCTGAAGGACCGCCCGTACGCGCTGATCACGTTGATCAACGCGGTGATGCTGCTCTACATGCCCTTGCTGAGCCTGATCATTCCACTGTGGATCGTCCAGCGGACGCAGGCGCCGACGTGGCTCGCGGCCGCGCTGCTGGTGCTCAACACCGGCGCGGTCGTGCTGTTCCAGGTGAAGATCGCCCGCCGCGCCACCGACCTCGGCAGCGCGTCGAAGCTCGTCCGCCACGCCGGGGTGGTCCTGCTCGCGTCCTGCGCGGTGTTCGCGGTGACGGCGTTCAGCCTCGGCGCCTGGCAGGGCGCCGCGATGCTGATCGTGGCCGCCGCACTGCAGGTGCTCGGCGAGATGATGCTCGCCTCCGGCGCGTGGGAGATCAGCTTCTCCCTCGCGCCCGCCGACCGGCAGGGTCAGTACCAGGGCTTCTTCGCCACCGGCACGGCCGTCGCCCGCATGGTCGGCCCCGCGCTGCTGACCACTGTGGTGCTCGGCTGGGGCTCGCTCGGCTGGCTGCTGGTCGGCGGGCTCTTCGTCGTGGCCGGCTACGCGATGGGACCGGCGGTGCGCTGGGCCCGCGAGAAGAACTCCACCAGCACCGGTGCCACCGCCGACGACTTGAGCATGTGCGTCTGACCGGGTAGCTCCTGGTACTCCACGTCCCCGAGCACCTCCGCGGCGTTCCTCATCGTGTTGCGGAGGTACTCGGGGCTCTTGCCGCCGTTCATGACGAGCGTCGGCACCTTGATGTGCCAGCGGTCCGCCGGCAACGGCTCGCCGCGGCCGTCGTCACCGAGGATGCGCAGGTCCCACGGCAGCGTGTGGGCGACCGGCTTGAGCTTCTTCCACACCGGGGTCAGCTTCATGACCGCGAGGCCGATGCCGGGCACGCCGACCATCTTCATGAACATCGTCAGCGCGGCGGAACGCTCACCGCGCGCGATGAGACCGTCCATCGTGGCCACGACGTCGGCGGGCCGCGGGGTGTACGTGTCGTCCACGACCATCGGCAGCTCGTAGACCGCGAGCCTGGTGATCGACGGCAGCCTCGTCGCCGCGTCGAGCGCCAGCACCGCGCCGGAGGACTGGCCGAACACGAACGCGCTGCCGCCGGCTTCCCCGATCAGCGCGGCGATGTCCTCGATCTCGCGCTCGACCGACCACGGCGTCGCACCGTCACCGGTCGCGCCGCGACCGCGCCGGTCGTAGGTGTAGACGGTGAAGTTCTTGTCCAGCACGGACGCCAGCTCGGTGGACGGGCCGAACACGCGGTGGCACATCGCACCGTCCACGAGGATCAGCGCGGGCCCGGAACCGGTGATCGAGTACGCGATCTCGGTGCCGTCGGCGGAGGTGGTGAAGCGCGTCATGCCTGCTCTCCCAGGGTGGTGTCGAGGAAGACCTGCCAGTCCTGTTCGGACTCGTCGCCCTCGAAGACGTTGTGCGCGGCGATGAACGGGCCGAAGAACCCGCGCATGAAGCGGTACAGGCCCCGGTCGGTGCGCAGGGCGAGGGTGTGGGCGTTGCGGTGGAACTCGACGGCGTCCGGGAGCCTCACGGCGATCGCGTCGTCGAGCTTCTTCCAGGCCTCGTCCCAGTCGCTGATCACCGGCCCGAAGACCGTGATCGGCCGGGCCGTGCGGCCGGGGAAGTGCGTCAGGTACTCCCTGAGCGTGCTGACGAACAGCGCGCCACCGAGCTGCATCGCCTCGAACTCGTCGGCCCAGTCGTCGCCGGGCAGGAAGCCGCTCGTGACCATCCGCAGCACGGTGCTGCCGTGCTCGCGGCCCTCGACCAGGAACTCGTAGGCGACGAACCGGCCGTCAGGTGCCTTGCCGCTGTCGTACGCGAAGTGGCGGCCCGGCTCCGCCGCGGTGATCTCGCTGGTCGGCCGGTAGTCGCCGAAGGCCATCTTGACCTGGCCGTTCGCGACCTCGTTGCGGCCCATGTACCAGGAGTCGATGCCGGGCCCCGTCGCGATGGCCGTCCAGACCTCCTCGACGGACGCCGGCACCTCGATCTCGTCGGTGCTCTCGAACGCGTGGCCCATCAGCTCTCCTCCTGGCTCGGGTGGATGCTCTCATCCTCGTACCGACAACTCCAGTAGTCAAGACAGCGAAGCTAGTCTTGACAAAAAAAGTTGTCGGTGGTTCGGTTCTCGCCGTCACCCGTTGGAGGAGGAAGTCATGTCCCGCATCGCATGTGGCGTCGTCGCCGGCCCGCTCTACCTGGTCGTCGGGTACGCCCAGGCCCTCACCCGCGAAGGTTTCGACCTGACGCGGCACCCGTTCAGCATGCTCAGCCTGGGCTCGCTCGGCTGGATCCAGGTCGCGAACTTCATCGCGAGCGGCGCGTTGTTCGTCATCGCCGCCACGGGCATGGCCAGGTTCTCGAAGTGGGGAGCGCGTCTGATCGGCCTGATGGGCGTGGGGATGATCCTGGGCGGGGTGTTCACCGCCGACCCGGCGCTCGGTTTCCCGGCGGGCACACCGGACACCGTCCCGGACTCGATCTCGTGGCACGGCGTGCTGCACGCGGTGGCGTTCGGTCTCGCCATGATCGGCTGGATCGGCGCCTGCTTCGTGTTCGCGCGTAGGCTCGGGGGATGGCTGGCGGTGATGAGCGGCCTGACGGGCCTGCTGCTGATGGTGCCGATGGCGTTCCTGGGCAACCCGTCCGGAACCGTGCTGCTCTACGTCGTGGCGACGATCGGCTGGCTGTGGACGTCGGCCGTGTCCCTGAAGCTGAGCCGGCCTGCCTTCTCGAACTGATCTGCCCCGACTGCGGGCGCGTCACCACCGACCAGCACGCGCCCGGCTGTCAGACGTGCGCGCCGAGCTGAAGAGCGTGCGCCTTGCTGATGTCGTAGGAGACCCCGCAGAACGTGCACTGCAGCCCGTACCGGCTGCTGATGGTGAACAGCGGGATGAAGAAGATCGTGGGCTTGGTGCGGCGGCGGAACAGGTGGTGCGCCGCCTGGTTGTGGCAGTGCCCGCACACCAGCGACAGCATGCGCAGCTGGTCGATCGTCGTCCGCCAGCCGAAGAGGATCAGCATGTGCACTCCCGGGGTCTGTTGACTCTTTGACGCGCTGCCGGTGATTCTCGTTGCGCCCGGGTGGGTAACCGGCACGGCATGAGCGACGTGCAGGACGAGCTGCTGCGGACGCTGACCAAAGTCGCCAACGCCCTGCGCAGCGCGGAGATCCCCTTCGCGTTGACGGGCGGGTGTGCGGGCTATGCGCGCGGCGGACCGGCGAGTGAACACGACGTCGACCTCCTGGTCCGCGAGCAGGACGCGACGGAGGCCGTGCGGGTGCTGGTGCGGCGTGGACTGAGGGCCGCGGAGCCACCGGAGGACTGGCTGCTGAAGGTCTACGACGGCGACTCGCTGGTGGATCTGCTGTTCCGGCCCAACGAACGCCCGGTCACCGACGAGACGCTGGCCATGGCGGAGGAGATGCCGGTCGGGTCGGTGATGCTGCCGGTGATGCCGGCGACGTTCGTGCTGACCAGCAAGCTGCTGGTGCTGGACGGGCATCGCTGCGACTTCAGCGAGCTGCTGCCGTTCGCGCGCGCCCTCAGAGAGCAGATCGACTGGGAACAGGTGCGCGAGGACACCAAGCACTCGCCGTACGCCGAAGCGTTCCTGGTGCTCATCGAACGCCTGGAGATCATCGGGAGGGGCAATGGAATCCGAGCAGTACCTCGCGGCAAACCTGCGTAGGGCGGTGGCGGAGGACCCCAGAACGGCCGAGCTCGGCGTGCGGATCACCGTGCGCGGCGGTCACGTGATGCTCTCCGGTGACGTGGCGTGCGAGGAACGGCGTGCGCTGGTGGAAGAGGTCCTGCACGAGGCGGCGCCCGAGTTGAAGATCCTCAACGACGTGCGGGTGACGCCGGCGGGCGAGCCGCAAGGTGAGGAGGACCTGCGATGATCCGCGTCGCCGCCGTCGGGGACATCCACCTCGGCGAGGACATGCGCGGCCACCTCCGTCCCGCGCTGGAGAAGGTCGGCGATCACGCGGACATCCTGCTGCTGGCCGGCGACCTGACCCGGCACGGCACGGTCGAGGAGGCCGCCGTGGTCGCCGACGAGTTCGCGGACCTGCCGGTGCCCGTGGTCGCCGTGCTGGGCAACCACGACCACCACGACGACAAGCCGCTGGAGGTCGCGAAAACCCTGGAGGACAAGGGCATCAACGTGCTGGAGGGCACGACGTTCACCCATCGGGCGAACGGGTGCTCGATCGGCATCGCGGGGGTCAAGGGGTTCGGCGGCGGGTTCGCCGGCAAGTGCGGGAGCGCGTTCGGCGAGCGCGAGATGAAGGCGTTCATCCAGCACACCTGCGACATCGCGGAGACCCTGAAGGGCGCGCTGTCCGAACTGGACACCGACATCAAGGTCGCGCTCACCCACTACGCGCCGGTGCCCGACACGTTGCGCGGTGAGCCGCCGGAGATCTACCCGTTCCTCGGCTCGTACCTGCTCGGTGAGGCGATCGACGCCACCGGCACGCAGCTCGCCGTGCACGGCCACGCGCACTTCGGCACCGAACAGGGCATGACGCCGGGCGGGGTGCGGGTCCGCAACGTCGCGCAGCCGATCATCCGCTCCGCCTACACGGTGTACGTGCTGGAAGGGAACTCCTCATGACCGTCGGCGACTTCATCGTCCAACGCCTGCGCGACTGGGGTGTGAAGCAGGTGTTCGCGTATCCCGGCGACGGCATCAACGGGATCGTGGCCGCGTTCGGCAAGGCGGACAACGACCCGGCGTTCATCCAGACCCGGCACGAGGAGATGGCCGCGTTCGCCGCGGTGGGCTACGCGAAGTTCAGCGACGACGTCGGCGTGTGCCTCGCGACGTCCGGCCCCGGCGCCATCCACCTGCTCAACGGCCTGTACGACGCGAAGCTCGACCACGTGCCGGTCGTCGCGATCGTCGGCCAGACCGCGCGCAGCGCACAGGGCGGCAGCTACCAGCAGGAGGTCGACCTGCACTCGCTGTTCCGCGACGTGGCCTCGTACCTGGTCGACGTCACCGTGCCGGAGCAGCTGCCGAACGCGCTGGACCGGGCGATGCGCACGGCCCAGGCCGACCGCGCACCGGCCGTGCTGATCATCCCGAACGACGTGCAGGAGCAGGACTACGAGCCGCCCAAGCACGAGTTCAAGTACATCCCGTCGAGCCCGCCGTCCCGGCCGTCGTCCTGCGTCGTGCCGGCCAACGACGAGGTGCGGCGCGCGGCCGAGGTGCTCAACAGCGGCGAGAAGGTCGCGATCCTCATCGGCCAGGGCGCTCGCGGCGCGGCCGCGGAGGTGCGCGAGGTCGCCGAGATGCTCGGCGCGGGCGTCGCGAAGGCGTTGCTGGGCAAGGACGTGCTGCCCGACGACCTGCCGTTCGTGACCGGCTCGATCGGACTGCTGGGCACCCGGCCCTCGTACGAGCTGATGCGCGACTGCGACCGGTTGCTGATCGTCGGCTCGAACTTCCCGTACTCGCAGTTCCTGCCGCAGTACGGCAAGGCGCGCGGCGTGCAGATCGACGTCGACGGCCGCGCGATCGGCATGCGCTACCCGACCGAGGTCAACCTCGTCGGTGACGCGCGGGAGACGCTGCGATCGCTGATCCCGTTGCTGGAGCGCAAGACCGACCGCTCGTGGCGGCACACGATCGAGAAGAACGTCGAGCGCTGGTGGGAGGTCGTGGAACGGCAGGCTGAGGTGCCCGCCGACCCGGTCAACCCGATGCGGATCGTCTCGGAGCTGTCGAAACGCCTGCCCGCCAACGCGATCGTCACCGCGGACTCCGGTTCCGCGACCAACTGGTACGCCCGGCTGCTGAAGATCCACGGCAACGTGCGGTCGTCGCTGTCCGGCACGCTGGCGACGATGGGCTGCGCGGTCCCGTACGCGCTGGGCGCCGCCTTCGCTCAACCGCAACGCCCGTTGATCGCACTGGTCGGTGACGGCGCCATGCAGATGAACGGCATGGCGGAGTTGTTGACGTTCAAGCGTTATGGCATCCGATGTGTCGTGTGCGTGTTCCACAACAACGACCTCAACCAGGTCACGTGGGAGCTGCGCGCGATGGGCGGCGCACCCAAGTTCGAGGAGTCGCAAACGCTTCCGGACGTGTCGTACGCGGCCTACGCGCGCTCGATCGGCCTGCAGGGCATCGAGGTCGACGCACCGGACCAGCTCGGCCCCGCCTGGGAGACCGCGCTGGCGTCGGACGGCACCGTCGTGCTCGACGTGCGCTGCGACCCGAACGTGCCGCCGATTCCGCCGCACGCGACGTTCGACCAGATCAAGGACATGACCGAAGCGGTGCTGCGCGGCGACCCCGACGCGTGGGACGTCCTGCGCCGCGGCCTGCAGACCAAGATCCAGGAGCTCCTCCCGTGAAACTCGGCTACTTCCTGTCCTCAGAAGAACACGGTCCGCGCGACCTGGTCCGGCACGCGCGCCTGGCCGACGAACACGGCTTCGAAGCGCTGTGGATCTCCGACCACTACCACCCGTGGAACGACGAGCAGGGCCAGTCGCCGTTCGTGTGGGGCACGATCGGCGCGTTGTCGGAGACCGTGTCGCTGCCCATCACGACCGCTGTGACCTGCCCGATCGTTCGCATCCACCCGGCGGTCATCGCCCAGGCCGCGGCCACCGCCGCGGTGCAGTGCGAGGGCCGGTTCGTGCTCGGCGTGGGCAGCGGCGAGGCGCTGAACGAGCACGTGCTGGGTGATCACTGGCCGTCCGCCGACGTGCGGCTGGAGATGCTGGAGGAGGCGATCGGCCTCATCCGCACGCTGCACCAGGGCGACGAGGTCACCCACCACGGCAAGCACTACACCGTCGAGAACGCCCGCATCTACACCGCGCCCGAACGACCGGTGCCGATCTACGTGTCGGCGTTCGGTCCCAAGGCGGTCAAGGTCGCGGCCCGCTGCGGCGACGGCTACATCTGCGTCGGCCCGTCCGGGGACCTGGTGCAGCAGTACCGCGCCGAGGGCGGCCGCGGCCCGGCGCAGAGCGGGCTCAAGGTCTGCTACGCCGAGTCCGAAGAGGACGCCGTGCGGACCGCGCACCGGTTGTGGCCCAACGACGGCCTGCCCGGCGAACTGGCCCAGGTGCTGCCCACGCCCAAGCACTTCGAGCAGGCCTCGGAGCTCGTGACGCCGGAGATGATCGGGTCGGCGATCCCGTGCGGCCCCGACCCGGAGCGGTACGCGGCCAAGGTGAAGGAGTTCGCCGACGCAGGGTTCGACGAGCTGTACGTGCAGCAGATCGGTTCGAACCAGCGGGAGTTCTTCGAGTTCTGGGCCAAGGAAGTGGTTCCGCTGCTGGAGGTTTAGCCGCGTTCGCGCAGGGCATCCGGGTCCTATGAGGAGGTTCCTGCGCGAACACAGCCTGACGCTCGGTTTCGGAGGACTGTTCCTCGCGGCGCTGGTCGGTCAGTTCTTCGCCGGCCACGCCGACTACAACGAGCGTCAGGCTGCGCTGGGCCAGCCGCTGCTGTCCCTGGGGCAGTACCTGTTCTCCGCCGACTTCATCGCCGACGTCGCGGAGAACTGGCAGTCCGAGTACCTGCAGTTCTTCCTGTACGTCACCGCCACCGTCTGGCTGATCCAGCGCGGTTCACCCGAGTCGAAGCCCGCGGACAAGGCAGGTCTCGACACCGACGAGAACCAGCAGCTCGGCCGGCACACCACCGAGGACTCGCCGAAGTGGGCACGCGTCGGCGGCTGGCGGACGACGTTCTACTCGACATCGCTCGGTGTGGCGATGCTGGTGCTGTTCCTCTTCTCGTGGTCGACGCAGTGGGTCGCCGGCTGGTACGCCAACAACTCCGACCCGCTGGCCGAGAAGATGGGGCTGTTCGAGTACTTCCTGAGCTCGGACTTCTGGAACCGGTCGCTGCAGAACTGGCAGTCCGAGTTCCTCGCCATCGCCTCGATGGCCATTCTCAGCGTCTACCTGCGCCAGCGCGGCTCGCCCGAGTCGAAACCGGTCGGTGCCTCGCACGACGTGAGCGACAGGTCCGGATGAGAAAGCGCGGCGGAACCGTTGTCCCGCCACGCTTTCACCAAGGCAGCGCGACCACCTTCTCGGGTCGTCACCGCCGCCTTACGCGAGGATCTCGCCGACCGTGCCGGCACCCACGGTCCGGCCGCCCTCGCGAATCGCGAACCCCAGCCCGGTGTCCATCGCCACCGGCTTGCCCAGCTCCACCGCCACCTCGACGGTGTCGCCCGGCAGGGCCAGCGCGCCGTCCAGCAGCTCGACCACGCCGACGACGTCGCCGGTGCGGAAGTGGAACTGCGGCCGGTAGTTCGAGACGATCCCGGTGTGCCGGCCGCCCTCCGCGGCCGACAGCAGGTACACCGACGCGCGGAACCGGGTGTGCGGCGCCACGCTGCCCGGCAGGGCCAGCACCTGGCCGCGCCGGACCTCGCCGCGCTTGACCCCGCGCAGCAGCACCGCGGCGTTGTCTCCCGCCTGGGCCTGCTGCATCGGCTTGCCGAACGTCTCGATGCCCGTGGCGACGCTCGACACGGCCGCGCCGAGACCGACCACCTCGACCGCGTCGCCGAGGCCGAGCACGCCGCGCTCCACCGCCCCGGTCACGACGGTGCCGCGACCGGTGATGGTCAGGACGTTCTCGATCGGCATCAGGAACGGCCCGGTCAGGTCGCGTTGCGGCACCGGCACGTGCTCGTCCACGGCCTCCAGCAGCCGCACGATCGACCGCGTCCACTCCGGGTCGCCCTGGAGCGCGCGCAGGCCGGACACCCGGACCACCGGCGTGGCGTCGCCGTCGAAGCCGTACCTGGACAGCAGGTCGCGGATCTCCAGCTCCACCAGGTCGAGCAGCTCCGGGTCGTGCACCGCGTCGGCCTTGTTCAGCGCCACCACCACGTATGGCACGCCCACCCGCCGCGCCAGCACCACGTGCTCACGCGTCTGCGGCATCGTGCCGTCCTCCGCGGACACCACGAGGATCGCGCCGTCCAGCTGCGCCGCACCCGTGATCATGTTCTTCACGTAGTCGGCGTGGCCGGGCATGTCGACGTGCGCGTAGTGACGCGTGGACGTCTCGTACTCGACGTGCGCGATGTTGATCGTGATGCCGCGGGCGAGCTCCTCCGGCGCGCGGTCGATGCGGTCGAACGCGGTGAAGGTGGTGCCCGACGGGTCCAGTTCGGACAGAACCTTGGTGATGGCGGCCGTCAGCGTGGTCTTGCCGTGGTCGACGTGGCCCATGGTGCCGATGTTGAGGTGCGGCTTGGCGCGCACGAACTCCTGCTTCATTTCCCTTGTCCTCGTAGCTGGCAGAGCTCAGAACCGTGGACCGCTACGACCCTCCTCCAGCGGTCCTGAAGGAGCGGACTGGAGAAGGGTCAGAGTCGGGCGCCGGCCGGCTGTGCCGAGGCAACGGCGAGCGCGCCCGCAGGAACACCTGCGAACGTGTTGTGCTCAGCCGTCAGGAACATGCGCCGATCATGACAGGGCTAAAGATCCGCTGTCACGTGGTTTTCCGCGAGCCGGATCAACGCCCGTGCGGCCGGGCTGTGCGGTCCCTCGGTGCGCCACGCGAACGAGAGCCGGCTTCGCGGCGACGGATCGGTGATCCGCACCGCGTGCAGGTCGGCGGCCATCGACTGGGCGAGGATCGCCGGCCCGAGCCCGCGCTGCGCCAGCGTGATCACCATCGGCGGCGCGGAGGCCTCCAGTGCGATCCGCGGCTGCCGCCCGCCGCAGGCCGCGTCCAGCGCCCCGCGCAGGCCGGTGCCCGGTGGCAGGCAGATCAACCCGCGCTCCAGCAGCTCGTCCAGCGGCACGGACTCCCTGCCGTACCAGGGATCCGCCGCGGACACCGCCGCCACGAGCGGTTCGTCGGCCAGCACCCGCACCGACAACCCGTCCGGCGCCGGTCCGGCGTACCCGACGAGGGCGAAGTCCAGCTGACCGTCCAAAAGGGATGCGATCAGCACGTCGGAGTTGGCCTCCGCCAACGTGATCTCCACGCCGGGGTGCAGCTCGTGGAACGACGACAGCAGCTCGGGCAGGTCCATGATCCCGCACGACACGACCATGCCGACTCGCACGGCACCGCGCACCAGCCCGGCCATCTCCTCGACGGTCCGGCGGGCCGACTCCACCGACCGCAGCGCCGCCCGTGCGAGCGGCAGCACGGCCGCCCCGACGTCGGTCAGCGTCACGGTGCGCCCCGACCGGTCCAGCAGGTCGTGCCCGAGCTCCCGCTCCAGCCGCCGGATCTGCGCGCTCACCCCGGGCTGCGCGACGTGCACCCGTTCCGCGGCTCGCGTGAACGAGGCCTCCTCCACGACCGCGACGAAGTACTCCAGCTGCCGAAGCTCCATAACCAACGATTATAGCCATGAACACAACTAGATCTTGGACATATAAGCGCAGGCCAACCATGCTTGGAGACATGCAGATCTACTACCCCGGCGACACCGGTTACGACGACGAACGCAGCGGCTTCCAGACCGGCCTGAAGCACGAACCGCAGGTGATCTTCGCCGTGGAGAACGCCGGGGACGTCGAGGAAGCGGTGCGGTACGCCGAGTCGCACGGCCTGGAGTACGCCGTGCAGACCACGGGCCACGGCCTCACCACCGCGACCACCGGCGTCCTCATCTCCACCAGGCGCATGAACTCCGTCGAGGTCGACCCGAAGCGCAGGATCGCGAGGGTCGAGGCGGGCGCGGTGTGGCAGCAGGTGATCGAGCAGGCCGCACCTCACGGCCTCGCCCCGCTCAGCGGCGACGCGAGCGACGTCGGCGTCGTCGGCTACACCCTCGGCGGCGGCTACGGCGTGCTGGCCCGCGAGTTCGGCTTCGCGAGCGACCGCGTCCGCGCCACCGAGAAGGTCGGTGACGTCGTCACCGCGCTGGAGTTCGAGCTCCTCGACGTCGACCAGGTCCACGCGGGCGAGATGTACTTCGACGCGAGCCACGCGGAGGTGGTCTTCGAGGCCTTCCACAAGTGGGACGTGCCCGATCACGTCACGCCGTCGCTGACCACCATCTCGTTCCCGGACATCCCGGTCTTCCCCGCACCGCTGCGGGGCCGTGACGTCGTCCGCCTCACCTTCGCGAGCACGAAACCGTTCGACGTCGACCACCTGCGCGTGGCCCCGGTGCTGGTCGAGGACTTCGGCACGAAGCCGTACGCGGAAGCCGCCGGCGCCCCGCTGCCGCCGCACACCTACCAGGGCGACAACGTCCTGCTGAACGACCTGCCGCTGGACGCGTTGCACCGGGTCCGCGAGAAGGCGGCCAGCGCCGAGGTGCCCATCTTCCTCGGCATCATGGTGCTGGGCGGAGCGCTCGGCGGTGAGGCCACCCACGTGCTCAAGCTGATCTCGCCTCGGCTCGGGGTGGAAGCGCTGCACGCGGAGGTGTTCGCCGAGGTGCGGCCGTTCGTGATCGGCACCGCGCGGAACTTCCGGTACGCCGTAGGCTGAGCGGTATGACCCGAGTGGTTCTCGTGGAGGACCACGACATGGTCGCCGAGGCGATCGGGCTCGCGCTGGAACGGGCCGGGATCGAGGTGATCGCCCGCGCGACCACCGTCGCGGCGACGCTCGCGGAGACCCGTCGCGGCGAACCCGACGTCGTCCTCCTCGACCGCAGGCTCCCCGACGGCGACGGCACCGCGCTCATCCCCGAGCTCGTGAAGGGCGGCGCGAAGGTGCTGGTGCTGACCGGGGAGGCCACCGCGTCCGTCGCCGCCCGCGTCGCCGAGGCGGGCGGAGCCGGGCTGATGCTCAAGTCGGCGCGCCTGGACGAGCTGGTCGACGCGGTCCGCAGGGTCGCCGACGGCGAGGTCGTGTTCGACCCGAAGCTGCTCGCGGGCGTGCTGGACCGGCTGACCGGCCGGGTCAAGGCCGCCGGGACCACGCTCACCGCACGCGAGCACGAGACGTTGCTGCTCCTCGCGGACGGTGCCGGCACCGACCAGATCTCGACGCGGCTCGGCGTGGCCCGCAACACCGCGCGCAACCACGTGCAGCGCGTCCTCGACAAGCTCGGCGCCCGGTCGAAGCTGGAGGCGGTGTCGATCGCCCGCCGCGAGGGCCTGCTCGACTGATGCAGCTGCACCAGACGAGTTGGTTCGGCTGCGTCTGCAGCGCCGCCTCTCATTGGTGCACTGTGCTTTGGTGACCATGAGTTCGCTCACCGAAGCCGTGTTCTCCCTCCCGGAGGACGATCGGCGCGGTGGCGTCGCACTCGCTCGTTCGTTCGCCCGCCGGACCGTCCTCACCTGCGAGTTCCGCGGCAACCACGACGACGTCGTGCTGGTCGTCAACGAGCTCGCCACCAACGCCGTCTGCCACGGCGAAGGACGTCCGGTCGTGCGCATCGTGGGCGGCCAGGACCGGGTGCTGGTCGAGGTCGCCGACGACGACACCACCCGTCCGGAGCTGCGGGCGAACGGCTGGGGGCTGCAGCTCGTCGCAACGCTCGGCGAGAGCTGGGGTGTCACCGAACGTGCAGGTCAGAAGGTCGTCTGGTGTGAGCTGACGGCGTAACGGCCATGATGACGCCGTGCAGCGCGACGAGTCCGAACTCTTCCGGCTGCTCGTCCAGGGAGTTCGTGACTGCGGCATCTTCATGCTCGACCCCGGCGGGCACGTCGTGAGCTGGAACGCGGGTGCCGAGCGCATCAACGGCTATGCCGCCGAGGAGATCATCGGACGGCACTTCTCGACGTTCTACCCACCGGAGGACGTCCGCTCCGGCAAGCCCGAATGGGAGCTGCGGGTCGCGAAGGCCGAGGGTGCGCTGGAGGACGAGGGCTGGCGGGTGCGCAAGGACGGCACCCGGTTCTGGTCGAACGTGATCATCACCGCGCTCTACGACGACACCGGCGAGCTGCGCGGGTTCGGCAAGGTCACCCGCGACATGACCGAACGGCGGCGCGCCGAGCAGCAGCTCACCGACCGGCGCCGGCTGCTCGCCCACCTCGTCGAGGCGCAGGAGCAGGAACGGCAGCGCATCGCGTGGGACATCCACGACGACACGATCCAGGCGATGGTCGCCGTCGACATGCGGCTGCAGCTGCTCGCCCGCAGGCTGCCGGAGGAGCACCGCGACACCCTGGAACAGCTCGACGGCGCGGTCCGGTCCGCCATCAGCAGGCTGCGCAACCTGGTGTTCCGCGTCCGTCCGCCCGGCATCGAGCGGCAGGGGCTGCGCGACGCGCTGGCCGGGTACCTCGCCGACACCGCCATGGCGGGCGAGATCCGCAGCACCCTCGAACGCGAGCCGGGGGACGACGCGGCCATCACGATCTTCCGCATCTGCCAGGAGGCGCTGACCAACGTCCGCAAGCACGCGCGCGCCTCGTCCGTCGTCGTTGACCTGTCCACAGTGGATCGCGGCTTCCTGGTGCGGGTGACCGACGACGGCGTGGGCCTGCCCGAGCTCGACCAGAACTCCAGCCACTTCGGTCTGATAGAGATGAGGGAACGCGCGGAGGCCGCGGGCGGTTGGTGCACGGTGACGGCGGTGCCTGGAGGTGGCACGGTGGTCGAGTTCTGGCTGCCGGACGTGCGGCCGTGATCCTGCGCGTGCTGATCGCCGACGACGATCCCCTGATCAGGGACGTCCTGCGCGACGTGCTCGACGACGAACCGGACATGGAGGTCGTCGCGGTCGCGTCGGACGCCCGTGAGGCCGTCGAGCTCGCCGAACGCCACGCCCCGGCCGTGATCGTGCTCGACGTGCGGATGCCACGGGGCGGTGGCGCGCACGCGGCGAAGGAGATCCTGCAACGCGCACCGGACGCGCGCATCCTCGCGTTCTCCGCCTACACCGACGCGGGCGCCGTGGACGAGATGCGCCGTGCCGGCGTCACCGACTACGTGGCCAAAGGCGTCCGCAACGCCGAGCTGGTGGCCGCCGTCCGGCGGCTGGGCAGGTTGTGATGTGGGAGCAACAGCCGTAACGTCGGAGTCTGCAGCCGGGTTCAGCAGCGTGCTCGGGCGGGTGTCTACGTGCTTCGGCCACCGGGGAGTGCTGGTGAACGGAGATCAGTTCGAGGAATCACCACTGCTCACCGTGCGTGCCGAGGACGTCGCCGGTGTGGTCGTCGTCGCGGTCGAAGGCGAGATCGACGTCGACACGGCCGATGTCGTCCTGGACGCGTTGCGGCTCGGCCTGACCTCCGGCGGTCCTGCGGTCGTCGCGGACCTCACCGAGGTGAGCTTCTTCGGCTCGACCGGCATCTCGACGTTGATCACGGCGCACGAGCTCGCCGAGGAGCACTGCACGGACCTCCACGTGGTCGCACCGCATCGCGCGGTGAAGAGACCGTTGCAGGTCACCGGGGTCGCCGACGTGCTGGCGATGCACGACTCGGTGGAGGAGGCGTTGTCCGCTCTGAAACCGGTGCCCAGCGAGTAGGCACCGGTTCTCCCGCGTTCAGCCGGCGAGTTCGACGAGCTTCGGCACGACCTCGTCCGGGTGCGGCATTCCGGCGATCTCGGCGGCGACGGCGTCGACCGCCTGCCGGATGTCGCCGTCCTGCAACAGCTTTCGCGCGGTCTCGCGCACGGCGTCCGACGTGAACTGCTCGCCGACGAGCTGAGCGCCGAGGCCGGCGTTCGCGACGATCTCGGCGTTGCGGAACTGGTCGGCGCCCTGGGGCACCACGAGCTGCGGCAGGCCGGCGGACATCGCGGCCACCGTGGTGCCGGCGCCGCCGTGGTGCAGCACGAGATCCGCGTGCGCGAGCAGATCCGCCTGAGGCACCCACGGCAGCACGTGCACGTGGTCCGGCACGTCGCCCAGTGCGGACGGGTCGACCTGCGGTCCGGTCGCGACGAGCACCTCGGCGTCCAACGCGGACAGTCCGGCGACCGCGGTCCGCAGGAGGTCAGGGCCGGCGAACGCGGTGCCGAAGGTCAGGTACAACAGCGGCCGTTCGTGCTCGATCACCCAACCGGGCAATTCGCCGGTTTCCGCGAACGGGACCGGCCGCATCGGAATCCGCTCCACGTCCGCGAGAAACGCCAAATCCTGCAGTGACGGCGGGAAGACGTCGACATAAGGCGATCCGAGTGCCAAATGGTGCCCATCGGGCAGTTCGATGCCGAGTTCGGTCGTGTACTCCCGCAGCAGACCGATCATCGCTTCCGGGGTGACGTCTCGGTCCACTTTGCCCAAACCGTGGCAGACGGCCGGAATCCCGGCGCGCAGGGCGGCGAGGCCGGCACCGGGGTTCATGATCTCGAAGACGACCAGGTCGGGCTTGTCCTGCTCCAGCACGGGTTCCAGGTCGGTCACGAAGGCCCGCGGCAGCACGGAGCCGAAGCCCGCCATCGCGGTCGGCCGCAGCATCGCCCGGTCGAATTCAGGGGTGCCGAACAGGTCGTTGGCCTTGCGGAACGCGTCCGCAATGCTCAGCCCGGCGTCCACGGCCGTGAAACCGAGTTTTTCCACGGTCGGGTGGAATCCAGAGTCGGTGGCGTAGAGAACTTCGTGTCCCTGCTCGCGGCAGGCGATCGCGAGCGGGAGCAACGGGTACGTATGTCCGTGCGAGCCTAAGCTCGAGAAGAGAATGCGCACGAGATCCACAATAGGGGCAGATCATTTCGGCGGTGTGAGTTCCGTCCAGAACCCGGCCACTTCGGACGGGGCCGGCATCGCGGCGATCTCGTCGCGCACCTCACCGGCACCGCGCTGCAGCTTCGGGTCCTCGATGAGCCGGGTGAGCAGCTCCGGCGTGACCTCGCGCGGGCTCGCCTTCAGACCCGCCCCGCGCCTGGTGACCGCGTGCGCGTGCACCGTGCGGTCGCCCGGTCCCGGCTCCACCAGTTGCGGCACACCGGCCGCGAGGGCGCTCAGCAGCGTTCCCGCGCCACCGTGGTGCACGATTCCGTCGCAGAACGGCAGCACGCGCGGGATCGGCACCCACCCGACGGTCCTGACGTTGTCCGGCAGTCCTTCCGCGCGGTCCGGCCGCACCAGCACGAACTCGGCGTCCACGTGGGCCGCCGCCTTCGTGACGGCCGCCATCATCCGGCCCGCGCCGGGACCGGGCGCGGTGCTGCGGCTGACCAGGATGCGCGGCCTGCCCGCGGGTTCGGCGAGCCACGGAGGGACCTCGCCGTCACCGCTGTAGGCGACGAACCGCATCGGCTGACCGCCGCCGAACTCGGCCAGCGACCGCGGCGCGGTGCGCAGAACCGTTGCGGGAGAACGCACTCCGGCCTTCATCCGCGCGCCGACCGCGCTGGTCAGCTCCAGCCCGTCGAACAACGACACGTCGTGGACGATCGACGGCACGCCCAGCGCCGATCCCGCGGCGGCCAGCGGTTCGTGCACGACGACGTCAGGTCGCCACTTCGCGGCCAGCGCCTGCAGCGGCCCGGTCATGGCGTCGCCGACCGCGCCGAACAACCGCGACACGAAGTCCAGCCGGCCGCTGCCCTGCATCTCCCTCCTGGCCACCAACGGATGCGCGAGCATGATGCGCAACGCGATCGGTCCGAACCGGACGTTCGCCGGGACGACGTCCTCGACTGGCAGACCGGAGTCGCGCACCTTCATCGCCTCGCCACCGGTCGCCACGACGACGTCATGTCCAGCATCGCGCAGAGCCATCGCCAACGGCATCAACGGAAAAACGTGACCCAGCAGGGGCGCGGCAACCACGAGAACACGCATATGACCAGGTTACGGCTCGATCAGGCGCCGCACGGCGTCCTCGACGGCCTGCCTCCGCGCTCCGTGGTCCGCCCCCTCGGCCGGGGTGCCGGCCCACATCGAGGCGATGGCCAGCACCAGCACCAACACCTGTTCGGCGGAGAACCGCGTGGACACCAGCCCGCGAGCCTGCGCGTGCCGGATCGCCTCGACCTCGGCCGACCTGTCCACCTGGCCCGGCCGTTCCAGCCGGCACCAGGTCGCGAGCCGGGCGAGCTCCGGCCGTTCGTGCTGCCGGTCGTAGCACCGGGCCGCGTAGCCGGCCAGGTCCGCCGCGTCGAACTCCACGAACGCCGCGTCCACCTCGGCCCGCACGGCGTCGAACAGCTCCTGCTTGCCGCCGTAGTAGGTGTAGGCGAGCCCGGTGCTGCAACCGGCGATGCGGGCGATGCGCTCCATCCGCGCACCGGCGACTCCGTAGGCCGCGAACTCGACGGACGCGGCGTCCAGCAACCGGCGGCGGGTCTGCTCCCGATCGCGCCTGGGCATGCCCGTCAGGCTATGTCCAAGGGGCCGCACCCAGAAGAGTGCGGCCCCTCGACCGGAACCGGAACCGGGACTACTTGGCCATGTCGAACCAGTTGAAGCCCTCGACCATCTGCCGCGTGGTGTCGCTGACGTAGCGCGTCCCGGTCAGCTCCCACCGGTCCACCCAGGTGTAGGTGCCCGGCTGCTGCGACTCGTCCTCCGCGGTGTTCTTGTCGTCCGCGACCGGCGAGTACTGCAGGAAGTGGCGCTTGGTCAGGGTGACGTCGAGCGCCTCGTAGGCGGACTGGGTGTCCAGGTAGTCGCCGTCACCGTGGTCCGCGGCGCGGCCGGGGTCCGCGAGCTTGAGCTTGATCGTGTTGCCGCCGAACGACCCGGTGGCGGACACGACCGTGACGATGTGACCACCGGTGCGCTGCAACGTGTCGCTCAGCGGGCCGTTCTTGTAGCGGCCGTACACGAGCTGCAGGGGTCCCTCGTTCAGCTTGCGGGCGAGGTCGCCGGCGAAGTCCGGGTTGTCGTTCGTGCTGACGACACCGCGGGAGGTCTGCCAGCCGGCGTCGCGGGCGAGCTTGGTGGCGGAGTCCCACGCGGTGCGCAGGTTGGTGAGATTCGTACCGCCGTTGTACTGGGCGTCGGAGCCGATCCGGTAGATCGAGCCGGTGACGAGGTCGTAGTCGGACGGCTTCAGCGGGTCGAGGTAGTTGACCTTCGTGGGTCCCCAGCCGACCGGCGCGCCCTTCACGTGCGACCAGTAGTGCAGGACGTTGTACAGGGAGGCGGGCCCGCAGTAGGCGTTGCCGTTGGCGTCGAGGCCGGTGCGGAACTGGTCCACATCGCTCACCCCGCACTTGCGGACGTTGAAGTCCGGGCCGGTCAGGTCGGAGGCGGTCGCGCACGGAGCGGGCTGGGCGGCGATCGGGTCGGCGATCGCGGTGGCCGGTGCGACGACGGCGGTGAGAGCGGCGGCGGCGAGCAGAGCGTTGCGGATCATGTCGGTGTCCCCTTCGGATCTCCTGTGGTGACACGAGATTCGCCGAGGCGGACCCCCAAAGGCATGAGGGGCGATCCCTCAACCCTCCGGTGCGGAAGTTGGGTGTATCAGGGGCACCCCCACGTCGCTCCGTCTCAGGCGAGAACGCGGGCCAGCTCCCTGCGACCTGCGATGCCGAGCTTCGTGTAGATCCGGCCGAGGTGGTTCTCGACGGTCTTCGGCGTCACGAACAGCTCCTGCGCGATCTCCCGGTTCGCCCGGCCCGCCGCGGCCAGGTCGGCCACCCGCCGCTCGGACGCGGTCAGCGCCTCCGCCCCCACCACGACCTGCCGGCGCGGCCGGTCGCCGAGCGCCTCCAGCGCCTCGACCGCCCGCGCCCGCAGCACGACCGAGCCGCACTCGGTGGCGAGGTCGATGGCCCGGTGCAACGGCTCCCGCGCGTCCGCCCGCCGCCGGGCGACCCGCAGCGCCTCGCCCAGGTCCACGAGCGACCGGGCGAGCTCCAGCCGTGCCGGTGAACCCTCCAGCGTCTCGACGGACTCGATCAGCAGCTCCAGCCGTGCGTCGGCGGTGGCGTGCGCGAGCAGCCGCAGGGCCGCACCGACCTCGGTCGCCGCACCCCACTTGCGCGCCACGCCCAGCTGTTCGGAGGCCAGTTCCGCGGCGGGTTCACCGAGCTGCAGCAACGCGCGGACCGCCACCCCGCGCCACGGAATCGTCGGCGGGTCCACCTGCACGGCGGCCATCGCGTCCCGCTGCCGGTACGCGTCCTGGAGGGCCTGGGCCGGGTCGTTGCGCGCCAACGCGATCAGGCCCCGCACCTCGTGCAGCCAGATCGTGGGCATCATCGGGGTGGTGTCGGCGGAGTCGAACGCGTCCATGAAGGCCTGTGCCGCCGCGACGTCACCCCGTTCCAGCGCCGCGTAGGCCGCGAAGTGCGTCGAGGTGGCCCGCAGGCCGATCACCTGCGACACCGGGTCTTCCTGCGCGAGGGCGGCGAGCGCGCCCTCCGCCTCGGCCTCGACCGCCTGCATGTTGCCGCAACGCCAGTTCAGGAACTGCGAGGCGTTGGTGACCATCGCGAACTCGACCGGCGACCCGTGCGCCCGCACCTTGAGCCGCGCCCGTTCGATCTCGCGCCGTGCGACGTCCACACCGTCCGCGGCCATCAACGCGAGCAACGCCACCAGCCACGCCACCATCGCGTCCGTGCTGCCCGTCGCGTCGTCGAGGTACGCGCCGTTGGCCAACGCACGCGTCGCTGTCGCCGCCACCTCGTTGTGCGGCCACACCTCGTAGCGCCCCATCTGCGCGAGGAGCCCGAGCAGCGTGCGTTCGTCGGGTGTGCTGCCCGCGAGGCCGGCGTAGCCGCTGAGGTGCGCGGACGCGGTCTGCCGCTGGTCGGGCAGGAACGACCGGAACACCGCCAGCCGTGCCTCCAGGTGCAGCCGCGACTCGCCGTCCGGCCGGGCCGCGATGGCCTCGGTCAGCTCCTCGATCGCCGCCTGCGGGCCCTGGAGCACCGCGGTCGCCGAGGCGGCCGCCGCCACCAGTTCCGCGTCCGGCAGTCCGGTGGCCGCGGCCTTGAGGTGGTGGTGCGCGTTCACCGCATCGCCGGTGCGCAGCAGCGCCCGTCCCAGCTCGGCCCGCAGCGCGGCATCGTTCGGACGCTCCTCCACGGCTCGTTGGAGGTGGGCCGATGCCGTGTGCGGGTCACCGGCGGCCATCAGCTGGGCCGCTGCCCTGCGCAGGATGTCGGCGGCGTCCGGGAGTGTCCCCTTGGGAGCGTGGACGAGGTGCGCGGCCACCCGATCGGCCGAGGAGTGGTTGTCCCACAGGGTTTTCGCGGCACGCGCGTGCAGCGAGGCCCGCGTGATCGGGCCGAGGCTCGTCAGCACCGCCTCGCGCACGACGGGGTGCACGAACTCCAGGTACTCCCCGGTGACGATCACGTTCGCCGCGGCCAGCGCCTCGACCGCGGCCGGCAGGTCGTCGATGTTCGCGAGCGCCGCCGCCTGCCACGGATCCGCGTGCGACCCGAGGACCGCGACCGCACCCGCGAGCGCCACCGCGTCCGCGGGCAGGCGGCCGAGCGTGGCGCGGAAGACCGTGCTGGGACCCAGCCCGCCGATCCTGGCCGCGGTCTCCGGCGACCGCAGCGGCAGGCCTAGGGCTTTGAGCTCGTCCACCAGCACCTGGGTGAGGAACGGGTTGCCGCCGCTGGCCGCGTGCAGGGCGTTGACGACGTCCGGGTGGCCCTTCACCAGCTCGGTGAGGGCCTCGGTGGTGAGGGGGCGGGGGAGCAGCCGGTCCGCGGACACGCTCAGCTGGGCCAGTGGGCCGGAGTTGTCCGCCGGGCGGGTCGCGACCACCAGCGCGATCGGCAGGTCGGCGATTCTTCTCGACAGGTAGACGAGGAACTGCAGCGACGACAGGTCCGCCCAGTGCGCGTCGTCGACCGTGATCAGCAGAGGGCGGGTCGAGGAGAGGTCCACCGCCACCCACCACAGGGAGTGCAGGGTGCGGGCCAGCTCGGCCTCGCTCGGGTCGTGGGCGGCGTCGTCGAGGGCTTTGAGCGCCGCGCCCGACGGACCGGCGAGGATCTTCTCGCGGATCTCGCCCGAGTACCTGGAGACCGACCGCTCGACCATCTGCCGGACCACGCCCCAGGCCATGGCGCTCTCCAGGGCGTCGCCCACCGCCTGCAGCCTGCCGAAACCGCGTTGTTTGGCCTGGTCACGACATTCGTTGATCAGCCTGGTCTTGCCTATGCCCGCTCGGCCCTCGATGACCACGACGCGGCCCTCGCCGCGGGTGGCTGCGTCCAGGGCGGTGCGGATGTGCGCCAGCTCATCGGCTCGTTCAAGTGGTTCGCGCACGAATTGATCGTAGCGGCCGATTAGCGGGCTACATGCTGGTCATCGGCCTCGCGATTGGGCGACTTGATGCTCCATTGGCGTGAACGTCTCGCTCGGGATTCGGGGCCAGGTCGACCTGACCCCGAATCCCGAGCGTCTCAGCTCACGCAGCCGTCCTGGGCCGGGCTCTTGTCGTCGCCGAAGTAGCCCTCCACGAACTTCTTGGTCTGGTCCGGGTCCGGGGCGTAGCCGAACGTGTTGTTGCCGCGTCCGACCGGCTCACCCACCGGCAGGGTCGTGGTCCGGATCTTCACCGGGCCCTGGAACCGGGACGCGAAGTCCAGCAGGTCCCAGCCGGGGTCGGTCTCGATCACGCCGTTGACCGCGCGGGCCAGCGCGGCCGCGTTGTCCTTGGTGATCTTCGCGGCCAGGCCGGTGAGGAAGGCCTGGTGGCGGCGGATGCGGTCGAGGTCGCCGTGGCTCAGGTTGTGGCGTTGCCGCAGGAAGGCCAGGGCCTGGTCACCCGAGACGGACTGGCGGCCGGCGGGCAGGTTCACGCCGCTGTACGGGTCCTTGGCCGGGGCGGTCAGGCAGACCTCCACGCCGCCCACGGCGGTGGAGATGCGGCCGAACTCGGACATCTTGATGGCCGCGTAGTGGTCCACGGGGACGCCGGTGAGGCGTTGGACCTCGTCGGTCAGTGCTTTGGGAGCGGTTTGGTAGAGGCTGTTGATGCGGTCCACGGCCGCGCCCGCGTAGATGTCGCGCGGCAGCGAGATCACGGAGGCCGAGCCGTCGGCGCTGAAGCGCGCGAACACTAGGGCGTCGGTGTTGTTGTAGTCGTCGGTGCCGATCAACAGCACGTTGACCGCAGACGCGATGGGTGCGGTGGCCGGGGAGGCATTGGTTTTGTGGACCGCGGTCTGGACGATGACGCTTGTTGCCGCTGCGGCGACGGTCAGGGTCGCCACGCCGATGATCAGGGCCATCGGTTTGCGCTTGCGCTTGTGGAGCTCGGCCATGACCGTGCGGGAGTCGACGGCTTCCTCGGCCTCCGCGGCGATGGCCGAGCGGATCAGGTCGTTCACGAGTGCACCCCCAGGGTGGTGGACCGGGCTAGTTCGTGGGCGCGCAGGGTTTGCAGCGCGCGAGAGAGTTGGCTGCGCACGGTGGATTCCGTGCAGCCCAGCACCTGGGCGATCTCCGCGTCCGAGCAGTCCTCGTAGAAGCGCATGACCAACGCGGCACGTTGTTTGCGCGGCAGCACGGCGATCCGCGCGCGCATGGCCTCGCGTTCGGCGTGTGCGTCGGCCGGATCGGCCGTTGACGGCACGTGCTTGGCGAGCTCGCTGCGTTCCACCGCGATCTCTCGTGCGGACCTGCGGTGGCGCCACGACAGGTAGTCGTTGGTCACCATGCGCTTCAGGTAGAGGTAGGGAGCGTCCATCGCGCCGATGCGATCCCACTTCTTCTGCGCGCGGATGAGCACGTTCTGCACGATGTCCTGCGCCACGTGTTTGTCGCAGGTAACCGCGGTGGCGTACCTCAGCAGCCGGTCCAGCCGCTCAGCGACGAACTGGTCGAACCCCACGCCGCCCCCTTCGTTGTCCGATGTGTTTGCGGCTCGGGAAACCCCCTCGCGGCCGTCGGTTGCTGCATCGGGTTTTGTGGCCTGGACCACAGCTGTCCTTCTTGAGACGAATCTCGGCCCAGTCCGTTGCGCGTTCACGTCGATCCGTGAGCCTTCACGACATGCGCATCATCCCTGCACTCGCGCTGTTGTCGCTGCTGCTCGTCCCTGTGGACGCACAAGCGGCACCCAACGGCTCGTACTACCTGCAAAGTGCCGTGACCGGCCTGAACGCCACCGTGTCCGGCTCGTCCGTGGTCCAGCACCGCCCGCGTGGCAACGAGGACCACCAGCAGTTCACCTGGAACGGCAGCACGCTCGCCGAGGGAGGGCTGTGTCTCGGGCGGTCCGGCGACGCCGCCCAGATGGTCAGCTGTGCCGGCGCGGACGCCCAGTGGGTCGCCACGCTCGACGACCAGGACCGCTACCGGTTGAAGGATCCCGGTTCCGCGCGCTACCTGATCGCCTCCGGCACCGACCAGATTCGCGTCGGCACCGGCAACGACGCGTGGTTCCTCACGCCGGTCAACCCCGTGCGCGTCCCGGCGCAGAGCGACCCGCGCCTCGACGAGGTCACGTTCCTGACCGCCCACAACGCCTACGCGAACGGCGTCGACGGCGGCTTCACGTTCGGCAACGTCGCACCCAACCAGTCGCGCGGCATCGTGCAGCAGCTGGGCGACGGCGTCCGGGGCTTCATGCTCGACATCCACCAGACGTCCGACGGCGCGATCCTCTGCCACAACAGCTGCACCCTCGTCAGCAAGCCCGTCGCCCTCGGCGTCGACCTGCAGCGCATCGTCGACTTCCTGAAGTCACACCCGGCCGAGATCGTCACGGTGTTCCTGGAGGACTACGTCGACGCCGGCACCCTGCGCTCGTCGCTCGCGTCGGTGAACGGCCTCAACGACGTGTTGTTCCGGGCAGAGGGCGTCCGCGAACACGGCTGGCCGACGTTGTCGCAGATGAGGGCCAACGGCAAGCGCTTGCTCATCTTCACCGACCACGGCGCCGACGGCCGCGAGGACTCCGGCGTCCTCTACCAGCGCGACTGGACCGTCGAGAACTACTGGTCGATGGGCTCCGGCACCGGCACGTCCGACTGGTCCTGCTACAGCCGATGGGACAAACCGCTGACCGCCACCGAGAACAACTTCCGCCCGCTCTTCGTCATGAACCACTTCCGCGACGTCCCGGTCCAGAGCACGGTCTCGACCGACAACGCCAAAGCCGCCGACCGGGCCCGCCGCTTCTGCGAGCCCGCGGCCCGCAAGACCCCGAACTACCTGGCCGTCGACTTCTACCACCTGAACACGCCGTCGCTGACGAACGAACGCCACCCGTCCGGCGCCGGATCCGCGGAACTCTCCGCCACCCCGGCGCTGTGCCTGGACAACAACGCCGGCGGCACCGCCAACGGCAACCCGGTGCAGATCTGGACGTGCAACAACTCCTACGCGCAGAAGTGGCGCGTCGTCGCCGACGGCACCATCGCCATCGCCGGCAAGTGCCTCGACGTCAACGGCGGCGGCACCACCAACGGCACCGTCGTGCAGCTGTGGGACTGCAACGGCGGCGGCGCGCAGCAATGGCGCGTGCGGCCGGACGGTTCCGTGCAGAACCCGCAGTCTGGGCTGTGCCTGGACGACCCCGGCGCGTCGACGACGCCCGGTACCCGCCTGACCATCTGGACCTGCAACGGTTCCGCGGCCCAGGCCTGGCGCTTCCGCTAGCGGCGTCAGGGCTTGCGGGCGACTCCCACGTAGACGTCCTCCGGGCCGCCTTCTCCGGCCGGGCCGAGTTCCGGGTGCCACGACGGTGCCGGCACGACGCCCGGCTGGAGGACCTCCATGCCCGCGAACATCGGCTCGAAGTCGGCCAGGGAACGGAAGTACATCGGGTCGCGGCTGTGCTTCATGGCCTCGACGACGCTGCCCATCTCCTCCGGCTTGAAGTCGGCGGTCAGGTGCGAGAGCGCGATCAGGCTGCCGGGCGGCATGGCGTCGCGGTAGCGGGCGACGACCTCGGCCGGGCCCTTGTCGTCGGAGACGAAGTGCAGCACGGCGACCATGAGCAGGCCGACCGGGCGGGAGAAGTCGATCAGGTTCTTCACCGTCGGGTCGGACAGGACCTCGTCCGGGCGGCACATGTCGGCCTGCACGACGCCCGCCTTGTCGTTGCCCTCCAGGATGAGCTGGCTGTGGGAGACCGCGACCTCGTCGTAGTCCACGTAGACGACGCGCGCGTCCGGGTTCTCCTGCTGCACGATCTCGTGGACGTTGCCGACCGTCGGGATGCCCGAGCCCAGGTCGAGGAACTGGTCGATGCCCTGCTCCATCATCAGCAGGACGGCCCGGCGCATGAACGAGCGGTTCGAGGCCGCGATGGCGCGCCCGTCGCGCAGGACCTGCAGCACCTTCTCGCCGACCACGCGGTCCGACGCGAAGTTGTGGCCACCTCCCAACAGGAAGTCGTAGACGCGTGCCGCGCTCGGCACGTCCGTGTTGATCCCTGCGGGCACCCACGAGAAAGGCTCGGCCATGGCGCAGAACCTACCTGTTCGCGTTCACATGTGTATCGGCCCGGATCGGGTGAAAAGGTCAGACACAACGCGCGGAACCGGCCGAGATCTGCTCCACCAGCGCGGATGCTCCCGCGGCACGGGCTTCCTGGGCGAGCCACCGCAGCTGGTCGTCCACTCGCGCCGAACGCACGGTCGCCGCCGCGGCCACCGCGCGCGCCCCGAATTCGGACGCGGTGTCCACGTCGCCGGCCGCGAGGTGGTTGCGGGCCAACGCGGTCAGGGCGATCGCACGCGCTCGCACCTGGTCCGGGCGGTATGTCTCAACGGTTGTGGTGAGTGACGTGATGGCGTTCCGCGGGTCCGGCAGCGTCCGGTGGTCGGTCCAGGAGTTGTGCGCCGCCACGAAACCGAGCTGGAACGCCTTCAGCGCGTCCTCGGGAGCGTTGTGGTGCAGGAACATCCGGCCCGCACGGGTCAGCACCGACGCGATCAGCTCCTCGTTCTCCGCCTGCCGTGCCAACGTCAGCGCGCGTTCGAAGTGCGGCAGCGCCACGCCGGGCATGCCGCTGTCGAACGCCGTCCAGCCCGCCAGCTCGTGGGCCTCCGCGACGGCCGTCCACATCTCCGCGTCACCGAGCATGATCTGCGGTTCGACCGCGGCGACGTGCTCCGCCACCGCGAAATGGCAGGCCATACCGCCGTATCGCTGGTCCAACGAACGCAACGCCCGTGTGCGCGCCTGTATCCGTTCAACGTCCATTCGCTCCACTGGTGGTGAAGCGGGCAGCCAGTCGAACGTCGGCGCACCGACGGTGATCCGGGCCGCGTGCTCCAGGAACCGTTGACGCGCCTGGACGTCCGACTCCACCAGCTCCTCGGCGAACCCGTCGGCCACCGCGACCCGGTGCCAGTGGGTGGCCTCGGCGGCCTCCCCGAGCGCGAACAGCACCCGCGCCAGCCGCACGGCTGCGTCACCGAGCTGCTGGTCGGCCGCGACCCGGAAGCAGACGGCGGCCTCGCGCAGGCGGCCCGCCCGTTCCGCGGCCTCGCCGGCGCGGTAGGTGCGCTCGACCTCCTCGTCGAACTCGAACTCGCGCAGGAGCTCACTCATCACTGCCTCCGAGAATCCGCCGCAGCTCTGCCCTGCCGCGGGTGAGGTGCGTCCGCACGGTCGACTCGCTGACCACCAGCACCGCGGCGATCTCGCTGACCGGGTAGCCGAGCAGGTGGTGCAACGCGACGACCTCGCGGTGCCTGGGGGACAGCCGGCGCAACGCGGAGTGCACCGCCTCCACCTCGTGCACGCGGTCCACGTCGTCGGCCGCGGGTACCGCGACCAGCGGCGTCTCCTGCCGGTGCCGGTGTTGCCAGCGGCGCATCAGCCGGATCGCGACCTTCAGCACCCATGCCTCGGGCTTGTCGTACGTGCGCACGTCATCCCATCGATGCCGGGCGATGAGCAACGCGTCCTGCGCCACGTCCTCGACGACGCGGGTGTCGCCGCTCAACGCCGTCAACGTCCTGGTCACCACCGGCAGGCAGGTGCGGAAGAACTCGGCGAAGCCCTGATCCGGCTCCGGTGTGCTCAACGGCCTTCCCTTCAGCGTCCGCTCGGGTCCTTCACCGCCCGTGGGCGACCTTCACGGGTTACAGGCGCCGAAGCCAGGAAAGGCTGAGTCCGATGCACACATTCACCCGTTTAGCCTCATATGCCGTGTGGTCAAGCTGTGACGTCCACACACACGAATGACCCGGTAGAGCGAACCTCTCATGTGGACAGTTGCACACTGCAACGGACGCGGCTAAACCTGAATCCCCGATCGTGGATCGCGTCTCACTCGAAAAGGGGCAGCGTTCTACGGAGGGCTACAAAAAGTCGAAACCAAGCGGCCGATCTCGCGAGAAAAGTTCACCAGTAAGTGTGACAAGCAACGGCGCGTAAGTGGTGCACGGCAGGCGGACCTGCGGAAACGGTGGCATTTTCCAGTTTCCCGCTGTGTGCCCCGTCCCTGCTGCCCAGGAGCGAATTCGTGAAACGACCGCTCGCTACCGCGCTCGCCGCGCTGGTGGCCGCCTCGTCCGCCGTGGTCATCCCGACGACAGCGCATGCCGGTCCCGGTGACGGCTCGTTGACCGTCAAGGTCATTCGTGACGTGAACGGCAACGGCAACTACGACGCCGCCGTCGAGGTGCCCGTCCAGGGTGCCTCCGTCCTCGTCACCGATCCCGCGGGCAAGACCGCGGCCGGGACGACCGACGCGTCCGGCGGTGTCGCGGTGGGCCTCGGCGCGGTGAGCGGCGGGAAGTACCGGGTGCAGGTGAACCCGCCCGCGGGCAGCGTGCTGCAGCCGGCCCCGGCGGGCGGCACGCTGGAGAGCAACACGATGTTCGTGGACGTCTCCGGCGGTAAGAACGTCACCGTCACGACCGGTCTGTGGAACCCGTCCGACTACTGCCAGTCGAGCCCCGCGCTCGCGACGGCGTGCGAGCGCGCGACGCGTGACCGCGACGGCAAGAGCATGGTCAACGACTCCGCGCGGTCGTTGGTGACCATGCCGTTCACCGCGCGTGGCACGAACACCGCACCGACGCAGATCGCGAACCAGGGCGCCACCGGCACGGTGTACGGCCTGGCCTACCGCAAGCAGGACAAGCGGCTGTTCTCCGCGGCGTTCGCGAAGCGCCTCACCAACTACGGTCCGGGTGGTCCCGGCGGCGTCTACGTCACGCCCGCCGGCGGCGGCGCGACGACGTTGTTCACCACCGTGCCGAACGCCGGTGGGGCCACGCACAACCACCAGGCCGACTTCGACGGCGGCTTCTTCGCCGTGCCGGGCACGCAGAGCCTCGGTGACATCGACGTCTCCGAGGACGGCAGCGAGCTCTACGTCGTCAACCTGTTCGACAAGAAGCTCTACGTCTACGACGCCACGCTGCCCACGGCGCCCGCGCCGAAGGGCTCGTACGCGATCCCGTCGACGTGTCCGTCCGCGGGCGACTGGCGCCCCGGTGCGCTCGGCGTTCGCGACGGCGTCGTGTACGTCGGTGGTGTCTGCTCCGGCGCGTCGACGAAGAAGATCGCGGACGTGAAGGCCGTCGTCATGAAGTTCTCCGGTGGTGCGTTCAGCGCGCCGGTGCTGACGAAGGTCCTCGACTTCCCGCGCGGCAGGACGTTCAACAGCCGCCCGGCGAGCAACGTCTGGTACCCCTGGACGAACAGCTGGAACGACACCGCGGCCAACGATCTGCAGCACAACACCTACCCGATGCCGTTGTTGATCGACATCGGCGTGGAGAACAACGGCGACCTCGCGCTGGGCTTCCGCGACCGCTTCGGCGACATGGGCGGCTTCTGGATCCCCGCTCCGGACGGCACCGGCGGTGAGTGGGAGACCTTCTCCGGCGGTGACCTCAACCGCGCCTGCAAGACCGCCACCGGTTACGCGTGGGAGGGCACCGGCGGCTGCAAGAACAACCACGTCAACCCCAACGGCGGTGCCGAGCAGGCGGCCGACGTCGTCGAGTACTACCCCGGTGAGTACTTCGCGTTCGGCGGCGGCTACGCGCCGCACCAGGAGACCGCGCAGGGTGCGGTGGGCCTGGTCTACGGCGAGACCCGCATGCCGGCGACCGTGATGGACCCGACCGGTGTGCGCACCGGCGGCGTCGGCTGGTTCGACCGCACCACGGGTCTGATGATGGACGCCACGTACTCCAACTCCTACAAGATCATCGACGAGTTCAGTGAGGGCTGGGGCAAGGCGAACGGTCTCGGTGATCTGGAAGCGTTGTGCGACCTGGCGCCGGTACAGCTGGGCAACCGCGTCTGGTTCGACACCGATGCCGACGGCATCCAGGACGGCGACGAGCCGGCGATCGCCGGGGTGAAGGTGACGGCGACGCCGTGTGCCGGTGGTGCCGCGTTGCCGGTGAAGACGACGAATGCCAAGGGTGAGTACTACTTCGGTGCGGCGGATGGTCTGAAGCCGGAGACCTGCTACAACCTGACGTTCGACTACAGCGGGGTGAACGCGGCGACCTTGCCGGGTGCTCCGGCCAAGGCCGATCTCAAGTGGACCGTCAAGGAGGCCGGTCCGGACCGCGCCGCCGACTCCAATGTGGACACTGCGGGCAAGGCGCAGGTGACCACGGGCAAGGCCGGTACCGTGGATCACACGATCGACGCGGGTATCAACGCCAAGGTCACCAACTCCCTCGGTGACTTCGTGTGGGTGGACACCAACCGCAATGGTGTGCAGGACGCGGGTGAGCCGGGTGTTGCCGGTCTGACGGTGAAGCTGTCGACCGGTGCGACGACGAAGACCGACGCGCAGGGCAAGTACCTGTTCGACAATCTGCCGGACGGCACGTACACGGTGTGCTTCGACCTGTCGTCGCTGCCCGCTCAGTACGCCGGTTACACGTTCACCGGTAAGGATCTGGGTGGGGATGACGCGAAGGACTCCGACGCCGACCCCACGACCGGCTGCACCCCGGC